>JADJPU010000001.1:0-608047 GCA_016713115.1 Cellvibrionales bacterium | reverse complement strand
CAATAAATATATCAGGGAGGCATTGGAATATGCAGAAGCGAATGGCTGGAATATTGTTGAGGCTGGGAAGTCAGCGCATGCGTTTTGTCGTCTTCGCTGTCAGGCAGGGCACACGGAACACATGATGAGTGTGTGGAGTACGCCGCGTAATCCTGAAAATCACGCAAAGCAAATTTTGCGAAAAATCAATCAATGCAACGGGGAGTGAGAAAATGAACACCTATCATTTCACCATTGTTGTCCGCGACGCACGGGCAGATATGGCAGATTTGGAAGACAAGCTGTTTGAAGCAGGCTGTGATGACGCGTTGGTGTGCAGTTATAACCAGTCGGTGTATCTGGAGTTTGACCGTGAAGCCGACAGCGCGGAAGTAGCCATTAAAACAGCACTGGCAGATATTCGTGCCGCTGGTTTCAGCCAGTTGGTTGTGCAAGAGACTGGTGTGGCAAGTTTGGCGGAGATGGCTGAACGAGCAGGTATTACCCGTGCTGCTCTATCGCTGTATGCAAAAAACAAACGCGGTGATGGCAGTTTCCCGTCGCCGGTGTACGGCTTGTCGTCAGGGTCGGCACTGTACCCTTGGCCGGAAGTGGCAGCATGGCTGTACAAGCAGGGCAAGCTGCCGCAAGCGCAGTATGAAGTGGCTCGCACTACCCTTTAGCGGCGCTTTTTTAGCAATGGGATTGTTTTTTTTCAATCAGCAGGCGGCAATTCCACACCTTCAATATTGTCGATGACCGTTTCAGGTTTGCATGTCAGTGTCGCGGCATGTTTCCCAGCAATTTCGACATTGATGCCGGATGTTATTTCCTGCTCTATTTTGTCCACGGAACTGAATACTTCGTACACCGTGTTTCCGTTGGGAATTTGCACGTTGTAACTCATGTATCTGCCCATGCCGTCCCACTGGTGAGTGGATGCCGCAGCGCGGGGAATGGCCAACACCATTTCAGGCGGCGCCCCTTTTTTTCCGAAGCTGTACTTGATGGTGGAACCCGCATCACACACTTCCACGGTTTTGCCTTTTGTGGTCGTGCAGGAAAAAATGACTTTCGATGCGCAGGTAGATTCTGCAAAAGCTGAACAGGAAAGCACTGCAAACATTGCGCTGATGACTGCGATAGACGAGTTTTTCATGGGTTTTACCTCACCATGCCGTTATAAAACATGCTGGCATTTCCATCTTTTTTAATGGTCAATTTGTTGCCTTCTGCCAACATCAGTAGCGCAGCAACAAAAAATGTGCAGTTTTTTGTCTTCAGTAATAATTTCATATTTCATTTTCCTTTTTTGATTTTTTTATTGTTTTGTTTTCTTTGCTTGTGTGTGTTTCTTTTTCTCCTTTTGTTTAGTGATGTTTTTTTGTGCTATCGGATGCCCCCATTCCCCTCAACCACCACGCCAATTGCGGCGTATCGGCAACAGTGGCGGTGACTTCAAGTCTGCCATCCGGTAATTCTTTTATTACTTGATCTTTACTCAATTTTGATTCGTACAAATGCTCGCCAGCTTCTTTGCTGAAAATCACCTTCAGTTTTTTTATGCTGCCATCACCAAAACCGAGGCCGCCTTTGGTGAGGTAATCATCAAGGTTGAAGTCTTTGGGTTTGCGTGCTTTTTCATCACGCAGCCACGCTTTTTTGAAGCGGTGCATAGCAAATAAACGGATGGCATCGGTAGCCTGGCCGCTGCTTAAACTTTTGCCGACGGCGATGAGGTAAAGCACGGTGCCGCGCTGCACGATGGCGAGTGGATCAAGCTCAAGGTTGAGCGCTTTTTTCTTGGTGCGGCTGTCATACAGCGCGTCGATGCGGCGCTCTTTGAGCACGGCTTCCTGAATGGTTTGCAGGGCTTCAGCATCAACGGTGGGTGGAATGAGCGGCTGCGTGGGCGGGACGATGCGCACTTTGTCTGTCCAGCGGTGCGCTGGTGAAACGCCTTGCTTCATCTGCTGACGGGCGTTATCAAACCACGGGTGCAGTTCTTTCAGCACGCTGGTGGGCATCAACAGCTTCAGGTGTTGCTCCACCATCATAAAAGTGAGCGCTTGGCTGCTGGTCATATGCGGGAGCTGGGTGGCGGGCGCATCGCTTTTCCAGCGCCAACCCTGCGGTGAAAGACCGTTGGATTCCAGTGGGAAGAATTCGGCCATGGCAACGAGATCACGCTGAATGGTGCGCAGGTTCACATCAATGCCTTCCTGCTGCAGCACCTGCTGCAATTCGGCCGTGCCAGCCCAGCGACCACGCGGCAGGTTTTGTAGCATGAGCCATTGGCGATAGGTGGCGGAGATGGTGCTGCTGCCCAAGATGACCTCTGTGTTGGTTTGTTGTTTTTATCTGCGCTCCATTATTACCTGTCAAATCGTGCGCTGACCAGTCCTCCTAGTGTTGCGCGACAGCCTGCGTCGCCCAAAGTATTCCTCGCCGTTCCAGCACAGCAGGCACAGCTATGCTGCAAATGCGGGTGCGTTATTGATGCACTTTTACACAAGAGGGAAATACCATGAGTACATCAGATGAATTACGAAAAGAAAGAGCAAAAGAAAGAGCCAACATGCAAGCCAAAATGGCTGCCTGCCAAAGGCGTGCGCGCTTTATGGCTTGCCTAGCAAACACTAAAGTCCAGTGGGATGAATTATTGGATGAAGAAAAGGCAAATATTTTGGGTGAGCAGGTTGTTATACGAGATGCAGAAGGAAAAACTTCTCACTTTAGTGCAGCAGAGTTGCTGGAT
Organism: Cellvibrionales bacterium; assembly: GCA_016713115.1. NCBI lineage: Bacteria > Pseudomonadati > Pseudomonadota > Gammaproteobacteria > Cellvibrionales > Cellvibrionales bacterium. Next base: position 605,310 of record JADJPU010000001.1, on the reverse strand, counting down.
GGCTTGAAGAGTTTGGGTATTGATGTGCCGTGGGCGGATGGAGAAAACCGCCTGGAAAAACCTCGTAAAAAGGATGCCGCTGAAGATGAAAACGATGATGAAGAAATGTTGAAGCTGGCGGATGAGGCTGATCTATCAGGATCAATTCAAGAAGAAGTTATCGAAACCGATCTGGAAGAGCTGGAGAAAATCGCAGAGGCAACTGCTGCTGTTTTTGAGGAAACTGATGTTGCTTTGAAGGATGCATCTGCTCGTTTGGAAGCGCTGCTGAAACAAGAGGAACATCAAGATGAGCCATCTGTTTGGCCAAAATGGCTCGGCGTTGCTGCAGGCGTGGCGTGTGCCGGTTTGGCTGTGAACTGGATGCGCAAATAACAGTCATCGACAAAAAAGAGAAATTTCATGCCATTTCCCGGTTCAAGGCCTGTAAAAACCGTGTGTACCCAATGCCACTATTCCGGCATTGCCTGCATGGAGGGTGATGTGTTTTTTACACCGCATTGCCCGCGTTGCGGGGCGGAGATAGGTACCAAACCGCTGGATAATCCTTTATTGCGTTTGCTGGTAAAAAACATCCCTCCGCCTTTGCGGAGACGATTGAATCAGCGGTATTGGTAGCTTTTTCGTATGCAACAAACCTCGCTATTTGGTGATGACGAACACCCTGATCAAACACAGGCCAGTGCAGATGAAGTACTGCACTGGATGGAGCTGATGACCTCAAAAAAAGAATGGGAAGAAAATGACTGGAGAGAGTTTTGTTCTGTGTTTGGTAAATACATTCATATCATAAGAGCCACTCCAGCGGGTGAAGCCAGAATCAGAGAAATTTGTGACAAGCTGCAAAAACGCTTGGAAAGCGAAGATGAGTGTTTTGATAAAAGCTAAGTGTTTATTTATTCATAATTTTTTTGTAGGCAGTCACACTATTGCCTCCTGTATTTCTTCAGCTGCCCATGTGCCAACGGCTGTGGTGAGGGATGTCCAGAACACGGAAGCGGCAGCATCTGCCACTTCATCCTGCTTGCAAATCACGGCCACGACGCAGGTACACAAGCTGGCCATGGCATACCCAGCCCAACTTGCCGATAACAGCGCGTAACGGCTTATTGATGACAAGCGCGACACTGCCTGTCGCCTGAGTGCGGCTTGTCGCAATAGCGCCACCTTCGCTCTGCCTAGGGAGGCATCTGGGTACTGTGATGCTGCCGGAATGGTAGAATGCCCGCCCTTTTCCGTTTCGTTAAAGCCTTCAGAGGAGTCCGTTGTGGATCTCGATTTCAGCGAAGAACAAGTGATGCTGCGCGATACCGCGCGCGGTATTTGTGAAGAATTGTCGCCGTCCGCCGTGGTGCGCGAAATGGAGCGCGATGAGGCGGGCTACTCCGCACCGTTCTGGCAGCAGTTGGCCGAGCTGGGCATCACCAGTTTGGGGATTCCTGAGGCGCACGGCGGCATGGCGTGGGGCGCGCTGGAAATGGCGATTGTGTACGAGGAGTTTGGCCGTTCGCTCGCACCCAGCCCGCATTGGGCGAGCTGTGTGTTGTCTGCCAAGTTGTTGGAGTTGGCCGGCACGGCGCAACAACAGGAAAGCTTTTTGTCTGGCATCGCCAGCGGTGAGGCCATCATCGTGCCTGCGCATTTAGAGCCGAAAAACGGTTTTGGTGCGGAAGGTGTACAGATGCGCGCTGTGAAACAAGGCGATGGCTATGTGTTGAACGGTACAAAAATCATGGTGCCGTTTGCGGCATCCGCTACGCGCTTGCTGGTGTTGGCGCGCGCTGGTGAAGGTGTGCAGGATGTGATCGGTGTGTTGGTGGATCCGAAAGCCTCTGGTGTGACATTGACGCGCGAGCGCAATCACGCTGACGACACGCTGTTTCAAGTCGATTTCAATAATGTTGCCGTCAATGCCGCTGATGTGTTGAACGCGGCAGGTTTCTGGGCTGCGTGGGAAAACGCGATGACGCATTCCATTGTTGCATTGGCAGCGCGCTCGATTGGCGCAGCAGAAGCCATTCACGCAATGACGGTGGATTACGCCAAACAGCGCGTGCAATTTGGCAAACCTATCGGTTCTTTCCAAGCGATTGCGCATTACCTCGCGGATTTAATTGTGAAAATCGAAGGCGCAAAAGTGCTGGTGTATCAGGCAGCGTGGGCGATAGACAACGGCAAGCCGTATGAGAAATTAGCGCTGCAAGCCAAGCTGCAAGCTTGCAATGTGTTGCGCGATGCCTCGGCCACCGGCGTGCAAGTGCACGGCGGTTTTGGTTTTACTTCTGAAGGCGATCCGCAGTTGTTTTTCCGTCGCGCCAAACACTGGCAGTTGACCAACTGGGACAGCGCGTATCTCGAAAAGCGTATTGCCGCATTGATTCTCGATGCGGCGTGATGGAGTCAATGTGATGAAACTTCTCGAAGGTAAAGCGGCAGTTGTCACCGGCAGCGGTCGCGGTGTGGGTCGCGGACATTGCCTGCATTTGGCAAAAAACGGCGCGAAAGTGGTCGTCAATGACATTCTGTTAGAAGAAGCGCAAAAAGTTGCTGATGAAATCAAAGCGGCTGGTGGCGAAGCCATTGCCAGCAATGCGGATATCGGTTCGCGCGCGGGCTGTGAATCGCTCATTCAACAGTGCGTCGATGCATTTGGCAGTATCGATATTGCGATCAACAACGCAGGCATTGTGCGCGATAAAACCATGCTGAAATTGGAAGACGCGGATTTTGATATTGTGTGGCGCATTCATGTCATGGGTACATTTTGGATTGCGCAAGCGGCAGCCAAAAAAATGATTGAGCAGGGTCGCGGCGGCTCCATCATCAACACCACTTCTGGCGCGCATTTTGGCAGCTTCGGTCAAACCAATTATTCCGCCGCCAAAGGTGCGATTGCGTCCATGACTTACACTTGGTCGATGGAATTGGCAAAACACGGCATTCGCGTCAATGCGATCGGTCCTTTGGCGACGACGCATATGTCAGCGACTTTTTCTGATGCGGACAAAATGCCATTTTTCCCGCCAGAAAATAACGGTCCCATTGTGTGCTGGTTGTGCAGCGACGAAGCGAGTTATGTTTCTGGACAAATTTTTGGCACCGGCGGCGATCGCATTTCGCACATGGTGCAACCGCATTACGGCAAAACATTGATTAAACCGGGCGGTTGGGAAATCGACGATATTCGTCAACATTTCAAACAACACATGCCGCCAGAGTTTGGCGCTTTCGGCATGCTCGGCAAACCTTATCCATTTCATGCGGGCGTCAAACCGCCGGTGAAGGAGTGATGCAAATGGCTGGTATTGTTTCTTACGGCGCGTACATTCCGCGCATGCGTTTGCCGCTGTCGGTAATCGCCGGTAAAGCGCCGAAAGACGGCGGGCCTGAAAAAGCCGTGGCGTGGATGGATGAAGACAGCGTGACGATGGCTGTGGCTGCGGCACAAAATTGTTTGCAGGGTTTTGATCGCTCGCGTGTGGATGCTGTGTTGTTTGCCACGACCACTTACGCGTTTGCAGAAAAACAGGGCGCGGCGATTATTGCCAAAGCACTGAACTTGAAAGGTGATGTGCGCACGGCGGATATTTCACACAGCACGCGCGCAGGCACCATCGCACTGCAGTCAGCCATTGATGCGGTAAAAGCAGGCAGCGCGCAGCGCGTGTTGGTAATTGCTGCTGATTGTCGCATGGGCGCGCCCGGTTCTGGTTTTGAAACGAATACTGGCGATGCTGCTGCTGCGTTTTTGATTGGAGCAGAAGGCGCAATCGCCGCGTTGGATTGTGCGTGTGCGCACACCACAGAAATTATTGATATTTGGCGCAAGCAGGGCGATCGCTTTGCGCACAGTTGGGAAGATCGTTTCGTTAATGTGCACGGCTATATCGAAAATACGGTAGCCGCGATCAAAGGTTTATCGGCAAAAAGCGGCGTGGCGTTGAGTGCAATCAACAAAGCCGTGTTGTATGCGCCGGAAGCGCGCTCGCTCGGTGAAATGAGCAAAGCGGCGGGCATTGCGAAAGAGCAGATCCAAGAACCTTTGTTTGGTAAAGTTGGCAATGCAGGCGCTGCGTTTGCACCGCTGTTGTTGATTGCTGCATTGGAACAAGCGAAAGCCGGTGAAAAAATTCTCGTCGCTAATTACGGTGACGGTGCCGAAGCCTTGTTGTTCACAGTCAATGGTGCGCGCGTAAAAGCAGAAGCGTATCGCAGCGTGAATGATTTATTGGTGCGCCGCAAAGTGGTGGATGCTTACGGCAAATACATGAAAGCGCGCGGTTTGACGATCACGGAATATCCAGAAGTGGACGATCAAGGCATTTCTGCCACGGTGCATTTTCGTGAGCGCGATGAAGATTTGTCTTTGGAAGGTCAGCAGTGCACACACTGCGGCACGCATCAATTTCCGAAAGGGCGCGTGTGCGTGCGCTGTCACAGCAAAGATCAGTGGACGCCCGCTTGCTACAGCGATTTAAGCGGCAAAGTGGTGACCTACACTTTGGATGCGTTTTTCCCTCGCCAGAGCCGCCAACGGCTGTCGGTATCGTGGAAGTGGTGAATGCGGATGGCACGGCTGGTCCGCGCATTCACATGCAAATTGGTGAGATTTCTGCCAAAGAAATCGCCGTGGATTTGCCCGTGGAATTTACTTTTCGCTGTATCCATCGCGTGGGTTTGCGCCCGAATTATTTCTGGAAATGTACGCCGGTTGTTTCAGTAAGCGCTGAAGGAGTTGCCGCATGAGTATCAAAGATAAAGTGGCGATAGTCGGCGTCGGTTGCTGCAAGTTCGGTGAGAACTGGGATAAATCCGAAGAAGATATGATTGTCGAAGCGGCGTACGAAGCGTATGCCGATGCGGGTATTACCGAGCCAGCTAAACAAATCGACGCGATTTATTGCGGCTCGCTGTACACCAAAAATGGCCCGGTGGAAGTCAGTGAAGCACTCAAGTTATACAAACCCCTCACGGCGGTTTCCAACTACTGCGCCACCGGCACAGAAGCCTTCCGCGCTGGCGTGATGGCAATTGCAGCCGGCGTGTATGACACCGTGTTGGTAGTGGGTTATGACAAACCGAAGGATCGCGGCGTGTCTGGCCCTAGCGTGAATATCAAAGGCGTGCGCGATTTGCCGGCGACACCCGCGGGTTGGTTTGCCATGTGCGCCGCGCCGTATTTCAAAAAGTTTGGCGCAGGTCGTGAAGACTTAGCGAAAATTGCGGTGAAAAATCACTACAACGGCACGCTGTCACCAAAATCATTTTTGAAAAAAATCATCACCGAAGAAGATGCGCTGAACGGCCGCATGATTTCTTGGCCATTTGGTTTATATGATTGCGCCGCGCAATCCGATGGTGCGGCGGTGGCGGTGATTACTAAAGCATCACTGGCAAAAAATTTCCGCGATGATCCCGTGTATGTAAAAGCGGTGGCGAGTGGCTCGGCGGCGAATCCGCACACGGACCCCGACCACGACTTTTTGCGCTGGAAGCCGACAGAAAATGCCGCGGCGGAAGCGTATAAAATTGCCGGCATCAGTAATCCGTTCAAAGAAATCCACATTGCCCAAGTGCATGATTGCTTTACTTTAACGGAACTGCTCGCCTACGAAGATTTGGGTTTTATTCCCAAAGGTTCAGCGAAAGAACATATCGCCAACGGCACCTTTACCTTGAAAGGCGAATTGCCGGTGAATACTGACGGTGGTTTGAAAACCTTTGGTCATCCCACCGGCGCCACCGGCGTGCGCATGATTGTAGAAAATGTGTTGCAGTTGCAGGGGCGTGCGGATAAACGCCAGTTGTCTCTGCACAACGGCAAGCAACCGACGATGGCCTTGACGCACAATATCGGTGGCTTCCCGACAGGTTGTGCAGTAAGCATTATCGGCATCGACAAATAAACCCAGTGAGGTGTTGCACGATGAACGCAAGGATGTGTAAAAAACTGCTGGCAATATCGCTGATATTGCTGGCAGGTTGTGTGGCGAAAGAAAAACCACAACAGCGCGCCGCACCAGAAAAATTTGTGTTAACGCTGAATGCGCAAGAAATGCAGCACATGTGCACTTCGCCCATTTATTTAAGTGATCTCACCAAAAGTTTTAGTTTGCCTTTGGGAGGCGATGATCGCAGCGTGGCACTGGGCGAATTATTGGATCAAGCTGTGCAAAAAGTGTTTTGGAAAGAAACGCGCCCTGCGGTTGCTGGGTCTGTCCCGCCGGTAGTGACATTGGGATTTGATGGTGGAACTGGCGCGTATCGCGATAGCACACTGTATGTTCGTATCAGTCTGCAATTTCAAGTTTTTAAACCGAACGGGCAATCGTATCTGGATGTTGCTGTCGGTGAAGCCTCGTCATCTTCTGAGAGTGATGCTGTGGTGGTAAATGCGGCACTGCAACAGGCCTTGGGGCGTTTGGCGGGTGTATTGCGCAGCGCGGGTATTTGTCGCGCTATGCGTTAAAAAATAATGTGATGAAAACTAAAACAGGTTTTTGCTATGAAGTTTGAAACAGTGTCATATGAGGTTGCCGATGGCGTTGCCGTAATCACACTAAATCGCCCGCAACAACGCAATGCGGTGAATTCCGTGATGAGTTGCGAGTTGTCGCAAGTGTGGCAACATTTCAATCAAGATAAATCAGCGGTGGTTGCCATCTTGACCGGCGCCGGTGATAAGGCTTTGTGCACAGGTGCGGATTTAGCGGACTTGCCAGAAACCGATGGTGAAGTGGATGAGCAAGGTCGCAAATTTGGCACGCTCGCTTCCATCAAATGGACATCGCTGCAAAATCGCATTTGGAAGCCGGTAATTTGCGCTGTGAATGGCATGGTGGTTGGCGGTGGTTTACATTTTGTTGCAGATTCCGATATTGTGATTGCAGCAGATACTGCAACATTTTTTGATACGCATGTGAAAGTCGGTTTGGTTGCCGGTTTGGAGCCGGTGAGCTTGGTGCGCAAAATGCCGTTTGATGCGGTGATGCGCATGGCTTTGACCGGTGGTAACGAGCGCATGAATGCACAGCGCGCGTATGAGTTGGGCATGATCAGTGAAGTGGTACCCGCTGCAGAATTGATGCAGCGCGCACACGCACTGGCAGATTTAATTAAAACCAATTCTCCTGTTGCTTTAGCGCGCAGCAAAAAAGCGATTTGGGAAGCGAAAGAAATGGGGCTGCACGCGGCATTGGAAAATGCGTGGAGCTACATCATGACGCAAAACACGCACCCTGATATTGCGGAAGGCGGTAAAGCATTTATGGAGCGTAGAAATCCGCAGTGGCTGCCGTATGCAGGCGAATGTGACGATTGATCTGTAATGACAGAGCGCGCGTTGTCTGATGATGCTTTTTGTGTGGTGTTGGCAACAGCCAGCAATCACGAAGAAGCCCAGCGTTTAGCGCGAGCGTTGGTCGAAAGTCGTTTGGCTGCGTGCGTGCAGCTGTCGCCCATCAACAGTGTTTATCGTTGGGAAGGTGAAGTGCAGCAGGCGAGTGAAGTGTTGATGTTGATCAAAACATCACGCGCCCATTTTGCCAGCATGGAGCGCTTGATTACGGCATTGCACAGTTACAGTGTGCCGGAAATTATTCAGTTACCTATTGAGCGGGGCGCTGAGAATTATTTGCAGTGGTTGGCAAGCGAACTGCTTGATAAAGAATCATTAACTTGAGGTAAGAGAAATGTCAGATCCAATCATCATCATCGGCACGGGTTTATCGGGTTACACCTTGGGTAAGGAGTTTCGTCGTCATGATAAAGAAACCCCGTTAATGTTTATTACCGCCGATGACGGTCGCAATTACTCCAAGCCGATGATTTCCACGGGCTTTGCCAAGAAAAAAACTGCGGATGAGTTGGCGGTGGCAGATGCGGGTGCGATGGCAGAGCAGCTGCAGGCATCAATTCGCACTTTTGCGAAAGTGACAGCGATTGATCCGGCTAATCACGAAATCAGTTTGGGTGATGAAAAATTGCGTTACAGCAAATTGGTGATTGCCTGGGGCGCTGAGTGCATTAGCGCACCCTTGCAAGGCGATGGTTTGGATTTGGTGTATTCCGTTAATGACTTGCTGGATTACGCTGCTTTTCAAAAAGCAGTCGCTGGCAAGAAAAAAGTATTGATCATTGGCGCGGGCTTAATCGGCAGTGAATACGCAAATGATTTGGCTGTGGGTGGTTTTGAAGTGGAGGCTGTGGATCCGTTATCTGGTCCACTCGGTGCTTTGATGCCGCCGAAAGCCTCTGCTGCTGTGCAGCGCGCGTTGGAGCGTGAATGCAAAGTGAACTATCACTTTGGTACGGTGGTAGAAACCATCGACAAAAAAGAGGGCGGCATTGTTGCTACGCTGGCAAACGGCAACAAAATAGAAGCAGATGTGGTGTTGTCGGCGGTGGGTATGCGTCCGCGCATTGGTTTGGCGCGTCAGTCCGGCATTGCGGTGAATCGCGGCATCACCGTGAATCGGTATTTGGAAACTTCTGTGCCGGATGTATACGCGATGGGTGATTGCGCAGAGGTGGAAGGTCATGTGCGTTTTTATGTGTTGCCGTTGATGGCTTGCGCGCGCACCTTGGCAAAGACCTTGGCAGGCGAGCGCACCGCCGTGGTGTATGGCCCTATGCCTGTTGGTGTAAAAGTCACGGTCTGCCCGATTCAGTTGTCGCCGCCATTGCACGGTGCTGTGGGTGAATGGCATGAAGAAGTGGATGGCGACAATGTGTGTTCATTGTTCCGCAGTCCTGAGGGTGATTTGTTGGGTTTTGCATTAACTGGAAAATGCACCGAGCAAAAAACGGAATTGGCAAAACAGTTGCCGGCCATACTCGCCTAGCGCGTATTTTCTTGCAGTAAACACAAGGCAGTCTTGTATTCAAGACTGCCTTTTTTATGGCTGTCTGTCGATAATGTAGCCTGTTTTGCAGGGTGGCTACATGAATACAATCGAACAACAAATTGCACAAAAAATTGCTAAAGAATTATTGGTGCGTGCGGAGCAAGTGGTAGCAGCCGTGCAGTTGCTGAATGAAGGTGCAACAGTGCCTTTTATTGCGCGCTATCGCAAAGAAATTACCGGCGCTCTGGATGACACACAGTTGCGCACACTGGAAGAGCGTCTGGTGTATTTGCGTGAACTGGAAGATCGTCGCAAGACCGTGCTTGCCAGTATTGCAGAGCAGGGCAAGCTCACGCCGGAATTGGAAAAAGATATTGTTGCTGCCGATACTAAAAATCGTTTGGAAGATTTGTATTTGCCCTACAAACCCAAACGGCGCACCAAAGCGCAAATGGCGCGTGAAGCGGGCTTGGAACCACTGGCGCTGGTGTTGTTAGAAAACCCAACGCTGAATCCCTCTGCAGAGGCGGAGAAATATATCAACGCTGAACATGCTGTGAATGATGCACAAGCGGCGTTAGATGGCGCTAAACAAATTCTGATGGAGCGTTTCAGCGAAGACGCAAAACTGGTAGGCGATTTGCGTGAATATCTCACTGAACACGGCTTGGTGAAATCGCAAGTGGTGGATGGCAAACAAGCAGAAGGTGAAAAGTTTCGCGATTATTTTGATTTCAGCGAGAAAGTGAGTGTGATGCCATCGCATCGCGCACTGGCGGTATTTCGCGGGCGCAAAGAAGGTGTGTTAACGGCGGCACTGACGCTGCCAGAAGAGCTGACAACGCCTGATCATGTGTGTGAACGCCGTATTGCGGCACACGCCGGTATACGCAATGAAGGTCGCGCTGCTGATACCTGGTTGGCAGAAGTGGTGCGTTGGACTTGGCGCATCAAATTGCTGACGCATTTGGAAACCGATTTGCTTGGTCAGTTGCGCGAGCGCGCTGAGGAAGAGGCTATTCGCGTATTTGCCAGCAATCTCAAAGACTTATTGCTGGCAGCGCCCGCTGGGCAAAAAGTCACCCTAGGTCTGGATCCAGGTTTGCGCACGGGTGTGAAAGTGGCATTGGTGGATAACACCGGCAAAGTGTTGCAGCACGGTGCGATTTTTCCGCATCCACCACAAAATAAAATTGCAGAAGCCGAGAAAATTCTGCTGGCTTTGTGCAAGCAGTACAGCGTGGATTTAATCAGCATAGGCAATGGCACAGCCTCGCGTGAAACAGAAAAATTTGTCGGCGATGTGTTAAAAAAACACGAGGAGCTGACAGCCAAAAAAGTGGTGGTGAGTGAAGCGGGGGCTTCGGTGTACTCCGCTTCAGAATTGGCAGCCAAAGAATTTCCGGATTTGGATGTCACGATTCGTGGTGCGGTGTCGATTGCACGCCGCTTGCAAGACCCACTCGCAGAGTTGGTAAAAATTGATCCTAAGTCCATCGGTGTTGGTCAGTATCAACATGATGTGAACCAAATGCAGTTGGCGCGCACACTGGATGCCGTGGTGGAAGACTGCGTGAATGGTGTGGGTGTGGATGTGAATACCGCATCGGTGGCGCTGCTGAAACGCGTGTCTGGCCTCAACCAAACACTGGCGACAAATATTGTGGAGTTTCGCGACAAAAATGGTGTCTTTCGTAGCCGCGAAGCTTTAAAAGCTGTACCGCGCATGGGCGATAAAACCTTTGAGCAGTCCGCCGGTTTTTTACGCATTAACGATGGTGAAAATCCGCTGGATAAATCGGCGGTGCATCCAGAGTCTTACGCTGTAGTGCAGCGCATCGCAGAGAAAAACAATCGCAGCGTGGGAAGTTTGATCGGTGACAGTGCGTTTTTGCGCGGCTTACAGGCAAAAGATTATAGCTGTGAACATTTTGGTTTGCTGACGGTGCAAGACATTATTCGTGAATTGGATAAGCCGGGTCGCGATCCACGCCCTGAATTTAAAACAGCTAGCTTTCGCGATGGCATCGAAAAAATATCAGATTTACAAACGGGCATGGTGTTGGAAGGTGTGGTCACTAATGTTGCGAATTTTGGTGCGTTTGTGGATGTGGGTGTGCATCAAGACGGTTTAGTGCATATCTCTGCCATCACCAATAAATTTATTAAAGACCCGCGCGAAGTGGTGAAAGCCGGCGATATCGTAAAAGTAAAAGTGTTAGAAGTTGATGCCGCCAGAAAACGCATCGCGCTCACCATGCGCTTGGATGATGAAATTGCTGCCAAAGCCGATGGCGGAAAAACGCCCAAGGTGGATCGCAAAACCAGCGAGCGTTACATGGGGGGCGGTCAGCCCAAACAGGCGACTGCTACCGGTTCCATGGGCGACTTACTGCGCAAAGCCATGGAGCAAAAAAACGCGCGTTAAAAAATATTTTTCTAGCCATCTTGTAGCCCTGCCACACACACTGCTAGTGTAAAGGCGCGTATTCATTGCATGCTCCAGGAGGGCATTATGCGCACACTCATTGGTATGGCACTGGCAGTATTTTTTTTGGCAAGTTGTTCTTTTTACGAAACGGATTATCGGCATGGCCGAGGCTATTCCAGCAATAGTGGCTATGTCGTAGGCGGAAGTTATGGCGGCAATAGTGGCGGCGGCCATTATTCTGCAGGCGGTAGTTATTATTCCAACAGCGGAAACGGCGGTTACTCCGATGGCGGTAGTTACTACGATGGTGGTGGCACAACGGTTTACGCCACCAACAATTACAACTACTACTATCCGTTTGGAAATATGTATTACCCGCGCGATCGTATCTGGGTTATTTACAACTACGGCGGCTGTGATTACTACAGCTATCGCGGTTACTGCTATCGCTACCGCGATGATTACGACCGTGTGATCATTTGGGATCGTCAGCACGGCTACAACGATCATTGGTATAGCAAGCGCCAAGATTGGTGTCGCAGAAATAACTGCTACCACGACGATATTGTGCGCGATGGCAAGGGGCGTCCTATCAAGCCAGAGCATGTCGAACGCGATGGCATGCAGCGTGCGACACCACAAGCAACGCCACGCACCGCCTATCCTGTCTATAACACCAATAGCGATCGTGCGTCGCGCGGCGATCGGTATGACCGAAACAGCGACGGCAGCCGTGATCGCGGTGGTCACAGCCGTGACACCTCGTCCAGTGAGCGTCAGCCCGTAGAGCGTTATGCTCCCGCGCCGGTATACCGCAGTAACGAACGCGACACGCAAAGTAATACCCGCGTTGATCGTTCGCGAAACGAATCGCAGCCGCCGGTGATTCGACAGCAGCAGCGTCCGGTGTTTATGCCGCGCAATGAGAACAGTGGTTGGGGCGGCTCGACAGGTGGTCGAGCCAGTGAAACACCTAGCCGCAGTGGTCAGATGCCGCGCGGCGAGCCGTCCAGCTCACGCAGCGGCGGCTACGAGCAAGCCGTGCCGTCTCGCTCTAGCGGTGGTATTAGAAGCCATGATGGTGGAGGCAGTGAGCGCGCACGCGATGGTGGTGGTCGGCAGCGCCAAGGGAATGCTCGCGGTGGCGTGGTAGAAGAGCGGTAAGCGCTATTGGCACTGTAAAAAAACACAGGTCAAGCTGGAACAGTGCAAGATTCCCCGTAGAATAGCCACCTTCTACGGGGGATCGCATGAGTTCTGCACCATCAAACAACAGCTATAACGCCGATGCTATTGAGGTTTTGACCGGCCTTGATCCGGTGCGCAAACGTCCAGGTATGTACACCGACACCACGCGCCCGAACCACCTCGCGCAAGAAATTATCGATAACTCGGTGGATGAAGCTCTCGCCGGTCACGCCAAGCAAATCGATGTGATTCTGCACAAGGACGGCTCGCTGTCTTGCGCGGATGACGGTCGCGGCATGCCGGTGGATTTGCACCCCGAGCAGAAAAAGCCAGGCGTGGAAGTCATCCTCACTACGCTGCACGCCGGCGGTAAGTTCTCTAACAAAAACTACCAATTTTCTGGCGGCTTACACGGCGTGGGTGTGTCGGTGGTGAACGCGCTATCGACCGACTTGGAAGTGTTGATCAAACGCGACGGCCAGAAATACCGCATGACCTTCAAAGACGGCAACCGCGCCAGCGATTTAGAAGTGCTCGACGCTGTGCCGAAAAAACAAACCGGCACTACAGTGCGCTTTTATCCCGATGCACAGTATTTTGATTCTGTGAACTTTTCTGTGCCGCGCTTGCGCCATGTATTGCGCGCCAAAGCAGTGCTTTGCCCCGGTTTGCGCGTGACGTTTTTGGAAGAAAAAACCGGTGAGCGCGATGAGTGGTTTTATGAAGACGGCCTGAAAGATTATCTCGCCTCCGCTTGTGCGGGTTGGGAATTGCTGCCCGCCGAGCCGTTTGTCGGCAGTTTTACCGGCACCACCGAGGCGGTGGATTGGGCGGTATTGTGGCTGCCGGAAGGCGGTGAATTGTTGGCGGAATCTTATGTCAATTTAATTCCTACGCCGCAGGGCGGTACGCATGTGAACGGCTTGCGCACCGGTTTGCTGGAAGCCTTGCGCGAGTTCTGTGAGTTCCGCAATTTATTGCCGCGTGGCATCAAACTCGCGCCGGAAGATTTGTGGGATCGCTGCGCGTATGTGCTGTCATCGAAGTTGGCGGACCCACAATTTTCTGGTCAAACCAAAGAGCGTTTGTCTTCGCGTGAAGCGGCGGCGTTTGTTTCTGGTGTGGCAAAAGATGCGTTCAGTTTGTGGTTGAATCAACACATAGAAGATGCAGAAAAACTTGCGCAATTTTGTATCAGCAATGCCGGTAAACGCTTACGCGCCGGCAAAAAGATCGAGCGCAAGAAAATCACATCCGGCCCCGCGCTGCCAGGGAAATTGGCGGATTGTTCCGGCAGTGATGTCACACGCGGTGAATTGTTTTTGGTGGAAGGGGATTCAGCCGGCGGCTCGGCTAAACAGGCGCGCGATCGCGAGTATCAGGCCATCATGCCGCTGCGCGGAAAAATTTTGAACGCGTGGGAAGTGGATGTGAATGAAGTGCTGGGCAGTGCGGAAATTCACGATATTTCTGTGGCAGTCGGCGTTGATCCCGGCTCGGAAGATGTGAGCGGTTTGCGCTATCACAAAATTTGTATTTTGGCGGATGCGGATTCCGACGGTGCGCACATCGCCACCTTGCTGTGTGCTTTATTTTTGCGCCATTTTCGTCCGCTGGTGAAAGCGGGGCATGTGTATGTGGCGATGCCGCCGCTGTATCGCATCGACATCGGCAAAGATGTGTATTACGCATTGGATGAAAGTGAAAAGCAGGGCGTGCTGGATCGCATTGCCGCCGAAAACAAACGCGGCAAACCCAATGTGCAGCGCTTCAAAGGTTTGGGCGAAATGAACCCGATGCAGTTGCGCGAAACGGTGATGAACCCCGACACGCGCCGCTTGGTGCAATTAACGATAGAAGCCGCAGATAACGCCGACGAAATGATGGACATGCTGCTCGCCAAAAAGCGCGCCAGCGATCGCAAAGAGTGGCTGGAAAGCAAAGGAAATTTGGCGGAAGTGGGTTAAAGAAGGCGTGCTTTGAAGAAGATGTACCGTGAAAAAATGGATGTATGGTGGTTGAGTGTTGGCTCATTGCGCCTCGGCTGCCATTGTTGCTGTCAAAGGTAAATTCAGTTAGGGAGTTATCGGCATGGCCGACGATCAAAACCGCATCGATGAATTCTTACTTGCCGCGCAGGAGAATCCGCCGTTGGCAGCTGTTCCTAAAAAAACTGTTAGAAAAAAAAGCAACGACCCAACCGGCTGTGCGCGCCAACCCTAACGAAGCCACACAGGTGATTTCCTACCGCCATTCAGACCGGCGCAAGAACAACCCGGAAGTGGGCATGGTCAACGAGAGTACCGACCCCTACCAGCCCAAAACCGAGTGGAAGTACGACCCGCACCTCGACCCTGAATTGCAGTTCGACAGCCAGCGCGCGCACGTCGAGAACCTGATCGACGATGCGCTGGCCAGTGGCGATGAAGCCACAATGCGCGCAGCGCTGGAAGAACTGAAACGCCTGCAGTCGCCCTCCCTGAACTGGGCCGGCAAGGCCGAGCGCACCTCGTTTGAGGTGGATACGGTGTCGCTGCATGTACACGAGCGGATTGATCCGGCCAGCATTCTGGCGGCGGTGCGCAAGGTGATGAAAGAGGAGAAAGGCAAGGCGGCACCGACGGGGCAGATGGGCTTGTTCAATGCCTCGTTTGAAAACCTGCCGCTGCGGGATGCGATTGATTTCTACAAGCATGACAAGGGCTGGAGTAACCGATTGGTGGCGGGTGATTCACTGCTGGTGATGAATTCGCTATTGCAGAAAGAAAGCATGGCCGGGCAGGTGCAGATGATCTATATCGATCCGCCCTATGGCATCAAGTACGGCTCGAACTTCCAGCCGTTTGTGAACAAGCGCGATGTGAAGGACAGAAAGGACGAGGATCTCACGCAAGAGCCGGAGATGATCAAGGCGTTTCGCGATACCTGGGAGCTGGGGATTCACTCTTATCTCACTTATTTGCGTGACCGCCTGCTGCTGGCGCGTGAGTTGTTGCATGAGAGTGGCAGCGTGTTTGTGCAGATTTCTGATGAAAATGTACACCATGTCAGAGAAATTCTAGATGATATTTTCGGGTTGGAAAATTTCTGTGCGGATATTGTATTTGTCAAAACTACCGGGTTGGCTAGCCAAAAACTGGGTGATAGATTTGACTATATTATCTGGTATGGAAAAAATTCTAAAAAAACAAAATATAATCAGTTGTTTTTAGATAAAAATAAAGAAAGCGGCACGGCAGATAATTACTCATGGGTTAAATTTCCAACTGGATTCTATCGTGGTATAAATTCTGCCGAAAAAAGGAATCTCGACCTTATTCCTAATGATGTAAAGATATATCAGCCAGCCGATATATCATCACAAGGCAATCCGCTGTTTACGTTCAATTTTCAAAATGTTAGTTACGCTACAACGTGGAAAACAACAACGGCCGGCCTTGAAAGGCTGGGCAAAGCAGGTAGATTTCATGTTGCGGCGAATAGCCTGCGCTACATCAGATATTTGGATGATTATCCAGCAACCCCAATTACTAAACTTTGGGAAGACACGGCCACCGGAAGTTTTACTGAAGACAAAATTTATGTAGTACAAACAGGTCAGAAAGCGATTGAACGCTGCATACTCATGACTACCGATCCAGGTGACTTGGTTTTCGATCCAACGTGTGGTTCTGGAACCTCTGCCTTTGTTGCGGAAAAATGGGGCAGGCGCTGGATTACCTGTGATACTTCGCGGGTGGCGGTGACGCTGGCGAAGCAGCGGTTGATGACGGCGAGCTACGATTATTTTGAATTGAAGTACCCGCACGAAGGCTTGCGCGGGGGGTTTATCTACAAAACCGTGCCGCATGTCACGCTCAAATCCATCGCCAACAACCCCGAGATCGACACCATTTACGAGGCCATGCATCCAGCCATTGAGTCTGCATTGGCTGATTTGAATAAAGCCGCCAAGCAAAAAATGCAGGAATGGGAAGTGCCGTTCGATTTCCCGGAAGATGCGGAGCCTGCGGCTAGGGAGCCGTTCGAGCGTTTCCATGCCGCGCGGCAAGCTATGCAGAAGAAAATGGATGCCTCCATTGCCGCGCATGCCGATCAGGAAACCTTGTACGATCAGCCTGCTATTTCAAAGAACAAACTGCGCATCACCGGCCCGTTTTCCGTCGAGGCCGTGCCATTCCCCACCGTGCTGTCGCTGGACGAAGCGCAACAGCCGACCGAAGCGGATGTGTCCATCGCCCGCTCCGGTGAATCACAACGCCAGCATTCCTGGCGCGACGAGTTGCTGAAAACTGGTGTGCGCGGTATCAAGCGTAAGGATGAACCTTTGCAATACATCAAGTTTTCATCCTTGGAAACCCTGCCAGGCACCACCTGCCTGCACTGCACCGGCACGGTGGCCGAGACGGGTGAGCGCGTTGTCGTCAGTTTCGGCCCTGAACACGGCGCACTGGAACAGCGGCAGGTGGAACACGCCCTGCGCGAAGCGGGCGAACTGTTCCCGCTGCCGAAGATGATCGTGTTCTGCGCCTTCACCTTCGACCCGGAAGCCGCCAAGGACATCGACAACCTCAAGGGCATCACCGCGCTCAAGGCGCAGATGAACACCGACCTGCTGACCGATGACCTGAAGAAAAACCGCGCCAGCAACCAGAGCTTCTGGCTCATGGGCCAGCCGGATGTGGATGTGCGCCAGCGTAAGGACGGCCTGTTTGAAGTGGAAGTGAACGGTTTCGACTACTTCAACACCAAGACCGGCGAGCTGGAAGGCGGCGGCAAGAGCAAGATCGCCGTGTGGCTGCTGGATACCGACTACGACGAGCGCTCCCTGTTACCCCGCCAGGTGTTCTTCCCGATGGCCGGCAAGGGCGAGGGCTGGGAAAAACTCAAGAAGAACATCCGTGCCGAGCTGGACGAGAGCAAACTGGCGCAATTCCACGGCACCGTTTCCCTGCCGTTCGAAGCTGGCGAGAACCGCAAGATTGCGGTGAAGATTGTCGATGACCGGGGAATTGAGTCCTTGAAAGTTATCGGTTTGCCGCATTGACGCCAGGGAGGCAGCTAACCATAATGGTTACACAGCAGGAAGAAAGGCGGCAGCGAAAGGAGTTCTCTCTGGATCGCATCAGGGAGCTGGCCGCAGCGGGAAAAGTGGATTATTGGTCTCGTGATGTGTCAAAAGATATCGAGAATCTCAGTTACTCGCCGGATGATGTTCATGCTTGTCTGGCAAGTCTTGCTGAGAATCACTACAGGGAGTCTGTTAATTATGGTGACCGTAAGGGTTGGCTCGATGTATACCACATTACCTATCAAAGCCCGACAGGGCACCAAGATGAGCTGTATATCAAATTAAAACTGAATCGCGATTGCGTGACGATTTTACTCATGTCCTTTCATCGAGAAGGTTCTTTATGACGAATGAAAAAATGATGTGTCCAGTTTGTGACGAAGGTGAGCTAGTGGCCGGTACTTACGCCGATGACTTCAAGCACAACAATGGCACAGTTCATGTGGAAGGGCTGGAATACTGCTTGTGCGCTCTCTGTGGTGCGGATCCGGTGTTGTCGGATCAAGTGCGGCGCAACCATCTGAAAGTGGCTGATGCCAAGCGTGCCAAAGAGGGGTTGCTGACAGGCCAAGAGATTCTGGCCATTCGTGAGGCGCTGGGCTTGACGCAGCAGGCCGCTTCAGAATTGTTCGGTGGCGGAGCCAATGCATTTTCAAAATACGAGCGCGGCGATGTTATACAGAGTGCAGCAATGGATAAGCTTCTTAGATTGGTTGCGATGCAGTCAGAAATTCTTGATCTTCTGAAAATTGCTGCTGGCATAGAAGTTCATCATGAAGTGGCGGGTTACAGAACAGCTAGCCCTGTCAAACTCATAGCCTCGGCTCGCAATTATTTTCCAAAAGCGCAGGGGACTAAATTTTTCTATCACAATTGGTCGAGGATGAATGTAGCGGCAGCATGAGCAATGAAAGTGCCCAGTTGATTGCCCATGCAACCAAGAACCTCAAGCTAAGGGATATTGTTCTTGAGAATTGCAAATTCGAAAAACCGAGTGCAATGCCTGAAAATCAGGCTGGCTTGAATATTGTCCAGCAGGATATGCGAGGCGGTGAATTTCTGGTGGGGGAAGCATATGACGAAAAGGGTTCGCCAAAAACCTTGCGCGTAAAAGTTACTCTGGGTGTCAGAATTGCTACAGAAGAAGAAAATCCGAAAGTTTTCGTTGTTATCGAAGCCAGTTATGTTGCTGTTTATGACATAACCGGCGATTTGGATGGCGAACATCTGAAAGCTTTTGCGGAATACAATGTATTCCATAATGTCTGGCCATTCTGGCGTCAGCATGTGTTTGATGTTGCTCAGCGTGGCAAGTTGCCACCCATCGAGATTCCGTTATTTGCCGGAATTTCGTTGTGAGCTCACCCCAATCCCTCATCATTAACTCCCCCTACCAATGCCCGCGCCAGTATTGGGCCGATGACCGTGGCAATCTGGTGCTAACGGAGGGCCGCCGTCCGGCTGGTTACGAAATCTTTGACACACGCAACAACACGCGCCGCACGGTGGAGCTGGAGCAGGTCAACAGTATTCGCGAGCGGGTGGATGCGTGGCGGGCGGCGGAATACCACGGCATTACCAGCGTCACCCGACAGTTGCTAGAGCATTGGCATGATGATTCTGCGCGCCAGTTGTCGTTTTATTTTTGCCAGCTGGAGGCGATTGAAACGTTGATCTGGTGGGTAGAGGCGCCTGCTGAATACAAGCAAGGCATTTTTGTGCAGGGTGATGGCGGCGCATGGGAACGGCTGTGCAACAAGATGGCGACCGGCTCCGGCAAAACCACGGTGATGGCGATGATCATCACCTGGCAGGTGCTGAACGCGCTGATGTACCCGAAACGCCACAAGGATTTTTCCCGTGCAGTGTTTATCGTTGCGCCAGGCCTTACAGTAAAAGAGCGCTTGCAGGTTTTACTGCCGGGGCATCCATCCAATTACTACGATGAATACGGTTTGTGTCCGTCGGAAGCCTTGCGGCAGAAACTGAATCAGGCGGAATTGCTGATCGAGAATTGGCATACGCTGATGCCGCTGAAAGAGCAGGAGCGTTCCGTCGTCAAGAAAGGCAAGGAAAGTGACAAGGCATTCGTGCAGCGTGTGTTGGGTAAATTGTCAGCCTGTAAAGATATTGTGATCATCAATGATGAGGCGCATCACGCTTACCGCATTCCTGCGGAATTCAAAGGCAAGAAGGCTGCCGAAGAATTGGGACTGGATCTGGAAGAAGCCACACGCTGGGTCGAAGGGCTGGATCGCATCCACGGCCAGCTGCGCATCCAGCGCTGCTTTGATTTGTCGGCTACCCCGTTTGCCCCCACCGGCAAGACCAATACCGAGCAAGGACTGTTTGATTGGGTGATTTCGGATTTTGGCCTGAACGATGCGATTGAAGGCGGCTTGGTGAAGACGCCGCGCGTAGTGATTCGAGACGGCGTTGTGCCCGACACACAAACCATGAAGCCAAAGCTGTATCACCTCTATCGCGAGCCCGAAGTGGGCGAAGACCTGAATCGCAAAGGTGCGGAACCGCATGAAAGTTTGCCGCTGCTGGTGCAACAGGCTTACACGTTGCTTGCAGCAGACTGGCGCGAAACACACCGGCAATGGCACGAGGCGGGGCATACCTCGCCGCCCGTTATGCTCACAGTCTGCAACCGCACCGAAACCGCTGCGCGACTGGAGCACTACTTCAACAGCGGTGATGCGCACTGGCCGGAATTGAAGGCGCCTGACAAAACTTTGCGAGTAGATTCGCGAGTGCTGAAATCCGCTGAAGTGGGCGAAACATCCGGCACAGACAAGGATTACGAGAAAAAACTAAAAGCTATTGTGGCTGCTACATCAATACCGGATGAGCAAAAGGAAAAATTATCTGGACTGAAAAAAGAGGAACTGCTGCGCGCGATCATCGACAACGTCGGCAAACGCAATACCGCTGGGCAGGATCTGCAGAATGTCATTTCCGTGGCAATGCTGTCGGAAGGTTGGGACGCCAAGAATGTCACCCACATCATGGGGCTGCGCGCGTTTACTAGTCAGTTATTGTGTGAACAGGTCATCGGGCGTGGTTTGCGCCGCGTGTCGTATGACCGCGACGAAAACGGCTTGTTCAGGCCGGAATATGTCAATATTTTTGGCGTGCCGCTGAGCATCTTTCAGGATGTCGGTGCCGGTGGTGAACCGCCACCGCCACCCAAGCCAAGTACAGCCATTGAATCGCTGGTTGATCGCAACGAGCTCGAAATCCGCTGGCCCAATGTGTTGCGGGTGGATGCCGTTGTACAAACTCGCCTCGCGGTGGATTGGGAGAAAGTTGAACCGTTGAAGATTAATCCCGCCAAGGTGCCGATTGCCGTCGAAATCGCGCCGGCGCTGGGCGGTGCCACCGACTGGAACCAGATCCAGCTGATTGACCTCGAACAGTTGCCCGATGAATTCCGCCTGCAGAAATTGGTATTCAAGGCGGCGCGCAAGGCTTTTGACCAGTTGCAAGGAAAGTTTGAGGGTGGCCGGGATTTGCTGGTGTTCCAGTTGATCCAGCTCGTTGAACAATTCCTGCAATCGGATCGCATCGAGATTCCTTCGCTATTTCATCAGGAACCGCTGCGCAAGCGTATCCTGCTGTCATTGAGTCTGGATCTGGTGGTGCAGCATTTGTTGCGCTATGTGGTGGAGCAGAATCAGGAGCGTTTCGAGCCTGTGTTCGACGAGGATTTTCCAATAGGCTCCACTCGCAACATGCGTACCTGGTACACCACTAAGCCCTGTGTGCCGACGCAGAAATCCCAGATCAGTCACATGGTGTCGGACAGCGCTTGGGAGCAGCACGCCGCCAATGTGCTGGAACGCAGCACTTCGGTGGAAGCTTATGCCAAGAACGATCATCTCGGTTTACAGATTTACTACCTGTGGAACGGTTCGCGGCGGCGCTATGTGCCGGACTTCCTGATCCGGCTCACCAACGGAAAAACGCTGGTGCTGGAAATCAAGGGCGAGGATTCACCGCAGGACAAGGCCAAGCGTTCTGCGCTGGATGCTTGGGTAAAAGCAGTCAATGCCAAAGGCGGGTTTGGCCAGTGGTGTTGGGGTGTGGTGTTTGAGCCGGCACAGATACAGGATGTTATTCGTATGCACGCCCAAGACAAATCTTGATACATTTTTTTCATCACGAGTACAAATTCTAACATCATGACAACCGAACTCAATTTTTTTGGCGATATTGAACAACGCCCACTCGCGCACTTCACCGAGCAGGCGTATTTGAATTATTCCATGTATGTCATTCTTGATCGTGCGCTGCCGCACATCGGTGACGGTTTGAAGCCGGTACAGCGCCGCATTGTGTATGCGATGAGCGAGCTGGGTTTAAAAGCCGGCGCGAAATACAAAAAATCTGCGCGCACTGTGGGTGATGTGATCGGTAAGTTTCACCCGCACGGCGACAGCGCCGCCTATGAAGCGATGGTGTTGATGGCGCAGCCGTTTTCCTTTCGCTATCCGCTGGTGGATGGTCAGGGCAACTGGGGTTCGCCGGATGATCCAAAATCCTTTGCGGCAATGCGTTACACCGAATCCAAACTCACCGCCTTTTCAGATTTGCTGTTGTCGGAATTGGAGCAAGGCACGGTGGATTGGACGCCGAATTTTGACGGTACCTTAGAAGAGCCGACAGTGTTGCCGGCGCGTGTGCCGGCGCTGTTATTGAATGGCACCACGGGCATCGCGGTGGGTATGGCCACCGATATTCCGCCGCATAATTTGCGCGAAGTGATCGCCGCGACGGTGCATTTATTGGATAACCCAACGGCAAGCATTGCCGAGTTGTGCGAACACTTGCCTGCGCCAGATTTTCCGACAGAAGCGGAAATCATCACCTCGCGCAATGATTTGTTGGCAATGTATGCCACGGGTCGCGGCACGCTAAAAATGCGCGCAGTGTGGAAAAAAGAAGACGGCGATATTGTGATCACCGCGCTGCCGCATCAGGTGTCCGGCAACAAAGTGATGGAGCAGATTGCCGCACAGATGCAAGCCAAGAAACTGCCGATGGTGGAGGATTTGCGCGACGAATCCGATCACGAAAATCCCACGCGTATTGTGATTATTCCGCGCTCAAATCGCATTGATGTCGATGCGTTGATGAATCACTTGTTTGCTACCACCGATTTGGAGAAAAACTATCGCGTCAATATGAATGTGATCGGTTTGGACGGCAAGCCGGCGGTGAAAAACTTGCAGCAAGTGTTGAGTGAGTGGTTGGTGTTCCGACAAGAAACCTTGCGTCGCCGTTTGCAATATCGCTTAGATAAAGTAGAGCAGCGCTTGCATTTGTTGGAAGGTTTGTTGATCGCCTTCCTCAATTTGGATGAAGTGATACACATCATCCGCACCGAAGAAGATCCCAAAGCCGTATTGATGGCGCGCTTTGGTTTGAGTGAAGCGCAGACCGATTACATCCTCGACACCAAATTGCGCCAGTTGGCGCGTTTGGAGGAAATGAAGATTCGCGGTGAGCAGGATGCGTTGGCGAAAGAACGCGCGGAGTTGCAAGCACTGTTGGAATCACCGCGCAAATTGAAAAACTTGCTGCGCAAAGAATTGCAGGAAGTGGCGCTGCAACACGGCGATGCGCGCCGCTCACCCTTGGTGGCGCGCGAGGAAGCGCAAGCGTTTTCAGAAGCGGATTTGTTGAGTGTGGATCCAATAACCGTTGTGTTGTCTGAAAAAGGTTGGATACGCCAAGCCAAAGGGCATGAGATTGATCCGGCGACGCTGAGTTACAAATCCGGCGACAGTTTTTTGCAAGCGGCGCGTGGACGCAGCAATCAGCCAGTGTTGTTGTTGGATACAACCGGGCGCAGCTATTCGTTGGCGGCGCACACACTGCCTTCAGCGCGCGGGCAAGGTGAACCACTGACCGGAAAATTGTCGCCGCCGCCTGGTGCAACATTTATTTCCATGTTGATGGGCAATGATGAAGAGCGCGTGTTGTTAGCTACCGATGCTGGTTACGGTTTTGTGGCAAAACTCGCAGATTTGCAGAGTAAAAATCGCACGGGCAAGGCGCTATTGAGCGTGCCAGAAAAAGCCAATGTGCTGCCGCCCTGCGTGGTGCGCGATGCGACCAATGATTTGCTGATTGCCATCAGCAATGAAGGTCGTCTGCTGGTGTTTCCGCTCAGTGAATTGCCGGAATTGGCAAAAGGTAAGGGCAATAAAATCATGAATATTCCTTCGTCGCGTTTGGAAGCGCGTGAAGAGTTTCTGCAATTTGTTGCCGTGGTGAGCAAAGGACAACAGTTGATGGTGTATGCCGGCAAACGCCACACCGTGTTGAAAGGCAGTGACTTCGATGAATACCGCGGGGAGCGCGGCCGTCGTGGTAATAAGCTGCCGCGCGGCTTCCAAAGCGTTGATCGCATTGAAGTGGCAGATCGTTAACTGCGTCACATTTTTGTAGGCGGTTTATGGAAAAACCGCTAGTGTGCGCTGTCGCTTCTATCCGTTATAGTCCACAGGCAATATAAAAAAGTTCTACCAACAATAACTAGGGCTACGATCATGCGACTGTTTTTCTCCCGAATGCTGGGCAGGCGTACTGCTGTCTTGCTGATGCTGGCGGCAACTTCTGTGGGTGCGGCGACGCTCGACGATAATGTCAAAGCGATGCAGGAAACCAATGCCGAAGCCGGTGCGGTGCAGAAAAATATTTCTAACTTGCAATCGCAAACGCAGGCCATGGTTGAGGAATACAAGCGTTTAACCGCCACCGTGGATTATCAAGATCAATACACGCAGGAAATTCAGGATCGCTTAGCCGCGCAGGAAAAAGAATTAGCGAGCTTGCGCGAGCAAGTGGCCAGTCGCCAAACCACGCAGCAGCGCATTGTGCCTTTGATGCGCAGCATGAGTGATGCGCTGGAGCAATTTGTGGCGCTGGATTTGCCGTTTCACCAAGAAGAGCGTTTGGCGCGCACAGTAAAAGTGAAACAGCAGTTGGCGAGTTCTACGCTGGCTTTGCAAGATAAATACCGCGTTTTATTGGAAGCTTTTCAACAGGAATTAGAGTTTGGTCGCGGCATTGAAGCCTGGCGTGGCGATTTGAAGCTGGGTGAAGAAACACTGACGGTTGAGTTTCTGCGTTTGGGACGCACGGCGTTTTATTTTCAATCCATGGATGGGCAGCGCAGCGGCTACTGGGATCGCGCCTACAAACAATGGGTAGAAGTGCCGCGTGAATACAACGAAGACATCAAACACGGCTTGCGTATTGCGCGCAACCAGCTCGCGCCGCAATTGCTGGCGCTGCCGATGAAACGCTGAGGAGCCGTTGAGATGATTAAAGTATTGGTCAGTTTTCTTTTGTCGGTGTTTCTCGTGTCCAGCGTGGGCGCACAAACCACGGGTCAGCAAATTACCGATCTCGATCAGTTGTTGGCGAAAGTGCGCGCGGAGCATGAAAAAGAGCGTGCGTTGAATCGTCAACGCGAAGCGGAATTTTTGCAAGAGCGCAATGCGCAGCAGGCATTGTTGGAAAAAGCGCGTACTGCATATTACTTGGCGCAGGCAAAAAATAATCCTGCAAAAATGCAAATTGAAGCTAACGATGCCGAGATTGCCAAACTGCGCAAGGAATTGCAGCAGAGCGTGACTGATATGGGCGATGTGTTCAGTGTGTATCGCCAGTTTGCCGGAGATTTTTCGGCGACGCTGGATGATTCGCAGGTGAGTGCGCAATTTCCAGAGCGTTCAGCGGAATTAAAAACACTGAACAATCAAGATGCGTTGCCGACCATCGATAATATGGAGCGTCTGTGGTATCTCGTGCAACAAGAGATGACAGAAGCGGGGAAAGTCGCTGCCTATAAAGGCAAAATTGTTGAAGCGAGTGGTGCTGCGCGTGATGCTGATATCGTGCGTGTAGGAACTTTCTCCGCGTTTTCTGCCGGCGATTTTTTGCGCTATGTACCAGAAACCAGTGAATTTGTGGTGCCAGACAAGCAGCCAGAGAAACGCTTTTTGCACATGGCGGAAAAGTTTTCTGTAAGTAGTGGTGAAATTGGTGCCGTTCCTTTGGATCCCACGCGCGGCAGTTTGCTCGGCATGTTGGCGCGCACACCGGATCTGCGTGAGCGTGTGGATCAAGGTGGCATGGTGGGGTATTTGACGATCGTGGTCGGCATTATCGGTTTAATCGTCACGCTGTACCGCACACTGTATTTGCTGTTAATGCGTCGCAGCGTGTTGAACCAAATTGCTGACAGCGAAAATCCATCGCCTAAAAATCCCTTGGGTCGCATCATGTTAAGTGTGAAAAATACCAATGCGGATGATGAAGAAACTATTCAATACAGGTTGGATGAAGCGATTTTGAAAGAAGTGCCACCGATGGAATACGGCCACAACATTATCAAGTTATTTGCAGCCATTGCGCCGATGCTTGGTTTGTTGGGTACGGTAACCGGCATGATCAAAACCTTTGAGGCGATCAGTTTGTTTGGCGGTGGTGATCCTAAATTGATGGCGGCCGGTATTTCGGAAGCCTTGGTGTGTACGGTGCTGGGTTTGTTAGTGGCGGTGCCGCTGTTGTTTGGTCACAACATCGTGACGGTGTTGGCGAAATCATTGATTCAACGCTTGGACGAACAGAGCGCCGGTATTTTGGCGCGCAATATGGAAAAAAGCAGTTTTGCTAGACACAAATAATTCAGGCGCGCACGCTGTATGAGCTGGTACACATTCACCTCCAATATTGCACATATTTTTGCGCTCGGTGGGCCAATGATGTGGGCGCTGTTATTGGTGTGTTTGGTGCTGTGGTTGTTGATGGTAGAGCGTTTTTTGTTTTTGCGTTTTTCTTATCCGGCATTGCGTGAAAGTTTGTTGCAGCGCTGGAATGCTCGCGCTGACCGCGATTCTTGGCGCGCAAAATCCATTCGTCGTGAGACAGTGTGTGAGGTGCAATTGCAGTTGCAGGCGTGGCTATCCACGATTCGCACGCTGATTGCTGTCTGTCCGCTGTTGGGTTTGATGGGAACCGTGACGGGCATGATCGGCGTGTTTGAAATTATTACGCTCACGGGTGGCGACAGTCAGGCGATTGCGGCTGGTGTGTATCGCGCTACGGTGCCAACCATGTCTGGCTTGGTGATCTCACTGAGCGCACAGTATTTCTCGGCGCGCTTGCGTCATTTGGCGGCGCGGGAACAACAAATGTTTGCAGATGCCATGACCAGCGATGAGCAACAGCAAGCAAAAAATAACCAAAAGTTGAAACCCAAAATAAAATAAACGATAGGGCTATTCAGATGCGTACACGCAGACATGATGTAGACGAAGCGGAAGTGTATATCGATATGACGCCGATGCTGGACTTTGTGTTGAATATGCTGATTTTCTTTATCGTCACAACCACCTTTGTGAAAGCGACTGGTGTGACGGTAAACATTCCCAATGCACAGAGTGCCAGCAGTGAACAGAGCGCCAATATTTTTGTAGCCATTACGGCGAAAGGTGAAATCTGGATTGATAAGCGTGAAGTGGACTTGCATTCGGTGCGTGCCATCATGGCGCGTATGCATGCGGAAAATCCTGAAGGTGCCGCCATCGTACAATCAGACAGCGCTGCCAATACCGGCACACTGGTGCGTGTGATGGATCAAATTCGGTTGGCGGGCATTGAAAAAATCGCCGTTGCTGCCAACGCGCCGCAGTAAAAGGTTTGGTGTTCTGCGGTCGTGAAAAATTTCTCACAAAATAAACAACTCCTGCTTGCGGCGACGGCTAGCGTGCTAGTTACCACGGCAATTTTTTTGTTTATGCATCGCTTAATCAGCGGTAATCCGTTAAAAATTGATACGGATAATTTGGTTGTTTCGGTTGATATTTATCAGCCGCCACCTGAAAGCAAGCCGAAGGAAACGCCGCCGGAAGAAGCGCCGCCACCGCCAACCAATCAGCCGGTAGCAGAGCCGACGATGGCACCGCTCGCCGTGAGCGCGCCGGTGGCGACGCCTAAATTGAAAGTGGGTGGACCGCCCATCGCTTCTTTCGCGCCGTCGTTTGATGATGTCACACTGGAAAGTGGCAGCGGTGGTGTATTTGGCAGCGGTTTTGGTGATGGCGATGGCGGCTCTACTTGGTCAGGACCGAGTGGCAACAATCGTGAGTTGGCCAAAAAAATTGCGGAAGCGGATAGAAAAGGCGCTGAAGGATATCGCGAGATTGTGCCTTTCGGCACCCGCCAGCCCAATATTCCAGAATCTGCATGGCGCAACAAAACCGACGGTTGGGTGTTGGTGACTTTCACCGTCAATATGCGTGGAAAGGTTGAAAATGTGCGCGTGTTGGATAGCCAGCCCGCTGGATTGTTTGATGCCAATGTCGTTGCGGCGGTTTCTGACTGGATTTACGACCCCGAAGATCTCAAGGCTAGAAAAGCCAAAGTGCAACTGACACAGCGCATAGAACTGCGCTGGAAAGATTATCCCAATAATAATCAACAGCTACGATGAGCCGCTTTGTTATGCGCGTAATCACTTTACGATTGTCGATTGCTTTTTTTCTACTGATGGGCTGTGGCTCGCTGTGGGCACAAGAACAATATCGCAGTCGTATGTATATCGATCTCGATGTTGCGCCGACAGAAAATGTGTCGATGTCGGTGGGCGAGCTGGAAAAAAATCTTGGAACCTTCCAAGATGCGGCGACGCGCGCCAGTGCAGAAAAATTTTTGGCGCAACATTTTGCTGGCTCCAAGGATTACGACAAGGCAGCGCAGTACATTGAGAAAGCGTTGCAGAATCCGGCGATTACGCCAGAAAACAAACGCGACATGCTAGGGCAGTTGGCGCGTATTTCCCTGCTGCAAAAAAATTACGACAAGGCGGCAATGGCGATACAGAGTTTTTTGGCAGTCAGGCAGCCTACCGGTGGTAGTGCTGACGCGGAAATTTATTTGCTACTGGCGCAAGTGCAGTACAAACGCCGCAACTATGTGGCGAGCGCCGATGCCATGGATAAAGCGCTAGCATTGCAAAAAAATCCCACGCAGGAACAACTAAAAAATGCACTGGCGATTTTCTATAGCACCGGTAGTTTTGATCGTGCAGGGCAGATCATGCAGCGACTGGTGGCGGCAGATTTGAACAATGCTGAACTGTGGCAGCAGTGGGTGTCGCTGTATTTAAAAGCGGGCAAAAACGCGCAGGCCTTGGATGTGATGGCGCTGGCGTGGGAGAAAGGCATACCGTTTCGTGAGCAGGATATTTTGTTGCTGACGGACCTTTACACCATCAACAAAATTCCCGGTCGCGGTGCGCGCGTGTTGGAAGAGGCAATTGCCAGTGGGCGCATTAGCAATAACAGCAAAATCAATGACCGTTTATTCCGTTTGTGGATGCAAGCGGGTGAGCGCGATAAAGCGCAGGTGGCTTTGGCGCAGGCAGCCAGTGGTAGCAATAATGTCGAGTTGCAATTGCATTTGGCGCAAATGGCGATGGAAAAAGAGCAGTGGCCCGCAATGCAGCAGCAAGTGTTGAAAGCTTGTGATGGCAATTTGTCCGATCGCTTGGTGGCGCGCGCCAACTTGCTGTTGGGCATTAGCCAATTGAAGTTGGGTGATACCGAATTGGCGCGGCGTTCTTTTATCAACGCTACCTTGGTGGGCGGTGCAGCAGATGCCGCACAGTGGTTGGCATTCATGAAAGCTGCGCCCGCAACGGATAGCGAAAAAGCAGGCATTGCCGGCCCTTGCTCCACCAGCAGCACGGATTCTATTTTCGCGGCGAGCATGCCGGAAAGTAAATTCAGCTCTGCAACATCACCTGCCACGACGGAAAGCGCAGCGGCGGCACTGGAAACAGGAACTGTCGATGATGCAGTGCTGACTGAAACTGCAGCAGCGGAATCGTCCACTACAACTACAGCTACAACTACAGCGCCAGCAGTACAGACCACCACGGATTATTCGGCATTGGCGAATATCAAAGGTGACCCTGCGGCGGCTCTCGCTGTAAAAGTAACGGAGCCCGTGCGTTTGTATTTGGGGGATTACGCACTGACAGCGGAAGAAATGGCCGAGCAAATTGTGCCGCTGGCTACCAAATTGGGTATCACCATTGTTAAAGAAGGCTCGAAAATTGCGGGGCCGATGTACATGATTTTTCCCGAGATGCCGTCAGCCTCGGGCGGGAAAATCAAAGTGCGTTTTGGTTTTCCAGTGACGGGCAATCCGCGTCCGCAAGGCCGTTATCAATATGTGCGTGACCCTGGTTTCAAATGCGTGTCGCGCGATTACAACGGCGCGCCGGAAGGAGTGGCACAAGCCTTTGCGCAGTTGTATGCCGATGCAGCAGCAAAAGGTCTTAAGTTGAGCGGTGAAAGCCGGCAGCTCGCCAGCAAAGATAATGTGATGGGTGGAAAAACAGTCAAATTAGAGTTGCAGGTTGGTGTGCAATAAGACGGTCGATATTTATTCTGCACGAATCGATTTCACCGGTAGTTGCACGGTGAATGTGCTTTGGTCATCAAACACAAATAGTAGTGGGATGTGCGTGTCTGCACGCAGCGGCATTTTGATATCAAACAACATGATGTGATAACCGCCTGGTACAAAAGCGAGCGTGCCATTGGCGGGAATGGTGAGTGGTGCGCGCACTTGCTGCATGCGCATACCACCACTCTCCGTTTTGATGTGTTCGTGTAGCTCGCAGCGCGCGGCTACCGCAGCGCATTGAATTGCAGAAATACTTTTGCTGGCAGTTCCGCTGTTGTGCAGCGAGAGAAAAGCGGCGGCGTTTTGAACGCCGGGTGGTGTTTCTCGTATCCAGCCATCGCGTAGCGTAATGGTGTTGTCAGTTTTTGCGAAAAGTGGCGTGCTGCTAAAGAGTGTGAGCAAAAATAACGCGAGTAGTTTTCTGTGGTATTTGTTCATGGGCTGTCTGCTCTTGTTTTTTTACCGAATTTTGCTATCGGGTTTTCCCAATAAATAGCCCTGCCCGCCGTTGATGCCCAGCTGACACAGGCAGTCCCATTCCTGCAAAGTTTCTACGCCTTCAGCGAGCACGATGATGTCGTGACAGTGTGCAATTTGCACCAGTGAGCGCACATAAAACTGATTATCTTGATTGAGATGGATGTCGCGGATAAAGCAGCGATCAATTTTGATGTAGTCCAAGGGGAGGCTATTGATGTAGCCAAAAGCGCCGCTGTAGATGCCGAAATGATCCAGTGATAATTTGGCGCCGTGACGATGCAGGACTTCGCACAAATAACGCACATGTTCGTGACCAGAACACATCAAATATTCAGATGTTTCAATGATCAGTTGTTTGGCAAATAGAGAATGCTCGCGCAGATAGTTGTCCAGCCAATCTACAAAGGAGCGTGTGATAACACTGCGTGTGGACAAGTTGATACATAGGGGAACTTTGCAGCTCGCTGCCTCGCTGCTAGTGCGCGCAGCATCGATAATCAGGCGATCAAATGATTCCGCCATATCAAAGCGTTCGGCCATGGGCATAAAAATGCCAGCGTGAATCACGCCTTCACGCACATTGATTCTAGAAAAAATTTCCACCGCCATCAGATCGCGGTTTGCACTCAAAAACATGGGCTGGAAGTGAAAAAAGATGTTGCGGTTTTGCAATACACGATTCAGGGTGGCATACCATTGCTGCGCTTCCTGCACAATTTGTGCGGTTTCTCCGTTTTGATACAGGCTCCAGCCGCTGCGACCTTGTGATTGCGCCTGTCGTAAAGCGGTATCGGCTTTGGAGAGCAATTGTGATTCGGTGCGTAGGCTACTGCAACACGCTATGCCGATATGCACTTGATGTTGGAAAAGTGTAGATAAATTGGCAGTGTTGATGGTTAACTTGTCTGCAATTTCTGTTGCAGCGCCTGCATCCATATTGGGTAGATAAAAGGCAAAGTCTGCGCCGGCGCGGCGGCTGATGATGCTGTCTGGAATATGCTTGGAAATTGCTTGCAGTTGGGTTGCAATGGCGCGTAGGCATTCGTCGCCAGCGTCGTGTCCATGTTGCAAGTTGTACTGTGCAAAATCATTGATTTGTAAAATCATCAAGCAACCGCTGCCATCAACTTCTGCTTCTGTTAGTGATTTTAGGCGTGCATTAAAGCTGCGGCGATTGGATAAGCCTGTGACAAAATCCAGAAAAATTTGCGCGCGTAAATTTTCAATATGCGCCAGTTGTTCGTCAAACATGGTTTTGAGACGGCGGCTCATGCGGTTGATGGCATCAACCACTTGGCGCAATTCTTTGGTCTTGGGTAGCGGTTGCTGTTCAATAAACTGTCGCTCGCAAATGGCAGCGGCTTGTTGTTGCACGCGGCGCAGTGGGCTCAGGAAAAATTGCAGTGACAAATAGCACAGCACTCCCAATGCCAAACTGACGACACCAAACAATACCAATTGTTTGTAGAAAACATGCCATAGCTCAAAATACGAAGCGTCTAAATTGGCGGTTATTTGGATGCTGCCTTGCGGTGAGTTGTTGACTAGTACCGTGGCGTACGCAACAGGCGCGGTGAGCGACATGCCGCTTATGAACCAAGTGGGAATGGATAGTTTGCGCACGGGTTTGTACTGCTCAAACAGCGTATTGCCTTGTGCGCTGCGATACACGATCGCGTCGTAGGGGCCTTGCACAAACGCCGTGCTGAGTAGAGGGCTTGTTGCGGTGAGGGGCGCGTCGGAGCTTGATAGGGTGTAGGCCAGTAGATCGGCAGTTTCTTGCGCGTGTTTGCCTACATGGGTTAGTAAATGTTTGCGTGTGTTGTGCAGGTCGATAGCAACACTCACTGTTAGCAATACGATCATGGTGAGTATCAAGCTGATACAAATTTGCCGATGCAGGCTCATGTTGCGCACCTTTGTTTTTATTCCTTATCTTCTGCTGCGGTGGATAAGGTGTTTTTGAGCAGTTCCTTGTCTTGCAGCAGCGGGTTGTCTTTCAGTTCTGCTTTTTTTGCTTTAATTTTTTGCTTTAATTCTTTGTCTAATTCCCGCGAGTTTCTTCCGGCGGGTTTCTCGCGCAGCTCGGCACGCAGTCGAATGTTTTTGGGGTCGCTCGCGCCAGTAATCATTTCTGCTTGCTGTAAATACTGCCGCGTCTGTTTGTCATTGCCGTTATCGTGTGCTGTGCGCGCAAGGCTGCGAAAGCGATCAGCAGTCTTGCGCAAGCCGCGCAGTGCGTCTTTGTTGCCTGGCTCAACTTTTAATGCCGTGTAGTAGTAGAGCAGAGCGTTGTCGTGTTGCGGCGCGTTCAAGCGGTCTTTGCTGAACGCAAGATCGCCGCGTTCCAGCAAAACAACGAGTTTGTGTTGTTTGCGCATTTCTTTGATGTTGTCTTTGCGCTCGTTGGAGCCCCAAGGCCAAAAGGAAGAAGTGGTGCTTGGGTCGTTATCATCCTGCGGCGTGTTTTGGCAGGCGCAGGCCAGTAAGAGCAGCGTTATTACACTTAGGCTGCGTAGTGTTTTTGCAGAAAAAGAAGTCAACATGTGTTGCGTGTGCGACAGTGGGGAAGTTGTGCGCTAGCCTAGCAGAAATGCTGCAGTATGGCTGGTAGTGGATTGCACTACTGGTACCATAGCGCAATTCAATTTGATGGAACCCCGTTGCAACGGTGTGGTCGTAGACGGCGTTGCTTGGAGTGTTGTATGCAAAGTATTACTGCGTTGCTGAAATCGTTTGTCGTGAGCATGATGTTGTTGCTAACGGGCTTGCCCTTGCATGCGCAACTAAATGGCGAACAGACTTTCGCTGGTTCTGGCGTATCGTCCAGTGCAGAGTTTTTGCCCGTAGAGCAGGCCTATCAACTGGTGGCGAGCATTACTGGGCGGCAGATACAGCTGAATTGGACTGTTGCTCCGCAATACTATTTGTACCGTGAGCGCATGCAGGTAACCGCGCAAGGCTCTGCAGCGATTCCTTTGCAAACCACTTGGAGCAAGGGCGAAAACAAGTACGACGAATTGTACGAACGCGAAACAGAGGTCTACCGCGATTCGGCGCAGGCTACGGTTGTGGTGCCGGATACCCAAACCGACAATTTTGTGTTGAGTGCGGAGTCACAGGGCTGCGCGGATGCTGGGCTGTGTTATCCGCCACAGACGCAGTATTTCAGTGTGGATTTGCAGGCGGGAACCATTACATCAACCACCGCGCCCGCTGCTGTTTCTTTGCCGCAAGCCAGCGTTGCGCCCATCGCGCCCGTTACGGAGCCAACGCCGCTGCTGTCATGGGGGGTGACGGGTGTGCTGCTGATGGCGTTGTTGGGCGGCATCATCCTCAATCTTATGCCTTGCGTGTTTCCGGTGTTGTCGCTGAAGGTATTTGCGATGGCCGCGCAACGCGAACGCGACGATGAAGCGCATTGGCACAGTTGGGTATACACCGCTGGCGTAATCACGACCTTTGTGCTGATGGCTGGCGTGATGCTGCTGTTGCGTGCCGGCGGCGCGGCAGTGGGCTGGGGGTTCCAGCTGCAGGAGCCGCTGTTTGTCAGTCTATTGATCTACCTATTTTTTGTGGTGGCGTTGTCCTTCTCGGGTGTGATCCATATTGGTGGCAGCTTGATGGGCATCGGTCAGCGCTTGGTGGTAGGCAGCCCCGTGCGCTCTACATTCTTCACCGGTGTGTTGGCTGTGGTGGTGGCCAGCCCTTGTTCGGCGCCTTTTATGGGGGTAGCTTTGGGCTATGCCGTCATGCAATCGGCACCGATAGCGCTGTTGATCTTTGCCGCCTTAGGCTTTGGTATGGCGCTGCCGTTCATTGTGTTGGCGTACTGCCCGCAACTGTTGCATCGCTTGCCGGCGCCAGGCCCGTGGATGGATAGATTGCGCCAATTTTTGGCCTTCCCGCTGTATGCCACCGCTGTGTGGCTGTTGTGGGTATTGGGACAGCAGGGCGGTGAGTTGGCCATGGTCACGGTGCTGTGCGGCTTAATTTTGCTGGTCATGGCCGGCTGGTTGTGGCGCGACGCCTCCGTGCGCATCTGGGAAAAAGTCTTGGCGGTACTGGTGTTAGCGATAGCCTTGATCGCGCCGCATTTTTTGGTGGCAGAGTTGTGTCAATTGCCGCAGCAGGAGCAATTTGAAACTGGCGATTCTGAACCATACAGCCCTGCGCGCTTGGAAACCCTGCGCACTGAGGGTAAGCCGGTGTTGATCAATATGACGGCCTCTTGGTGTCTCACCTGTTTAGTAAATGAAAAAATGGTGTTGAGTCGACAAAGTGTCAACCAGCGCTTGCATGAAAAAAATATTGCGTACTTGGTGGGCGATTGGACCAATCGCGATCCAGACATCACACAATTCTTACAGCAGTACGATCGCAGCGGTGTGCCACTGTATGTGTACTTTCCGGCAGGCGCAGATAGCAAGCCGGTCGTGTTGCCGCAAGTGCTCACAGAAAACATTGTGTTGGACGCGCTGCGCTGAATGAAACGCTGTTTGTTGTGGCTGGTTTGTGCACTGTTACCGTTGTGCGCATGGGCTGCTGACACACAACCGAATATTGTTGTTTTTTTGCTGGATGATGTCGGTCAGCGCGATGTTGGCGCGTTTGGTAACAGTGTGGTGCGCACGCCGAATATTGATCAACTGGCACGCGAAGGCACGCGCTTTACAAACGCTTTTCTCACCACCAGCTCTTGTTCACCCAGCCGCGCCAGTTTGTTGACGGGTTTGTATCCTACGGCTACGGGAGCGCCCAAACTGCACGATCCACTTCCTGCCTCCGTAACCAGTTTGCCCCAGCTATTACGCAAGGCAGGTTATTACACAGCCAGCGTAGGTAAGTGGCATTTGGGCGAGCCGTTCAAAACGCATTTTGATCGCGTGGTGGAGCCGCACGAAGAAAGCGGCGCTGCGGATTGGCTGCCAGAATTGGCGCGTCGCCCTAAAAACAAACCGTTCTTTTTTTGGTTGGCGAGTAAAGATGCGCACGCGCCTTACGAGGCTTGGCATCCACCGTTATTGCATCACAATCCACAAACTGTTCCGCTGTCTAAACGCGATGATGACAATGCGTTTATGCGCGAAGAAATGGCCGGTTATTACGATGAGATTGCGCGCGCTGATCGCCATATTGGCTTGGTGATTGCAGCACTGCGCGAAGAGAGCGTGTTGGAAAATACGCTGGTGATTGTGCTATCAGATAACGGATCGCAATTTGGCGGTGCTAAAACCACCCTGTACGACGATGGCATTAAAACGCCTTTGATGATGCGGTTTCCTCGTCTTATTCCTGCGCATATTGCCAATCAACAATTGGTTAGCGCGGTAGATTTAATGCCCACACTTTTGGCACTGGTAGGTTTGCCTGCAGTGCCAAACACGCCTGGTGTTTCTTTACTGCCCACGCTGCATAACTCTGCGGTGCCGGTGCGCGACTATATTTATGCCGAGCGCAATCAACACGGTGCGCCACTGTTTGAGCGCGCGGTGCGCACAAAAAATATGTTGTACAAACACAATTATCAGGGCGCGCGTTTGTGTGACCCTTACTGGGATGCGGTGTGGGATCCGGATGCGCTGCATGGTGGTGTGCATGAAGAGTTTTATGATTTAACAGCCGATCCACAGGCGGAAAAAAACTTGCGGTTGCACGAGCAGTATCAAGTACCGTTGGCTGCCGCCAGAAATATTATGAACAGCATCATGGCGCAAACGCCGCAAACACCTCCGCCGTTGATTTTAGAAGCTTGTCTGCCTAGGCCGTGGTTTGAGCGAGTGCGTTTTGCATGCTCGGAGCAGAGGACGAATAACCAAGCGCATTACTTAGCCGGTTGCTGATACGGGTGTTTCCACACCACTTGCGGTGCGGGCAGTGCATCGCGCGCGGCAGAAAAATTTTCTCCCTGCTTTTTCCACGCGGCAATAAACGCATCTTCGTAAGCGTAATCAAACGGGTCACCTAAATTTTGTGCGGCTTCACTGTCATCAGCGAGTGGATTGTCCCAGTAGTGTTTCACCACGCGCTCTAGTGCTTCTTCAACGGACACCACATCGCGATAACCGAGCTGCGTTTTTATTTTTT
Organism: Cellvibrionales bacterium; assembly: GCA_016713115.1. Taxonomy (NCBI): domain Bacteria; kingdom Pseudomonadati; phylum Pseudomonadota; class Gammaproteobacteria; order Cellvibrionales; species Cellvibrionales bacterium. Next base: position 568,709 of record JADJPU010000001.1, on the reverse strand, counting down.
CGATGCTGAGCACGCAGTGGTGGCGGTACAGCAGTTGCGGCGGCGTGGCGCGAAAGCCGCTGGGCAGAGCAGAAAACGGTATATCCACTGTGTCGAAACGGTGCTGCATGATTTCGCTCAGTAAAGACACCCACTGCTGATTGAATAACAGTTGTTCATCGCAGATGTTGTAGATTTGTGCGGCGGAAGCTGAGGGATTTTCCAGCGCGAGCATGATTGCGTGCGCAATGTTTTCTGCAAAACCGCGTGAGATCAGCGTGAGGCCATTGGCGGGCAAAATTAGCGTATGGCGTTTGTCGTGCGCGCGGCGTATCAAGCCCCATTCGGCGGGACAAATGTTGTTCGTGCCGTACACCAGCGGATAGCGAAAATGTGTGCAATTGAAATGACCGTCGCGCTGAAATTGCACAATATCGTGTTCCGTTTTGCGCACGGCCATTGAAAAAGGATCAGTTGTTTCGGCACTGGCGAGTGGATGGTCTTCCGTTAAAAACAGCGGCGTTGGCTGCGTGGTTTCCCACGGGTTGGGTGCCATCATCTCGCCCCAGCCTTTGTACACGGGCGCAGCTCCACCTACAGAAATGAGGCGCTCCGTTATGCCGATCAATTGTTGTGCGACGAAACGCAGGCGACCGTAAGTGGCGATCACGGCATCAAAGCGTTTGCCGGTAAGTACTGCACTCAAGCCGTCTTTGGCGTAGGGGTCGGCTTGTATGCGTGCCACGCTATCGGGTGCGGCTGCATGATGCACACCGCGATGCAGGATGCTGACATCGCAGCCGCGTGCCAACAGTTGCCGCACGATAGCGGTACCGGTAACCCCCGCTCCGCCAATGACTAAAACTTTCATTGCTCTCTCCCGTTAGTCTTTTGTCACAGTGCTGGTACCATGAAACTATCTCACCTTGCAGTTGAAGCCGTGTCGAAGGACAACCCTCCAGCGCCAGCCGCTAAGTCGCGTACCCGCCGCAATTTTTTTCGCCAGTTTATGGAACTGTGCGGTCCGTATTGGCGTTGTCAGCATTATGTGCGCGTGCGCAGCTTCACGCTATTGTTTGGTTTGTTGACGCTGGCACAAGTGGGCTTGGCGATTTGGACCAACTATTGGAATCGCGAATTATTTGATTCTTTAGAGCAGCGATCACTGTCGCAATTCGTCTTACAAATTGGCGAGTTTGCCGTCATTTTTTTCTTGACGATGGCAGTGACTGGCGCACATTTGTATGTGAAGCGTTGGCTGCAATTGGATTGGCGCGCGTGGATGTCGTCGCGTTTGCTCGATCGCTGGATGAACAAAGGCCAGCATTACCAATTGCTGTACACCGAAGGCGAGCACGACAATCCTGATGGTCGTATTGCAGAGGACATTCGTGTTGTTACCGAGATGACGATTTCTCTGGGCCACACATTGTTTTATTCCGTTTTGGTTCTATTTAGTTTCATCGATATTTTGTTGGATGTTTCTGGTTCGTTCACCGTGCCAGGCACCAATATTGGTGTGCAGGGCTACATGGTGTGGATGGCCTTTTTTTATGCTGGCGTGGGAGCTGCTGTTGGTTCGCTGTTGGGAAAGCCACTGATCAAATCCACTGACAGCTTGCAAACCACCGAAGCTGATTTTCGGTTTGGGCTGTCGCGTGCGCGAGAGCATGCTGAGGCCATTGTGCTAATGCAAGGTGAACGCGCAGAACGAAAATTATTTTCACAATTGTTTGCCAGCCTCACGCAAAGTTGGAACAAACAAACCATAGCCTACGCATGGATAGTCTCTTATTCCACAGGCTATGGTGCTTTGCTGCCAGTGTTTCCTTTGTTAATCGCTGCGCCGCAATATATTGCGGGCGCAATGACGCTAGGTGTATTGATGCAGGCTGCACAGGCGTTCCAAAAATTAACCTCGGCATTGTCGTGGCCTGTCGATAATTTGGGTGATATTGCACGCTGCCGCGCCTCTGCGGATCGCGTGTTGTCCTTGTACGAAGATTTGCGTGTGTTGGAAGAAAAATCAGCACAGCCGGATGCTTGTCGCATTGAACGCGAGCGCGGTGATACCAATGCGCTGGTGTTTAAATACCTCACCGTGGCCGATCACAGTGGTTTGGTATTGCTAGAAAATTTTAGTGCAACAATAGCTGCCGGTGAACGCGTACTGATCGCTGGTGATCAGGCGGTGACTGACGGTTTATTCAAAGCGGTAGCCGGTTTGTGGCACTGGGGGCAGGGTTTTGTAACTTTGCCGTATCAACATTCCATCGTTTTTATGCCGCAGCGACCGTATTTACCCACTGCCACGCTGCGTGATGTGTTGGCGTATCCTGCACCGGCAGATATTTATGCGGATACTGCTATGCGCGAAGCGTTAAAAGCAGCGGGGCTTGACTGGTTGATTCCGCGGTTACAAGACCGCGATATGTGGGATCGCGTACTCGCTACGCGCGCGCAGCAGCGCTTGAGTTTTGCGCGCGTGTTTTTGCAACGGCCGGATTGGGTAGTGATTCAAGCCGCCACCGATGATTTTGATGAAGCGGGTGAAAGCTTTCTGATGAATGCACTGCGAAATAATTTGCCGGCGGCAGGTGTAGTGACGCTCAGCAAACGCGATAGTTTAGAAAAACACCATCAACGAAAAATCACCTTGAATCGATTGCCAGAAGCAAAATATCTTTTTGGCGCAGACGATGTGTGCCTACTGCCAGCCGTGCGCGAAGCAGCGAAAGAAGACGAAGTGTTGCTGGTGCCCGCTATGCGCCGCAAAACCGATCCGAAACATCTCAAACCGCGGCGGTAGCTGTCCAGTAAAGCCTTTTCCGCGTTGTGGTTGTGGAAGGGGGGGGGCCCCCCCCCCCCCCCCCCCCCCCCCGGGGGTGCGCTTTTCAGTCGCGCCAAGGTGGCGCTCCTACGGGGTTGTGTGTTGATTTGTAGGAGCGGCATTTTGCCGCGATCAGTCGTCCCTACTCGCCATCTCGTGTCACGCGCTCGCCGTTGAAATGGCTGGGTAACCAGCCGTTTTCCACGCTGGCGCGGAAGCTCCACGCGGCGGTGGTTTCGGTTTTGTAATTCCAGAAAAACCAGCCGCGATATTTTTCAAACGCCATTAACTGCGCGGCGGCGTAAGCGCGAAACGCGGTGTGTTCCTGGAAGCCGTCCATGTGTTGTAACGCGTGGTTGTACGGCCCTTCTGCCCACAGCGACACCACTTTCAAATCCAGCCCCAAACTCCATTCGCCGCAAATCGTGGGCAGCTTGAGTTCGCTGTTGATGGCATCGGCTTCGTTTTTCCATTCAATCGCCGCTTTTTGAATATGGCCGTAAATATCCATGTCGATATCTTCGCGCGCAAAACACTGGTAACGGTGAATATCAAAAATAACATTTTGATATTCGGGTGCTTGCATAAAACTTAAGTATTCGCGGAAGTCGCGAAAGCCGTCATGAAACACCACGGCAATTTTTTCTGGGTCGCAATTTTTTCGTATCGCGTGATAGGCCGCTTCGTTGTAACGCTTGAGGTAATCGGTCGGCACATCCCAGCGCGGCTCGTTCAATACTTCAATCGCAATCAAGGCTTTGCGGTTGTGGTAGCGCGCGCCTAAGCGTTCCAGCACGCTGAGGGAATGGTCGAAGTATTCTGGCTTGGTGCGCCATTCGCACACGCCGTGCATACCGCCGTTATCGAAACCGTTTTGACAGCCGGCGGCGGCGTGTAAATCGAGCATGATGTCGATGTTGTGCGCTTCCGCCCAATCAAACGCGCGATCCAGCACATTGATGCCGCCCGTAACAAACGGGTGCAGATAGGGTTCGTATTTGGGGTGGTAGGGATAATCCGCGCCGAAAATCCAGTGACCGAGAGGAATGCGCACGGTGTTGATGCCGCGTGCCGCGAGCCAAGCGAAATCTTGCTCAGTAATCCATGTGTCCCAGTGTGCGCGCAATTTTTCAGTGGCAGCAGAGCCGAGTTCCGCGCACCAAGTGGTTTCATCGGTGGCGGCCATACCTTCAAACAAACTCGGCACCATCCATTTTTCCAATACCAACCAGCTGCCAAGATTTACACCGCGCATTTTTTTGATCGGTCTCATGCTGTGCTCCTTGATGAAAAAGGGATGACTTCGAGCATACACCCGTTGGTGAATACTTACACGGGGTCTAACACCACCACCGGAATGGTACGCGCGGTTTTTTGTTGGTATTCAAGATAGGTGGGGAAGATTTTTGTCATCATGTCCCACAGTTGTGCGCGTTCTGCGCCTTCCGCTACGCGCATTTTTACATCGATTTTTTCCGCTTTGACTTGAATATGCCCTGTACCGCTGGCTGCCAAATTTACAAACCAAGCTGGCGGTGTATTGCTGCCGCCTTTAGAGGCAACGATGACATGGCTCGCGCCGTGTTTGCCGTAGATCACCGCGGCTTGTCTTTTTTCGCCGGATTTTTTTCCCACCGTGGTGAGCACCAAACAGGGAAAACCGTTCATCAAATGCCCGTCTTCGCCATCGGTGGCGAGATAGCGACAAATATGATCTTGCATAAAGCCGAGAATATTTTCTGGGTCATTGGTGCTGTTGTCGTTGCTCATAGCCCGCTCCTGTTTACGGTTCAAAAATAATACGCCCCGATGATAGTGCTTGTTCGTCGAGTGTGTAACTAAATTGCACCTGCCCTTGGCCTAGGTGTTGCAGGGAGAGGGTGACGGTATCGTTGGGCACAATGGGTTCAGAAAATTTTAATTTTTCGATGCCGCGAAATTGTGTGAGTGCATACCAAGTGCAGCATTCGCGTACAGCGATATCAAACTGCACCACACCAGGCAAAATCGGCAATTCAGGAAAGTGGCCGGCGAAGTGCGAAGAATTCGGTGCAAAATGTATTTGCAATACGCGCTGATCGGCACTGTTGCTGAGTATGCGAATGTTTTCGTTTTGTTCAAAAAAAAGAGCTGCCAGTGCCGTGTGTGAAACTTTTCCTTGCGCGTCCGTAGGCAGTTCATCAGTAAAACGCCATTTGCGCGGCAGCAGCACGCGTTCGAAATGCGCGTGTAACTGTTCACGCAATTGCTGCACTACGGCTTGTTTGCCGTGCTGGTTGAGAATTGTTTTTCCCGCGTTGCGCAAACGAATAACCACGCCCAAACGGTTTGGTGTCTGCGGTAAGGCTAATACGCAGGCTTCATCTACCAGTGGCGATGCTTGTAGGCATTGCTCCATCGCGGTTAAGGACAAGCGTTTTTCTTCCAGTTTAATGATGCGGTCAGCGCGGCCGAGCAAATGAAAATGTTGTGTGTCGATCAGCGTGGCGCAATCTCCCATTGCAATCGCATTTTGTTCGCCAGTAAAAGGTGATTGCACCAATAATTGCTGCGAACTATCTATAGAAATGTTCACCTCGGGCAGTGTTTGCCACGGGGTCTCAGTGGTGGTTTGCTGTCGCCATGCCACGCCGCCGGTTTCGGTGCTGCCTAAAACTTCGATTGGCGTTTTTCCTAAACGCTGCTGCCAATCTTGTGCGGCTGTAGTAGGCAAAAGACCGCCAGAAGAAAAAACGGCACACAGTGATTGCTTGAGCGTGAACAAATCAATGGTTGTAGGAAAGCGTTTCAGTTGCGAAGGGCTGGAGATCAATACCGTGCGTGTCTGTTGTTGCAGTTCTGCGACTAACTGTTCGGGGTAACTGTGTGCTGTAGCGGCAAAAGGGCGTTCCGCACACAGCGGCCACAGCAGGCGAAACAGCAGACCGTAAATATGTTGATGCGAAACCGTGGTAAACACTGCAGCATTCTCCAGCGTTTTGCCCCACAACATTTCCAGTGTTTGAATTTCTGCATCCAAACAGCGCAGGGTTTTCGTGATCGCTTTTGCGGTGCCGGTACTGCCGGAAGTGAGTAGCGTGACGGTGAGTGCATCGACATCCAAGGTGATGTTGTGCAGTGTCGTTGCATCGGTGTTCGTTATGTCTGTTGTTGCAAGCGTAGTGAAGTCGGCATCAAAAAAATTGCTGAGTGCAGCCAGCGTGCCGGCTTGCGCATTGGGTGGCAGCACGATGTGCTTGCCGGCTGCGAGTAAAGCAAAAAAATTCACAGCAAAGTGATAACTGTTGTCATTGTGCAATAGCCAGCGTTTTTCGTGGCGCGACAACAGAGCTTGGTGTTTTTGCGCAACCCCGTGCAAAAAATCGGCGCGGGTGTATTGGCAACTGCCCTCCCACGCGACACGCGTATGGTCTGCGGGTGTGGTGAGTAAGTGGGCGAGGCTGTGCAGTGTCATGCAAAAATTATTGCTGTTGTTCGCGCGCTTTTACGCGCAGGCGCACGAGGTATTCGACGGCAAACAGTGCACCCATCAAGACATAGGCGATCAAGCCGTTGTACAGCGCCCAAGTTTTCATTTCGCAAAACAACGCGGTGTACAGCGCGATGCTGCCATTAAAAATAAAAAACACGCACCACACGGCCGTGACCTGTCGTGTGTAACGAATGGCTGTCTCGCTTAAGTGCGGTTCATGTAGGCGCGCAAAGCGTTCAATCATGGAAGGTGGATAGCGCAGCGTGCTGGCAAAGCCAATGCAGCATGCTAAGTTGATAACAACGGGGATGAGTTTCAGCGCGCCTGCGTGGTTGAGTAGAGCAGAAATCAACGCGCAGACGATAGCGAGTAGCAGGGCAGGCAATAGCGAGGTTTGTAATTGCCCCCCTAGTTTTTTGCGCAGTAGCAAAAAACGTAGCACGAGTATAGCCGCCAGAGCCAAGCTCACCCGTTGCGCTGAAAAATGCAGCAGGCCGTAGTAGACCAGCAGTGGGTAAATCAGTGCCAGTACAGCCAGCAGCGCAGTAGGCATGGGTCAGGTTTGTGGTGCGGCCAGCAATTTTTCTACCACATCGAGCACATCATTGACGGTGCGCGCCGCTTTGAATTCATCGGGACCTATTTTTTTGCCGATGAGTTCCTGCACTTGAATCACCAAATCCACAGCATCAATGCTGTCGAGTTCCAATTCGGCATAGAGGTTAGATTCTGGGGTGATTCTTTCTGGTGCAATTTCAAAATTATCAAACAGAATTTGTTGCAGTTTTTGAAACAAGTCGTCGCGCGTCATAAAAAATTCTCTGCGGTTTTTTGTGGTGTTATGGCTGTTGGCTTTCAATCAAGGCTTTGAGTGCATTGACGGAAGCAAAATGTTTGCGCGTATCTTCAGAGTTAGAATCCAGCTTGATGTGATATTTTTTCTGGATATGCAGGCCAAGTTCCAGCGCATCAATAGAGTCTAGACCTAGACCGTCAACAAACAGCGGCGCGTCGCTGTCGATGTCGGCAGGAGTAATGTCTTCCAAATCCAAGCAGTCAATAATGAGTTGTTTGATTTCAAGCGTTAAATCCGACATGCGAATGCTGTTCCGTTAGTGTTGTGGTTTCAGTGTTGTAGTTGCTGTTGAAAAAAGTCGAGCAAAAATCGGTTGAATTGTCGTGTGGCTAAAGCTGGAGAAACCGCTTTATCTGCGTAATCTTGTGTGGTGATCGCTGGAAAAAAAGTGATTGTGAACACGGGGCGACGCGGAGGTATTTTATACCACGGCTCTCCTTTGAGCAGGGTAGGCGGATCTGCAGTGATCAGCGCCGGCAAAACATCTGCATTGCAGCGGATGGCGATATTGGCTGCTCCGCGCTGAAACACGAGCGGCTCCCCAGGTATGCTGCGTGTGCCTTCGGGAAAAACGATCAAAGGGAAACCCGCTGCCAAACTGCGCGAGCTGCGCGCGAGCATCAGATCGCCGTTGCTGTTATCGGTGTAGCCGGTGGCGCGTATCACGCCGCTGACCAAGCTGCGGCGCAAGCTGCCTTTGACGATGCAATCACAGTCTGGCAGCAGCGAAATCAAAATCACCACATCCAGTAGAGACGGGTGATTGGCCACCACCAATTTGCCGCGCGCCTGCGCCAAATGTTCACGACCGCGTATCACCAGTGTCATCAAGCCCAGTGCCTGCATCTGCCAGAGATAAAAACGAAAAGTGTGATGGATGAGACGGCGAGCACGCTCGTCTTTTTCTTCTGGCGTGCGACCGAACCAGCGCGTAACAGGCAGTGCGCTAATCGCCAGCAAAAAACCGCCACCGAATAACAAGGCAAAGCAGTGGCCGGTGGCGAGTACGCGCCAGAGCCAGTCGAGCCGAGCGCTGAGGGTGTGCATCAGGGTTTTTGCCATGTCCACTGCCATGTAAAGCGTTCGCCGCTGGTGTGGAGTTCGCCTGTGCTGGCGACAAGCCAACGCAACCAAGGCAGTGTGTTGTGTTCGACGACTGTGTTGCTCGCCGTAGGCTCCATACTGAGGTGAAGTTGTGGTGCGTGTGCTGTGCCAGAGCGACCGAGCAGCAGCGCCAAACCTAGCGGCACGCAGTCTGTGGCGAAGGTGCGGTAATCCTCCGGCAGCGGCTCTTCGGCGTACACCAGCAGCACGCGCTCGTGATATTGCAGTTGACCCATGGCTTCGATGAGCGCCATGGGCAGGGTGTCTGCGCCCGCAGCAATAGCGGTTGAAGGCGCGGTATTGCCCGTGACAATGGAGTGCAGGCCAGAGGCAGTGTTGTGCACGGATAAACTGAATGCCATCGGCGACAGCGGTTCCTGTCGTGCCAAGTCCTTGAGCAAGCCGACGGTGCGGTGAATTTCGCCGTGACGCGAGGCAAACACGGTAGGCAGATCGCGAGGCTCGTCCACGCAGGCGTGCGCGGCGGCCAAGGCAAAGCGCGACAGCCGCGACAACCGACGGCGCTGCATGGCGGGGATGAAATCGACCGCAGGACTTTCGCCGTAATCGGCGGAGCGCAGTGTCCCCGCTGCCCACGCCTGCCAATCGGCAGCAGATACCACACCTGGCATCCAGCTCGCCCAGTGCAGCAGTGAGCAAGACACAGCGCTGCTCACGCGGCGCTCTCCACGGTTTGCAGCGCAATAATCATTTCACCCGATAACAATTCTTGTTGTTCAGCGTGCAGGACAAAGCGGTACTGCAAGCCTTGTGGCAGCTCGGCCAAACGCTCTGCGCTGATGGTGAGGTCGTCGCTCACTGTGTCCAGTCGTTCAACCTGCCAGCGCACATCGGTCAAGACGGCAATCATGCCGCCGCGCGGTGCAGCCTGTGGGTTCTGTTGGCGCATGAGTAAGCTGCCGTGTGCCGCCACGGCTTGTGCGGCGTATTCGATACCGGCCTGTACCGACAACTGATCCGCGTGACGCAGTGGGTTGTGTGTGGCGCGATGACTGCTGGCGCTGCACACAATGCGCTGCTGATCGTAAGTATCAACAGCATCGAGCAGACACATACTGCCGGCGTGGGGAATCAAGGAGGCGATGTCGATATCATGCAGTGGCACAAAAATTCCTGTTCAGCTTGCAGTGAGTGGGTTGATACAAGACTCGTATTATAATTCAGCGATAACTTTTCTGATGATTTCCGATGTTGTTTCGTATTACTGCCGATCATCCTTCACTCGCCGGACATTTTCCTGGCAACCCTGTTGTGCCGGGGGTGGTGTTGTTGGATCACATTCTTACCAGTGCAAAATCGACACTGCCAACTTTTCGTGTGTGTGGTATTCGTAAATTGAAATGCTTGCAGCCGGTATTGCCAGAGCAAACCTGCGAAGTGCAATGGGCGGCGGTGAAAGAAGCGCAAGCGCGGTTTGTGTGTCTGTGTGATGGGCGGCGCGTTGCGGAAGGCAATGTGTTGTTGGCGGCGCGATGAAAAAACGCGTGCTGGTGGTGGCTTATTCACAGGCGGGGCAGCTTGCCGATGTGGTGCGCGCAGTCACCGCACCTTTGCAAACATCAAACAGTATTGAAGTGGTATTTGAATGGCTACAACCGCAAACGCCGTATCCTTTTCCGTGGCCTTTCCTGCAATTTTTTTAATACTTTTCCTGAAACAGTGCATGAGCGCCCCGCGCCTTTGCATCCACTACAAGTCAGCACAAAAGAAAACTTTGATTTGGTGATTTTGGCGTATTCGGTTTGGTTTTTGTCACCCGCGCAACCGATGATGGCGTTTTTGCAAAGCGAGCAAGCGGCAAATTTATTGCGCGATAAACCGGTTATCACGCTCATTGCCTGTCGCAATATGTGGCTGATGGCGCAAGAAGTGATGAAAGAAAAACTCGCCAACTTGGGCGCGCGTTTGATCGACAATATTGCTTTGGTGGATCGTGCGCATCCAGCCGCGACATTTATTTCTACACCGCTGTGGATGTTGACCGGCAAGCGAGGCCCGTTTCTCGACGGCCGTGTGCCGGCAGCGGGTATTCCTTCGGCTGACATTGCAGCCACCGCGCGTTTTGGCGCAGCGATTGCCGCACAACTGCCTGTGCGAGCCACAGAAGATAATGCGCCTATGCTGAAAGGTTTGGGTGCGGTGACCATCAACGAACGATTAATTGCCTCGGAAAAAATTGCGCGCCGCAGTTTTGTAATTTGGGGAAAATTATTGCGAGCCTTGGGTGATGCAACATCGCCGCTGCGCCAAACCGTTTTGTGCTTGTACATTATTTTTTTGGTGGCGATGATTTTAACCGTAGTGCCTATCTCAGCAGTGATTAAGCGCTTGTTAGCGCCTTTCACGCGCGCACGCATTGCGCAGCAGCGCCAGTATTTTGCGCAGCCGTCTGGTGAGGAGTGGTTGCCATGACGCACACGGCTTACATCACTGCTACTGCTGCTTTTTTGCCGCATGCGCCAGTGGGCAATGACGAGATGGAGCGCCTACTCGGTCAAGTGGGTGCAAAACCTTCGCGCGCGCGGCGCACGATTTTGCGCAGCAATGGCATTGTGAGTCGTCATTACGCCATTGACCCTAATACTTTGCAGTTCACGCACAGCAATGCGCAATTGGCGGCGGAAGCCGTGCGCGCGTTGTCGCTACAGCAAAAAAAGATTGATTGTTTGGCCTGCGGCACTTCAATTGCTGATCAGTTGATGCCAGGGCACGCCAGCATGGTGCAGGGTGAATTGCGTTTGTCGGCCTGTGATGTGGCGAGTACCAGCGGTGTTTGTGTGGCGGGGATGTCGGCGTTGCGCTACGCACTGAATGCTGTGCGCAGTGGTGACAGTGTGTGCGCTGTGGCAACGGGTTCGGAATTGTCGTCAGCGAGTATGCGTGCAGAAAATTTTGCAGCAGAAATAGACAGCCAAGTAGAGGCTTTAGAGAAGCAGCCGGAATTGGCGTTTGAAAAAGATTTTTTGCGCTGGATGTTGTCTGACGGTGCCGGTGCCGTGCTGTTAGAAAATAAGCCAGCCGCGCAAGGGTTTTCGCTGCGTGTGGATTGGTTGGAGGTGCTTTCCTACGCCGGTGACATGGAAACTTGCTGTATGCTGGCGCTGTGAAAATGCCGACGGCACGCTGCAAGGTTGGCAGCACATTTTCTGCCGCGCAGCGCGAGCAAGATTCTGTGATGGCCGTTAAGCAAGATGTGAAGTTGCTAAATGAGCAGGTGATTAACTACACAGTAGAAAAGCCATTGCAAACCTTGATTGCCAAGCACGGTTTGGTAGCAGAAAACATTGACTATTTTCTTGCGCATTACTCGTCGCAATTTTTTCGCGACAAAGTGCAGGCTGGTTTGCAGCGTGTGGGTTTAGATATTCCACAGTCGCGCTGGTTTACCAATCTCAGCACTTGCGGCAATACCGGTTCGGCTTCTATCTACATCATGTTGAATGCCTTATTTCGCAGTGAGCGTTTACAAAAAGGTGAGCGCCTGTTGTGTTATGTGCCGGAGAGCGGGCGTTTTTCCACCGCGTTTATGCATTTGACGGTGGTGTGAGCGTGGATCACTCGCAGGTGCCGCAAGATAACAGCCACACTTACGGTGGTCATCGCAAGTTGCTGTATGCCACTAATGAGAGTGGTGATTATGTGGGTGTGACATCGACGGGCTGGGAAGCGGAAACACTGGCTACTGATTCCGCCTTGGATTTATTGGCGCAGCAACAAGAAGCCGCGTGGCAGCGCGCGCAGTGCGGAGAAACTTCGCCACTGGAGTATTACATGGTGTACCGCCGCATGGATCTCGCGCTGCTTTCGCAAACCAGCGGCGTATTTCGCTGGCGCATTCGTCGCCATTTTCGCCCTGCGATTTATGCGCGGCTGTCAGAAAAGCTATTGCAGCGTTATGCCGAGGCGCTCGGCATCGAAACACGCGTGTTAAAAACGCTGGAGCGACAGCCGTGACCGCGTTTACGCATCAACAGTCGGCCCATTGTGAAAGCGGTGTGATGTCATCCCTGCTTACGCATCACGGCTTACCGATGAGTGAGCCGATGGCCTTCGGTTTGGCGGCAGCAGCGAGTTTTGCGTTGATCCCATTAGTAAAAATTTCCGGCTTGCCCTTGGTGGCGTATCGCATGCCGCCGCGTTCAATTATTCGCGGTGTGCAAAAAAGTACCGGCGCGCGCATGGCATTTTCAACTTTTAGCAGCGCTGAACGCGGTATGGATGCGTTGGATGCTGCGCTGGATGCAGGAAAGATTGTCGGTTTACAAACTTCCGTTTTTTGGTTGCCGTATTTTCCCGAAGGCATGCGTTTTCATTTCAATGCCCACAATATTGTGGTGTACGGTAGAGAAGGTAATGAGTATTTAATCAGCGATCCGGTGTTTGAAACGCCGGTGCGTTGTGATCGCGCCGCGCTGATGAAAGCGCGCTTTGCTAAAGGCGCGCTGGCGGCAAAGGGTTTGCAGTATTTTCCCACGCACTTGCCGTCATCCGTGGATTATGAAAAAGCCATTCCCGCTGCGATTAAACGCAATGTACGGGTGATGACGGGCGCGCCGCTACCGTTTGTCGGTGTGCGCGGTATTCGTTATATGGGTAAGCAATTGCTGAAGTTGGAGTGCGATGCAGAAAAACGCGCGCAATACCTGCCGCTGTATCTCGGTCATATTGTGCGTATGCAGGAAGAGATCGGCACGGGCGGCGCAGGTTTTCGTTTTATTTACGCGGCATTTTTGCGTGAAGCTTCGCGTTTATTAAATAGCCTTTCGTTAAAAGAAGCGGCAACAGCAATGACGGAAGCGGGTGACCACTGGCGTTTGTTTGCGCTGCGCGCCAGCAAGATGTGCAAAGGGCGCGAGCCGATGGATGTGCGTTTGTTAAATGAGTTGCTGAACGGATGCGCCGATCGTGAAGCAGCGGCGTGGAATTTGTTGGCGCAATACAGTCGTTAATTTTTATCTGCAGATTGTTTTGTAAAGCGATGGTGTTGCGCCAGCGGTGAAAACAACAGCGAGCAAACTAAGCCAATGCTAATCACGCTGCCGAAAGAACTGATCGCGGCGGTTTGGCTGAGAGCAAGCAAACCAAAAGATAACAAAGTGGTGGCTGTAGATAGCAGCACAGCCAGCATGGTGGTGTCGCGCTGCGTATCACTTTCGGCGAAGAAAATGCTGTAGTCGATACCAACGCCCAATACCAATAACAGCGCGAGCACATGAAATAAATTCAGCGCCACGCCTGCGTAACCGAGTAAACCCAGCGTGAACCACGCAGCGAGCGCAGGAGCCAGCATTACGCGCCACGCCTGCGCAAAGCGGTAGCGCCAGCACAACAACACAGCGATCACGGCGTAGGCAATCAACATCATCCAGCCAGTTTGTTCGCGGTAGTGATGAAACAATTGCGAGATATCGCTGACAGGATCCATCCAATGCACGCCAGTGTGTTCGGTGGCGTATTGTTTGAGCGCGATGATGTCTGCGCTGTTGTGCACGAAAGCGGTGGCAATCCAACCTCGCTCCGTTTGGGTGAGTTGAAATCGCTCCAGCGTGATGGTGAGCGGAGAGTTTTTGATGTCATCCATGCCAAGCCAGCGTGTGGGTGTTTGCTGAAACAATGCAGCTGCTGGCGTGATGGTGCTCTCGGATAAGCCGAGTGTGTCGCGCCAGTGCGGGGCGAAATTTTTATACAGTTTTTGTTGTGCGGAAAAGTTTTCTTGTTGTGTTTTTTGTGAGGGCAGATACCCCGTCAAACTATCGAGTGTGGCGTTGGGTTGTGCTTGTGTTAACCAAGTCTGCAATTGTTCACTGCGCTGTAGTAGTTGCTCTGGCGTATTGCCTTCGAGTAGAAAAAACTGTGTGCTGGGCTGCAAGCCCGTGAGTGCTTGCACGCGCTTTTCCATGGCAGTGATGTTGGGGTCCGGCGTTTGCAGGAGATGCAAATCGTCATTGGCGCGTATTTGTAAAACGCTAGGAAGCATTGCCAATGCCGCAATGATTAACAAGGCGCGGCGCCAACGACCATCAAATAAATGACGCAAAAAATGATCGGTTTTTTCGCTCCACTGCAAATAGCGCGGATGGCTAAATTGAACAGGCGCTAACAGGCTGGGATAAAAACTCACCACAGTGAGCCACGCCATAAACAAACCCGCACAAGAAAAAACAGCAATTTGTCGCAACACAGGAAACGGCGCAAAACCGATAGCGGCATAGGCGATGACGCTGGTAATCATCGCCATGGTGATGCCGGGGAAAACGCGGCGCAGGCACTGCGTATTGCTGAGTTTGCTGCTGTCTTTGTAGTGTTCGGTGAGGTAGTGCAGGCTGTAATCCATCGCCACACCAATCACGCTGCTGCCAAACACCAAGGTGATGATATGCACTTCACGAAAGCACAGCAGGGTGGCAACGAGTCCTGCAAAAACACCGGCACCCAACGGCAAGAGCGATGCAAAGAGGGCGCGTGTACCGCGAAACACGATCACCATCAGCAAAATAATACCGAGTAGCGAGCCATTGCCAACAATGGCGACTTCGCGCTTGGCGCTATTCGCTCCCCATACGGCGTGTTGCACGGCACCCATCAATAACAATTCCGATTGCGGAAATTGTTGTTGTAGTGATTGTTGCAGTGTGTCGCGCCATGCGCTGAAACGCGGGTGCAGGGCCATATCAAACACATCGGGTTTGATGTCGACAATCATCACACGAAAAATTTTGTTGTCGCCGCGCACTTGCAAATGCCCGTTTACGCTCTGGATGTTGCCCTGTGCGGCGGGCAGGCTGCGCATGAAGTGGTAAAAAGTTAGCAGCGGATCATTGCCGAGGATGGCGGTGTTGATGCCGCTCACGGGGCTGTAAAGCGTTTCTGTTAATTGTTTTTCTAAGGCAGAAAAATTGCCGCTAGTCATCCATTGTTGTTGCTGTGTGCTGAGTAAGCCGGCGCGCCATGGGTAATAAAATTGCCCGATTTGTTTGGCTTGCTCCAGTGGGATGCCCGTCATTGGCGATGAAAAAAAATCTTGCTGTTGAATGCTGGCGATGACTTTTTCTGCTGCCGCTACGGTATTTTTCTCGTCGCTATCGCCTACCAAAATCAACAGTTTTTGGCTGAAAGCGCGATTGCTGCGTTGCAATGCGTCGCGCAAAACGGCGTCATCACGCAAGGAAGGCAGTAACTCCATGATATTGCTGCGCACGGGTATGCCGGGCCAAATATCGCTCACCATGCCAAAAAAAGCGGCGCTACCTAATGCCGTGAGCACGACCAACCACAGGCGCAGCCACCATGATTTCACGCGGTTGTTGATGTTGTGGTTTGTGCGAATCATTGTGAAAGTGTGCGCAAGTGAATTACCGCGCGATCACCGTTGCTTTCTACAATGGTGACAGTGTTGATGGTTTGCTGCGTGCCATCCACCGTCATGGTTTGAATCAGTGTTTGCAATTCGCTGGCGCGCGGTGTGATGTGTAATTGCCACTGTTGTTTATTGCCGGTAGCGGTAATAGTAGCGAGTGTGCTGTCTTCTTTCCACTGGCCGCTGAAAGTGGCGGTCATCGCTTGGGTGAGAGCTGCTGCCAGTGGGTTTTGTCCGGTTTGCAGGGTGCGTTCACCTTGTGCGTCAATTTCGCGAATGCTGGTGGTCGTGAGTACATAGCGCAGTGCAAACGGTTTTTTTATATCCCAAGTCACGGTTTGCTGCTCATCCAGCAACAGCTCGCCTTCGGTAATCAACGGCTTGTCGAGCATCGCCAGTTTTTTTTCTTGCACAAAATGGAAGTGGCGATTTTTCTGTTTAGCTAATGCACTCAGAACCGTGTTGCGCAAGGCGGTGTCATCGGCGTGGGCGGCGTGGGCGGCGTGGGCGGCGTGGTAGGGCGCGACAAGTAAGACTAAAAAAAACGCGCAACCGGCAAGAAAATGTGAGGAGAGCTTCATGCCAGTGTTCCTGATTTGGGTTCTTGGTTGATGGCGTGTTTGGCCTGCTGATAGGCCGCCAGTTTTTCGCACAATATCGGTGGTGAGACAAAACACATTTCCTGCGTTTTCATGTCGACGGCTACTTGTATGCTGTAGGCCTTGCACAGTTTTTCACCGCTAGTGGCATCGGTAATAAGGAAATCAATTTTTAAACGGTTTTCGTATTCTTTGATTTCACTGCGTACACGGATGCGTTGTTTGAAATGCAGGGGCTTGATGTACTTGATGCGCATATCAATCACGGGCCAGGTGTAGCCGGAATCGCGCATCGCAGGGTAGTCGTAATGGATGCAATCCAGCAGTGCGCAGCGGGCAATTTCTAAATAGCGCGGGTAGTTACCGTGCCAGACAATTTCCATCGCATCGATATCTTGAAAAGGAATGTCGATATCGGTGCTGGTGCTGACGGGTAAGAGTGGATCACTCATGGCGCACTCCTCAGGGTAAGTTTTCAATCAGCAAACAGTAGTGGCGTTCGCGGTGGCAGTATTCTGTTTGGGTGGCGCGGTATTCAATGTGGATAATCGTTTCGCCATTGCGTCGCTGCAATTCGCGCTTCCGCACGCCGTTTTTTACGGTATCAATCAGCAGTGCGTCCGGCGACAGTGCGCGTTGCAGCGCGTTGTGCTCGAATGCAGTTAGTTCAAAATCAGCCAGTGCGTAGCGCGCATCGAAAGTGTTGCTATTGATTTGTTGCAGAGAGAACAGCGGCGATTTCCAAACTTCCGTTGTGTTGCCATCAAACTGCAAGCTAAACAAGCGCGTGCCACTGGGCGCTAACCCTGCCAGCACAATGTTTTGCGGTGAGGCTTGCACTTGCATCAACAGCGTGTGTTGCGTTTCTTGTGTAGATGATGAGTCGCGCTGCGGGTTGCGATAGCGCGCGGTAATTTTTTGGGTGGCAGTAAAGTTTTTTTCTGGCAGCGTGAGCTGCAGGGTGATGCCATCTGCAATGGCAATCATGTTGGATGGCAACGGCTCAGGCGCGTGTTGGCAGGCGCTCAGTAACAACATCCATACTGCCGTGAGACATGCGGCAAAACGCCTCATAGCGACACCTGTAAAACATTGAAGCGACCATCGGCATCGCTATCGATATGCAACAAAGTTTGCGCAGGTTTTTGTTGTAAAAACTGGCCTAGCGTGTTGCCGCAATGGCTGTCGTACCACGGCGTGTTGTCTGTTGTGAAAAAATGTTGATGTGCAATGTGCGTTTGCAACCAGTGTGCTGTCTCGGCGTCGGTATGTTGCCCGCAAGCCAGTGCACGTGTTGCTGTTGCGGTGCTGTGTTGTTGTAACCAGTGCGTGAGTGCGTTGCGATCGATGAACGAGGTGATGTGATCTATCTGCGCCAAAGCGGCGTTGGCTTCATTAGTTTGTGCCAACAAAAACCAGTGGCTGCCTTCACCTACGCGTGTGTCGGCGGCGACCCCGATGCGCTGTCGGTGATCAGCGAGTGGTGCCGTGCAAATATCCACCGAGCCGACCAAAGCTGTTTGCACAGCGTGAGTTTGTAAATCCAGCGCGGCGAGTTGTAGTGCGCTTTCCAGCGGTGCGTAGCAGCGCGTGACAAATTGGCTGCGCCCGTGCAGTGCAAATTGTTTGGCAACATAAAAACACGCGGAATTGCTCACGGTGTTGATAAAAGTGAGCGGTTTCGGTGGCAGGCCGTGCTCTATCATTTGTGAGAGCACTTCCAGCGTGGTTTCTAAATCGCCGCGACCGGAAGTGAGATACACCGCGGTATCTGCCGGCGCACTTTGCTGCTGCAAGCAACGACCTGCGCCAATCAACGCGAGCTGAATAAAACGCCCCACGCGCCGCACGGCTTCGCCGGTCGTGTCTTTCACCAGTGTTTTGAGCGGCGGCAGCGCATCGTCGTGAACCGCGGCGCTGTAATGACCGTGGGCAAGGATTTTCATGCGGTCTTGCCTCTCGGTCTGCCGCGCCCCATCACCAAGGCGGTGTTATTGCCGCCGAAGCCGAAGTAGTTGAGCAGGCAAGTATCATTGCTCGGCGTGATGTGGGTTTGATTGAGTGTTAGTCCCAACTCGCTCGCATCGTTGCCGATACCGGGCGTAGCGGGCAGAAAAGGTGTTTCAGCCGCAAGCGCCTGCCACATCAGAATCAACTCGCTCAGACCGCAAGCACCGAGGGTGTGACCGAGAAAAGGCTTGAGCGCGCACACCGGCGGCATCTGCTTAAACACTTGCAGTAAACCAGCAGCCTCAGCTTCGTCATTCAGCAAGCTCGCTGTGCCGTGGACTTTGATGCTGCCGATGTCTGTGGGGGTGATACCCGCTTCGGACAATGCTTGGCGAATCACGGTTGCCACCGTAGAGCCATCGGCATTGGCGGCCGACATACTGTTGGTGTCGCACAAATTCGCGCCTCCCCATAAACGGAAGTCGCTCGCGTCGCCCGCACCCAGTATTAATGCGCTCACGGCTTCGCCGAGCACCAAGCCGTTGCGCGCTCTATCGAAGGGGCGCATAACGGACGGTGTGAGCAATCCCAAACCGTGAAAGCCGAGCGCAGTGACATCATTGATCAATTCCACGCCGATGATCAGTGCATGGCGAATCGTGCCGGTGGCGAGCAAGCGCGAGGCGTACCACAGCGCGTTGGCGCTGCTGGTGCAGGCGGTGTTGAAGCTGAATTCTGGACTGAACAGTCCGTAGCGTTTGCGCACCGTGTCGGCGAGCTTGCCAAACGAAGGCGAACCGTCGAGCGGAATTGCCGCACCGCGCACCAGTCGTGCTTGTTGATAGCAGTGCTCGGACACAGAGATATCGAACGATGATGAACCGACAAACAGCCCCATTTCGCGCCGTTCGCGTGTGCTCAAATTGGCACCGTCCAGCGCTTGTTGTATGGCGAGATCAAGGCTGCGTGAGAGTCGTGTTTCGATGTCTGTCAGCGCCACATCTGCCAATAATTTATAAGGCACTGTTTCTTGCGCGCTGCCCAGTGTGCGCGGCAGTAATTGTGGCGGTGTGGGCGCATTCTGTAAGGCGGCTAGGTTGGCCGTTATGCCGATGCCGAGCGCGCTGACGATGCCGGCGGCGAGAAAACAGGCGGAATCGGTGGCAGCCAGCGACATAAAACAGCGTGTGCTCAGTCGGCTTGATAGTTCAAGATGGTGTCGGCGAGTGCATTGATCGATTGCATCGCGCGCCGCGCCGAGGGGCCGTCTTCAATGCGCACGCCGTACTGTGTTTTAATCGCCATTGCAATTTGCAGTGCGTCGAGAGAATCCAACGCCAAGTCGCCGCCGATCAACACGGCATCATCAGCAATCGTTTCCGGTGCGATGTCTTTGTCGCACTCCACCACAATCAGTTGTTTCAATGCTTTTTTTAGTGTGTCGCGATCAATCATGGCGTTGGTTTTTTCTGTAAGTGCATGGCGAGTGCTATGGTGACACAGCCAAAGAGCAGGAGCGAACCGGCTTCAGGCAATACATCGTAGGCAGAGCCGTTGCGTAAAAAAATATCGAGAAAACCTTCCAAGCCCCACGCCATCGGTGACCAATCGGCGATGCGTTGCATGGTTTCTGGCATCACAAAACGCGGCACCATAATGCCGCCCAAGGCCGCGAGCAAAATATTGCCCACGCCGCCCAGTGTGGTGGCTTGATCGGTAGTGCGCGCCAGCGCCGCAATCAAAATGCCGTAACCGAGTGCAGCGGCGCTGAGTGCAATTGACATCAACAGCAATCCCAATAAAGAGTTGCCCAAAGTGAGCGCATCGGCACCGAATAGCGGCATGGCATACACACCCACCGCCAACATCAACAGCACTTGGATTTGATTGATAAAAAAATACGGTATCAGTTTTCCGATGATGGGCAATGTTGGGGATATTGGCAGTGTGCGCAAGCGGCGCAGCGTGCCTTGCTGTCTTTCTGTTATTAAGGTGTTGGATAGCGGCACCACAGAAAAAAACATCGCAAACACTAACCACGCGGGAACATTTTGTTGCACAGCAGAAGGGCGCACAGTGTTTTGTGCAGTTTGATAGTTGTAGTGCAGCGTGAGCGCATTGTTCGGCGGCGTGTTGTTATCGACAGCAGTTTCCCCACGCAAGGCTTGCTGCATGTTGAGTGTGATCAGCAAAGATTCCATGCGCTGCCGTGACAGCGCTTCGTTGACAGCGGCAGTGAACAACGCTTCGGTTTGCGCATTGGTATCGGGCGCAACCAAGACATCCGCGTGTACACCATCGTCTTGCTGCGTGAGCGTCAATACAAAGGCAGTGTGCTTTTCCGGTGTGGCTTGCCATGCAAAAACGGTTTTTTCTTGCAGCAGGACAGCGACGCGATCAACGGCTGCGCCGGGCGTGGGTTTGTTGAGTTGCACAAGAATTTTTTTGGCGCCGCTGTTAGAGAATTGTTCTTGCAGAGCCAGTGACATGATCAGAATAAATGCCATCGGCATCACAAACAGCAATAGCAAACCGTGGATGTCGCGACCAAGCAACAGTAATTCTTTTTTGATGATAGCGAGTAGGGCTGTCATCTCAATCACGCAGCGCGGTGTGGGTGAGTGACAGATAAAAATCTTCCAGTCGCTGCGCGTTTTTTTTCTCTGTTGTCACAGGGAGTGCTTCTGCGCGTTGCAAGATATTAGCCAGCGTATCCTGTAGCAATAATTTTCCGTGATCGATAATCGCCAACACATCGCAAATGCTTTGAATTTCTTCCATGTAGTGTGAGGTGTAAATAATCGTCATGCCGTCTTGTTGCAGCTGGCGAATGGTGTTGAGGATGAAGTGGCGCGATTGGGCGTCAATGCCGACCGTGGGTTCGTCGAGAAACAAAATCTTTGGCTGGTTCAGTAGGCTGATCGCGAGATTTAAACGGCGGCGCACACCGCCAGAACATTGCGCGGCGCATTTGTGCAAGTGCTCTTCTAGACCACAGGCGTGCACGGCGAAATCGATATGTGTTTGTTTTTGTGCGCCAGTTAAACCGTACAAGCCGGCAAAGCAGGTGAGGTTTTCTTGCAGGGTTAAGCTGGGATAGAAAGCGTAGTCTTGTGGCGTGAGCGCGATGTGATGGCGTGCGGCATCACTGAAAAGAATTTCACCTTGTTGCAACGGTAGGATGCCAGTCAGCAATCCCAGCAAAGTGCTTTTGCCCGCGCCATTTGGCCCGAGTAATCCAAAACAACTGCCGGTGGCCACAGTGATGGAGACATCATGCAACACCGTTTGTGCGGCGTTGGGATAAGTAAAGCCAACTTGCATGGCAGTGATGGCATTCACGCAATTTTTCGCGCCAAGACATGGCGCATGGGTACACCGATTTCATGGCTGACCACTTCAAAGCCGTGTTGTTTGAGTAAGGCGGGAATGTCTTGCTTGTGCCAAGCCAACAAAAAAGGCTCGTGCAGTTTTTTTGCTAGCACATAAAAGTACAAACCGCGCCAGCCGTATTTGCGCAGCAGCGTGAGTGGTTTTTGTTGAATTTGAAGGGGTGATGGTTCACAAAACGCCAACCAACCTTTGGGTTTTAAAATGCGCGCCCATTCCTGCAAACATTGTTCAATGTAGCGCGGTGGAATTTCATGCAGCAAAAAGCAAGCGGTGATGGCATTGAAACGCGCATCAGGAAAGCCGGTATTTTCAGCAATACCGTGTACAAAATTAACCGATGGCCAATCCTGTGCAGCGTGTTTTAACAAATAGGGAGAAGGGTCCAAGCCCCACACTTCGCTTACACCCGCTTGGTGTAATGCGCCGGCCAAGCCGCCACCGCCGCAGCCCGCATCTAACGCGCTACCTGCGCGCACCGCTGAGTCTTGGATGAGTTGTGCGGCAATTTTGGCGTGGCTTTTCCCAATTTCACCGAGCATCACTTTATTAAAGCCGGTGATATAGCCGCGTGTAAAACGGCGTGAATAATTGCCGTTAGGTAAGTTGTGAAACTCTTGCAGAATGTATTTGGGAATTTTTTCTGCAAACGGTAAATCGTGCGGCAGTTGGATGGGCTGGATATTCCAGCCCAGCAAGTTTTGTATAAAACGCCACAGATCACGCGGATGGCGTAGGTTGAGCTTGTCCGGCCATGTGTCCGGCAGCTCTATGTTGCGCCAATCGGGTACGACAGGGTCAGTGGTCATCATGCGCATGCAATGTTGAAAATCGGCTCAAGGGTAGCCAGGTTCGCTGGTATCAATTTGCACTTCGTATACTTGCCAAGAGCGATCGTAGTGCGAGCGATTGGTGAAAATAATGCGTCCCTTACCTTTGTACAGCGAGTATTGGCGCAAAGTATCTGAGCCTTTGAAATTGAACGGAATCCACGCTTTGCCCGTGACATGACCGGTGCTGGATGTAGGTTCACCCGCTAAAGCATAAGCCTCTGCCATGCTCATGCCGATTTTGACGGCGCTGAGTCCTGCGCCGGTGGTGGTCGCGCTGCGACTTTGTGCGGAGGAGGTAGACGCACGGCCACCTGAACTTTTTACCGGAGCAACACTGCCGCGTTTGTATTGCGGCACGCCGCTACTGCTCAAGTTTTCTAACGCTTGGCTGGCGTATTTGCGCAGTTTTTTATTGGCGTTGCTGCTGGCAATCGTGTTCAGTGTGTCGCGATAGCGCGGGTTGCGCGATTTGCCCAAGGCTTTTGCGGCCCATGACAGTGCATCAATATGACCGTTTGGTGCGTTGGCATAGTTTTGCAGCAGCACTTCGGCTAAATGATCAAGTACCGCAGGGTTGTCTTCGCCGGTGTTGAAAATATCTTGTGATGCGGCTTTTACACTGCCCATACTGCCGCTGCTGAGCATCTCAACATAGCGCTGTTCGGATGCATCCAGTGCAAAGGCTGCGCTAGATAGCCCAACGATTATTGTTGCGCATAAAGTTTTCAAAAATTTTCTCATCGTGAAACCTCGTGTCATGTGGTTTTATTTACTGAGGGATAAAGTTGCCCGCACGCAGTATGCCTACCACGCCTACTGCAATCCAGAAAGTGTTCAGCAGTGAATAGGCGGCATCTTTGCGCAATACGGAACACCAAGAAAGAATGGCTGCATCAATGGTGTTGACGACCCACACAAACATAAACGGGCTGGCAGGCCCCATCCAACTCACCAAGCTGAAACTAAAAATACGCATCAGCACACCGAGCATTTCAAAAAAACGAATGTAACGCAGAATAAAGTTGTTCAGGATTTGCATAACAAAAATCAGTTCCAGCGTTTAAAAATCAGGGAAGTGTTGATGCCGCCAAAAGCAAAATTGTTGCTCATGATGTATTCGTTATCCAGCGTGCGGCCGCCACCCGTGATGTAATCCAACTCGCCACAGCGCGGATCCAGATTGTTTAAATTGGCGGTGGGGGCGTACCAGTTGCTGTTGAGCATTTCGATACTGTGCCACGCCTCTAAGGCACCGCAAGCGCCTAGCGTGTGACCGAAGTTGCCTTTCAGCGAGCTGATTGGCAGGCGCGAGCCAAATACGGCGTGCGTGGCCGTGGTTTCGGCAATGTCGCCGTGCTCGGTGGCGGTGCCGTGTGCGTTGACATAGCCAATGGCGGAAGGTGGCAAACCGGCATCGGCCAGCGCCTGTTCCATCACCACTTGCATGGTGGCAGCGGTGGGCTGGGTGATATGCGCGCCGTCGGAGTTGGTGGCGTAACCGACAATTTCCGCGAGGATGGTGGCACCGCGCGCTTGCGCGTGTTCCAAGTCTTCCAAGATTAGGGTGCCGGCTCCTTCGCCGATGACTAGGCCGTCGCGGTCGCGGTCGAATGGGCGCGGTGTTTTGCTCGGTGTGTCATTTTTCAGGCTGGCGGCGAACAGGGTGTCGAATACGGCGGAGTGCGCTGCGCACAATTCTTCCGCGCCACCGGCCACCATTGCATCTTGCATGCCGTAGCGGATGGCTTCATAGGCGTAGCCGATACCTTGGCTGCCGGAAGTGCAAGCGCTGGCGGTGGGAATCACGCGACCTTTCAGCCCAAAGAACAGGCCAATATTGACAGCGCAGGTGTGGCTCATCATTTCAATATAGGTGGTGGCCGTCATCGCGCGCGTGGAGTTTTCTGAGTACAAACGCCCGAAGTCGATGGTGGCGTCGGTGCTGCCATTGCAGGAGCCGTAGGCTACGCCCATGCGTCCATCTTGGATGCTGGCGTCGCCCAGTAAGCCCGCTTGTTCCAATGCGACCTCCGTGCAGCGGGTGGCCATCAACGCTACGCGCCCCATGCCGCGGGTTTGTTTGCGCGAGTAGTGCGCGGGACGGGCGAAATCGGGGACGGGGCCGGCCAGTTGCGTCATCAAGCCATCAATCTTGGCGTAGTCGTCCATGCGCTGAATGCCGGTGCGTCCCGCGCGCAGTGCCGCTTCGATGCTTGCCCAATCCTGCCCCAGCGAGGTGATGCCACTCATGCCAGTGACAACCACGCGGCGCGGCAAAGTATTGGAAGTGTGCGGGGTGCTCATGCGGGTATCCGGTGTCGCATTCGAGATTGGCAAAGGATGCTTATTGTAACCAGTGAAACTCGGTGTAGCAGTTCTACCACAGCGCTGGCAGAAAACGCTTGCTGCGCGTCATGTAATCGCCATAAGCCGCGCCAAAATAGGCGAGATTTTCTTGCTCTTCTTGTCCCGCAGTCAGTGCCAACAACACCGTGGCGGCGAGCGCGAGCGCGATGTTCAACACCGAGAACGGCTGCTTGAACAACAATCCCCAGTTCAGCAACAACAGCGAGCTATACATGGGGTGGCGAATGTGGCGATAAATACCGTGCGTGATGAGTTGCGCCGTTTTTTCAAACGCCAGCAGGGTGGTATCGGTACGCGCTTGTTGATCGGTGCCTGCCTGCTTTAAACCGCGCACAGCCAACACCAGCACGGGAATAGAGGTAAACAACAGCAGCCAAGAAAGGCACTGATACCACGCAAAGCGATCGACAAACCAAAACGGATATTGCCGCAGCAACAGTAGCAACATGCACTCCCACGCAAGCAGGCGATAAAAACCGTGTGAGCGAACCGCATGCAAATTGCGGCGTGAAATAAAAATCAGCAGCGCGCTGCCGAGGATAAACAGCATCAGTTGCATCGCATTAACCTGTCATGCCGCCGTTGACGGAAATCACTTGCCGCGTGATGTAGGCAGCGGCATCCGAAAACAAATACGCCACTAAGCTCGCCACTTCATCGGCGGTTCCCATGCGTGCGGCAGGAATGATTTTCAGTGCGTGCTCTAACACTTGTGCGTCCATCGCCATTTCTGTTTCTATCAAACCAGGCGCAACGCAGTTGACGGTAATTTTTCGCGATGCCAATTCCACTGCTAAGGCTTTACACGCGCCGATCAAGCCGGCTTTGGAGGCGCTGTAATTTACCTGTCCACGATTGCCCATCACGCCAGACACCGACGACATCGCCACAATGCGTCCGCCTTTTTTCGCGCGAATCATTGGCATCACCAGCGGGTTCAAGACATTGTAAAAACCGTCTAGGTTAGTGTGAATCACTGCATCCCAATCTTCACCGCTGATAGCGGGAAAAGCGTTGTCGCGCGTGATGCCGGCGTTGCACACCACGCCGTAGTAAGCGCCGTGTTTTTCGACATCATCTAATAAAACGCTTTGTGTTTGTTCGCGGTTGGCAATGTCAAATTGTAAACAGCGCACTTGGCGACCGAGTGCTGCGATGGCATCGCGCACGGCGTGTAATTCTTCCATGCGCGTGCGGCAGTGCAACACAATGTCAAAACCACTGTGCGCGAGAGCGAGCGCCACAGCGCGACCGATGCCGCGACTGGAGCCGGTGACGAGTACGCTGCGTGTCATGGCGAAATTCCTGTAGGTTGTTGCAGTGAAAAAGGTCGCACAAAATTGCGCGGTTGTTCTGGGCGAAACGCTTTAATTTGCGCGGTGGCAAGAATGTTATCGCCGCGAATCTCACAATCAAATGCGCCTAGACCTGTGTCATCGGTGTAAACGGGTTTAGCGGATAATTGCAGTGTGCTGTTAATTGGGAAAACGGCGCTGTTGCAGCTGTAGCTGCGGCAGCCGAGCAGAAATCCCGCTTGCACGGGTTTGTTGTTGGATAGCTGTTGATGCCCCGCCCAAACGCCGATGGTTTGCGCCATGTATTCCATGCCCACCCAAGTGGGTACGCCGCCGAGCGCGGCATCAAAAAAAGCGGATTGCTCGGTGATGAGTACTTCCGCTTGCGCGAAGTCATCGCTGTAATCCACGGCGCGCGAGAGCAAAATCATCGGTGCGCGATGTGGTAGCAATATTTCCAAATCAAAAGTATTTTCTGTCATGCCTGCCTCGACAAAATAACCGCCGCATTACTGCCACCAAAGGCAAAGGAGTTGCTCAACATGGACAGGTTTTTTGTATGCGGCAGTGCTTGCGTGCTGCGCACAATGGCAATCGGTGGCAGAGAAGCATCTGGCGGTTTTTGATTGCACTGCGCAGGTAAGATTTTTTTTGTATTTAAATCCGAAAGCAAAAGCCAACACAGCGCCGCTTCGGTGGCGCCGGCTGCCCCCAGTGTGTGGCCGGTGAGCGGTTTGGTAGAGCTGCACGGCGTGTTATTGCCAAACACACGCGTCACGGCTGCACTTTCCATCGCATCGTTGAGCGGTGTCGCGGTGCCGTGCAAATTGATGTAGGCAATATCGGCTGACTGCATCTTGGCATCGGCTAACGCAGCGCGCATAGCAGCCTCTGCGCCTATGCCATCTGGATGTGGTGCAGAAATATGGTGCGCATCGGCGGATTCACCAATTCCAGAAAAAATAATGGCGTTGGCGTTATCGGATTTTTTTTGCATTAAAAATAATGCAGCGCCTTCGCCGATGGTGATGCCATCGCGTCCTTCGGCAAACGGTTCGCACACTTGCGGCGAAACGGACTCCAACGCAGAAAAGCCTTGCAAGGTTAATTGGCACAGCGAGTCACTGCCGCCACAAATCACCGCGTCGCATAAATCCATTTCCAATAAACTGCGCGCGCTGCCCAACGCTTTGGCACTGGAGGAGCAGGCGGTAGAAACCGTCATCGCCACGCCAGTGAGATCAAGAAAACGCGCCACAAACTCGGCTGCCGTGCCAATTTCTTGCTGGCGATAATCGAAATCTAGTGACCAAGTCCCGTTGCAGAGTTTTTCAGCCAGCGCCGCTTCACCTTCGGCAATGCCGGAAGTGCTGGAGCCGATCACAACCGCCACGCGCGGCGCGCCGTACTGTGTAATCGCCGTGTCAATTTCTGTTTGTATTTGCGCGAGCGCAGCCAGCAATAAACGGTTGTTGCGGCAGTTAAATTGTGCCAATGCTTCAGGTATGGCAGGCAGTGCTGCCGTAACTTTGCCTGTCCACATCGCTTCATTTTTCTGCATGCCGTTTGCTGTGCCAGATAAAAAATTATCCAGCACAGTTTGTTTGCTGTCGCCTAGGGCGTTGAGTATGCCCAGCGCCGATAAAACCGGCTTCATGTTGTGCGACAAATTTCCGCCAACACATTCATGCGGCGTTCGCTGTCTTTGACATAGGGGTTATTTTCATCCCACGCATAACCGGCAAGCACAGAACTAATCATGGCTTTGATGTCGTCGTTGTGTTTGTCGTGATAAACAACGTCTTGAAAACGGCCGTCGTACCATGCGCTGACAAAGGTGTGAAATGTTTTGACGCCTTTTTTCAGCGGTGTAGCAAAATCAGCTTCCCAATCCACGGTTTCGCCGCGCAACTGCCTATCTAATAATGCAGCTGCCAAGCTGGCTGACTTCATGGCGATGGTAACGCCAGAAGAAAATACAGGATCCAAAAATTCGCCTGCATTTCCGAGCAGGGCGAAGCCCTTGCCGTGTAGTGATTTAACATTGCAGGAGTAGCCGGTGATTTGCATGGCATTTCGTACAATTTCTGAATTTTTCAATAATTCTTTTAGATAAGCGTCTTCATTGAAGATTTGCATCACGCGCTCATCCAGATTTTCTGAGTAAGCAGAGAAAAACTCTTGGCGCGCGATAACGCCCATGGAGCATTGGCCGTTAGAAAACGGAATTGTCCAGTACCATATGTCACGGTGTACAGGGTGTGTGGTAATTAAAATTTTATTGCGATCAAATTTCTCGTCGGTAATGTTGTCGCGTACGGTGGTAAAGCAGGCTTGGCGCACAGGGAAATCGGAGGGATATTCGAGATCAAGCAGGCGCGGCAACACGCGCCCAAAGCCACTGGCATCTAACAAAAACTTTGCCGTGGCTTCGCGCACTTCACCTTCGGGTGTGCGGTAGGTGACGCGCGGTTGTTCGCTGTTGATATCTACAGCAGTAATTTCATGGCGATAGCGCAAGTCAACGCCAAAGCGTTCTGCTTCATCGGCCAGAATTTTGTCAAAGTGAGCGCGCTGTACTTGAAAAGTGGTGCCGTGCCCTGGCGAGAATTTTTTAGTGAAATCAAAGTGCGTGTGCTTGTCATTGTGATAAAACGCAGCACCATTTTTGAATTGAAACCCACCTGCCCGCACGGCGGGCAACATGCCGGCTTCTTCAATAAAAGCCATGCACTGCGGCAGTAAACTTTCGCCGATGGAAAATCGCGGAAATTGTTCGCGTTCCAACATTAAAACGGAATAACCTTTTTGTGCCAACAGCGCAGATGAAATAGCACCGGATGGACCCGCGCCGATCACAATGACATCGAAACTTTCAGGTTGAGACATTATTAGTTGCTCCTTGTTGGTCGGGTTCGTTAGCAAAATAGCGTCCATTCTCGCTGTTGTATGCGTGCAATGGTGTGACGCAGATCAGCTTCTAATGGACGGTCTTCTTCTACAAATGAAAAGTGAGCGAAGATGTTGTCTTGCATGGTGCGCAGGGGTGGCGTGAGTTGCGCAGCGTTCAATTCTCCCTGCTTTTGGCGCAATGCCAGCGCTTGTGCTGCGGCGAGTAGGCTAGCGGCAGCGACTTGTTCGGTGAGTTGCAACACGCGTAAACAATCGCGCGCGGCGATAGTGCCCATGCTCACTTTGTCTTGGTTGTGGCATTCGGTGGAGCGCGAAAAAACAGAAGCCGGCATCGTCAGTTTCAGCGCTTCGGCAGTCCACGCGGAGCAGCCAATTTGCACGGCTTTGAAACCGTGGTTAATCATTGCGCGTTCAGGGCTGGAACCGGAAACATTAGCCGGCAGGCCGTGATTGAATTTGGGATCCATCAGCAGCGCCATTTGTCGATCCAATAAATCAGCAATATTCGCGACTGCGTTTTTCATTGCGTCCATCGCAAACGCGATATGACCGCCGTAAAAATGACCGCCGTGCAACACATGCTCGCCGATGCCGTCGATAATGGGATTGTCATTCGCGCTATTGAGTTCTGTTTCAATAAATTGCCGCAGCCACGGCAGGCTATCCACCAACACACCGATGATGTGCGGTGCGCAGCGTATGGAGTAGCGATCTTGCAAGCGATTGGAGTTGCGCGCTATTTCATTGCTGGGCAAATCACTGCGTATCCATGCAGCGACGCGATTTTGCCCCGGATGCGGTTTTACCGAAAATAATTTTTCATCAAAGTGATTGGCGTTGCCTTGCAGTGCTATCGACATCATCGATGTGATGCGCGCTGCGAGTTGCGCCAAATAATCGGCGCGCACAAAGCGAGACAAGCGAGCGCTGTCATCACCGCCGTGCCATTCATCAGCGCCAAACCTTCTTTAGGGCGCAGTGTGAGTGGGGCGAGTGCCAATTCATTCAAGACATGCAGCGCGGGTCGGCGTTCGCCGCCGTACCACACATCGCGTTCACCCATTAGCGTGGCGGCGATGTAGGACAGTGGTGTGAGATCGCCGCTCGCGCCCACGGAGCCTTCTTGTGGAATCACTGGCACGATGTTGTCGTTAATGAATAACACCAAGCGTTCGAGCAGCGCGGGTGTGACGCCGGAAAAACCTTGCGTTAATGATGCAAGACGCACGGCGAGAATGGCGCGCCCCTGTTCGGCGCTGAACACATCACCCAAACCGCAGCCATGAAAACGCGCCAAATGTAGCGGCAATTCTTCCACGCGATGCGCAGGAACTTGCACGGTGCAGGAGTCGCCGTAGCCTGTGGTCACGCCGTAAATTACACCGTCGTCGCGCAGCAGAGTTTCCAAGAATGCGACACCTTTATCGATGCGTTCACGAAAAGCGCTGTCGTGCGATAAGGCAACGGCTTGCCGCCCTTCGGCAATGGCGACGATATTTTCGATGGTGATGTGAGCCTCACCAAATAGCAGGGAGAAGAGTTAGTCATGGCGCTGCCAGAAATTGAAAAAATTAAACCATTGTAAAGGAGCGAGGCGGCAGTAGTGTTCCAAGCGCTCGGCGTAGCGTGTGATCGCCACCTTTAGCAGTGCGTCGCGTTGGCGGCGCGGAAAAGTGAGCTGGCCGGCAAAAAGGCTCCAGAAAATTTCGTAATGCGTTTTCATGCGCAGGGCGAACAATAAGTACACGGACATTCCATCAACGCGGCGAGAATAAATGGGCCTTGTGGAAAGGCTGCTTCTCCGCCGAGAAATGGTACGCGGGTGGTGCGATGCAAGCTGGTGGGAGATGTGCGATCGGCGGCGATCACAATCAGTTCTCCGCGTTGTATTTTGTCATGCAGCAGCAGCGCTGTTTCGGGGCCGATGTCGCCGACTTGGATAATTTCAAATCCTGACGAAGGATTGGCTTGTTGTAGCAGCTTGTTGATCTGTTCAGAATTTTTTGTAAATAGCAGAACATTCAAGTGTATGTCAGGGGCGCTGTGTACCAGTGCGCGACACATATCGGCATTGCCCAAATGCGAAGTTAAAATCATCGCGCCGCGTTGGCTGGCAATTTGCTGAACGAGCAATTCTCGATTGGGGAAGATCACATCCGTGCGCTGTATATCGCCACTCCACGCGGAAAATTTATCGACCACCGCGCGGCCAAACGCCATGAAGTGCTGAAACACATCCTTGTGTGTAGGGGGATGTGACAGTGCGCGTTGCAAATAGCGGCGTGATTCACGGCGCGCCGTTGTTGCGAAGAGAAAAAACCACGCGATGATAGGGTAGAGCAGTGCGTAAAGGGTGTTTTTCCCCAGTGTGCGATAACTCCACAAACAAAAGCGCATCCCCCATTCACTGCCTCGTTCGCTTTGCTGCGACCAATGACTGCCGTTGCTGTTTTTTGGAAAGAGTTTTAGCCACAGTTGTTGCAGCAATGCGTACAACATTGTGCTGACCAAACGCGTATGCATCCAACTGATTTCAAGATTGTCACGCAGTGGTCTGAAATGAGAAATACCATTTTCCGGATAGATAACACGCGTGGGAAGAAAATGTACTTTTGTGCCTGCGCGATACAAGCGCACCATGATGTCGGTATCAAAAGCCATGCGCGATTCGATAGCTGTACATTGCGCTAATGCCTGTGTGCTGGCTACGGGATAGACACGAAAACCGCACATGGAATCCACAATATCGAATGACAGCGTTTCCACCCACACCCAAAAATGCGTGATGTAGCGCCCGTACAAACGCGCTTTCGGAATGTCGTCGCCGTATTGCGGCGCACCGCTGATTAATGCGTCGGGATTTTTTTCTGCCAAGGCGAGTAGGGCGGGAATGTCGTCGGTGTTGTGTTGGCCGTCCGCATCAATTTGCAGCGCGTGTGTGTAGCTTTGTTTGTGTGCTTCTGCGATGCCGTGCAGTACAGCTGCACCTTTGCCGCTGTTGTGCGGTAAACGCAGCAGCGTGATGAGCGGTTCCGCGCGCGCAAGATTTTCTAGTGTGCTTGCAGTAGCGGCATCACTGCCGTCATCCACCAAAATGCACGGCAGATTAAACGCACGCAGTCGTTGCCAAGTCGCGCCTATCAACGCGCCGTGGTTGTAAACAGGAATTAGCAAACAGGGGTGAAAGTTCTGCATGGGTATTGTTCGTATCCACTCGTGCGAATGATACAAAAAAGGCACCCGCAGGTGCCTTTTCGATTTTATCCGCCGTGACGGTTTACTTGCCGATAATCATGCCGCCCGTCGGCACGCCGACACCGGAAGTGACCACCACATTGTTCACCGCTTTTTTCGGTTGATTCAGCGATTCACCCCGCACCAAGCGCACGCCTTCCACAATGCCGTTCATGCCGTGGATATACGCTTCGCTCAACTGACCGCCGTGGGTGTTGGTCGGCAAACGACCGTCTGGGCGCAGCGCACCAGAGTTGATAAAGTCTGCCGATTTTCCCTGCGCGGCAAAGCCCCAGCTCTCTAACTGCCACATCACGATGGCCGTGAAGGCGTCGTAAATGATCGCGGCGTCGATGTCATCCGGCTTCATGCCCGCTTGCGCGTAAGCCTGCTTCGCAGCCAAATCCATCGCCGGAATTTGTGCAATTTCATCGGCGTAAAAATTGGTCATCGCTTCGGTGTTTTTATCCGCATACGCGCCCACGCCTTTCACGAACACCGGCATTTTATTCAAATGCTTGGCGCGCTCGGGTGTGGTGAGAATCACTGCGCTGCCGCCGTCAGATTCTTGGCAGCAGTCATACAACTTGAACGGCAGTGAAATGGCTTTTGCGTTGTCGTATTCCGCGCGCGTGAGCGGACGGTTGTGAAAAAATGCGTTGGGATTGGTGGTGGCGTATTGGCGCGTGGTGATGGCAATTTCCGCCAGCGCATCGCGTGTGCAACCGAACAAATGTTCGTAGCGTTTGTGATACATAGACACCCACGAAGCGGGTGTGAGCAAGCCGTAAGGAATGTACCAACCGTAGTGAATCATGTCGCCGGTGACGATGTCGCCCGACACGCCGCCGGAGTAGCGGTGACCGGAACGGCCGTTCAGTGCGCGCCAGCACACCACCACTTCCGCCGCGCCCGTGGCAATCGCCATCGCCGCTTGTTGAATGGTGCCGGTGCCCGCGCCGCCGCCGTGTGGCACACGCGAGTAGTACGACAAATCGTTGCAGCCAATCGCGCGCGACTTTCACATCCACAATGCCGCTGGCATCGTCTTTGGCAGCCACTTCACCGGTGAATTTCAACACTTCGCCCGGTTGCACCGGCGCGCCGAGTTTGATGTTGACGCGTTTCAGCGTGCTGTCTGGGCCAGCCCAATCGGTGACAAAACGCCCCACCAAACCGTTGTCGGTGAGAATGTTGGGGAACACATTCGCCAAGCCGGACGCATTGGCCGCGCCTTTGTTGTGATGCACGGGTGTGAAATCGCGCGAAGCGACCGCGCCAGCGACGATAAAGCTCACATTGATGTCGATGTCCATGTTGGGCAATTTGTCGCCCACATTGACGCTGGAAAATTTCAAAGTAGTCATGGTTTCACCTCACACCAAACGGAATTGCGGCAGCACATTGTCTGCATCCACTTGCATCACTTCGCCTTTCACGCGCTTGCCGATTTGCACGGCTTCCGGTTTGCAATCAATGATGTTGGACAGGATGCGCGTGCCTTCATCGAGCGTGATCACCGCGCACATCAGTGGGTAGGTGTAGCCGGGAATTTCTGGGTAGTGCAATTCCACAAAGCTGAAAATTTCGCCGTCGAGTTTGGAGCTGACGAAATCCCATTCGCCACTCTGGCACTGGTTGCAGAACGGGCGCGGCGGATGGCGCAGTGTTGAACACGATTTGCAGCGTTGAATCGCCACCACTTTATTTTTTTCTAATTGCTCCCACCACCACGCGTTGTCGTGACCGCGCACAGACTTCGCACGCGTCGGCGCTTTGTTTTCTTCCTGCGCATTTTCAGCAACGGGTTTCGCGGCTTGTGCGGGTTTGAATTTCAGCACGCGGAACAACATGGTGCCGATCAATTCTTTATTCTGGTCAGTGAATTCGGTGCGCGTCTCGATGAAATAGCCCGTGCCCATGCCGGTGGCTTTTTCTTCCGAAATGGAATGGATTTTGGTGTGCGCGATTACGGTATCGCCCGGTTTCAGATCGCGGAAATATTCCTGATCGCAGTTGGTGCCCAGCACACCGGTAAAGCCGTGGTCTTCCATGTAACGGTGCAACTTGCGCTGGCCGTCCATCGTGGATGGGTCTTGCGACTCCGCAAACGCCATCGGGTAGCCTTCCATGCTCCACGCTTGCAGCATGGTGGGCGGAGCAATCAATCCACCTTTGGCAGTTTTCACGGCGGCCGCTGCATCGGTGTAAACGGGGTTGGTATCGCCCATCACTTCACACCAGTGGCGAATCATCGCTTCGTTGACCAAATCCAGCCCTGGGGTGGGCGGCGCAATTTCTTTACCGACCCAAGTGTAGAGTTCGGCTTCAAAGGCTTTTTTTTGTTCATCGGGCGTCATGGTTCATCACCTCGCAGGCGGGCTGGCCGTGTGGAAAAGAGGCGGAATGATACCGGAAAGGTTTGGGCAGCGGCAGCGCAAAAAGGGCTTGCGCTGCGGTGCAAACTAGGTTTCTCGCTGGGAATTTAACGCCGTTACTTCACCCAGTTTTCCAGCCGCAAACCGGGCACGCGTTTGCAGCCTCTCTGGCTGTGGATGCCTGCCCTCTTGAGCTTTTAATCAAAACTGTCGCGCGTTTGTGCTGTTGTGCCCTGTTCGCGGTCGGTCATGAAATCGTCTGTTGCGCTGGTGCCTTCAAACCAGCTGTCCCACACTTGGTCAGCGGGCGCGCTCGGCGCTCGGCTTTTGGCTGTATTGAGGCGGGTTTTTAGGGAATGCATAACATCATCCTTTGATGCGTACTGTCCGGTGGCTTTTGCCGCATCGCGCGCCGCCAAGCCGCGCGCAATAAATTCCTTTTGTATTTTGCGGCGTTCAATTTGTTCACGCAGCGATGTTTCTACAAAGGCGCTAAGAGTTTCGCCTTCGCGCAACACGCTCTCTGCGTCATGGCGGAACTCGGGTGTGACGCGCAGTGGAGGAATGGTGGTGGTTTTCATTACACTACTCGTTGCATTGCATTGCATTGCATTGCATTGCATGTGCGATGCAGTGTATGGCGGTTGTGGGTGAGCGGCAAGCGAGCTGCCTGCTCAAACCTTACGCACAAACTCCGACTTGAGTTTCATCGCACCGATGCCGTCGATCTTGCAGTCGATGTCGTGATCGCCGTCCACCAAGCGGATGTTTTTCACCTTGGTGCCGACTTTCACCACTAGCGAAGAGCCTTTCACTTTCAGGTCTTTGATGACGGTGATGGTGTCACCATCCGCCAACACATTGCCGTTGGCATCTTTGATGACTCGTTCGCTGTCTGAAGATGTGACTTCCCCCGCTTGCCACTCGTGTGCGCATTCGGGGCAGACCAACAGGCCGCGATCTTCGTAAGTAAAACTGGATTGGCAGTTGGGGCAGGGGGGAAGTGTGCTCATTTTTTACGCCATGTTTTCCAAAATGCGTTTGTAGTTTTGCAACCAGCGTTTAAAGAAGAAATTCATAAAGAAGCGCGACACGGGGATAAATAGCGCGCCGATGCCCGTTACTTGAATGGCAACGGTCCATGTGAGGTGCGTGGTTTGGCCGTTGTTGGACACACGAATGTCGTAGTTCTCTGCAAAAGCCTCAATGCCGGCAATCGTGCCTTCTTCTACATAAAACGCCACTTGTTGGTTGGGCTTCCAGATAAAAAAGTTTTCTTTCACCGCTTGCCCACCAGCGAGGGTAACGGTGCGTTTAGAAAACTGCCCGTGTGGCGCAGGGGTGGTCCACTCCACTTTTTTTAGTGGCGGTGCCCACTGTGTCCACACCACATCACCGGCCAATGTTTCCATTAGGCGCTCTGGTGGGCAATTTGCTTCCATGCTGGCGCTGGCAATTAAGTTGGCGCTACGAAAAAAACTTTCGTCGATGGCTTTCATCGGATGAAAAGTAGTCATCAGTCTCTCCAGAAATAAAAATTAGGCTTCGATATCAAAAGCGATTTTCATCGATTTGATCGCGGGTATGAAGTTGGACACCAAGTAGTGCGGCTCGCTGACCAAGCGCGGATTGCGGATGCGCGGGATCATCTCTTCAAACATCACCAATAATTCTTTGCGCGCTAAATGCGAGCCGATGCAGAAATGCTGCCCCACGCCGAAAGTGCGGTGTTCGTTGCGCAGGTTTGGCATGCGGCGGGCGCGGGTGACATCAAACACTTCAGCGTCTTCACCAAAAATATCGTCTTGATGGTTTGCAGAAGGGTAGTACATGCGCAGAATATCGCCTTTCTTCACATCCATCTCGCCCACTTTGACATCTTGCTTGGCAGTGCGCTGCATAAAATTAAATGAAGGATAGAATCGCAAAATTTCTTCGATGGCATCGGGAATCAGCGTTGGGTCATCGACCAGTTTTTGCAGTTGCTCCGGATGTTTCATCAACAGGCGCATGCCTTGGCTGGTGGCTGTGCGCGTGGTTTCTACACCGCCGGCAATCAAAATTAAGAAGAAAGTGCAGAATTCAAATTCATTCAAACTTTCGCCATCAACGGCACCGTTAAGTAGCGCATCCAGCACCGAGCCGGGCGTGGGGTTGATTTTGTGTTGCACGGCCAGGGTCATCGCAATTTCAAAGAGTTGTGCAGCAGCGGCTTGTCCCATTTCGGGTGTTTGGCCGATTTCTGGATCGTCCATGCCGATCATGATGTCCACCAAATCTGAAAACTTCTGCCTATCTTCTGACGGCATTTCCATCAAAGCGCAGATAACAAACAACGGCATCTCAGCGGCGACTTCACTGACGAATTCGCATTCACCTTTTTTAGCAATTTTGTCGATGATTTCTTTAGCATTTTTGCGCATCATCGGTTCCAGTGCATCCACGGCTTTGGCTGTGAAAGCGTTGCGCACTACGCGGCGGTATTTGATGTGATCCGGTGGATCCATATTGATGATGAGCTGACGCATGATTTCCATCGCTTCTGGATCATCGCCACCCGGCTGAGGGTGGGCGAGATTTTCGCTGGAAGAAAACAGCTCGGGATTTTTGGAAACAAAATCAAGATCGTCGCGCTTGGTCACTGCCCAAAAATTTGCGTTGCGAATCGTGTCTTCTTGCCAAGACACGGGGCATTTTTCGCGCAGGGTTTTGAAATCTTCGAACGGCACGCCTTTCGCCATGCGCTCGGCATTCATCAAATCAAACTGGAAGGGACATTTCTCAGTCATGGTGGCGCTCTCCTTAAATAGTGTTGCCGGTACGCTAAAGGGCGCGTCACCGGCAAACAAGTTAGCTATTGCGCTGACTGACCGGTAGTGACAGCTATTTCACTGCTGTTTTCTGTTGGCAGTGTTTGCAGTAGGTAGTGGCGTGCGGCGCTGCGTGCGGGTGCATCCTCAGCAAACACGCTCTCCAAAAAGCTGTAGGCCGCTAGCGTGGTAAACATGTGTTGCCTGGCGGCTTGCATGGTGCGAGGTGGAATCTCGCCTGTGCAGGGCAGGGTGTGGTCACTGAGGTCGATGCCATCTGCCGCTGCATCCAGCCCGGGCAGGAATTCAATTTCCTTTTCATTGGCTGGTTTGTTTTTCAAACCTTTGATGACTTGTCGGCAGCCGAGCGTATCCGGGTTTGCCATGAAGCGCATGAAGGTAGAGGCCGGTTGTGCAAAACCGGCGTGCGAGGCATTTTTCAGATTGACGAGAATACTTCCCGGGTCTTTTTGCGAAATGGGTGCGGCATTTTTATCGAAGGGAATAATGGCATCGCCGTCACCGGCAATCATCATAAATGGTGTGTTCGTGCTGGTGAAAAAATCGGCGGTAAACATATTGGCCGGCCCTGCAATCGAGATTGCAGCCGTGATGCGTGGGTCGCGCACCTTGCGATGGAACGTGACGAGGGTGGATGTCATGCCGCCGAGCGATACACCGGCCACGGCAATTTTTTTTGCATCAATCGTATTGTGTAAAACATCGTTGGCATCCGCGTTGCGTTGCAACAGCGTGCTGATCAGAAAACTCACATCCCCTGGTTGATTCACCACATCACTGATAAAGGGTTTGCCCGGCGCAAAAAAATTGGTCAGCGGAAAATTGACGGCAACAACGGTGTAACCGTGACTCGCCAAAAAACGCACGAGGTACAAACCTTCCTGATGGAAAGACATAAAACCGTGGCTGTAAACCAACAGTGGCCCTGGATTTTGCAAACCTTGCGGCCGCCAGATTTTCCCTTTCAATACGCGCACATCGCGCCCTGCAAAATCGTTGTTGGCTTGTGTTTTGCGCGTTTCATCCACCGCTTTGAACGCTTCGGTGATGACGGGATATTTTCCTTGCGTAAACCAACGCTGGCTTTCGCTGCCTTGCGGTAAAGCGGTGGCGGGAATAGCTGCGAGCCAATAGATCGCGCCGCTGAGCAGTAGTAAGACCAGTAAAGTGATTTGCCATTTGTTCATTTGTTTTTCCCTGAAGTGTAATTAAAAAGATCGCCTGCGAATCTGCATGCGAAACCGATTGGGCAAGCTGGGCCCCGGATTAAAAATCATCGGGTAGCGTTTATTGGGTTCCACGGCGCCGAATTCATAATCGCGCAGCAGACAGGCAGTGGTGGAGAGAAAAATACTCTCTGCCAAGGCCGCGCCCAAACAAATATGCGGGCCGCGACCGTAAGGTGAAAACGCGTAGCGAGCGCGCTGCTCCATGCGCGGTTCAAGAAAACGGTCGATGTCGAATTGATCCGCGCCGCGAAAATAGCGTTCATCAAAATGCGGCGCGGCGGTGAAAAACATAATCTGCTGACCTTTTTGTACCTGCTTTCCTTGATAGGAAAAATCGCAAGCGGCGTGACGCAGTGTGCCAAAGGCCACGGGGTAGTAGCGCAACACTTCTTGGCACAAACCAAACAGCGCTGGAATGGCGCGCATATTTTCTGGCAGTGGCAATTGTCCGCTGTTGGCGGCGCAGGCGGCATCAATTTCATCGCGCACGCGTTTTAACAAAGTGGGGTTGTTGAGCAGTTCTTGCAACAAAAAAGTGAGTGAGCTGGCGAGAGTGTCAAGGCCGGCGATAAACGGTGTCAGCAAAATCGGCAGCAGTTCGGCTTCGCTGAGCGACGGGTCGGCATCCACGCGCTTGATCGCCATGGAAAATAAGCTGTCCTCATCCAGTTTTGTGCGCGCACGCCAAAATAATTCTGCGCCAAAGGCTTGCACGCGTTTTTCGTGGCGACGAAAAAATGGCAAGCGCAAAACAAAGGCAGGCAGGCTTTTGTTTAGCTTCACCACCAGCAACATTTTTAAGTATTCGCCGATGGAATCTGCTAAATCGGGCGGTAGTTGAAAAATCTCACCGGTAAATAAATAAGACAGTTCGCGTGTAATTAACGAGCGGCAAAATGGGTTGACGGAAACCGAGTTTTCTTGGCTGTGTTCATCCATAAATTGACGAATCACATCAAACAATTTGTCTTGCTCGCCGTGCGCCACCTCGCGGGAAATGTAGCGTTTCCATTGGCGACGCTCTTCGATGTGCGGCTGACCGTCCATGGCGATCAGCATGTGTGGACACTGCCAGTAAGCGCGCAGATCCTTCCACTGCTCCTCAGAGATGATGCAGTCCTTGCCCTCCTCGCTGAGGAAGCGGTTCACATCCACACCGCCCATCACCAATAATTTTTTATGCAAAATCTTGACGAAAAACATGGAGTCGTTTTCTTGCGTCATTACCATGAGAGCTGTCAGAGGGTTGCGCATCAGCTGCAGCAGCGAACCGATCAAGGGCAGGCCTTTGGCGGTAGGGATGGTGTCGCTCACAGCGCGTCTCCGGTGGGATTCAGTTGTTCTTGTTGTGTGAGAGCCTGAACTATACGCGGCGCTATGTTCTGCGTCAGCACTGTCAATATATACTTGCGTTGCAACAAGTCAGGGTTTTAGTAGATGCGATTGAGCCGTTTTTCCGACTATGCCGTGCGCGTGCTGATCTACAGCGCCATGCAGCCTGAGCGTTTGGTCACGCTACAGGAGATGTCGGATTTTTACGGCATTTCACTCGCGCACCTGCGCAAAGTTGTCCACAAGCTCGGCAAACTCGGCTATCTCAAAACCGCGCGCGGCAAGGGAGGCGGTTTGCGTTTGCAGCGTGATGCTAGTGAGATCAACATCGGCGAAGTAGTGGCCGCGTTTGAAGGCAAGGAATCGCTGATTGATTGCGCTGGCCTAGATTGCGTGGTGTTACCGGCCTGCGGCTTGCCGCGAGTGTTGCGGCGCGCACAAGCGGCTTTCTACAGCGAATTGGACAGCCACACCTTGCAGGATGTCATCAAGCAGGACAAGTTTCCTCGCGTGCTGGAGGCGGTAGACAAGCGTAGGCATGCTCATCCAATCATCGCATTCTCCTAAAAAGATAATCCAAATCAATTTCCTAAAAATACTTTCCAGATACATTTTCTCCTGCGTACCCAACCCCGTGGAGAAAGTTATATGTATTGCATCCAATGCGAACAAACCCTCGTTAACGACAAAGTCACCGGCTGCCAGTTCAAGAAAGGTAAATGCGGTAAAGAAGCAGAAACCGCTGACTTACAGGACATCCTGAACTACCTGTTGCAGGGGATCGGTCAGTACGCGCACCGCGCACGGCAACTGGGGGCGATTGATCTGACGGTTGACCGGTTTACTCCTCCGGCATTTTTTTCCACGCTCACCAATGTGAACTTTGACAGCGACCGCTTTATCAAGTTGATCGCCGAAGCCGAGCACATTCGCGATCAAGCGCGTGCCATGTACCTCGCGGCATGCGAGCGCAAAGGCATCCAGCCAGAAACATTGACGGGCCCGGCGGTGTTTCAGCCAGCCAAAACACTAGAGGGTTTGTTGGCGCAAGCGCCGGAAGCCAGCATCAAGCGCGATGATCCAGATGTATTCGGTTTGAACTGCTTGGTGTTGTACGGTTTGAAAGGCTGTGCCGCGTATTGCGATCACGCCATGGTGCTGGGCAAAGAAAGCGAAGAAGTGTTTGGCCTGTTCCACAAATACATGGATTTTCTGGCCAGCAAACCCGATGACATCGGCGTGCTGCTCGACACCAGCCTCAAAATCGGTGAGATGAATCTGAAAGTGATGGAGTTGCTGGATGCTGGGCATCGCGACAATTTTGGCACGCCAGAACCAACCCAAGTGCGCGTCACGCCCGTGAAAGGCAAAGCCATCTTGGTCAGTGGTCACGACATCGTCGACTTGTTCAACCTGCTGAAGCAGACCGAAGGCAAAGGCGTGAATGTTTACACGCACGGTGAAATGTTGCCTGCACACAGCTATCCGCAACTGAAACAGTTCAAACATTTGGCGGGTAATTACGGCACCGCGTGGCAAAATCAACAAACTGAATTTGCGGCGTTTCCTGGCGCGATTTTGATGACTTCCAACTGCTTGATCGACCCGAATGTGAACGGCTACGGCGATCGCATTTTCACGACGGGCCCAGTCGGCTGGCATGGCTTGCCGCACATCGAAGGCGTTATCGGCGGGCAAAAAGATTATTCTCCGGTGATCGAGTGTGCGTTGCAGCAATCTGGCTTTACCGAAGACCAGATTGAACAGTGCATCACCGTGGGCTTTGGTCGCGAAACCATTCTCAGTGTGGCTGATAAAGTGGTGGAAGGCGTGAAGAGCGGCGCCATTGAACACTTCTTCATGATCGGTGGTTGTGACGGCGCCGCGCCCGGCCGCAATTACTACGCTGACTTTGCCACCAATGCACCGGACAGTAGCGTCATCCTGACCTTGGGCTGTGGCAAATACCGTTTCAATCGCAATCATTTTGGCGATATCGGCGGCGTGCCGCGTCTGTTGGATTTGGGGCAGTGCAATGACAGTTACTCGGCAATACAAGTGGCCATCGCATTGTCGAAAGCCTTTGATTGTGGTGTGAATGATTTGCCGCTGACGCTGATCGTATCGTGGTTTGAGAAAAACGCCGCGGCAGTGTTGTTGACGACACTGGCACTAGGCATTCGCAACATTCACCTCGGCCCGACGCTACCACATTTCCTCACGCCCAATTTGTTGAATGTGCTGGTAGAGAAGTTTGCACTGCGGCCCATCGGTGATGCGCGTGAAGACATTGCGCGCATCATGAACAAAGCGGCGTGATGCATCGCACAAAGAAGGGGCAGCGCAAGCTGCCTTTTTTTTGCGTGGACTTTGCAGGCGATAGATTGCGCGACGGAAATGGCTCAGTGACAATGCAAAATTGCCAACTCGCCTAGGAGCAGCATCATGCCCGACACCATTTTTGGAAAAATCATTCGCGGTGAAATTCCTGCTACTAAGCTGTACGAAGATGAGCATTGCATTGCAATCAATGACATTCATCCGCGTGCGCCTGTGCATATTCTCGTCATTCCCAAAAAAGCGATTGCGCGTTTGGTAGATGCCCAACCGGATGACCAAGCCCTGCTCGGCCATTTGATGTTGGTGGCTGG
Organism: Cellvibrionales bacterium; assembly: GCA_016713115.1. NCBI lineage: Bacteria > Pseudomonadati > Pseudomonadota > Gammaproteobacteria > Cellvibrionales > Cellvibrionales bacterium. The sequence continues at coordinate 526,088 of JADJPU010000001.1, read as the reverse complement.
CAAATTGGCCGAGCAGCACGGTGTGGGCAATTCTTTTCGCCTGCTGGTCAATAACGGCGAAGGTGCGGGGCAGACGGTATTTCACTTGCACCTGCACATTCTGGGCAACGATAAATTCAGCGAAGCGGATATGGCGCAGGCTTAATCTATAATTCGCCTCCTTTCGCACACTCAAATGCTTGCCGCCATGACCACTGTTCGCACTCGTATTGCTCCTTCTCCTACCGGTGATCCGCATGTCGGCACCGCCTACATCGCACTGTTTAATTTGTGTTTTGCGCGCCAGCACGGCGGACAATTTATTTTGCGTATTGAAGACACCGATCAAGCGCGCAGCACGCCAGAATCTGAACAGGCGATTTTTGAGGCGTTGCACTGGTTGGGTTTGCATTGGGACGAAGGCCCTGATGTCGGCGGCCCGCACGGCCCGTACCGCCAAAGCGAGCGCATGGCGATTTACAAAGAGTACGCGTTGCAACTGATCGAAAAAGGCCACGCGTTTTATTGTTTCGCCACGCCGGAAGAGTTGGATCAGATGCGCGCCGAGCAGCAAGCGCGCGGTGAAACGCCGAAGTATGACGGTCGCGGGTTACTGTTATCGCAAGAAGAAGTTGCCCAGCGTTTAGCAGCGGGCGAGCCTTATGTGATTCGCATGAAAATTCCGTCGGAAGGCCAATGCGAAATTGACGATTTGCTGCGCGGAAAAATTCTGATTGATTGGCAACAAGTCGACATGCAAGTGTTGATGAAAGCCGATGGCATGCCCACCTATCACTTGGCAAATGTGGTGGATGACCACTTGATGCAAATTACGCATGTGATACGCGGTGAAGAATGGATTAACTCAGCGCCGAAACATTTGCTGCTCTATGAATATTTCGGCTGGCAGGCGCCGGTGTTGTGCCATTTGCCGCTGTTGCGCAACCCCGATAAATCCAAACTCAGCAAACGCAAAAATCCCACCAGCATCAATTATTACCGCCGCATGGGTTATCTGCCGGAAGCGCTGCTGAATTATTTGGCGCGCATGGGTTGGTCTATGCCCAATGAAGCGGAAAAATTTACCTTGGATGAAATGTTGCAGCATTTTGATTTGCAAAACATCACGCTTGGCGGCCCTGTGTTTGATGTGGAAAAATTGAATTGGCTGAACGGTTGTTGGATACGCGAAAACTTGGATGTGGATGCCTTTGCCGAGCGCGTGCAACAGTGGGCGCTGAATCCTGAGTATCTGAAAGCGATGATTCCGTTGATTCAAACCCGCATCGAACATTTCTCACAACTGCCTGATTTATTGAGTTTCTTTTTTTCTGGCGCACCCGCGATCAACAAAACAGATTTTGATGCTTTGAAAATGGATGACGAACAATTGCGCCGCGTGTTGCAGTACAGCAGCTGGATGCTGGATGCACAGCGCAGTTGGCAGCGCGATGATTTGTACGCCGCGCTCAAAGGTTTGGCAGATGCGATGGGTTTGAAGATCAAGTTTTTTTTGCCGCCGCTGTTTATCGCCCTGACCGGCTCTACCTCCGCGCCGCCGTTGTTTGACTCGATGGCGCTGCTGGGAGCGGATCTCGTGCGTGCGCGTCTGCGTGAGGCGCTACAGCTCACCGGTGGTGTGTCCAAGAAAGAGGGCAAGCAGTGGGAGAAAGATTACCGCGCGCTGGGGCTGGTTGAGCGTTGATTGCAAGGCAGTTGCTCAGTAGAATGCCGCCTCCTAGATTTTGGGGGTATAGCTCAGCTGGGAGAGCGCTTGCATGGCATGCAAGAGGTCAGCGGTTCGATCCCGCTTACCCCACCAAAATAAAAAAGCGACCATTAATGGTCGCTTTTTTATTGCCTATCAGTTGCCAATGACTCGATGCGACAATATGTCACATTCCGGCCGTCGTTCCGCTTGCCTAGAATCCGCGCCCGACATTTGCCATCGCGTTGCGCGGATACAAAACACCATGACATGCCGATTGAAAAACTGGGTTCTTGCGGGAATTGCCGCCCTTTGTACAACTGTTACACACGCCGAAAATGGCAAAGAGACGACACAAGACAGCACACAGCTGAACACGGTGGTAGTTACAGCCGAGAAAACCACCGAGCCGCTGACGGTAGTGACCGATCCCAAAGCACCGCGCCAACCGCTGCCAGCGCACGATGGTGCCGATTATCTAAAAGCGATTCCAGGTTTCAGTGTCATTCGTAAGGGGGGTACGGATGGCGATCCGGTATTTCGCGGTATGGCTGGGTCACGGTTGAATATTCTGCTGGATGGAGAAATGTTGTTTGGTGGCTGCGGCTCGCGCATGGATCCGCCAACAGCGTATGTATTTCCCGAGAGCTATGACCGCATCAGCATCATCAAAGGACCGCAGACCGTATTGAGCGGCCCAGGCAATTCAGCCGGCGCTGTGCGGTTTGAACGCGACCACGATCGTTTGCCGAATGCCGATGTCAAAGTACATGCCAGTGCGTTGGTCGGCAGTTTTGATCGCAATGATGCCATGCTCGATGTGTTGGCTGGCACGCCAGATTTTTATGTGCGCGGCACTGCCACCAATGCACACCAAGGCGACTACCGCGATGGCGATGGCAAGAAAGTGCATTCGCAATACCATCGTTGGAGTGCCAATGCTGCCGTAGGTTGGACACCAGACGATGACACCACCATTGAACTGTCCGCCGGTCACAGCGATGGCGAAGCAGCCTACGCTGATCGTGGTGTCGACGGCTCACTGTTCAAACGCGAGAACATGGGCCTGCGTTTGATGAAGGAGAATCTCACCGAGCGCTGGAAAAAACTGGAAGCGCAGGCGTACTACAACTATGTGGATCATGTCATGGATAACTACAGTCTGCGCACACCAACCGGCATGATGGCGACACGCATGGCGATGAATCCGGATCGCGAAACAGTCGGCGCGCGCGTGGCCAATACCGTATTGCTCGGTGAACGCACCGAGCTGGTGATCGGTGCTGACACACAGCAAAACCAGCACAGCAATCGCATGAGCATGAACCAGAACATGATGCGTTTTCAGGACAGGGATCGGGTCGATGACGCGGATTTCGAACAAGTAGGCGTATTCGGTGAAGTGACCCATTCCTACAGCGATAGCCAGCGTCTCATCGGTGGGCTGCGCCATGATCACTGGCATGCAGAAGATGACCGCCAGACGGTGGCGCTGAACATGATGATGCGTGCGCCGAATCCAACAGCCGGTGACGAGCGTGTGGAAGAGCTGACCAGTGGCTTTATGCGCTATGAGCACGACATTGCCGACGGCACGGCTTATGTTGGCTTGGGTCGCAGTGAACGCTTTCCCGATTACTGGGAGCTGATTGCGAAGGAGTCAGCCAATTCGGTCAGCGCATTCGATGCGGATCCAGAAAAAACCACCCAGCTTGATCTCGGCTATTTGTTTACCCGAGGGCAGTGGCAAGGCAGCGTCTCAGCGTTTTATAACCAGATCGACGATTACCTGCTGATCCAGTCCGGTGTCGTGAAACCGATGGGGATGATGGGCTCTCGCACCACCACCATCACGCGCAACATCGAAGCACACAGCTGGGGCGGCGAAGCGGAGCTTAGCTACGCAATCAATAATTACTGGACTGTGGATGCGAGTCTCGCCTATGTGCGTGGCGAGAACGATACCGACAACAAATCCTTGGCACAGCTGCCGCCGCTCGAAACGCGCTTCGGTGTGCGCTATGACGATGGCACTTGGTCCTATGGAGCCTTGTGGCGCGTGGTGGCAGAGCAGACACATGTCAGCGTGAATCAAGGCAACATTGCTGGGCAAGATATCGGCAACAGCAATGGCTTCGGCGTGTTCTCGTTGAACGCAGGCTGGAAGGCCATGCCGGATCTGCAGCTCACAGCCGGCATCGATAACCTATTCGACAAAACCTACGCCGAACACATCAGTCGCAGCGGTGACATGGTCGCGGGTTTTGATCAGTTGGATCGCGTCAATGAGCCGGGTCGCACCGTGTGGTTGAAAGCGCAATTCGCTCTGGATTGAATCGACACAGACAGCATTTGTCTGTGCTGGTCGGTTAGTGGTACAAAAGCAGTTTGTTTTTTGGAGAGTCCACATGCTGCTCAAAGTCGCCAACCGCTGGCAAGCTTTCGGTATTCACATTCTGATCAGCCTGCTGATATTTATTGTGTTGGCTGCGGTGATCTATTTCTGGTGGTATCCCGGTTTTTTGTTTCGTTATGACGGCGGATTGGAAGGTATCAAACTTATTGCTGGTGTGGATTTCATTATCGGCCCCGTGTTGACCTTATGCGTTTATAAACTGGGTAAAAAAAGTTTGCCATTTGATCTTGCTGCAATTGGATTATTGCAGGCCGCCTGTTTGGTTGGCGGGATGTGGACGGTGTGGCAAACAAGGCCGATTGCAGTGGTTTATGCTGCCACGCAGGTGTTGTCGATCCCGTACAGCGTTTATCGTGACTATGATGTCAATCCAGCAAATGTTCCTTTGTTACAGGGAAAGTGGCCGGTGTGGATTGCGGTGGATTTGTCACCCGAAGAAGTTGCGAAAGCGCTACATCCTGTTTACAAACATGTACTGCGTGATCACTCCGTTTTTTTCCAAACAGATCGCTACCGTCCGTTGTCTTCGCGGTTAGATCAGCTATCAAGTGCAGGCATGTCTTTAGAAGAAATTCGTAAATTGCCGGATGTTGTAACCGCTCCCGATGCAACTTACGCACCTTCCGTACATTTCTATGCCGCTGGTCTCGGTTCGGGTTCCGGTTACATGGCAATTGATACGACTAATGGAGAAGTGGTGGATTTTGTAAGCGCAATGCGACGCGAAAAACCACTGTTAGACAGAGTGCGTCAAACTCAAGTAATGCTGATGCAGTTTATCAATAGCTTGATGAAGTGAAGCCAGATCGCCATCGTTGTTAACAATGTCATCTGCTTTAGCATTTCGTTGTTGGCGTGTGGCTTGCGCAGCCATGATGGCTTTAACTTGCTCAATGGAATTATTGTCGCGCGCGGTGGCGCGAGCGAGTTGCGTTTCTTCGGCTGCATCAATGACCAGCACGCGCTGACAAATGGCTTTTTGCCCCGCTTCAATGAGCAGCGGTGATTCCAAAACTGCGTAAGGGCTTTGTGCTAATTGCAACTGCGACCACATTTCTTCAAAAATCAGCGGATGCAGCAGAGCTTCCAGCCATTTGCGTTCGGCTTCATCAGCGAAAATTTTTTGGCGTAATGCAGCGCGATCCAAAGTGCCGTCTGCTTGAATAATTTCAGAACCAAAATGTTCAGCAATGGTTTTGAGTGCGGGCTTATTAGGTTCGACCACAATGCGCGCACACACATCCGCATCGACCACTGTAATGCCCAGTGCGCGAAAGCGTTCAGCGGCGGCCGATTTTCCACTGCCGATGCCGCCAGTGAGCCCGACGATATAGGTCACGGTGCAATGCCGCTGAGCTGTAAATACCAGCGCGTGAGATCATCGCCCCACAGAAGGCTGATCCACCCCGCCGTGGCGAGATAGGGGCCAAACGGGATAGGGATTTGTCGATCGCGGCCGCGAAACAGCATCATCGCAATGCCAAAAGCCGCGCCAGAAACAGCGGATAGCAAAATAATTGCGGCAGCGCCTGCCAGCCTAGCCACGCACCGAGTGCAGCGAGCAATTTGAAATCACCGTAGCCCATGCCCTCTTTGCCGGTGGCAAACTTGAACAGCCAGTACACCGTCCACAGCGATAAATACCCCGCAGCGGCGCCGATGATGGCGGATTCGACAGATACGAACACATTGCCCAACGATAGCAGCAACCCAGCCCATAACAGCGGCAGCGTGATGTCGTCGGGTAGTAGTTGGGTGTCAAAGTCGATGATAGCGAGCGTCAGCAATGCCCAAGTGAATACCAGCGCAGCAGCGCACTGCCAGGTCGCGTCGAAATGCCAAGTCACCACTGCGCTCAACAAGCCGCAAGTCGCTTCAACCACCGGATAGCGCGCAGAAATTTTTACTTGGCAACCAGAACAACGACCTTTCAAGAATAGGTAGCTGATGACGGGGATGTTTTCCCACGCACGAATTACATGCCCGCACTGCGGGCAGCGCGAAGGCGGAAAGGCGAGGTTGAGCGGTTCTTCGTCTGCCGTTGGTGTACCGGCGATTTCCGCACACTGCGCACGCCATTCGCGCTCCATCATGCGCGGCAAACGCAGGCAAACGACATTTAAAAAACTGCCCACCACACAGCCGAGCAGTGCGGCGAGAGCAGTCAGTACAAGCAGATCCTCGGCGGCAAAGTTCGCAGCTTCCACTGCTTAAACAACAGAGCCGAGCTGGAAGATAGGCAGGTACATGGCAATCATTAGACCGCCGACCAGAATACCGAGCACCGACATAATCATCGGCTCCAGCAGCGAGGTGAGGTTGTCTACTTTGTTGTCGACTTCTGCTTCGTAGTGTGTAGCTACTTTTTCCAACATGGTGTCCAGTGCGCCGGATTCCTCACCGATGGCCGTCATCTGAATCAATAACGTGGGAAATACGCCAGCGCTACGAAAAGCAACATTGATCATGGTACCGCCCGTAACCTCGTCGCGAACACGCCGGATAGCATCGCGATAGAGTGCATTGCCTGCTGCGCCAGAGACAGAATCCAATGCTTCTACTAGCGGCACGCCAGCAGAAAACGTAGTAGACAGGGTGCGCGCCATCCGCGCTACAACGGCCTCATTGATAATCATGCCGACAATGGGAATTTTTAGTGAGAAACGATCCACTGCATCAGAAAAAGCAGGGCTAGTTTCTTTGGCTTTGGAGAAAGCCATAAAACCTGCAATGGCTCCAGCCAATATGGGAAACCAGTACTTTTGTGCAAGGTTGGATAAGTTAAGCACAAACAAAGTAAAGGCGGGTAATTCAGCGCCGAAAGAGGAAAAGGTGTTTGCAAATACGGGCACTACTTTTACCAGCAAAATACCGGTAACAATAAAAGCAACGCAGAGTACGGCTATGGGGTACGTCATAGCCTTTTTAATTTTCTTTTTCAGCGCTTCTGTTTTTTCTTTGTAAGTAGCCACGCGGTCGAGCATGGTTTCCAGCGAGCCGGATTGCTCGCCTGACTCAACTAAGCTACAGAACAAGTCATCAAAATATTTGGGATATTTGCGCAGCGCACCGCCAAAACTGCCGCCGCCCGAGACTTCATCGCGCACGCCGAGAACAATTTTTTTCATGTTGGCATTTTCTGGGCCGTCGGCCACCAGCTCGAAAGATTGCACCAGCAGCACACCGGCTTTCATCATGGTTGCCAATTGGCGCGTAAAGACAGCAATATCGGCCGGTTTAATGGCTTTGCCTGAGCCACCAAACAGGGGCGTAGGTTTTTTCTTGATTTTAGGGTTGCTGTAACCCAGTTTGCGTACTTGGGCTTTGGCATCGGTCAGGGTTTGCGCTTTGACTTCACCGCGCACCATCTGTCCCTTCGGATTTTTGAATTCCCAGAGAAAAATATCCGGTTCTTTAACTTTCGGTTTTTTAACAGCGGGCTTGGGTTTGGCTGCTGGTTTTTTGGTTGTCGTTGTAGTGGCCATGTGTTAGTCCTTAAATTAGTCCTTGGTAACACGGTTAATTTCTTCGAGGCTGGTTAGCCCCCAAGCGCATTTGCGCAAGCCGGAGCGGCGCAAGTCAAAAAAACCTTCTTCTTTAGCGGCTTTGGCAATCTGTAAAGAGTTGCCTTCTTCCATAATAATCTGAGAAATTTTCGGTGTGATGCGCACCACTTCATAAATGCCCAGTCGCCCTTTGTAGCCGCCGTTGCACAATTCACAACCCACGGGTTTGAATACAGTGACTTCGCTGCGCTCTAGCCCGCAATCGAATAAACCTTCTTCCTCAAGCACGGATTCGGGTATTTCAGTGGCCGGTTGTTTGCAGGAAGGGCACAAACGCCGCGCCAAACGCTGCGCGATGATCAGGTTAACAGAAGTGGCCAGGTTGAACGACGGCACTCCCATATTGAGCATCCGCGTCAATGTTTCTGGCGCTGAGTTGGTGTGCAACGTAGACATCACCATGTGGCCAGTTTGCGCGGCTTTGATAGCAATATTGGCGGTGTCTAAGTCACGAATCTCACCGACCATGATGATGTCTGGATCTTGTCGCAAGAAAGCGCGCAAAGCCGATGAGAAGTCGAGCCCGATTCTGGCGTTGACGTTAACTTGGTTGATACCTTCGAGGTTAATTTCTACAGGATCTTCCGCCGTAGAAATATTGCGCTCCTCGGTATTCAAAATATTGAGTCCGGTGTACAGCGATACCGTTTTGCCCGAACCGGTGGGACCTGTTACCAAAATCATGCCCTGTGGCTGCATCAGCGCCTTCATGTACATGTCTTTTTGGTAATCCTCGTAACCGAGTGCGTCGATACCCATTTGTGCGCTAGTAGGATCGAGAATACGCATAACCACCTTTTCGCCCCACAGCGTAGGCAGCGTGTTGACGCGGAAATCGATGGCTTTGGTTTTGGATAGCTTCATCTTGATCCGGCCATCCTGCGGGACACGGCGTTCGGAGATATCCATGCGCGACATAACTTTCAGACGTGCCGACAGCTTCGGACCCAGTGCCAGCGGCGGGCGCGCCACTTCATGCAACACGCCATCGGTACGGAAGCGGATACGGTAGGCCTTTTCATACGGCTCAAAGTGCAAATCGGATGAGCCGCCTTTGATGGCATCCAGCAAAATTTTATTCACAAAACGCACAATCGGTGCGTCATCTACGCCAGATTCACCGCTATCACCTTTTGGCGCATCTTCATCGACGGCTTCAACATCGAGATCAAAATCTTCATCCAGTCCTTTGAATGCTTCGTTAGCATCTTCTTCGGTATCGGTGAGAAATTTTTCGATGGCTTTTGCCAGCTGGTCTTGCTGTACCAGTACCGCTTCTGTGGTGAGGCCGGTTTGAAATTTGATGTCATCCAGTGCGCGCAAATCAGCGGGATCTGTCATCCCTAAAAACAGGCGATTGCCGCGTTTGAACAGCGGAAGAACATGGTGTTTGCTGATCAATTCACGCTTTACCACATCCTTGGGCATTTGTGCGGTGTTGTGGCTGCTGATGTCGTATAACGGCACACCAAATTCTTCCATTGCCGCCAGTGCGATGGGGCGCGCGGTAGCCACTTTGTTTTCTACCAGCCATTGCGTCAATGGTATTTTGGCTTTGCGCGATTCCAGCAGCGCGTTTTGCGCCTGCTCCATGTTGATAAGGCCGTCGTTGACGAGGCGTCTGGCAAGACCGTTGACTGAAACTGTATTCATGGGCGCGTTGTGACGGATGGGGAAACGCCCTGAGTCTATCGGCAAAGTATTACCGGCGCAATAATTCAGGTTTTACAATGTGATAGCGGTCGCAGTTGAAGTGAAATCACGCTAGCACTGTAGGAGCGCCGCCTCGGCGCGATGTTTTGTCGCGGCAATAGGTCGCGGCAAGGTGCCGCTCCTACAGGAACAACACCTAAAGCGGCAACAACTGACCATTTTTGTCACCCGTTGGCATACAAGTTTGGGGGTGATGGTGTGCTGTTTATATGTAACTGCTTGAATTTTAATAGAGTTGCCAAAGTTGGCACGGCATTTGTATTCTAGTACGCAGAGGCGATGGCTCCCGCTGGGTAGCTAAAGTTTCTGCCCACTCGGGCAACCAAACTAAACTTTTCGAGGTATACACCATGAAAAAGCAACTACAAAAAGGCTTTACCCTGATCGAACTGATGATCGTCGTAGCGATTATCGGTATTTTGGCTGCCATCGCGCTGCCTGCCTATCAAGACTACACCGTGCGTACCAAAATCTCTGAAGGTTTGATCGCGGGTTCTGCTTGGAAAAATGCTTACTCTGAAGCTTTCCAATCTGGCGGTATCACTGGTTTGGACGCCGCTGCAGCAGCATTAATCGCTACTGCGCAGGTTGAGAAGCAAACCAAGTATGTGAGTAACATTACAGGCGCTGCCGCCTCGCCGTGGAACATTGACATTGTGATCGCGGGTAACGCCAACAACGGTATTCCTACTACTATAAACGGTCAGATCATCAGACTGAGCCCCAATGTACAAGGCGTAGTGCCTACTGCCACTTCTGTGGGTGCTATTGACTGGGCTTGTACTAGTGCTACTGCCACTACTGCCACTGCGCGCGGTTTAGGCAATGCTGTAGTCGGCACACTGCTGGCTAAGTATGCACCTACCGAGTGCAAATAAGCTAAGCTGTTATTTAGCTTAACGGTGTAACACCGGAAACCCCGCCTCATGGCGGGGTTTTTTGTTTCTGTTATGTTTAGTGACCACTGTTTTTTATAACCCGTAGTGATATTCACCATGTACATCACCATTACTGCAATTGCAGCTTTTTTTTCCATGTTATGGGGCTGGCGCGCCGGCCTGTTCCGGATGCTGCTGCGCCTGTTGGCGCTGTGCTTGGCCTACGGTTTGGCGATACGCGGCACACCGCCCACCGCCGAGTTCTTGGTACAAAAGGGCTGGTTGAATGGTGTGCTGGCGATGCCCTTGGTGGCCGTGGCATTGCTGTTGCTGGGGTCTTTGTTGTTTGGTATAGCAGCCAAGCAGATAGCGCTGGCTGCGCCCGAAGAGTGGCGCCAAGGCGGGAAGAAAACCGGTGCGCTGGTGGGCGCTGTGCTGGGTTGTGGTGTAGGGCTGCTATTGGCCTGGGGTGCTGGTACGCTGCAAGAGGCTTGGCAGTGGCGCACTGCGCAGCAGGCGGCAGCGCATGTGGTGCCAGAGCAATCGCCGCTGGATGCCGCATTGCGGCGGGCAGCGGGCAATTTGATGGCGGATGGGGTGGAGGCCGTGTTGGGCAACAGCGCGGCAGCGCCGATTGCCGCGCAATGGGTGCGCGAGCCGTTGTCGGTGGGTTTGGCACTTAAACATATTGCGGAGCTGCCGGGACTGCGCAGCTTGGTTACTGATCCCAAACAATACGCGGTATTGCTACAAGGCGATGCGCGTGCTGTGCAGCGTTTGCCCGGTTTTCAGGCTTTGGCGGCTGATCCACAGGCCATGCAGTTATTGCAAACGCTAGGTTTGCAAGGAAGTTCATCCCAAGAGCAGTCTGCAGCGTTGGCGACCATGCTGTCGAAATACACACAGCGCGCCGAATTACTGCGCTCAACGCCTGAGTTTCAGACGCTGGCGGCGGATCCTGTGCTGGCGCAGCGCGTGCAGAACGGCGAATGGCTGGGTTTGTTGGCAGACCCTCGCGTGCGCCGTTTGGTGGCTGCGGTAAACAATGGCGGTGCTGATCCCGTCGCCGCACTTTCCGCTACACCCTCTGCACCGCATGGGGAGCAGGGCAGCGAACCGGCGAGCACAGCGCAAGCTAAACAGCCGTCCGCCCAAGACCCGTTAAAGCTTTTGTACCGCTGGAAAGATGAAAAAGGTCGCCTGCATATCACAGAAGAAAAACCGCCCGCAGGGATAAAAGCCGATGTCATCCAAGCAGAATGATTTTTTGCATAGGCGCGGTCCTTGGCGGCAGCTTGATACCACCACGGTGTACGACAACCCGTGGATTACGGTAACGCACGAGAATGTGCTCACGCCTGCCGGTACACAAGGTATTTACGGCGTGGTGCATTTCAAAAGTCGCGCCGTGGGCGTGGTGCCGCTGGATGAGCGCGGCAATGTGTGGCTGGTGAAACAGTTTCGCTACACGCTGAATCAATACAGCATTGAGATACCGGAAGGCGGCTCGCCACAGAGCGAAGAGATGCTCGCCACCGCCCAGCGCGAGTTGCAAGAAGAAACCGGCTTAACGGCAGGTTCTTGGCAGCATTTGCTGGATTTGCATACCTCCAATTCCGTCACCGATGAAAGCGGCGCCATTTTTCTGGCGCGTGATTTGACGCGCGGCGAGATGACGCCAGAAGCCACCGAAGATATTGAAGTGCTGTGCGTGCCGTTGGCAGAAGCTATCGACTGGATTTTCACAGGAAAAATCACCGATTCTTTGACCGTGATGGGCTTGTTGGCGGCGGAGCGCCGGTTGCGTATTCAGTAGATTGTTCCGTAGGAGCGGCACTTTGCCGCGAATAAACGCTGCTAGGGATTGTCGCGGCAAGGTGCCGCTCCTGCGGTGTTTTGTGTGCATTGACAGAAATCGAGCCATACATACAATGTACATATGATTACATTTGAGTGGGACTCAGCCAAGGCGGCTTCCAATCGAAAGAAGCATGGCGTTTCTTTTGAGGAGGCGCAGTCGGTCTTCTATGACGAATTTGCCGTCCAGTTCTTTGACGACGAGAGTTCAGAAATGGAAGACCGCTTCCTTATGCTTGGGCTAAGCAGTGACGCTCAATTGTTGATGGTTTGCCATTGCGAGCGACATGAAGGTAATGTCATTCGCATCATTTCTGCTCGCAGAGCCACAAAGAACGAAAGCCAGTTTTACCAAGGTGCCGTGCCATGAAAGCTGAATATGACCTCTCAAAAATGAAGTCCCGCAAGAACCCTTATGCAGCGAAGCTCAAGCAACCTGTCACCATGCGCCTGAGTGGAGATGTCATTGGTTACTTTAAAGAAATGGCAAACGAAGCTGGCGTGCCTTATCAGAGTCTCATCAATCTGTATTTGCGAGATTGCGTTGCAAACCACAGAAAAATAGACATTTCATGGCAGGCAGCACCCTAATCGCTTGCTCAAGGCTGTGTGAATGCCCCTTAGCTCGGGTGTTTTGTAAAAAATTTACATATACTGTTGCTCTTACGAAAACTGACTGATTGAGGGGTGCTGGCAGTGGACGATATTGATGTGCAGGAAACCCGTGAATGGCTGGATGCCATGGAATCTTTGGTGCGGCACGGTGGCAAAGAGCGCGCGGCGTTTATTCTCTACACCTTGGCTGCCAAAGCGTATGAACAGGGCTTGAAACTGCCTTCGGCCATCACCACGCCTTATCGCAACACCATTCATTTCACCGATGAAAAACGCATGCCGGGCGATGTGTTTATCGAACGCCGCATCCGTTCGTTAATTCGCTGGAATGCGATGGCGATGGTGATGCGCGCCAATAAACGCGAACACGGTTTGGGTGGGCATATCGCCACTTTTTCTTCAGCGGCGATGTTGTACGACATCGGTTTCAATTATTTTTTTCGCGGCGGTGAAAAAGCCGATCTCATTTATTACCAAGGCCACAGCGCCCCCGGTATTTATGCACGTTCATTTTTAGAGCGCCGTTTAACCGAAGAGCAGTTGGATAATTTTCGTCGTGAAGTGGGCGGCAACGGACTTTCCTCTTATCCGCATCCACGCTTGATGCCGGATTACTGGCAGTTTCCCACGGTGTCTATGGGCTTGGGTCCCATACAAGCGATCTATCAAGCGCATGTCATGAAATATCAACATTTGCGCGGCTTGGTTGATCAAGGTGATCGCAGGGTGTGGGCGTTTTTGGGCGATGGTGAGTGTGACGAGCCGGAATCGCTGGGTTCCATTTCGTTAGCTGGCCGTGAAAAACTTGATAACTTAATTTTTGTTATCAATTGTAATTTGCAACGCCTCGACGGGCCTGTGCGTGGCAACGGCAAAATTGTGCAAGAGCTGGAAGGTGTATTTCGCGGTGCCGGTTGGAATGTAATCAAAGTGTTGTGGGGCAGGCATTGGGATCCGCTTTTGGAAAAAGACAAAACCGGTTTGCTGCAAAAACGCATGGACGAAGTGTGCGATGGCGAATTGCAAAACTACAAAAACATGGGCGGTGCTTACACGCGCGAACATTTCTTTGGCAAATATCCTGAATTGTTAAAACTGGTAGAAGATCTGTCGGATAACGATATCGCTGAGCTGAATCGCGGCGGTCACGATCCTTACAAAGTGTATGCCGCCTATTGGGAAGCAGTGAACAATAACGGCGGTAAGCCCACGGTAATTCTCGCGCAAACTGTAAAAGGTTATGGCATGGGAACATCGGGTGAAGCAACAAACGATACGCATTCGGTGAAAGAACTGGATGAGAAAAATCTGCATTTATTTCGGGATCGTTTTGATATTCCGCTGTCCGATGATGAGCTGGATTCCATTCCATTTTATTTGCCGCCGGAAGACAGCCCGGAAATGGAATACATGCGTGAACGGCGCTCTGCGTTGGGTGGAAATTTGCCGGCGCGCCGTGTGCAATCGGATGAAACATTGCAAGTTCCTGCGCTGGCAGATTTTGAGCCGATTTTAGCGGGCAGTGGTGGGCGTGAAATTTCCACCACTATGGCGTTTGTGCGTCTGCTTTCTATTTTGGTAAAAGATAAAAACATTGGGCAGCGTGTGGTGCCAATCGTGCCGGATGAAGCGCGCACCTTTGGTATGGAAGGCATGTTTCGTCAGTTGGGTATTTTTTCACCGGTCGGTCAAAAATATACGCCGGTGGATGCCAATCAAATGCTGTATTACAAGGAATCTGAGCAAGGACAAATTTTAGAAGAAGGCATCAATGAAGCCGGTTCAATGGCGGCGTGGATGGCGTGTGCTACTTCATACAGCACACACAATTATCCAATGATTCCGTTTTTTATTTATTACTCGATGTTTGGTTTTCAGCGGTTTGGTGATTTGGCGTGGGCGGCTGGCGATAGCAGTTGTCGCGGCTTTTTAATCGGCGGCACAGCGGGCAGAACCACGCTCGCGGGCGAAGGTTTGCAACACCAAGACGGTCACAGTTTGTTGCTGGCGGCGAGTATTCCCAATTGTGTGACTTACGATCCGTGCTACGGCTATGAGATGGCGGTAATTATTCAGCGCGGTTTGCAGGAAATGTTGGTGGAGCAAAAAAATTGCTACTACTACATCACCGCGATGAATGAAAACTACGCGCAACTGGCAATGCCGGAGGGCGTAGAAGAGGGCATAGTGCGCGGTATGTACTGCTTGCAGCGTGCTGAAAGTGCGCAAGTGCAGTGATTAGGCTCAGGTACGATTTTGCGCGAAGTGGAAGCGGCTGCGGTGATGTTGCGTGAGCAATTTAATCTGCCAGCGAATGTGTGGAGCGTCACCAGTTTTAATGAGTTGCGCCGCGATGGTTTTGATGTGGAGCGCTGGAACCGTTTGCATCCAACAGAAAAACCGCAAGTGTCTTATGTCGAATCGTTGTTGGCAGATACGCAAGGCCCCGTTATTGCAGCGACGGATTATGTGAAAATGATTGCCAGCCAAATCAGCCCGTGGGTGCCGCGCCGCTACGAAGTATTGGGCACAGACGGTTTTGGTCGCAGTGATACGCGCGCACAATTGCGTCAGCATTTTGAAGTAGATCGTTTTCATATTGTGTTAGCTGCATTGCACGCCCTGCAAAAAGACGGTGTGCTGCTTGCAGATGTAGTGGAAAAAGCGCGCGTGCAATTCAATATTCCGGCGGACAATTTGCCGCCCATTTATAGCTGATAGGTGATGTGGTGGCGAAGGAATCTGTAGTTATTCCCGATCTTGGCAATGCCGATGATGTGGATGTGATTGAGTTGAGCGTGAAGCCCGGCGATGTGGTGGTGGTTGATCAATCTTTAATCGTGTTAGAAAGCGCAAAAGCAACCATGGAAGTGCCGAGTTCAGTTGCCGGCACGGTGTTGGCATTGACGGTAAAAGTGGGCGATAAAGTCAGGAGTGGTGCAGTCATTGCGGAAATTGAAACGACTGCTGTTAGTGCTGCCGTAGAAAAAAATCCGCCACCACAAAAAGCAGAGCAAGCACCGGTGGCTGCGCCGTCACAAAAGCCAGAAGAAGCCACTGCATCACCAGTTAAAAATGTGCCGTCAGCAGTAAGTGAAACTGCGCAAAATTTTTCAGCAGCAAAAACCACAGCAGAGATTTATGCCGGCCCTGCTGTGCGCCAGTTGGCGCGCGAATTGGGTGTGGAGTTGTGGGATGTGCAGGCGAGCGGGCCGCGCGGACGCATGACGCAAGATGATGTGCGCCGCTATGTAAAACATTTAGTGGGCAAAATGGCGACTGTCGGTAGTGCGCTGCAAGGCAGTGGTATACCGCCGATTCCTGCGGTGGATTTCAGTAAGTTTGGCAGTATTGAATTGCTGCCGATGACGCGCATCGACAAAATCACGCGCGACAATATGCATCGCTCGTGGGTGAATTTGCCGCATGTGACGCAGTGGGATGAAGCGGATGTCACCGATTTAGAAGAATTCCGCGCAGACATGAAAGCGGATATGGAGAAACGCAAAATTAAACTCACGCCGGTGGCGTTTTTGTTGAAAGCGGCAGCCAATGCGCTGCGCGAGTATCCAAAATTTAATCGCTCGCTGCATGAAGATGGTGAGCATTTTGTGCAAAAAAGTTATGTGCATATCGGCATTGCTGTCGATACGCCGATGGGTTTGATGGTGCCAGTGATTCGTGATGTGGATAAAAAAGGGCTGTGGGATCTCGGCGCAGAAGTGGCGCAGTTGTCTGACAAAGCGCGCAACGGAAAATTGATGCCGGCCGATATGCAGGGCGGCTGCTTTACTATTTCCAGCTTGGGTTCTATCGGCGGCAATGGTTTTACGCCGATCATCAATGCGCCGGAAGTGGCGATACTCGGGGTGTCCAAAACGCAGATGAAGCCGGTGTGGAATGGCAAAGATTTTTCACCGCGTAAAATGCTGCCGCTGACTTTGTCTTACGATCACCGCGTCATCAACGGCGCAGATGCTGGGCGTTTCTTCACTTTTTTAGTGGAAGAAATTTCTGATATTCGGCGTTTGGTGTTGTAAAGCCAGCTTACTGCCCGAGAGAGCCAAACACTTTCTGCAAAATAGCACTCGATTGTTTAACGGGATTTTGGCGAATGGCTTTTTCTTCATCTGCCACCATCAAAAACAAGCCATCGAGTGCTTTTTGTGTGACATAACCATCAAGACTTGCCTGTTTTGGATCAATCAAACCAAATTGTGCTGCTGGTTTGGCGAGCTGGCTGTATTGTTGGGTTACGCCCAAGCTGTCGGTGTGTTTTTTGACAATTGGCAGAAAGCGTGTAGTCAAATCGGCTGAAGTGGTGCGACGAAAATATTCTGTGGCGGAAGTATTTCCTCCGGTGAGAATTTGCTTGGCATCACTCACAGACATCTGTTTTATCGCATTAACAAGAACGGGTTTTGCTTCCACCACTGCGGCTTCTGCTGCTTTGTTCATCGTTACTTCCAGTTGATCGAGTTGAGATCCCATGCCCATTCTGCTCAACATGCTGGCGCCTTTTTCAAGCGAGCTAGGCAGTGGAATGCGCACTTTGGGGTTGCCGTAGTAACCGTTGCTTTTGCCTAGCTGCGCCACCGCTACTTCAGCGCCTTGTGACAGCGCTTGGCGTAAGCCGGCTGTTGCGTCTTGACTTGAAAGTGCAGCAAAGCCGCCTGCAGCCCATGCTGTGGATATCGCAAAAAACATGAGCCAACTGTAAGCGGCTATTTTTATTGACAGTGGGTATTGATGCTGGGGAATAACGCGAGTACGCATGGAAATTTCTCCTGGAAAATGGGAAGTAAACCAATATTTTTTACGCCAGCAGTTGCGCCGCTTCTTTGGCGAAATAAGTCAAAATGGCATCCGCGCCGGCGCGTTTGAAGGCGAGCAGTGATTCTAAAATTACCGCTTCGCGCGCCAGCCAGCCTTGTTCAAACGCACCGCAATGCATAGCGTATTCGCCGCTCACTTGATACACAAAGGTTGGCGCTTTTAATTCATCTTTTACGCGACGTACTACGTCCAAATACGGCATCCCTGGCTTGACCATGATGATGTCGGCACCTTCGGCGAGATCCAGCGCGCATTCGTGCAGCGCTTCGTCGCTGTTGGCGGAATCCATCTGATAACTGTATTTATTGCCTTTACCTAAATTGCCCGCCGAACCGACCGCATCGCGAAATGGTCCGTAATAACTGGACGCATATTTGGCGGAGTAGGCGAGGATGGCGGTGTTTGCAAAACCGTTACTTTCTAGCACGCGGCGCACAGCACCGATGCGACCGTCCATCATGTCAGACGGTGCAACCACATCAGCACCGGCAACGGCGTGTGACAGCGCTTGTTTCACCAGTGCTTCCACGGTGGCGTCGTTCAACACATAACCGTTCTTGTCGATCAAACCGTCTTGTCCGTGCGTGGTGAAAGGGTCGAGCGCAACATCCGTGATAACGCCCAATTCCGGTACAGCATTTTTTATGGCTTTGACGGCGCACTGTGCGAGGCCGTCCGGATTCCACGCTTCTTTGGCATCCAATGATTTAGCAGACGCGGGCGTTACTGGAAATAAAGCAATGGCAGGAATGCCGAGTTTGTGCAGTTGTTTCGCTTCTTTCACTAATAAATCAATCGACAAGCGTTCGATGCCTGGCATGGAGGCAATCGCTTCGCGCTGATTTTTCCTTCCAGCACAAACATGGGATAGATCAAATCTTTCACGCTCAAGGTGTTTTCACGCACCAAATCGCGCGCAAAAGTATTAGCGCGCAAGCGGCGCAAACGCGTGTGGGGAAAGGGTGAGCGAGTGAGATGAAAAGTCATGATTTACTCCTTCAAGCACGCAAAAACTTTTTCGGCGGCGGTGATGGTGTTTTCGATGTCTGCTTCTGTGTGTGCGCTGGACATAAAGGCCGCTTCGTAACTGGCCGGAGCCAGATAAACGCCTTCTTGCAACATGCCGTGAAAGAAGCGGTTAAAGCGCTGTGTGTTGCAAGCCATCACTTGTTGATAGTTGGTGACGGATTTTTCTTCGGTAAAAAATAGCCCCCACATGCTGCCCACATGGTTACTGGTGAGAGGGATGCCAGTTTTTTCTGCGGCAGCGCGTAAACCGTTGACCAAGGTTTCTGTTTTTTCAAACAGAGGCGCATAGAAATTGGGTTGCGAAATAATGTCGAGTGTTGCTAAGCCGGCCGTCATCGCCACCGGATTGCCCGATAAAGTGCCCGCTTGGTACACAGGCCCCAGCGGCGCAATTTTTTCCATAATTTCACGCTTGCCGCCGAAAGCACCGACTGGCATGCCGCCGCCGATCACTTTGCCCAAGCAGGTAATATCCGCTTCGATGCCATAAAAACCTTGTGCACCTTGCAAGCCAAGGCGAAAGCCGGTCATCACTTCATCAATAATAAAAACACTGCCGTATTTTGTGCACTGTTCGCGCAGTGTTTCTAAAAAACCAGCAACAGGTGGAATACAGTTCATATTGCCTGCCACGGGTTCTACAATCACACAGGCAATTTGTTCGCCATATTTTGAAAATGCTTCGCGTACACCGTCGATATCGTTGTAAGTGAGTGTCAGTGTGTGATCGGCGAGCGCGGCGGGTACGCCAGGGGAGCTGGGAACACCGAGCGTCAAAGCGCCACTGCCCGCTTTCACTAACAGTGAATCAGAGTGGCCGTGATAGCAGCCTTCAAATTTGATGATTTTGTCGCGACCGGTATAGCCGCGTGCAAGGCGAATGGCGCTCATGGTGGCTTCGGTGCCGGAACTCACCATACGCACCAAATCCATATTGGGCATGATGGAACAAATTTTTTCAGCGAGTGTGATTTCAATTTCAGTCGGCGCGCCAAAACTTAAGCCATTGCGCATTTTTTTCTCGACTGCAGCGAGCACTTGTGGATGCGCGTGACCGGCAATCATCGGCCCCCAACTTAAAACATAATCAATATATTGTTTTCCATCAGCATCCCATAAATAGGCGCCGTTGGCGCGTTCCACAAAAATAGGCGAACCGCCGACGGCGCGAAAGGCGCGCACAGGAGAATTCACGCCACCTGGAATGCTTTTCGCTGCGCGAGAAAATAAATCTTCTGAATGTGTCATGGCTTTGCTCGTCAAGTAAACAACGCGGCATAGGCTTGCGCGCGCGCGGTTATGTTTTGTGCAGAAAATAAATCACCGACAACAGCGAGCAGGTCGGCACCTTCCTGTAAAACAGAGGGCGCATTATCCAGCGTAATACCCCCTATCGCTACCACAGGGATAGCGAGTTGCGCTTTGGCGGCACGCAATACAGAGAGATCAGCCGGCGGTGCGGATTGCTTAGTGCTCGAAGAAAAAAAACGCCCAAAGGCAACATAGTTTGCGCCGTCTTGCTGCGCGGTTTGTGCGAGCGCCAAGCTGTTGTGGCAGGTGATGCCGATAATCGCGTGGCTGCCCAGTACGCGCCGCGCTTCTGTCAGTGGCATGTCTTCTTGGCCGAGATGTACGCCGTCAGCACCTACGGCTTTTGCCAGCGCCACATCGTCATTAATCAGCAGAGAGGCGTTGTGTGTGCGGCAGAGTTCGACCAATTGTGCAGCCTCGCGGTGCCGTTGCTGTGCGTCGGTGCATTTGCTGCGGTATTGCACCCAGCGGCAGCCGCCTGACAGTGCGGCTTGCACGGCAGGCAAGAGGCGATGTGCAAGCAGTGCATCATCGGTAATGGCGTACAGGCCGCGCCAATGCGTTGTCATGGCGTGTTTCTCGTTCGGGCTATAATTCGTGCTTCATTCATTCTCGGCATTATCCTTCATGCAGAAAATTGTTACAGCCAGCCCAGAGAGCAATGCGCAGGTGTATTGGCGCTTGCTGCGCTATACCAAACCGATGTTGGGCGTGTTTGCCATCAGTATCGTGGGGTTTGTCGCATTTGGTTTATTGCAGCCGCTTCTACCAGAGCTGTTGAAACAAATGGTGAAAGCAATCGAAATGAAAGATGTTTCACATCGTTGGCAGTTGCCGCTGATGGCGGTAGGAATTTTTGCTGCGCAAGGTGTTGCGTCATTTATTGGTAATTATTTTATGGCGCAGGTAACTGGCACGATTGTGCGTAATATCCAAAAAGATATTTTTAATAAATTGACGGTTTTGCCTTCGCGTTATTTTGACACTACGCCAACTGGACAGAGTATTTCTCGCATTACCAGCAGTGTGGGGATGGTCACAGGTGCAATAACTAGTGCCGTCATTATCGTGATTCGTGAAGGCACGGTTGTGATCGGCATGATTGGCTATGTTTTTTACCAGAACTGGCAGTTGTCGATGGCATTTGTGGTGATTGCTCCCGTTATTGGGTTGATCGTGCGTTATGTCGGTGGGCGTTTTCATAAAATCAGCCACAAAATGCAAGATGTTGCTGGCGATACTTTGCAAGTGGCGGGGGAAATGATTCGTGGTTATCGCGTGATGCGTAGTTTTGGTGGTGAGGCGTATGAAAAGTCGCGCTTTGTCGATGCAACCCATCGCAGTTTTTTGTTGTACATGAAAATGCAAAAAATTTCTGCCTTGAATACACCTGTGTTGCAGGTAATTGTTTCGCTGGCAATTGCGGTTATTTTATATATGGTGTTGAGCCCAGCGATGCTGGCGAAATACAGCACAGCGGATTTGGTGGCGTATATCACAGCGGTAGCAATGTTGCCCAAGCCGATACGCCAATTAAGCAGTACCAATGGGGCTATTCAAAAAGGTATTGCCGGTGCGCAAAAGATTTTTGAAATTCTGGATATGCAACCAGAGCGTGATGATGGCGAGTTGGTGTGTCAGCGTGCGAAAGGAGATGTTGCCATTCGTGAGTTAAGTTTTACTTACGAAGGCTCGCAAGAGGTTGTGCTGAAAAATATTCAGGTGGAAATTGCAGCGGGAAAAACCGTGGCTTTGGTCGGTCGTTCTGGCAGCGGCAAATCCACCTTGGCCAGTTTGTTGCCGCGTTTTTATGATTATGAACAGGGCGATATTTTGTTGGATGGTGTTCCCATCAAACAGTACACCTTGGCCAGCTTGCGTCAGCAGATGGCGCTGGTGACGCAGCATGTCGTACTGTTTAACGACACCGTGGCCAACAACATTGCTTACGGTGATTTGGCGAGCGCTACACGCGAACAGATTTTAGCGGCGGCGGAAGCGGCGAACGCTATGGAATTTATCAGCCTACTGCCCAATGGTTTGGATACGGAAATTGGTGAAAACGGTTTGCAGTTGTCCGGTGGGCAGCGGCAGCGTTTGGCGATTGCGCGTGCGCTGTTAAAAGATGCGCCGGTGTTGATTTTGGATGAAGCTACCTCGGCGCTGGATAATGAATCGGAAGCAAAAATTCAGCAGGCCTTGGAGCGCGTGATGGAAAACCGCACCACACTGGTGATCGCACACCGTTTGTCCACTATCGAAAACGCGGATCTTATTTTGGTAATGGATCACGGTGAAATTGTTGAGCGCGGCACGCACGCTGAGCTGTTGGCGCAAGATGGCTACTACGCGCGGCTTTATCGTTCAGGATTTGATGAGGTGGGTTGAGTGTCGTGTGTGCTGTGCTTTGCAGTGCGCACAATTTCTCTGATAACAAAAATCCACAATACTATTGGAACGAGAAATTTGAGTTGTTCCAAGAGATACAGTGCTGTAGTGATAGGGTAATGGCGTAGAAATAGCCAATAGGCCAAGGATGCATTCCCTTGCTGGTGTATGGCATTAATTTCCGAACCAATAGCGTCGAGACGCGAAGTGTCGTTGAGCCACACAGGGGCGTGGAAGTGCATCCAGCTTTGACTTTCAATGATTGTTACCAGTACGCATAAAAACAGTAAGGATGCCTCCGTTGTTTGGGGGCGCGTGATAACGCGTTGGATAGCGATACAGAAAGCAGGAAACAAAAAAATCCAATAGCTGATCCAATAGTTTGGCATGCAGATCAGCATCAGTGTGATGAGCAAGGCAAAAAAACTCACTCCCTGCTGTGCATTTCTATATTTGATTAGCGTGTAGAAACTGATCCCAACAAGTGTCAATCGTAAAGCTTGAAAAACAATGCGTGAAAATTCTAAGTTTTGAGTAAACCGGAACAGCTCACTGCCAAAACTTAAACTAAATTGCATGGGGGCTACTTTTTCTGACAGCAGCGTGGGAAGTATGCGGGTGGCGTAGTAGAGGCTTTCCTGTAGTCCGAATGCCCAAAGCGTGAACGCTAAGATAAGTAAAGCTGATGCGATGAATGACGCAGTAAATGGTTTTTTTCTTGGCGTCATGAATAGCATGCTCGCCATAAAGATAGGATATATTTTGGTGAGAGCTAAGTAGCTGATAATGGCGGCAGACAGTTTTGCATGCTTGTCGAGTAAAAAGAAGCTAATAGTTAGTAGCAAGAAAATGGGGATTTCATAGTTGGTATTCAGGATGCAATCCCAGAAAGCAGGATTTAATAGAGCGATAACGCCGCTGAATGCAAGAAACAAAAATATTTTTGTGTGCGAGTTTTTCTGTTGTTGCATGGTTGTGCTGCATTTCGCCATCAACATGAAGCATGCAGAAAAATAGCCAATAATCATGGTGAGCCGTAGCCATTTAAGTGTTTCAGGCGTTCAGTTGTTTATGAAAGGAAGAATTTGCAGCTGAAAGGCAGGGGGGAATTTGAATACAGGTGCCATCGGGTAGTAGCGAGATGCGATGGTTTCTCCTTCTGCGGGGCGTTCGTATAGCTGCCCTGTCGTCTGGTAGCGTTGCCCTGCATTGATGTAGAACACAAAGTCTGTGTTCAGTTGAGGGCTTGTAGATGTTTGTGCAAGAGCATGGATGAAGGCGAGTTTTTTTATGCTGTGAGTGGCAGATAAGGCCAAGGCGATTGCGGCAGTTATGCAGAGAAAAGCTATGAAATATGGTTTAAGTGACAATCTCATGTGAATGCTTTGGTTTTTTGGTGGCGCAAACCGCTTAAGTTGTGAGATTGGTATTTTCCGTCCCGCCATCCACTTGTAAATCTTTGCCAGTCACCCAGCGTGCGGCGGGTGAAGCTAAATACAGCGCGGCCATGGCGATGTCTTGCGGTTTGCCCAATTCTTGCAGTGGCGTGAGTTTACGCATTTTTTCGCGGTTGTCCGCGTCGATAAAGTGTTCCAATGCTTCGGTCATGATAGAGCCGGGGCTGATGACATTCACACGCACGCTTGGCGCTAATTCTGCCGCCATCATTTTTGTCATGTGAATCAACGCAGCTTTGACTGTGCCGTAAGATGTAAACAGTGGTTGCACCAAACGCCCTGCGGCTGAAGCGATATTGATGATATTGCCGTGACTGGCGCGCAAATGCGGTAGTGCATATTGTGAAAGTAAAAACACGCTGGTGAGGTTGAAATCGAGCGCGCGACGAAAAGAGTCGGCGCTGATTTTTTCCATCGGCTTAGGCATAGTGCCGCCGGCATTGTTAACCAAAATATCGAGGCGACCGAAGTGTTTGATGGTGGTGTCTACCAAGTGCTGTAACTGCGCATCTACCAACACGTCGCAGTTCACGCCCAAGGCATCGCCGCCGAAAGTTTTTGCTTGCGCGACAACAGCATCCAAATCCGCCTGTGTGCGCGCCGCAAATACCACGGTCGCTCCCGCTTTGGCAAACGCTAGACCAATCGCTTTGCCGATACCTTTCCCGCCACCGGTGACGATGGCGACTTTCCCCTGCAGCGAAAAGTGTTCGGCTAGCATGGCAGCTCCTTTTTTATAGCACCATTTCTGCAAATTGACGGATGCGTTGCATGTCTTGGTTCGGGTCATCCGTGCGGCTAATCATGATGCTGGTGACCTGCGATTTTTTCCAATCGGCAATGCGTTCTTTGATGCGGTCGATGGGGCCGGAGAGCGAGATTTCATCGGCCAGTGCATCGGGTACGGCTTCAAACGCGCCCATGTGATCGCCGGCGAGGTATTTGTCCTGCACTTCCTGCACATCAAAACCCATGCGTTCCATCAAATTTTTATGGAAGTTTTCATCTTTCGCACCCATGCCGCCAACGTACAGCGCCAACATCATTTTGGTGGGAAATAAAGCGTCTTTGAGATTGTCGTTGACATTCACTTGCACCATCGCGGCAATTTCAAAATTATCCGGTTTGTTTTTCAGTGATTCATCAAAAATATTCATGCGATACGGCGAGACAAAAATCGGAAACCAGCCGTCAGCAATTTGCGTGGCGAGTTCGATGTTTTTAGGGCCTTCCGCACCCATAAATACAGGAATGTGCTGGCGCAGTGGATGCGTGATGGATTTCAGCGGCTTGCCCAAGCCGAGTGCGTTGGGACCGTTGTAGGGTAGTTGATATTGATTGCCCTGAAACTCCAGCGCCTGTTCGCGGCGCGTGACTTGGCGAAAAATATTCATCCACTCTTTGGTGCGCTCCAGCGGTTTTTTGAAACCTTGGCCGTACCAACCTTCCACCACTTGTGGGCCGGAAACGCCGATACCGAGTTGAAAGCGGCCATTGGATAGATGATCCATCGTCAACGCGGTCATTGCGGCACAAGTAGGCGTGCGCGCAGAAATTTGCATCACCGAGGTGCCGAGTTTGATTTTGCTGGTGTGCGAGCCGAGCCACGCGAGTGGCGAAACGCAATCGGAGCCGTAGGCTTCGGCTGTCCAGATAGAGTCGTAGCCGAGGTTTTCCGCTTCTTTGGCGATTTCAATGCCAGGGTAAGGGTTGCGGTTCCAGTAGCCGAGATGTAAACCAAGTTTCATGAGGTGCCTCTAATAGTAAAGTTAAAAATTTAAAAGTAACAAATGAACGCTGCTGCTTATCGCGTCGGACGCTCTTCGTGGTTGATTGCCAAATTATCGAAGCGCGTGAAATGTTTTTGAAACGCTAATTTGACAGTTCCAATAGGGCCGTTGCGCTGTTTGCCGATGATGATTTCGGCAATGCCTTTGTCGGGGCTATCTTCTTTGTGATAAACCTCGTCGCGGTAGATAAACATGATGACATCGGCATCTTGCTCAATGGCGCCGGAATCGCGCAGGTCTGAGTTGTTGGGGCGTTTGTCGGTGCGACCGTCAACCGAGCGATTCAGTTGTGATAGTGCCACCAAAGGGCAATTAAATTCGCGTGCGATAGATTTCAGTGAGCGCGAGATTTCCGACACTTCTGCCGTGCGGCCTTCTTTCGCGCCGGGAATGTGCATGAGCTGTAAATAATCCACCACGATTAGCGCAATTTCACCATGTTCGCGCTGTATGCGGCGCACGCGCGCGCGCATTTCAGCGGGGGAGAGCCCGGTGGTGTCGTCGATGTATAGCGGGCGATCTTTTAGCCGTCCTGCGGCAGCGGTTAGTTTGTCCCACTCGTCGCCTACCAGCTTGCCTTTGCGTATGCGCTGTTGGTCAATACGGCCAACGGACGACAACATTCTCAAAATAATTGAGGATGCCGGCATTTCTAGACTGAAAACCAGTACCGGTTTGTCTTGATGCAACACCGCGTGCTCAACGAGGTTCATTGCAAATGCGGTTTTACCCATCGAAGGGCGTGCCGCAAGAATGATTAAATCCGATTTTTGTAAACCGCTAGTTTCTTCATTGAGCTTGATATAACCGGTATCCAAGCCAGTGACATCACTGTCCAGTTGGCTTAGTTCATCAATTTGCAGCACCGTGCTTTTCAGCAGCGGATTCATAAATTCAAAACCGCTTTCTTTGGGGCGGCCTTCAGCAATGTCAGCAATGATTTTTTCTGCGCTGGCGAGCAATTCATTGCTATCGCGCCCGTCAGGTGTGTGCGCGTGATCGGCAATATTGCTGGCGGCGCGTATCAATTGGCGCAGAGTGGCGCGTTCGCGCACGATGTTGGCGTAAGTCAGCAGGTTGCTGGTGCCAGGTGTGTGGCGCGCGAGTTCAGCGAGGTGGGCAATGCCGCCAATGGCGTGCAGTTCGCCGTCTTGGTCTAGCAATTCAGAAACGGTGATGATGTCCAGCGGTTTGGCGAGTTCCGACAAACGCAGCATGGCGCTGAAAATCAGGCGGTTTTCCGGGTTGTAGAAATCGCGTACCTGCAACACTTCCAACACCTGATCCAGGGCTTGGTGATCCAGCAGTAGGCCGCCCAGCACTGCTTGTTCCGCTTCCAGCGAATGCGGTGGCACGCGCAGGCGTGCGTCAGTGTTGTTGCTGACCATAGAGAGAGAAGCTGTGTCGCTGGCGGTAGTCATTCAGGTCAATCCCGCGAAAAAGTGCATCCCAGAAAACAAAACAGGCACCCGAGAGTGCCTGTCTTTATACCTTAAATTGCCGGCGGCGATCACTCCGCAATCACGACAACCTTAACGGCTTGAGTGACATCGCTGTGCAACTGAATGTCGATCTCGAACTCACCAATTTCACGAATCGCGCCGTTAGGCATGCGCACTTCGGTTTTGGTGGTGGCGTGACCGGCATTGGTCAGTGCATCGGCAATATCGCGTGTGCCGATAGAGCCGAACAGCTTGCCTTCGTCACCGGCATTGGCGGCGATGGTGATGCTGACAGTGGCCAGTGCAGCAGCGCGTTTTTCCGCTTCTGCCAATTTGGCAGCGGCAGCAGCTTCTAACTCAGCGCGGCGTGTGTTGAATTCGGCAATGTTGCTTGCAGTAGCGGGTACAGCTTTGCCGAAAGGGAACAAAAAGTTGCGAGCGAAACCAGGCTTGACGTTGACTTGTGTGCCAACGCCACCGAGGCGACCCACTTTATCCAGCAGAATAACTTGCATGTGTGTCTCCTTATTTGAAGTGCTGATCGGTGTAAGGCAACAGTGCCAAGTAGCGCGCGCGCTTGATGGCAGTGGCCAACTGGCGCTGGTATTTCGCGCTGGTGCCGGTGATGCGGCTAGGAACGATTTTGCCGGTTTCGGTGATGTAGGCTTTGAGTACGTCCAGATCTTTGTAATCGATCTCAACGGTTTTCTCAGCGGTAAAACGGCAGAACTTACGGCGACGGAATTGCTGTTGTTGACGTGACATGATTCAACTCTCCCTTATTCAGCGTCGTCGCTGCTGTCATCAGCAGCATCGTCTTGGCTAGCTTCTTCGGCGCGCGGTGCGCGAGCAGGCTGCTCGGCCTTGCGGCGGCGATCTTCGTTTTCCGCTTTCATGATCAGAGATTCGTCAGTGACGGCTTCGTCACGACGCATCACCATGTTGCGCAACACGGCATCGTTGTAGCGGAAGTTGGTGGTCAGCTCATCCAGTGCTTGTTGACCGCACTCAATGTTCAGCAGGATGTAGTGCGCTTTATGGATGTCTTCGATCGGGTAGGCCAGTTGGCGGCGGCCCCAGTCTTCTAAGCGATGAATTTTTCCGCCGCTGGCTTCGATGGCGCTTTTGTAGCGTTCCACCATGCCTGGCACTTGTTCGGATTGATCTGGATGAACCAGAAATACGACTTCGTAATGTCTCATGGATGACTCCTTGTGGGTTAAGCCCCCCAGCGGTGCCGGTGGAGCAAGGGATCCGTTATGGCCTTGGTGGCTATAAACGGGGCGGCAATTCTAGGGGATGCCTATTGCCATTACAACGGTCTATCATGCCAACCTCGTTTTTGCGGCTGTTTTTCCTATGTGTGCCATGCGTGTTCTGGGCATAGAAACCTCTTGTGATGAGACCGGCGTGGCTGTCTACGACAGTGAGCGCGGCCTGCTTGCGGAAGCTCTACACAGCCAAATCGCTATTCACAATGAATACGGCGGTGTGGTGCCGGAGCTGGCCTCGCGCGACCATGTGCGCAAGCTGTTGCCGATGGTGGAGGAAGTGCTGGCGAAGTCGCACTCCAGTCGCGCCGACATCCACGGCATAGCCTACACCGCAGGCCCCGGCCTGCTGGGCGCGCTGCTGGTGGGCGCGACATTTGGGCGCACGCTGGCGTGGAGCTGGGGCGTGCCTGCCGTGGGTGTGCATCACATGGAAGGGCATTTGTTGGCGCCGATGCTGGAGTCCCCCGCGCCGGCGTTTCCTTTCGTGGCGCTCTTGGTGTCGGGCGGGCACACGCAGTTGGTAGAAGTTCTGGGCATAGGTCGCTATCGGTTGTTGGGTGAATCGCTGGACGACGCCGCAGGTGAAGCCTTTGATAAGACCGCCAAGCTGCTCGATCTCGATTACCCCGGCGGGCCGCAAATCAGCAAGCTGGCTGAACAAGGATCGCCGGAGCGTTTTGTGTTTCCACGCCCGATGACCGATCGCCCCGGCTTGGATTTTAGTTTTAGCGGCTTAAAAACTTTTGCATTGACGACGATACGCCAACACGCCGGTGACAACGGCCTGCCGGATGCACAAACTTCTGCAGACATTGCTTGGGCCTTTCAAGAAGCGGTGGTGGATACGCTGGTAATTAAATGTCGCCGTGCAATTGAACAAACCGGTTTGCAGCGTTTGGTGATTGCCGGCGGCGTGAGTGCCAATCGCCGCCTGCGTGAGAAATTGCAGCAAGTATTAGCGGGCAAAGCAGAAGTATTTTATCCACGCCCAGCGTTCTGTACCGATAACGGCGCGATGATTGCTTTTGCCGGTTGTCAGCGCTTGTTGGCAGGGCAAAGCGAGCCGCTGACGATCAACGCTTTCCCGCGTTGGTCACTCGAAACTTTGCCAGCTATTTGAAGAGAGTTTGCGATGGACATTGTTTACATCCGCGATTTGCGCATAGAAACCATCATCGGCATTTTTGCATGGGAGCGCGAAGTGCAGCAGGTGGTGAGTTTGGATTTGGAAATGGCGACGGATATTCGTGCAGCGGCAGCGAGCGACGATATTGTGGATGCGCTGGATTACAAAACCATTTCCAAACGCTTGATTCAATTTATCAGTGAAAGCCGCTATCAATTGATTGAGGCGTTAGCAGAAGCGGTGGCCGACATTGTGCGCGATGAATTTGGCGTGGCATGGCTGCGTTTGCGCATCAGCAAACCCGGCGCATTGCGCGGCGCACAAGATGTGGGTTTGGTGATTGAGCGCGGAGAAAAACCGGCGTGAACAGGGTATATCTCGGCATAGGCAGCAATGTAGAGCGTGAACGGCATATCACGGCGGCTTTGGATGCGCTAAAAAATGCCTTCGATAACTTGCAGGTTTCTTCCGTGTACGAAAGCGAAGCCGTGGGTTTTGACGGCGACCATTTTTTTAATTTGGTGATTGGCTGTGATACGAATTTGTCGGTGGGCGAGTTGTCGCAATGTTTGCGCAAAATTGAAAATGACAATGGTCGTTTGCGCGGTGGCGAGCGTTTTTCAGCACGAACGCTCGATATTGACATCCTGACTTACGGCAACGCGGTGGGGCAGATAGATGGCATCAGCCTGCCGCGCGCAGAAGTTTTGCAAAATGCGTTTGTGTTGCTGCCGCTGGCAGAAATAGCGGGTGAGGAACTGCATCCTGTCGAAAACAAAACCTATGCCGATTTATGGCGAGCGTATGATCGCCCACAAAAATTATGGCCGGTGGATTTTGTGTGGCGCGGTCAGAAAATTAGCCGTGGGCAAACGGCGTGAGCGAGGTTGTCTCGCTACAGCAATTCAAAAAAGCGGCGCTGCAGAAAAAAGGCAAGCAATCCACCTTGTGTGGCAACGGATTTCACAGTTGGGCTGTGGTGAAAGACAGCGTGTTTGATGTGAAGCAGGGTAAGCTGGTGACGCAATACCGCTGCAAGCGCTGCGGCGCAGAAAAAACGAAGCGAAATAATTCAGGTGTGTGAATGTCGATAGTGGACTGGCAGGTATTAACAGGGCAATCGCGCGTGCCTCTCGTGGCTGTTGCTGCCTCTGCTGCACACTATCTGCATCACGATGCACTACCGCATTGGATGCAGTTGGTAAACGACGCAGCTGAGGTAGGTTTTGATTTGCAAATAGCGAGCGCATGGCGCGGTTTTGAACGCCAATCACTGATTTGGAATAGCAAAGCAACGGGACTGCGACCGGTATTGGATGCACAGGGTCAGCCCATCGACATTAGTCGGTTATCTGAAGATGAATTGTTATTCGCCATTTTGCGTTGGTCAGCGATTCCAGGTTGTTCGCGCCACCATTGGGGAACGGATCTCGATGTGTTTGATGCGGCTGCGGTGCCGGTTGATTATCGCGTGCAGCTCACTACGGAAGAGTGTGTGGGCAATGGCGTGTTTGCCAATTTACATTGCTGGTTGGATGAAAAATTGCAGGAGCCGGACGCGGTTTTTTTTCGACCCTATTGCAGAGATAATGGCGGCATTGCTCCTGAGCGTTGGCATTTGTCCTGTAAGCCCATCGCGGATTGTTACGAGCGCCTACTGCGCGAAGAAAAAATGTTGGATTGGCTGATGACACAAGATATCGCCTTAAAAGATCGCATTGCTGTGCATTGGCACGACATTTTTCAACGCTTTGTGCGCGTTGCTATGGCGAGAGCTTGATTATGCAGCCAGAAACCCTGTGGCAGACTTTGCGCAGCGAAGCGCAGACTATTGCGTCTAACGAGCCAGTGCTGGCAAGTTATATTCACAGCGTGGTTTTGCGCCACAACAATTTGCCGGAAGTGATGAGTTTTCATTTGGCGCGTTTGTTGGACAGCTCCGCTGCCCCCGCGTTGCTGTTGCGGGAGGTGTGCGCGGAAGCGTTTCAAGCTGCACCGAGCATCATTCAACAAGTGGGTCGTGACATCGTTGCCTGCTACGAGCGCGATGCCGCTTGCGATCACTATTTGATGCCGCTGCTGTATTTCAAAGGCTTTCATGCGCTGCAGAGTTATCGTGTGGCGCATTGGTTGTGGCAGCAAGGGCGGCGCATGTTGGCGCTGCATATCCAGAGTCGCATGAGTGAAGTGTTTGCGGTGGATATTCATCCGGCCGCGGTGATTGGTTGCGGTATTTTGATTGATCACGCCACCGGCGTGGTCATTGGCGAAACCGCTGTGGTTGAAGACGATGTGTCGATGCTGCACGAAGTCACCTTGGGTGGTAGTGGCCGTGCACGCGGCTGTCGCCGTCATCCCTTGATACGGCGCGGCGTGTTGCTGGCAACGGGCGCTAAAATCTTGGGGCCGGTGGAAATTGGCGAAGGTGCCAAAATTGGCGGCGGCAGTGTGGTGCTGACCGATATTCCCCCGCACAGCACGGCGGCCGGTGTGCCGGCGAAAATTGTTGGCAAGCCAACCGAAGAGCAGCCGGCTTTGGCTATGAACAAAAAATAAATGAAGTTACAGACGAGATAGCTAGAAATGACTGATTTACTGACCGAAAACGGCCAAGGTTCATGCAAGCCCGGCCGCACAGGAATTGCGCGCATCATCGCTGCAACAGGGTATTCGTGGAAGGGCTTTAAGCAGGCATGGCAGAACGAGGCGGCGTTTCGTCAGGAGTTGGTGCTGGCGGTACTGCTGTTGCCGGCCGCTTGCTGGCTGGGGCAAGATGCAAAAGAGATTGCGTTGCTGATCGGCGTTTGTTTGATTGTACTTATTACCGAACTGTTGAACTCTGCGGTGGAGGCTGTAGTAGATCTGGCTAGCCCTGTGCAGCACCCATTGGCGGGCATGGCGAAAGACATGGGTTCGGCTGCGGTATTTGTTTCATTGGCACTGGTCGCGCTAGTATGGGGCTCGGTCATCTGGTGTCGTTTTGTTGTCTGAACAGGAACACGAAAGGAGACGGATATGCCATCCACTACTGCGTTAACGATTGCTGATTGGTGCATTTTGCTGGCCGGTCTGGTTGTGCCATTTATCTTCACCATCTACGCGAAAGCCACAAAAACTTTTGATAACGCCAAGCCACGCGAATATATGGAGCGTCTTGATGGCGCTCGCAAACGCGCGCATTGGGCTGTGCAAAACAGTTACGAAACTTTCCCTCTGTTTGTGGCGGCTGTTTTGTTGGCAGAGCGTGCCAGTGTTGCGCAATCAACAGTCAATATGCTGGCGGTCGCTTTTGTTGTCGCGCGCCTTGTGTACGGTGTGATGTATGTGTGTGACAAGGCGACGCTGCGCAGTTTGGTGTGGGTCGCTTCGATGGCGTGCGTGGTCAGTCTATTTGTGTTGTCAGCTTGATAATGCGCGTTGTTTTTTTTGAATGTTTTTTTGAAAGAGATTGTTGATTATGGATGCGGCTAACGGCGCTAAACACATCACGCCTTTGCAAAATATGACGCTGCAATTTGGCGACAAAGTGCATGAGATTTTTTTTCATGCGGCAGAGGCGCGTTTGCTGGAAATGATGGATGCTGCAAGGAATAGCGATGAGCAGTGGCAGTTGATGCAGCTGTCTAGAGAGTTGAGAAAGCATAAAGCCTCCATGCTGGCACGATTCAAGCTAAGCCTTTCCGAAGGGTTTACTTTGTTTAGAAAAGGCGAGCTAGGCGGTAAAGATACCAGTAAGGAAGATATGTCGCGCGATCTTTCGCTGTTGGCGGATGATGATTTGGAACAAGACATCGCTATCTCGTCAATTGCCCGTCGAGCCGATACGCGATTCTCAGAAGAATTATTCGGGTTGTTACAGCGTTTAGCTGTGTTGCGCGGTGGGAAAAAATTGCCGGATGATGGCAATCCCTTGGGCGCCAATCAATTTGCAGCAGCGCTGCAAGCGGAGTTGCAACTGTTGAAGTTGAATATTCGCTTCACAGTATTGTTTTTCCGTGTTTTCGAAAAGGCGCTGTTGGAGAATTTGGGGGATTTGTATAAGCAAGCCAATGATTATTTAAAGCAGCAAGGCGTTCTTCCCAATTTGCGATTTGGCGTTGGTTTGTCGAAGCCGAAGCCAGCGTCTAGCACGGTAAAAAAAGATACAGCAGACGCAGGAGTGCCAGCCGAAGAAGCGGCTAAGGGTGAACAGGCTGAGGCTGATATCGTGCCGCATCCTGCACGCATTGAATTGACCAAGCGCGTCGAAATGGAAACGCTGCAAAATCCAGCGTTTCAACAATCGTTGGCGGCGGAGCGCCAGTTGTACGCGGATATCAGTAAATTGCAGCAGGGCGCAGCGGATACTTCTGTGTCGCCATCGTCAGATTCTCGTTCGCCAGCGATGCGCCCGCAGTATTTCAGTCAGCCAGCATTTTCAGGGCAGTCTAACGCGGCTGCCGTGTGTTCGCCGAGCGAGGTAGTTAAGGCGCTGTCACAGGTTTCTACGCAAGAGCATGCCGAAGCATTGGATTACATTGCTGTGCCTTCTGCAATGACGGTAGAGCAGTATCAAAATGTTACGCAACAGATGAAGCAACATTTGGGTGACGATAAAAGTATTGCTGAAGATGATGCGCGTATTATTGATTTGGTCGGCATGATTTTTGAGTACATGCTGGGTGATGAGCAACTGCCTGATGCAGTAAAGGCTGTGTTGAGTTATTTGCATACGCCGTATTTAAAAGTCGCATTTCTTGAGCGAAAACTGTTTGAGAAGCCCGAGCATTCTTCGCGGCAGCTGTTGGACTGTTTGGCAGATGCCGGTATGCGTTGGGTAAATACTGACGGAGACAGTCAGTTCAAAGTATTTCCAAAAATTAAATCCGTTATTCGCCGTGTGTTGACTGATTTCCACAACGACACCAGTTTGTTTGACGAACTGTTGTTGGAAATGCGTGAGTTTAACCAAAAGGTTTCTCATAGCGTCGAGGTAATGGAGCGACGAGCGCGTGAAAAAGCGGAAGGCGAAGAGCGCCTGCGTGAGGTAAAGCGACGCGTGTTGCGAGAAGTGCGCCGCAGTATGGATGGACATGAATTGCCAGCGCATATCATTGTGTTGTTACTGCACCCGTGGTCCGACTATCTGACTTTTACTTTGCTGCGCTATGGTGATGATTCGAACCAATGGCATGAGGGTGTTGATACTATCGGTGAAATCATTTGGAGTGTGCAGGAAAAAGCGGATCTCAACGAGCGCAATCGTTTGGCGTTTGTGCAAGAGTCGCTGTTGCAGCGCGTACAAGCGGGATTGGAGACTATTGCGCACGATCAGGTGAAAAGTAACCGGTTATTGGAGGCTTTGTCGAAGTCGCAAATGCTGGTATTGCAGAACTTAATTGCAGAGCCAGCCTCGCAAGAGCAGCGCGCGCAAATGGAAGCAGAAGTTAGTGCTGATCTGGAAGAGGTTGTGATCGATGCCTCTTCGCTCAGCATGGAAGAGATAAATATTCTGGATACGCTTAGTCATATACCGGTGGGAACATGGCTGGAGTTTGATCACTTGCAAGACAGCGATAAAGTTCGTTTGCGGATTGCGTGGTTTAATCAGCAGACATCTAATTTTATGCTGGTGGATCGCGGTGGAAAAAAAGTTGCGATGAAAAGCAGTTTGGAAATTGCACAAATGATTCTGGGGAGTCAAGCAAGAATCTTAGTGGAATCAGGAAAGCCATTTTTTGAAAGAGCGTTGGAAAGTATTCTTTCTCGTTTAAAAACCATCATGGCGCATTAATATGGAACAAGACAACGATTATGCAAATCGCCGCAAGCATCCGCGCCATAATTTGCGCGATGTTGTGCGTGTTGTTGACAAAGCAACGGGGCGATCGATTGGCACGGTGGCTAATTTATCGCTAGATGGTCTGATGCTCATCAATAGTGAGCCCTTGCATGTTGACTGTATTTATCAGTTGAGTGTTTGTGTGGATGGTAGTGTTTTGGGTGAAGCCGAAAACAAAACTATCGAGCTGCATTTGGGTGTGGATTGTTTATGGAACAGCCCCACTGCGTCGGTGACGGCTGCCGCTTATTGGTCTGGTTGTCAGATTATTGATGTGGCTGAAGAGGATTTTCCGACAATACAGCGCTTAATTGATGTGTTGGCTTTGGATTAATTGCACTGCTTTTGTAGTTGCCAGTAGATTTCTTGAATGCCATTTTTTTGTAGGTATTGATTGGTTTTTGAAAAATGTGCGCAGCCGATAAAGCCTCGATAAGCGGAAAGCGGCGATGGATGTGGCGCGGTTAACACCAAGTGTTTTTTGCAATCAATCAACCCTCCTTTTTTTTGTGCGTAACTTCCCCATAATAAAAAAACTAATTTCTCGCGTTGCTCATTCAGCAGCGCAATGATTTTGTCGGTAAATAACTCCCAGCCTTTTCCTTGATGTGCGCCAGCTTTGCCATTCTCAACCGTAAGTACAGCATTGAGCAGCAACACGCCTTGATCTGCCCAGTCGGTGAGGTTGCCATGTGGTGGTGGATCAATGCCGAGGTCGCGTTTTAATTCGGCAAAAATATTCACCAGTGATGGTGGCGGCGCGATGCCTTTTTGTACAGAAAAACACAGGCCGTGTGCTTGATTGGGGCCGTGGTATGGGTCTTGGCCGATGACAACCACTTTTACTTTTGAGAAAGGTGTGTGATTTAGCGCGTTAAACCACAGCGCTCCTGCTGGATAAATTGTTTTTCCTGCGGCTTTTTCTGCGGCAAGAAAGGAGCGTAATTGCTGCATGTAAGGCGCATCAAACTCTGGCTGTAATTTTTCCAGCCATTCTGTATTGAGTTTGATGTCGCTCACTGCGTATTCGCATCAATGTTGTGGGCGCATGTGCGGAAAGAGCACCACATCACGAATAGATGGCGAATCCGTCAACAGCATCACCAAGCGGTCAATGCCGATGCCTTCACCTGCTGTGGGAGGCAAACCGTATTCCAATGCAGTGATGTAATCAGCATCGTAATGCATAGCTTCTTCATCGCCAGCATCTTTTTCTTCTACCTGTTTGCGGAAGCGCTCGGCTTGATCTTCGGCGTCATTTAACTCGGAAAAGCCGTTGGCAATTTCGCGCCCGCCGACAAAAAACTCAAAGCGATCGGTGATGAAAGGATTGTTGTCGTTGCGGCGCGCGAGTGGCGATACTTCCGTGGGGTACTCGGTAATAAAAGTAGGTTGAATCAAACGGTGTTCAACGGTTTTTTCAAAAATCTCGATTTGTACTTTGCCGAGGCCATAAGATTTTTTCAGTGGGATGCCGAGTTTCTCTGCAATAGCGCGTGCGCCTTCCAGCGTGGATAGTTGCTCGGCGGAAATGTCGGCATTGAAATGCAAAATGGAATCAAAAACGCTGAGGCGTGCAAACGGTTGGTCGAAATCAAAGTCGATTTGTTCGACAACTTCTCCCGCTTCGTTGCGTACCGTATTGCAAAACTGTGCGCTGCCCAGTGCACGATGCGCGACATAGCGCAGCATGTCTTCCGTGCGATCCATTAAATCGCGGTAGTCCGCATAGGCTTCGTAAAACTCCAGCATGGTGAACTCAGGGTTGTGGCGCGTGGAGAGTCCTTCGTTGCGGAAGTTGCGATTAATTTCAAACACTTTATCAAAGCCACCCACCACTAAACGCTTGAGGTACAGCTCCGGTGCGATGCGCAGATACATGCGCTGATCCAGTGCATTGTGATGCGTGACAAAAGGTTTCGCCGTTGCGCCGCCGGGGATGACTTGCATCATCGGTGTTTCCACTTCGAGGAAGTCGCGGTCGGTTAGAAAATCGCGAATCGCATCAATCACCACTGAGCGCGTGCGAAACGCGCGCTTCACATCGTCGTTGACGATGAGGTCGACATAGCGCTGGCGGTAGCGCATTTCAGTGTCGGACAGACCGTGCCATTTGTCCGGCAGTGGGCGCAGCGATTTGGTGAGCAGTTGCGCGCTTTCAATCAATACATACAAATCGCCTTTGCCCGATTTGTGTACAGGGCCTGTGGCGCCGACGATGTCACCGATGTCCCAAGTTTTAATTTCTTCTGCCTGTGCGTGGATTTTGTCGATATACAACTGCATGCGGCCAGCCACATCTTGCAGCACGAGAAAAGGGCCGCGCTTGGCCATGATGCGGCCTGCGACAGAGGCGATGCGATGCAGGACTTCCAATTCTTCTTTGGTCTTTTCGCCGAGTTCTGTTTGCAATGCATCGGTGAGGCTGTCTGGGCGAAAATTATTTGGGAAGGCATTGCCGCGTTGACGAATGGCAGAAAGTTTTGCGCGCCGTTCAGCGATCAGATGGTTTTCTTCTGGCTGAATGATTTTTTCGTCGGTCATGTCGTCATTTCCGTGATGAAATTGTGAATGTTTTTACAGTCCGCTTTTTAGACTGGCTTCGATAAATTTATCTAAATCGCCATCCAGTACCGCTTGCGTATTGCGTGTTTCCACGCCAGTGCGCAAATCTTTGATGCGCGCATCATCCAGCACATAAGAGCGGATTTGGCTGCCCCAGCTCACATCGGCTTTGCTGTCTTCCAATTTCTGCTGTTCGGCTTGTTGTTTTTTGATTTCCATTTCGTACAACTTTGCTTTCAATTGCTTCATCGCAAAGTCGCGGTTGGCGTGCTGCGAGCGTTGTGACTGACATTGCACCACAATGCCGCTGGGCATGTGAGTGATGCGCACGGCAGATTCCGTTTTGTTGACATGCTGACCGCCCGCACCGGAGGCGCGATAAACATCGGTTTTCAGATCGGCAGGATTGATGTCGATTTCGATATTGTCATCAATTTCCGGCGAGACAAAGACAGAAGAAAAAGAAGTGTGACGACGATTGCCTGAATCAAACGGCGATTTGCGCACGAGGCGATGCACGCCGGTTTCTGTGCGCAACCAACCGTAAGCGTATTCACCTTGAAAGCTGATAGTGGCAGATTTGATACCGGCGACATCGCCTGCGGAGGCTTCCACTAATTCAGTTTTGAAGCCTTTGGCATCGCCCCAGCGCAAATACATGCGCAGCAACATTTCTGCCCAGTCTTGTGCTTCGGTGCCACCGGAGCCGGCTTGAATATCCAAGAAGCAACTGTTGGCATCCATCTCGCCAGAAAACATGCGGCGGAATTCGAGCAGCTCCAATTTTTTGCGCAGTGCGTCTAAATCCGTTTCAACGGCAGAGACAGTATCGACATCGTCTTCTGCTGCCGCCATTTCCAATAAATCGGCGACATCGTTGAGACCGCTTTCCATGTCATCCAGTGTGCTGACAACAGCAGAGAGCGCGGCGCGTTCGCGTCCTAATTCTTGCGCGCGTTCGGGTTTGTCCCAAACACCGGCATCTCCCAGTTCCAGTTCAACTTCGGTTAAGCGATCTTTCTTGTTGGCGTAGTCAAAGATACCCCCTGAGTGCGTTGGAGCGCTCGCGCAAATCTTTGATAGTGTTCAGCAGGGGATTGATTTCTAGCATGTTCGGTTCTCAAAAAACGGTCGTGGCAGAAACACAAAAGCCGACCCAAAGGCCGGCTTTTGGCTAAACAAGCGTGTCAGGCAGCTTGCACGGGAATGGTGTTCGCTGTGCGAATGACTTTGTTTTCTTCGTTCAGATAAACCAATTTTGGCGCGTGGTTCAGCAGCTCTTGTTCGCTGTAGCTGGCGTAAGCGCAAATGATAACGCGATCGCCAGGCTTGGCGCGATGCGCCGCAGAGCCGTTGACCGAGATGATGCCTGAGCCAGCGCCACCGGAAATAACATAAGTGGTGAAACGCTCGCCGTTGGTGATGTTGTAGATCTGAATTTGTTCGAATTCACGCATCCCAGCGAGTTTGACCAAGTCGCTATCAATTGCGCAGGAACCGTCGTAATCCAACACAGAGTGCGTAACGCAGGCTTGGTGAAGTTTGCCTTTCAGCATTAGGGTTTGCATGGAGAGTCTCCGTTAAAGCTAGGAGTGAAAAATACGCCGTATATCGTACCGTTAAATGGTTAGCGTTACATTATCTATCAGCCGCGTTTTTCCGAGATACACCGCGCCCAGCAGCACGAGATCGGTATCAGTGGCAGTGGCAGGCTCCAGTGTTTTGGCTTGTCGAATAGAAAAATAATCAGGGCGCATGCCAGCCTGTGCTAATTGTTGCTGTGCTGAGGCTTCGATGGTTGCGTAGTCGCGGATGCCAGCTTGTACGGTATCGCGTGCGCGGCATAGGGTCTGATAGAGCGCGACAGCGCGCGGTCGCTCCTCTGCGGTGAGATAGCTGTTGCGCGAGCTGAGAGCTAGACCATCATCAGCGCGTGCAATAGGTGCTGCGACGATTTGCACCGGTATACACAAGTCTTCCACCATGCGGTTGATCACGGTGAGCTGTTGATAATCTTTGATACCGAAGATAGCCGTATCCGGCTGCACCATATTGAGCAGCTTGGCGACCACGGTGGTTACTCCCAAAAAGTGACCGGGACGGGAGGCGCCGCACAGAATATTGGTCATGGTGGGGACTTCGACCTTGGTTTGCGTCTCCATGCCATTGGGGTACATTTCCGTTTCGGTGGGGCAGAACAGCAGATCACAGCCTTCCGCGCTGAGCATGGCGCTGTCGCGCTCCAGTGTGCGTGGGTATTGCTCCCAGTCTTCATTGAGGCCGAATTGCAGCGGGTTAACAAAGATGCTGGCAACCACAACATCGGCCAATGTCTTGGCCAGACGAATTAGCTGCAGATGCCCTTCGTGCAGATTGCCCATGGTGGCGACCAGTGCAATTCGTTTGCCGGCGCTGCGCGCTTGGGTGAGCTGTGCGCGTAGATCGCTGACGCGTTGGCATGTCTGCATGGAAGGTGCTCCGGTCAATGCGAAGGTGGGGTTAATAAATGCCCCAACTTTTGAGTCTTGGTAGCGAGGTATTGGCGGTTATGTGGGTTCTCGCCTACCTGCAGGGGAAGGCGTTCTTCGATGTGAATGCCGGCAGATTCCAATGCAGCCAGTTTGCGCGGGTTGTTGGTCATCAGGCGCAACTTGCTGATATTTAAGTGTTTGAGCATGGTGGTCAACATGTCGTATTGGCGCAAATCGGCGTCAAAGCCAAGTTGTTGATTGGCTTCAACGGTATCAGCCCCTTGGTCTTGCAAGTGGTAGGCGCGGATCTTGTTCATTAAGCCGATGCCGCGCCCTTCTTGGCGCAAATACAGCAGCAGACCGCGTCCTTCATCGGCAATGGCTTGCATTGCTGCGTGCAGTTGAGCACCGCAATCGCAACGCAGGCTGTGCAGTACATCGCCGGTCAGGCACTCGGAGTGGATGCGCGCCAGCACAGGCTCACCATTGGCGACATCGCCCATGGTCAATGCAATGTGTTCTTGCTGAGTATCCGCATCTTCAAAGCCGTGGAGCGTGAATTCACCCCAAGTGGTCGGCAGGTTGGAGGATGCGACGAAATGAAACGGCACGGAAGGAACCCTCGATAAGGGCGCGCATTTTACGCATATTTGCGGTCTGCGCGCAGTGCTAGAGGCGGTGTTGCAGCTAGTACTTCTTGCGCAGCACGAGGGTGTTGTCTTCCTCGCGCATTTCGGTTTTCTCCAGAAAACTCATGCCCAGCAGAATTTCGCCGGTGGAGTCGGCGACGATAACCGCTGCGGTGATGTTGTGCAGGGTGATGCCGCCCACACTGACGCTGTCGAGCATGACTTTATAGCTAGGGGTGCCGCCGCCGGCAGTGTTGGCAACGAAGCGTTCGCCCTGCCGCCAGTTCAGGCGCAGGCGATCCGCTTCGACTGGTGTCATGGCGATGGCGAATGCGCCGGTATCCACCATGAATCTAACGGGTTGACCGTTGATGTTCCCAGTGGTGAAAAAATGATTGTCTCGTCCGCGCGGAATGCGTGCTTCTTCTTCGGTGCGTTCGGTGTAGTTGGCGCTGATTTCGCGCGTCAGTGTGCGCTCTATGCGTTCACCTTGCCATTCCAGCACGGCTTTCTGGCTGTCGGCAGCGATCAGGCTGACACCTTCTGGGCTCGGCGTTCCCATTTTGAGAATGCGCTGCTTGCCGTCGATGGTGACCACGGCTTGATTGGGCATCAGGCCGTTGACGCGTATATCGGGTGCCGCTGCTGCCGCTGTGCAGACGAACAGCAGCAGTGCGGCGATGAAATTATTGCGCTTTGCCATCAGGGTTTTTTAAGTAGCTGAAAAAGCTGTCGTTGGGATCCAGCACCAGCATATCTTTGCCACTGTTGAAACTGTCGCGATAGGCTTGCAGGCTGCGCGTGAAATTGAACAGCTCGGCGTTTTTGCCGTAAGCCGCTGCATAAATAGCAGTCGCTTTGGCATCGCCTTCACCGCGAATTTTTTCTGCTTCGCCGTAGGCTTCGGCTTCCAAGACGATTTTTTGTCTGTCGGCATCGGCGCGTATACCTTCGGCGACTTCTTTGCCTTCGGAGCGGTGTTTACGCGCTTCGCGTGCGCGTTCGGAGTTCATGCGGTTGTAAACATCCACGCTCACTTCGTCGGGCAGTTCGATGCGCTTCACACGCACATCGACAACATCAATGCCCAATTCTTTGCTGGTGATTTCGGTGAGTTTTTTCGTCATGTTGACCATTAGTGCATCGCGCTCACCAGACACTACTTCGTGCAGTGTGCGCACGCCAAACTGGTTGCGCAAACCTTCATTGATACGCTGTGAAATCAATAATTCTGCGCGTGTGGCATCGCCGCCTGTAGCGGTGTAGTAGCGGGCCACATCGGTGATTTTCCAGTGTGCGTACAAATCCACCATCACCGATTTTTTCTCCACGGTGGGGTAGCGTTCGGCGCGTGTGTCCAATGTTTGAATACGGCCGTCGAAGCGGCGCACTTCATCCACAAACGGAATACGAACATGCAAGCCAGGCTTGATGTCGGATTTCACGAGCTTGCCAAATTTCAGCATTACCGCTTTGTCAAATTCAAATACGACAAAAACAAATTGCCCCGCCAGCCAAATGACGGCCAAGATGGCTAACAATATATTTCCAATGCGGTTCATGGGCGAGCCTCCCGGCGACTGCTCTCAAGGCGATTGTCGCTATTGGTTTTGCTGCGAGTATTTTCTGCGTGCACAGTGCTACTGATGTCGTCGCTGGTAGCCGGTGCTGCGCGCACGGTGTTGGTATTGTTCGCGCTGTTTTGTGCGCCAAGCTTATCCAGCGGTAGATAAAAAACATTGTTGCCGTTGGTTTGTGTGTTGAGCAGCACTTTGCTGTTGTCAGCGTAGATTGCCTGCATGGTTTCCAAGTACAAACGCTTGCGCGTGATTTCCGGCGCTTTGTTGTACTCGGTGAGCAGGGCTTCAAAACGCGCGGCTTCACCTTGTGCGCGTGCGACTACGCGATCGCGATACGCCAATGCTTCTTCGTGTACGCGTTTCACTTGACCGCGTGCTTCGGGAACAACGGTATTGGCATAAGTTTGTGCTTCATTTTGCACGCGCTGTTCGTCTTCGCGCGCTTTAATCACATCGTCGAACGCTGCTTGGACTGCAGTAGGTGGTTGTGTTTTTTCAATGTTGACCGTGCTGACGATAATGCCGGTTTGATAAGCGTCGAGATATTTTTGCAAACGCGTTTGCACATCGACGGCAATTTTGTCGCGTCCGGTGGTCAACACATCATCCATTTTTGAACTGCCAATGGCGTGACGCACTGCACTGTCTGTGGCTTCTTCTAATGCGTGTTGTGGATCGCGAATGCCGAGCGTAAATTTTTGCAAATCACCGATGTTGTATTGCACAGATACTTGCACTTCGACGATGTTTTCATCTTCCGTCAACATCGCGCCTTGCGTGGTGTACGAGCGCTGTTGTGTGACATTTTCTTTGATCACGGTATCAATCAATGGTGGATTCCAGTGTATGCCGGGGCCGACAATTGAATGAAAAGCGCCCAAACGCAACACAACCGCGCGTTTCTGTTCATCCAACTGATAAATGCCTAGCGCACCCCAAATGATGGCAAGTACAGCGACAATCACTAGGGCTAATTTACCTATCGGTTGATCGTTGCCGGGGCTGCCATTACCAAACACGCCATTCAGTTTTTTGAACAGCGCTTCCAGTTCATTTTTACTGTTGGGTGGGCCTCCCCAAGGGTTGCCGCCACCTTTGTTATTGCCGGG
Source organism: Cellvibrionales bacterium (assembly GCA_016713115.1). Lineage (NCBI taxonomy): Bacteria > Pseudomonadati > Pseudomonadota > Gammaproteobacteria > Cellvibrionales > Cellvibrionales bacterium. Next base: position 482,528 of record JADJPU010000001.1, on the reverse strand, counting down.
TTCATTCCAGGCCATCAGAGTCTCCGAGTATGGGATTTTTTTGCGCGAGCTGTGCGTGAAATAGCGGGTGGTGATTCTAGCAGTTCTTCTGCTTTGAGCTTTTCTGTGGCTAATAGACGCTGCCAATCTTTTTGTGCGAGACGAATGGCGAGTGTTTGGCTGCCATCTTCATTGAACTGCTCGTGTGTAATGGCGCGCAAGGCAAATAGCTGCGCGCGCAGTTTTGCCTGTTCTGGTTTCAGATGTAGCGTGCCGACGAATTGTTCTTCCGCTAAGTGTTCGTCCATGGCTTGTTTAAGCAAGTCGAGGCCTATGCCTTCGCGCGCTGAGAGCCACACACGAATGGCGCAACCGCTGTCATCGCGGTCAATGCGCGGTTCAATTTCTAACAGATCAATTTTGTTGAATACTTCCAAGCGTGGCACATCGGCAGCGCCAATTTCAGTCAATACTTCTTCAACTTGATAAATTTGCTCGATGCGTTCGTCGCTGGCGGCGTCGATCACATGCAGCAATAAATCGGCGCGCGCCACTTCTTCCAGTGTGCTGCGAAAGGCTTCGACCAATTGGTGCGGCAAGTGGCGCACAAAACCCACGGTATCCGCCAACACGGTGACGCCGGTGTCGGGCAGTGTGATGCGGCGCATGGTGGGGTCTAGCGTGGCAAATAATTGATTGGCGGCGTACACATCCGCCTCAGTCAGTGCATTAAATAAGGTGGATTTGCCGGCGTTGGTGTAACCAGCGAGTGAAACGGTGGGTGTGGCACTGCGTGTGCGACTGCGTCGCCCCTGTTCGCGCTGGCTGCGCACTTTTTCCAAGCGCGCTTCGATAAATTTGATGCGTGCGCGCAGCAAACGACGGTCCGTTTCCAGCTGCGTTTCACCGGGGCCGCGCATGCCTATACCGCCTTTTTGCCGCTCCAAGTGCGTCCAGCCGCGCACCAAGCGCGTGGACATGTGCTGTAACTGCGCGAGCTCCACTTGCAACTTGCCTTCGTGGGTGCGGGCGCGCTGGGCAAAAATATCGAGGATTAAACCGGTGCGATCCAGCACGCGGCATTGCAACGCTTTTTCCAAATTGCGTTCTTGGCTGGGCGACAATTCATGATCAAAAATCACCAGCTGCGCGCAATGTTCCTGCACAGCAGCTTGGATTTCTTCCAACTTGCCTTGGCCGACAAAATAGCGCGCATTGGGAGAGGTGCGGGAGCCGCCGATCAGAGTGACAGGGTCGCCACCGGCTGACAGCACGAGCTCTTCAAACTCGCGCAAATCGTCGCGGGTGTGCGGGCGGTGCAAATCCAAGTGAACCAGCACAGCCAGTTCACCGGATGCAGGGCGATCAAAAAACAAACGCGATCTTTTCCGTTAGTAATGATGTGGAGATGATGCGCGATCAGCTGTCCAAATCGGTGTAGCCGTCATCGTCGTCGTAGTTGTCCTGGTAGCCGCCTTGCCCGCTGCCAGCTTGTCCACCGGTGGGGTTCGTTATTGGCAAACGCACAGGGCGCGATGGCACTACGGTGGAGATAGCGTGTTTGTACACCATCTGACTGACGGTGTTTTTCAGCAGCACGACAAACTGGTCAAACGAGTCGATCTGGCCTTGCAGCTTGATGCCATTGACCAAGTAAATGGACACAGGAACGCGCTCTTTGCGTAGAACATTCAAATAAGGGTCTTGTAGACTTTGCCCTCTGGACATGGGATATCTCCTCAAAAACAAACAATGGATGTGAGCCCGAAAACCGGGAAAAACAGAAACGGCAACCGCCAAGCACTATATGCCGTTAGCAGACAGAATTTTCAAGGTCGCCTGTGTGACTTTTTCTACATCGAAAGGTTCCTGCGTGGAGATTGTGTGCAGTTGCGACCAGCCGCGCAGCCAAGTGAGCTGGCGTTTGGCGAGTTGGCGGGTGGCGGCAATGCCCGCGTCCCGCATTTCGACGGCAGTTGTAGCGCCGGCTAAATAATCCCACGCCTGCCGATAACCCACGGCACGGATGGCGGGCAGATCGGGGTGCAAATCGCCGCGTTGGTAGAGCTGCCGCACTTCATCCATGAAACCCTCCTCTAGCATGCGATCAAAACGCCGTTCAATGCGGCGGTGCAGTGCTTCGCGGTCGTCTGGCAGCAGTGCCAGTTGCACAGGATGAAAGGGCAGTGGTTCGGCTTGTTGCTGTTGCTGTTGTTGTTGCAGAGTAGAGAGGGCGGTTCCGGTCAGTGTGTGTACCTCTAGGGCGCGAAGGATACGCTGTGAATGATTGGGGTGCAGTTGCGCAGCGGCGGCAGGGTCAACAGCGGCCAGCTTTTGGTGCATGGCAGGCCAGCCGATGCGCGTTGCCTCAGCGGTTAAAACCGCGCGCAGTGTGGGGTCGGCGACGGGCAAATCCGCAATACCTTCCAATAACACTTTGAAATACAGCATCGTGCCACCCACCAAAAGTGGAATGCGTCCCGCTTGCACAATGTTTTGAATTTCACGCAAGGCATCGCGCCGAAATTGTGCGGCGGAGTACGGCTCTGAGGGATCAAGAAAACTGATCAGGCGATGCGGAGCTTGCATCAAAATGTGGCTGTCGGGTTTTGCGCTGCCGATATCCATGCCGCGATACACCAGTGCAGAATCCACACTGATGATGTCGCAGGGCAATTTTTTTGTCAGTTCAACCGCAACATCCGTTTTACCGGAGGCTGTGGGGCCCATCAAAAAATTGCGCGAGGGAGGGTTGGGGTGTTTGCTGTTACCATATCGCTAGTTTACAGGAGTGACGACCATGAAAAGAGTTGTATTTAATCAAAAAGGCGGCGTGGGTAAGACCAGCATCAGTTGCAATTTAGCAGCCATCAGCGCGCAGCAAGGGCATAAAACGCTGCTGATTGATTTGGATACGCAGTGCAATAGCTCAGAATATTTGCTCGGCTCTAATTACGCAGAAAAAAACAAAACAGCCGTAGATTTTTTTAAATCATTTTTAGGTATTTTTAGCGGAAAGCCCTATCTGCCTAATTTCTGCCACCCTACGCATTTTAAAAATCTGTCGGTAATGCCTGCCAGCCCAGATTTGACGAGTATTGAGCGTGAGTTGGAGAGTAAACATAAAATTTACAAGTTTCGTGATGCGCTAAAAGAAGCAGAAAAACATTACGACCGCATTTATATTGACACGCCGCCCGCCTTGAATTTTTACAGCATGGCAGCCCTGATTGCGGCAGACAGCTTGTTGATTCCTTTTGACTGCGACAGTTTTTCACGACAAGCGCTGTATAGCTTGGTGAATACCGTGGCAGAGATTCGCGAAGATCACAACGAAGGCTTGAAAATTGAAGGCGTGGTGGTGAATCAATTCAATCCACAAGCTAAGTTTCCGCAGGAGTTGATCGACCAACTGATTGCCGATGGCATGCCGGTGTTGGACACTTATCTCAACACATCCATCAAAGTAAAAGAATCGCGCGAGGAGCATGCGCCACTGGTGCATTTTGCACCGGGGCATAAAGCCACGCAGCAATTTATCAATTTGTATCAGAAACTGGAGAGTATTGAAGTATGAAGATTTTGCAGGAATTTAAAGATTTTGCCGTTAAAGGCAATGTGGTCGACATGGCAGTGGGCGTCATCAGCGGCGCGGCATTTGGAAAAATTGTCACAGCACTGGTCAGCCAAGTGGTGATGCCGCCGATTGGCTTGCTGTTGGGTAATGTCGATTTTTCCAGCCTCGCCATCGTGCTGAAAGAAAAAACCGATACAGCGGCAGCAGTCAGCATCAACTACGGTGTGTTTATCAACACCGTGTTGGATTTTACGATAGTTGCATTCGTGATTTTTATGCTGGTGAAACAAATCAATCGTCTGAAAAAAGAAGCAGAGGTGACAACAAAAGAATGCCCTAAATGTATTTCGAGTATTTCCATTAAGGCGACACGCTGCCCTTGTTGTACCTCTGAGCTTTAATCCAGCAAACTCAAATCGCGCACCGCGCCGACATCCGCGCTCATCACAAATTTAGCGTAGGCTTTCAGCGCAGCAGACACTTTGCGCGGACGCGGTTGTGCTGGTTTCCAGCCCAGTTTGTACTGCTCAATGCGGCGTTGTGCTAGTTCTTCATCGCTTACCAGCACATTGATGCTGCGCTGCGGAATATCAATGTGGATGCGATCGCCGTTGCGCACCAAACCAATTGTGCCGCCTGCGGCTGCCTCGGGTGAAACATGGCCGATGGACAAGCCAGAAGTGCCGCCAGAAAAACGACCATCGGTGAGCAGGGCGCAGGCTTTGCCCAAACCTTTGGATTTGATGTAGCTGGTGGGGTAGAGCATTTCTTGCATGCCGGGGCCGCCGCGCGGGCCTTCGTAACGCACGATCACCACATCGCCCGATTTCACTTTATCTTCCAAAATGGCGTGCACGGCTTCGTCTTGGCTTTCGCACACAAACGCGGTGCCTTCAAACACAAAATTGCTTTCATCCACGCCAGATGTTTTTACCACGCAGCCTTTTTCTGCAATGTTGCCGTGTAGCACGGCGAGGCCGCCTTCGGTGGAGTAGGCGTGCTCGAGTGAGCGGATGCAGCCTTCGGCGCGATCATCGTCCAGCGTGTCCCAGCGCGTGCTTTGGCTGAAGGCTTCCTGCGTGGGAATGCCGGCGGGACCGGCGCGATAAAACTCTTTCACCACGGAATTGTGTGTTTGTGTGATGTCCCATTTCGCCAGCGCCGCTTTCATGTTTTTGCTGTGCACGGTGTGCGTATCACTGTGCAGCAAACCGGCGCGATCCAATTCGCCGAGTATGCCCATGATGCCGCCGGCGCGGTGCACATCTTCCATGTGATATTTCGGTGTGTTGGGCGCGACTTTGCACAACTGCGGCACGCGCAGTGAAAGGCGGTCGATGTCTTTCATGGTGAACGGCACTTGCGCTTCTTGTGCGGCGGCCAGCAAATGCAAAATAGTGTTGGTGGAGCCGCCCATGGCAATATCGAGGCTCATCGCATTTTCAAAGGCGTTGAATGAGGCAATCGAACGCGGCAAAACGGTGCTGTCATCTTCTTCGTAATAGCGTTTTGTGATCTCGACAATTACACGACCCGCCTCTAAAAATAAATGTTTGCGATCGGCGTGCGTAGCTAACAGCGAGCCGTTGCCCGGCAGCGATAAGCCGAGAGCTTCGGTTAAACAGTTCATGGAGTTGGCGGTGAACATGCCGGAGCAAGAGCCGCAAGTGGGGCAGGCAGAGCGTTCGTATTCGGCCACTTGTTCATCGGAGGCGGCGCTGTCTACCGCGATCACCATCGCATCCACTAAATCCAATTTATGTTCAGATAATTTTGTTTTTCCCGCCTCCATCGGGCCGCCGGAAACAAACACTACCGGAATATTTAAGCGCATAGCCGCCATCAACATCCCTGGTGTGATTTTGTCGCAGTTGGAGATGCACACCATGGCGTCTGCACAATGCGCGTTGACCATGTATTCCACAGAATCTGCAATGATGTCGCGCGAGGGCAGCGAATACAGCATGCCGTCGTGACCCATCGCGATGCCGTCATCTACTGCGATGGTGTTGAACTCTTTCGCCACGCCGCCGTGCTTTTCAATTTCGCGCGCAACCAATTGTCCTAGGTCTTTTAAATGCACATGGCCTGGCACAAATTGTGTGAAAGAGTTGACGACCGCAATAATGGGTTTTTTGAAATCATCATCTTTCATGCCGGTGGCACGCCACAATGCGCGTGCGCCTGCCATGTTGCGGCCGGCGGTGGAGGTTTTTGAGCGGTAAGTGGGCATAACGGTGTCCTACTAAATATTTTTAATAAAGATTTTTGAATTGCGTTGATAGTTATACAGCTGCTGTTTTTTGGCGGGCAGTTGATCAATTTTTGCTGCGGCAAAACCCTTTTCTAAAAACCAATGTGCGGTTTGTGTGGTGAGTACAAATAATTTTTTGATGCCGGTTTTTTTGGCGTGCTTCTCAATATGTGCCAGCAGCAGTGAGGCACGGCCGCTGTCGCGATACTGCGTGTGGGTGGCGACGCAGGCCACTTCTGCCATGTTTGCTTTTTTAGCTACGCCTTCGCTGTAGGGATAGAGCGCGATACAGGCGGCGATCAGTCCTTCGTGTTCAATCACGGTGAAATTGTGAATTTCGGCTTCCAATACTTCACGCGAGCGCCGCACTAAGGTGCCAGCTTCTTCCAGTGGTTGAATGAGATTGAGGATGCCGCTGACATCATCCAGTGTGGCGGCGCGCACAATTTCGCCGCTGTCGTGCGCGATCAAAGTGCCGCTGCCTTCGCGGGTAAATAATTCACGCAGCAGACTGCCGTTTTCTTGAAAACTGATGAGATGCGCGCGCTCCACGCCAGCTTCCACCGCTTGGCAGCAGGTGAGCAGGGCGGTGTTGGCAGTGACGCCTTTTTTCTTGTGCAGCTGCAAGGCTTGCGCAGGTTTTAATTCGCGCAGCAGAGTGCCTTTGGTATCACAAACACCTTTGTCGGCAACAAATGCAATCAATTTATCGGCGTGCAGTGCTTGTGCCACTGTGGCGGCAACATGTTCGATGCTGAGATTAAAAATTTCACCGCTGGCGGAATAACCCAAGCAGGGCAGCACCACGATAGCGTCGCTGTCCAAGGCATCGTCAAGCGCATCCACATCAATGCGCCGCACTTCGCCCGTGTGATGAAAATCCACGCCGTCGCGTACACCGATGGGTTTGGCGGTGATGAAGTTGCCTCCTATTACGCGAATCTGTGCACCGTACATGGGTGAATTGACTAACCCAGTGGAGAGCAGAGCCTCAACTTGTGAGCGCACGCTGCTGGCTGCTTCTATCACCAGAGGCAGTGATTCAGCATCGGTGATGCGTATGCCTTGATGAAAGTGCGGTGAGATTTTTTGGCGCGCCAGTGCGGTTTCAATTTGCGCGCGCGCGCCAACGGCTAACACCAAACGCACACCGAGGCTGTTGAGCAGGGCGATATCGTGAATGGTGTGAGTGAATTGGGCGTCGAGCAGTGCATCACCTGGCAACATCAGCACGAAGGTTTTGTCGCGATGCGCATGAATATACGGCGCGGAATGCCGGAACCAATCCACCATGCTTTTAGCTGTATCTGTAGAGTTCTGCATGTGTCAGGTTCCGTGCGGCTTGGGCTTTATTGTATGGCTTTAGGCATCCAACTTGCAGATCTCCAAGCCCAGTTTGTTGGCCTCTGCTGTGTTGCCTGCGCCGCTCAAAATGGCGGTATTGGCTTTTTCTGGTGTGAGATACAAAGCACCGACGCGCTGTAAATCTTGCGCACTGACGGCGAGGATTTGTGCGCGAAACGCGCGCCGTACGGCATCGCTGCGACCAAACAAACGATTGTGGAAGGCGGCTTTGGCTTCGCCCGCCGGTGAGCCGGGTTTGTCGAGCGAGGCGATGACGCCGAGGATGGCCTCTTCCACTTTTTGTGCGTCAGGTGTGGTGGTGGCTAACCAATCAAGCGCTTTGTCGAAATCGTGCAGGGTGTCAGACAGGCGCGGGTCGCGGTAGGAGTACATGCGAAACGCGCCGAGGGTGCTGTCTTGGCTGGCACCACCGCCGTAGGCACCGCCCTGCTCGCGAATGGCGCGGTGCAAGAAGCCGTTGCGCAAATAGCCACCCAGCACGCTCAGCGCAGCGGCATCGGGATGACCAACGGCCACCGTAGGCCAAGCGCGCGCGCAGAAATTCACTTGCGTGCTGGTCTGCCACAGTTGTTGCACACGCTGTGCGGCAAACGGCACCGCAAAATTTGTGGGAGTTGCGCCAGTATTTTTTTGCCACAACTGCTGCAAGTGTGCTGTGCAATCGGCATCGCGCTCTTGCTCAGACACTAATAATAATTGTGTGGGTTGTTGCAACATTTTTTGATGCAGTTGTTGCAATTGTTGTGCAAAGTTTTTCAGTGCTGCAGCGTCATCCAATGCGCGATCTAATTGCTTCATGGTCGGCAAACCTGCCAAACCATTCACAACATGTTGATGTTGCGCGAGTGGTGACATGCCGGCGCAGGCCGCTGCCATGGCCAAGCTGTGCCCGTTGCCGGTCAAGCTGCGTTCGCGGCGCGTGCGCATTTGCGCTATCAATTCGCGCAGGCGTTGGTATTCGTCGAAGCGGGCGCTGTGCCAAGTATCAAACAGCAATTGTGCGGCGGCGTGTTGATTGCGCACCAGTGCACGCGTGGATAACACCAAAAATCCTTGCGTAATTTGCACATCGTCAATGGCACTGCGCATGGAAGGATAGGCGCTGATACCGCCGCACAATGCAGCCTGTTGTTGCTGCACTTGCAAATAATCCAGCGCACCGTGTCCTACTTCGGTTAAGCAGGCGCTGTATAGCGGCAGCAATTGCGCTTCTTCAGCGTTCAGTGCTGGCAGGCTCACAATCAGTTGGTGATACACCAAGCCATTGGTGCCAGCGTTGTAGCGCGTAATCGGCGTGGCTTGTGTTTCCACGCCCGCAGCTTGCGGCGTGTGTGTGTCAGCCGGCACATCGGCCAATGTGACGCAAGGCAAAATGCTTTCATCCAACACCGCTTCTTGTCGCGCTTGCAGTGCCACACTTTGCTCAATAATTTGTTGGCATTGTTCTGACGATAATTGCGCGCGAATGTTGGCCAGTTGCGCGGCTTCTGCTGCGTCGCGCTGCTGCGACAGCGAGGTGTCCGGTTTTAGCGTCAGCGTGACGCGGTGCGGATTATTGAGCAGCAAATCTTTGACGAGCTGTTTGATGAAGTTGGGGTCGCGCGAAGCTGTGTGCAGCGCCGCGAGAGCCGGTTCTAAATCCAGCAGTGCAACCGGGTCGCCGCGATGCGTGGCGCTGTTCAATGCTTGCAAAATCAGTTGCAGGCCGTAAGGGTAGCTGCCGCTGCTGAGTTCGCGCTGTTGCAATTCCAGTTGATGTAAACAGGCGTCGATTTGTTCTTGCGGCACGCCGTTTTCAGCAACATTTTTCAGCGTATCCAAAATCAAAGTTTCTACCGCTTTAGCGTGTTCTGGATCCGAACCTTCTAAGCCAGCGGCAAACAGCATTTCTTTTTGTGAATCTTCCAAGCCGCACAGTGGCGAAGGCGAAGTGCCGAGCGTGGAGGTTTCTAAAACTTGTTGCAGCGGCGAGGCGGCGTTGTCTAGTAATACAGCCGTGAGCAACTGCGCTTGCAAATTGGCTTCTAAGTTGGCGCTGTTGCCCAGCAGCCATCCCGTCACGATGTGTGTTTTTCCTTGCGTATCGGTTTCATCGAGAGCATAGGCTTCTTCCACCGTCAGCGGCGTGAAATAGCGTTTTTCGTTGGGTACGCTGATGGTGTGATCGAGAAAATCAAAACGCGACAGCGCCTGCACTTCAAATTTTTCTTGATGCTCACGCGCAGGAATATCACCGAAGGTCATAAAAATGGCATTCGATGGATGGTAGTGCGTGCGATAAAACGCCACCAGTTGCTCGTAAGTTAAATCGGGAATGCAAGCGGGTTCACCGCCGCTGTTGTAGTGGTAAGTGGTGGTGGGGAAAAGATGGCTGGACAGCGCTTGCCAGAGCGTAGATGTCACTGAGCTCATCGCACCTTTCATTTCGTTAAACACCACGCCTTTGTATGTCAAAGGTGTGGTGGCATCGGTCATGGTTTCAAATTCGAGGCGATGACCTTCTTGCGCGAAGTCGAGTGGATCGAGACGCGAAAAAAATACCGCATCGAGATACACATCCATCAAATTGTTAAAGTCTTTTTTGTTTTGGCTGGCGAAAGGGTAAGCAGTCCAGTCTGAGCTGGTGAACGCATTCATAAAGGTATTGAGCGAGCGGCGCGTCATCAAAAAGAAAGGGTCGCGCACAGGATATTTTTCGCTGCCGCACAGTGCCGTGTGCTCCAAAATATGCGCTACTCCGGTGGAATCATGCGGCACTGTGCGCAATGCCACCAAAAAAACATTTTCGTCATTGTTGGCAGCAATATGGATGTGCTGCGCGCCCGTTTTTTTATGGCGATATTCTTCCACGCGAATATTGAGTGCAGGGATTTCTTGGCTGCGTAGCCATTCAAAACTGGCGGCAGGGGCAGATGCGGCGGGAAGGGTCGACATAGCAAATACTCAGGTACAAAACAGGATTGGTCATTGTAGGTGTTGCCTAGGTATTTGTCGCCCGCAGCTCGCGCCGAGGAAGGATATGGTTGAAAATGACGCACTGTTGAGGAGATCACTCCATGTCTGTATTGCGAAAATCTATTGCTGCGTTTTTGCTCTTGCTGTTGATTGCACCACTATTGGTGTGGGCATATCGCATAGGTATGCACCACCAAATCCGCCTACATTTTTTGCATGAAAGCGGTTCTGGCACACCTCACGAGAGAGCTATTCAGCTTGATACTTTTCATGTGGTGGTTGAGGAAAAACGCATTGAAGGTTTGGATGATGAGGTCTCGGCGCTGACCTTTGATCCTGATCGCCGCACGCTATTTGCGGTAACCAATAAGAATCCCAGTATCGTCGAGTTGTCTTTGGATGGGCAATTACTGCGTCGCGTATACCTCAGTGGCTTTTCTGATCCAGAGGCCATCGAATATTTTGCCAAAGATCAGTATGTGGTATCGGATGAGCGCGATCAGCGTTTGGTGAAAGTGCGTTTGAAAGATGGGGTAAAAAAAGTTGATGCGGCTGATTTTCAGCAGTTGGCATTGGGGTTGGATTTGAATGGCAATAAAGGATTTGAAGGTTTGGCGTATGACCATCGCAACAAACGCTTGTTTGTAGCCAAAGAACGCGACCCTGTGCGGATTTATGAAATCAAGGGCTTTCCACAGGTGGATGTCAGCAAGCCGATGGCTGTGCAAATTACTGATGATTCTGAGCGCAATGCTGGATTGTTTGTTAATGATTTGTCTAGCTTGCAATACGATGATTACAGTGAGCACTTGTTGGCGCTTTCCGATCAGTCACACTTGATTTTGGAGTTGGATATTACTGGCTGGCCGGTTAGCAAATTATCACTGCGTGCAGGGCAGCACGGTTTACTTAAAACAGTGCCGCAAGCAGAAGGTGTGGCGATGGACGATCAAGGTGTACTGTATTTGGTCAGTGAGCCAGATTTGTTTTATGCGTTTAAGAGAAAAGAGTGAGCTATAAATTTTTAGGGAATTGTATCTTTACCGCAAACCATTGCGGCCAGTTTTTTCCCGTTACCAATAGCGTTTGCGTGACGGGGTTCCATGCTAAACCGTTCAGCACATCATCTGTTTGTTTGTTGCTCACTGCCGCGCTGAGTGTGCTGAAATCGTAATAACCTGCAACATCCCCCGTTGTTCCGTCAATCACCAGCACAGTGTTACTAAACCAGATGTTGGCGAAAATATAGCCATTTATCCATTCCAGCTCGTTAATCTGCGTCCATATTTTTTCAGGATCTTTGATGCGCAAGATGCGTTGTACTTTTCCAGTTTTTGGATCAAGAAATTGCAGGGTGTTGGAACCGTTGCTCAAAATTAACGAAGTGCCATCGGTGGTGAGCCCCCAGCCTTCGCCCTGTATCGGCAGTGTTTGTAGTTGTTGTAGCTCGGTGTCGTAGATAAATATTTTTTGCGCTTTCCAGCTTGCTTGATACAGTTTGCCATGCAGAAATGTTAATCCTTCGCCAAAAATATCAGCAGGGAGTGCGTGTTTTTTTTGTTGTGTGAGCGTTGTGGCATCGTAAGTAATAACAGCGGATTGCCCGTAGCGTCCGGTGCTTTCAAACAATTGTTGATTGGCGTACACCAAACCCTGTGTGAAATGATTCGGCGCGCGCGGCGTGGTTTGCACGAGCGACCAAGACTGTTGTTTCGCTGCGTGTGTGGGAGCGCTAGTCGTTATTAGCGTGAGCAGTAATAGTGAAAATAATGCACTACGCATGATCAGCGTGAGCAAGATAATCAGTCAGCGTTTCAAATAGCGCGCCGGTGGATGGCATGCAGTGTACGCTGATATTTTCGCCGTGCCAATCGAAAGCGAGTTGCAGTGCATGTAAATAACCGCGATCCGCTGGCGCGCCACCGTAGCGTGCATCGCCGATGATAGGGCTGCCCAGTGCTTTCATCATCACGCGCAATTGATGCGTGCGCCCTGTCTGTGGCTTCAGGATAAATAAACGCAAATTGGGCGCAATGGCACGCGAAGAAAATCGTGTGCTGGCCGGGTTTTCGCGACTGCGCAGCAGTTTCCAGTTGCCGTCGCGCGTGCGCTGCATATCGCCCGTTACCGTGCCTTGTTTTTTGGACGGTGTTTTGTCAGAGAGTGCGACATAAGTTTTTTGAATCTGACGCGATTCAAACATCTGCCCCAGTTCCGTGGCGGTCGTTTTATTTCTGGCGGCGATCACTAGGCCAGAGGTAATGCGATCCAGACGATGAACGGGGAACAGTGTTTCTGCTGGGTGGCAGATTTGCAGTTGAGCAAAAAAACCGGTGCCGTTTTCGCTGTGAAAACTCACGCCGGCGGGTTTGTCGAACACGAAAAAATCTTCATGTTCAAAAAAAGGTTTCATTCGCGCCGCCATGTGGTGCCGCTGCGCGCATCTTCCAAAATAATACCCTGCGCTTTGAGTTCGTCGCGGATTTGATCGGCGCGCGCAAACTGTTTGTCTTTTTTGGCTTGCACGCGCTCAGCGATCAGTCGCTCTATGTTTTCTGCACTCAGGCCATCGCTGCTGCCCGCCTGCAAAAATACATCGGCGTCCGCTTGCAAAATACCCAACACTGCACCGAGCGATTTCAAAATGGTGGCGAGTTCAATCGTTTGCTGTACATCGCCAGTGGCGCGCACCGTATTCAGTTGTCGCGCCAGTTCAAACAGCGCGGCTATAGCTTCTGGCGTGCCGAAATCGTCATCCATTTCGGCGATAAAACGCGCAACGGTTGGATGCGTGGCATTCAGTTGTGCGAGTGGCAATACGGGGACATCGCTCAAACCGCGCAGTGCGGTGTAAAAACGCTCTAACGCGCCGCGCGCGGTCTGCAAATTTTCTTCCGAGTAGTTGATGGCGCTGCTGTAGTGGCTGGCGAGTAATAAATAGCGCACCACTTCTGGGTGGTATTGGTTGAGAATTTCACGAATAGTGAAAAAATTGCCGAGCGATTTTGACATTTTTTCATTGTTTACGCGCACTGCACCGGCGTGCATCCAGTAGTTTGCGTAATGCTTGCCAGTGGCTGCTTCCGATTGTGCAATTTCGTTTTCGTGATGCGGAAACGGCAAGTCGGGGCCGCCGCCGTGAATGTCAAACGATTCGCCGAGGCAGCAGGTGGACATCGCCGAGCATTCGATATGCCAGCCAGGGCGACCGTCTCCCCAAGGCGAAGGCCAAGAAACTTCGCCAGTTTTGGCGGCTTTCCACAGCGCGAAGTCGCGCGGGTCTTCTTTGGCTTCATCCACTTCAATGCGTGCACCAGCCAATAATTCTTCTGGATTTTTGCCAGACAATTTGCCGTAGCCATCAAACTTTGCCACGCGGTAATACACATCGTTATTGCTGGCGTGATACGCGTAGCCTTTGTCGATGAGTTGCTGCGTCATCGCAATAATTTGCGCGATGTGTGCGGTGGCGGTGGGTTCGATATCCGGTCTGGCTACGCCGAGGCGCGCTTCGTCTTCGTGCATGGCTTGAATAAAGCGCGTGGTGAGTGCGGTGTAGGGCTCACCATTTTCATCGGCGCGTTTCAAAATTTTGTCGTCGATGTCGGTGATGTTGCGTACATAAGTGACATTCCAGCCGCGCGCGCGCAAATAGCGCGTGATGGCATCAAAGGCCACCAACACGCGCGCATGGCCGAGGTGGCAGTAGTCGTACACCGTCATGCCGCACACATACATGCGAATTTCGTTCGGCACTAGCGGTACAAAATCTTGTTTTTGGCGCGTGAGCGTGTTGTAAATTTTCATAGATTGCTCACTTGCCGAAAGAATCTTTTAAGCCAATGGTGCGGTTGAATACGAGTTTTTCAGTGGTGCAATCGTAGCGGTCACTGCAAAAATAACCTTCGCGTTCAAATTGAAAGCGTGTTTCTGGCGCAACGCCGCGCAGGCTCGGCTCGGCTTTGGCTTGCACCACAGCGAGTGAATGCGGGTTGATGAAATCGAGAAAGGTTTTGTCTTTGTCGGCTTCTGGGTTTTCTGCGGTGAATAAACGCTCGTACAAACGCAATTCCACATCCACGCACTGGGTGGCAGAGACCCAGTGAATCACGCCTTTCACTTTGCGCCCATCCGCAGGGTTTTTGCCGTGGGTGTCTGGGTCATAGCTGCAACGCAATTCGATGATTTCACCGCTGGCATCTTTAATAACTTCATCGGCGCGAATCACATAGGCATTGCGCAAACGCACTTCCTGCCCTAGCACTAGGCGTTTGAAATCTTTTTCGGCGACTTCGCGGAAATCGTTGCGATCAATAAACAATTCGCGCGTAAAAGGTAGCTCGCGTGTGCCGAGGTCTTCTCGCTGTGGGTGCTTGGGTGCAGACAGTTGTTCAACGCGCGTTGCATCGAAGTTGCTGATTACCACTTTGAGTGGATTGATGACACACATCGCGCGCGCGGCGTTTTTGTCGAGGTCATCGCGGATAGCAAACTCCAACATGCTGACATCCACAATGCCATCGCTGCGTGTCACGCCGATCATCTCGCAAAACTGGCGCAGGGCTTGCGGTGTCACACCGCGACGGCGCAAACCAGCAATCGTCGGCATGCGCGGATCATCCCAACCCTGCACATGTTTTTCATCCACCAGCTGTTTTAATTTGCGTTTGCTGGTGACGGTGTAATTCAGATTCAAACGCGCAAATTCGTACTGACGCGGACGCGCTGGCACCGGCAAGTTAGCCAAATACCAGTCGTACAGTGGTTTGTGATCTTCAAACTCCAGTGTGCAAATGGAATGCGTGATGCCTTCGATGGCATCGGATTGACCGTGGGTGTAATCGTAAGTGGGATAAATGCACCACGCATCGCCGGTTTGGTGGTGATGCGCGCGACGAATGCGGTACATGATTGGGTCGCGCAAATTCATGTTGGGGCTGGCCATATCAATTTTGGCGCGCAGCACGCAAGCGCCGTCGGCAAACTCGCCGTTTTTCATGCGCGTAAATAAATCGAGATTTTCTGCCACGCTGCGTTCGCGAAACGGACTGTTTTTGCCTGCCTCGGTGAGCGTGCCGCGATGCGCGCGCGCTTCGTCTGGTGTGAGATGGCAGACATAGGCTTTGCCTTGCTCAATCAAATACACGGCCCAGTCGTGCAGTTGTTGGAAATAGCCAGAGGCGTGGCGCACTTCGCCATTCCATTGAAAGCCGAGCCAGCGCACATCTTCCTGTATGGATTGGATATATTCGTCGTTTTCTTTTTCAGGATTGGTATCGTCAAAACGCAAATTGCATTGCCCGCCAAACTCCTCGGCCATGCCGAAGTTGAGGCAAATGGATTTCGCGTGACCGATGTGCAGATAGCCGTTGGGCTCCGGCGGAAAGCGGGTTTGCACTCGCTGGGCAGGCAGACCGGCCGCTACATCGGCGGCGATGATCTGGCGAATAAAGTGGGCGGGCTTAACGGTTTCAGTGGGTTTGCTGGGCTGTGCGCTCATGATGTCCGGCAAAAAATAGGGAATTGAGGGTTTGGCGAGGGTAGCGGTGAGCGCGTATTATAGCCACCCCCTAGATATAGCTTAAACATAGGAAATCACATGTCTGTAGTTACCCTGCACACCACCCACGGCGACATCACTCTCGAATTGGACGCGGCGAAAGCGCCGGCCACGGTTGCCAGCTTTCTCGGATACGCGAGCAGCGGCTTTTATGCAGGCACCATTTTCCATCGCGTTATCGACGGTTTCATGATCCAAGGCGGCGGCATGGATGAAAACATGAGCCAGAAAAAAACCAATGCACCGGTCAAAAACGAAGCCAACAACGGTTTGAAAAATGACACCGGCACGATTGCGATGGCGCGCACCATGGATCCACATTCCGCTACGGCGCAGTTTTTTATCAATGTGAAAGATAACGACTTCCTCAACTTCAAAAGCGAAACTTCGCAAGGTTGGGGCTACTGCGTGTTTGGCAAAGTGACCGACGGCATGGATGTGGTAAATAAAATCAAAGGCGTGAAAACTGGCTCTAAAGGCGGTCACCAAGATGTGCCAGTCGAATCCATCACCATTACCTCTGTTACTGTGAAGTGATAGGGCGGCTGGATGAACGCGCTGTTCATCTCTGATCTGCATTTGTCCGAAGAAAGGCCGCACATCACTGCGGCCTTTTTTGCTTTTCTGGCAGAGAAAACGCAGGGCGTTGAGCGCCTGTATATCTTGGGTGATTTTTTTGATGCGTGGATAGGCGATGACGATGATCGCCCACTCGCCGAAACAGTTGCCAGTGCCTTGCAGCGCGTTGCTGCGCGCGGTGTGAACATATTTTTTCAACACGGCAACCGCGATTTTTTATTGGGTGAACAGTACGCAGCGTGCTGCGGTATGCAGTTGTTGCCCGAGTTGTATGCGATAGAGATAAACCAGCAGCGTGTTTTGTTAGCGCACGGTGATCAATTCTGTACGCAAGATGTGGCGTATCAACAATTCCGCGCTTTGGTGCGCAATCCTGATTGGCAGCGTGAATTTTTAGCGAAATCTCTCGTCGAGCGCCGTGCAATCGCTGCGCAACTGCGCGCCAAAAGCAAAGAGGCCAATAGCATCAAAGCGGAAGACATCATGGATGTTACGCCCGCTGAAGTGGATGCGGCCTTGGAAAAGTATCAATGCAGTGTATTAATTCACGGCCACACGCACCGTCCCGCAGTCCATGCGCTAACTGTAGGAAATGCTGTGCAGGCTGAGAGAATTGTGCTGGGCGACTGGGAAGAGCAGTACTGCTATTTGCAGTGGGAAAATGGCGCGCACGAATTGCGGTGGGAGCGTGCGCCAGCTCAAAGCTGACACACACCACAGCGATCAGATTTTTTCTAAACCTTCCATCGCCAGTGCTTTTTGTACGCCGCTATCGGCTTGCATACGATCGGTAAAACGCGCCAGTGCAGATAAAGTGCTGATGTCAATTTTTAATGATTTCACCCAGCGCAAAACTACATATAGATACGCATCCGCCATGGAGCGTACGCCTGCTAGGTAGTCCTGTTTTTCCAGCTGTTGGTTAGTGAGTGTCAGCATGCGCACGATAGCTTGCGTGGCATTATTTTTGGTTTTTTCGATCACAGCATCATCGCCGAGATACATCGTGCCGCCAAATAAAGGTTTGAATGCGGTGTGTAAATCAGCATTTAAAAATGCCAACCAGCGATTGATTTCTGCGCGGCATTTGGCGCTGTTGTCGCCGCACAATTTTGCATCGGCAGCGGTGTCGGCCAAGTAATTCATGATGGCTAAGTTTTGCGTCAAAACCCAACCGCCATCTTCTAAAACAGGTACGGCGCCTTGTGGGTTTATGTTTAATAGCTCGGGGGATTTTTGTCCGTGTATGCTGACTTTTTGTAAGTCATACGGCTTGCCCGTCCACTCCAGTACGATGTGGCAGGCGAGTGCACAGGTTCCGGGTGAGTAGTACAGTTTCATGGCGACCTCCGAGGCGATGAATAGGCATTCATGGTAGATCCACTCGGAGCTATCGTCCAGAACGGTATCAATTTGCACGACAGGCTATTCGCTGTAGCAACTGCGCTATGATTCATGCGCTTATACCGGCAAATTTCAAAAGGTTATTTTTTGTTGTGAATATGCTCGATCGATGCGAACAAACGGCTCTACGCACTGCGCGTTACTGGGGGGCGTTATACGGCGCACTGGTGATCGTGTTTGTTGTAGCTGCGATTTACACCATTGCAGTGAGTATGTGGCGCGGCCCGTGGCGCGACATGTGGGAAGTGATGCCCTTTTTGCAAAAAGCATGGCAAGGCGAAGCAGGTTGGGCTGATTATTGGGAGCAGTATGGCTACTCACACAGGCCGTTGTTATCGCGCTGGTTGTGGGTGCAAGACATGCAGTGGGTAGATGGCAGTAATGCCTTGCTGTTGTCTGTATCTGTGCTGATGCAGGTGGTTGTTTTTCTTTCTGTGTTTGCGGTGTTGCGGCGCGATGGTCGTCTCGTCAACGGACAGCGTACGATTATTTTGTTTGGAGTATTGTTCTGTCTGTTTAATGTCACGCAGATATTTAATTTTTTGCACACTTTTGATGTGCAATGGTTTTTGGTGACAGGGTTTGTGGTGTTGGCGTTTGAGCGCTTATTGGCGGGTGAGCAAGGGCGACACTTGGTAAACGGGACAATTGCTTGTTGTGCACTGATGATTGCAGGCCTCAATAATTTTTCAGCACTCATCGCATGGCCAGTGGCGCTCTTATTGATGATGGCATTGCGCTATTCTCGAATATCTATCGCCACTTTTTTGGTGACTGCGGTTATTTATTTGGGATTTTATTTCTATGGATTGCCTTCTAATTCGGGTGACATATTGTCGGAAGTGAAAAACTTATCTTTTGTGCAGTTGATGTCAGTGGCGCAGTTTTTTGCAGTGTTCTCGCTTTGGTATCTCGGCAATCCATTGTCATTTCAGTTGGCACAGGAAGGTCCTTGGCAGCTGCCACAGGTCATGAGTTGGATCGCACCTTCCTTAGTGGCGGTGCTGCTGTGTGGTGTGGCGCGAGCATGGTGGCAGGGTTTGTTTCGGCGCAGGCAGTTCAGCGCGGTGGCGTGGTTGGGTTTGGCGTTAGCGTTGTTCGGGTTTGGTGTGGCTTTGGTTACTGCGATTGGGCGCGGCCTATTCTGGGACAATGTGTACGCCTTGCGTTACCAAAATATCGTGCTGTTATTTTGGATAGGCATCGTGTTGTGGTTGGCGAGCAGTGAACGCTGGCGTTATCTTGGCCTGTTGCTGGGTGCGTTGCTCTTGCTGATGGTTTTTGCAATGCGCGCCAACTGGTATCACGAAATGATGCTGAAAACCGGCAACCGCACGCGCGATGCACACTTGGCGTTGGTGGTGGGATTGGAGCGCGAGCTGTCGGCAATAAAGCCCACGGTGTCGCGCGCGCATTTGGTGCCAGATTCACAGTACACCTTGGCACAGGAGGCGGCATTTTTGCGCAGTATTCGCGTGGGGCCTTATGCAGACCCTAACTGGCAAGTGCCACCGTTTAGTGAGCTGGCTGGTGTTGAAGCGTGTGTCGTGTCGCCAGTGCGGGTGGATGTGCGTGGTGAGAATTACGCGCGGCTATCGCTGGATTTCGCGCAGCCTACGGACTTTGCGTTGATTGCTTGGTTTGATCGCGATCTTGCTGCACCTGGCCTGTTGCTGGCTGCCAGCGCGGATACCTTTACCGCGCGCCTCCAACAAAGCCTGCAGGGCGCGACCAGCTATGCAGGCTTTGCCCGCAGTCTGCCGCAGAGCAAGCCAGAACAACTCTTTGCGCGCACGGAAGGGCGCTGGTGTCGTTTGCAGGTACGGTGATCTTAACGGTGAAGCGCACCATCGCGTTCTGGCTGATAGGTCACTTCCGTGACTTGGATCGTGGTCATCCCGCCGGCAGGGTTTGGCCATTCGATCTCATCGCCTTGTGTAAGTCCTAAAAGTGCACTGCCCACGGGGGCGAGAATGGAAACCGTCTTGCCGCTGCTGTCGGCATCTTTAGGGTAGACCAGTGTCATTTCAAACGCCTCGCCGGAGGATTGCATAACAAACTTCACCGTCGAATTCATGGTTACTACATTGGCAGGCATTTGTTGTGGCTCTACCACAGAGGCGCGCGCCAACTCAGCTTCCAGCTCTGCACGGCCCGTGGCATCGGGCTTTAATGCTTCCAGCAGCAGCTCCAAGCGCTCGGCGTCCAAGCTGGAAATCGTAATGTCAGGTTTCTTGCTCATGGTTTGCCTCGAGTGTTGTTAGTAACGACAAAATGTACACGCAAAAAAAGACTTAGCGCGCTAACACTAAGCCTTTGATAATAATGGCGCGCCCGGAGAGATTCGAACTCCCGACCACCTGGTTCGTAGCCAGGTACTCTATCCAGCTGAGCTACGGGCGCGCAGCGGGTGCGTACTATAGGTGTGACGCACAGAAGCGTCAACCGTTAAACGCAGGTGTGGGCTATTGTTTTTTGTAGGAGATAGGGTGATGGGTATGTATCAAGCTGTGCGCGGCTGTCTGGTGAAAGCGCCATTTGCCGAGAAGCAAGATTTGCGTGGAAAAACAGCGATTGTCACTGGTTGTGCACGAGGTTCTATCGGTTTTGAAACTGCAAAAATATTGGCGTTATGGGGCGCAAAAGTGATTGTCACCACGCGATCAAACGCTGAAAAACTAGCAGATGTTTTGCGTGCAGCAGCTAACGGCGCGGAAATTGATGCGCATGTGTTGGAAGCGACTTCAGCTGAATCGGTGGCAGCATTTGCGGCGTGGTTTGTAAAAAATCACGGCGAGCGTTTAGATATTTTGGTGAACAATGCCGGCGTGCATTTTGATTTGCTGTCGCAGTGGAAAGAGCCGCATCTCACCGCCGATGGTTTTGAAATTCAGTGGCGCACAAACTACCTAGGCGTGATGCATCTCACGCATTTATTGCTGCCGCTGTTGCGAGAAACCGGCAGAAAAACGGGTGATGCGCGCATCGTGAATGTGGCCTCGCAAATGCACAGCAAAGGCTACAACGCGGGTTTGCTGGGCGATTATCCGTATAACTCATGGACGGCTTACGGCATGTCCAAATTGGCGATTGTGCATGCGACCTTTGAAATACAGCGCCGTTTTGCAGAGAGCGATCACTTGCAGGCGTACTGTCTGCATCCGGGGGCGGTGTACACCAATATTGCGGACAAAGGTTTGGCGGGAAATAACGCGCTGCAAACCGTGCGCCACGCACTCGCGCCGCTGGAAAAGTTTATGTTGCTCACGCCAGAAGAAGGCGCGCAAACCAGCGTGCATTGCGCCACAAATCCTGCCGCAGTCGGCGGGCAGTATTACCAACAGTGCAAACCGCACGCCGCGAGTGCGGATAGCAAAGACAGCGCCGTTGCCGCGCAGTTGTGGGATAAAACAGAGCAGTGGGTAAAGAGTTTGTGAAGGCCCTACAGCTATTGCGGTAGTTATGGCAATCTTTGCCAAAAATTACCACAATGCAGGCGGAGGTATTCGCTATGGCAACTATGAATATATCGCTACCTGACCCGATGAAAACTTGGGTTGAGGATCAGATCAGCACAGGGCATTACAGCAATGCCAGTGACTATATGCGAGATTTAATTCGGCGAGATCAAACAATGCAGCGCGATAGAGAGGCATTGATTCAAGCGCTCATTGCGGGTGAAAACAGCGGCATTTCTGAGCGAACCGTTGATAGTGTTTGGCAGGCAGCCAAATCACGGCGAGGAATAGATGTATAGGCTGTCTGAAGCGGCAGCCACCGATATAGAACGCATTTTTGATTGGTCACTGGCTGAGTTTGGTTTTGCTCAAACAGAGGCGTACTACAAATCAATTTCTGCATGCATGGATGCGTTGGCCGCTAACCCCGCTATGGGCGTGAGTATTGAAAATATCCGTGCAGGCTACAGGCGGTTTTCTCATCAAAGCCATATGATTTTTTATACGCAGATGCGAGACGGAATTTTAATTGCCCGTGTTCTGCACAAGCGCATGGATGTAACGAAGCGGTTGCTGTAGTGATTAAAAAAGCCCAGCGTTTACTGGGCTTTGCGGACTTCTTGAGATTTTGTGGGATGTATAAATGGCGGAGAGAGAGGGATTCGAACCCTCGATCAGGCTTTTGACCCGATACTCCCTTAGCAGGGGAGCGCCTTCGGCCTCTCGGCCATCTCTCCAGAGGGGCGGCATGATAGCAACAAGTCCATGCCAATCAAAGCAAAAGCAGGGGTTTTACTGGAAGAAAATGAGCGTCCCTGCTCCGACAGCACACACAAAACGCCGACTATTTTTTTACAGCAAAACAGCCAGCGCAGTGTTGGGTGGAATGATTAACGGTTGCCGTGATCGTCGTGGCCGTAATCGTCATCATCATAGGAAGGCTTGCTGTAGCTGCTTGCGCCGCCACCTTGTTTTTCCTGCTGGATGCGCTGATAAATTTCTTCGCGGTGTACGGAAACATTTTTCGGTGCGTTGATGCCGATGCGCACTTGGTTGCCTTTAACGCCCAGCACAGTGACGGTGACATCGTCACCAACCATCAGGGTTTCACCAATACGACGAGTAAGAATAAGCATAGCCTTATCTCCTTTTTCCATGTGACGAGCCAATCACTCGTCGAAAGTTTAAGCAGACAGGGTGTCAAAACTCCGTAGACGCCCACCTGCCCGTTTTAGCTCGGGGAGAGCAAAGCCCGAGGTCGTGCTTAAAACGACTAGCACAAGCCATTGTAGTGCCAAAAAATGCTGCTGGATAAGCGGCAATAACCGAAGGCTTACTTCGCTTTATCCAGTTCGAAGGCTTCATGCAGACCGCGCACCGCCAATTCCATGAACTTGTCTTCAATCACCACCGAGATTTTGATTTCCGAGGTGGTGATCATCTGGATGTTGATGTTGTGCGCCGCCAGTGCTTGGAACATCTTGGCGGCTACACCTGCGTGTGAGCGCATGCCCACGCCGACGATAGACACTTTGGCTACCTTGTCGTCTTGGACGACTTCACGCGCGCCGAGTTCCTTCGCCACGGTGTCGAGGATAGCGGCGGTTTTCGCCATTTCACCCTTGGCGACGGTGAAGGTGAAGTCGGTGGTGTTGTCGGCGGCCACATTCTGCACGATCACATCCACTTCGATATTGGCGGCGCTGACGGGACCGAGGATGCGTGAGGCGATGCCCGGTTTGTCGGGTACACCGCGCACGGTGAGCTTGGCTTCGTCGCGAGTGAAAGCGATACCGGAAATGATGGGTTGTTCCATAGTGGACTCATCCTCAAGGGTAATCAGCGTGCCGGGGCCTTCTTGGAAGCTGTGCAGCACGCGCAGGGGGACATTGTATTTGCCGGCAAATTCCACCGAACGAATTTGCAACACCTTGGAGCCGAGGCTGGCCATTTCCAGCATTTCTTCAAAGGTGATGCGGCTCAGGCGACGCGCTTCCGGTACCACGCGCGGGTCGGTGGTGTAAACGCCATCGACATCGGTATAGATCTGGCATTCGTCGGCTTTCAGTGCAGCGGCGAGGGCAACGCCGGTGGTGTCGGAACCGCCGCGACCGAGGGTGGTGATGTTGCCGTTCTCGTCGACGCCTTGGAAACCCGCTACCACTACGATGCGACCGGCGGCTAGATCCGCACGAATGTTTTGATCGTCGATGTGTTCGATACGCGCTTTGTTAAAGGAGCTATCGGTGAGGATGCGCACTTGGCTGCCGGTGTAAGAACGCGCATCCACACCGCGTTTTTTCAGCGCCATCGCCAACAGGCCGATGGTGACTTGCTCACCGGTGGATACCAGCACATCTAATTCGCGCTGATCGGGGTGATCGGTAATGGCTTTAGCCAGCGCGATCAGGCGGTTGGTTTCGCCACTCATGGCGGAAACCACCACCACCAGTTGATGACCTTGCTGATGAAACTTCACCAGTTTGTCGGCGACGGCTTCGATGCGCTCTACCGAGCCCACCGAGGTGCCGCCAAATTTTTGAACCAGCAGACTCATGTCGAATCCAATGCGCAGGAGAAAAAAGAAGGGTGCGCATTAAACAATATGGACGCTGGTTTTTACAGTGCTTTTCCCGTGGCGTGATGACCGGCTTTGTAACCGATGGTCATGGATGGCCCCAGTGTGCAGCCTGCGCCTGGGTATTTGCTGCCCATGATGGAGGCGGTGATATTGCCGGTGGCGTACAGCCCCGCAATCGGCTGACCGCTTTCGTGCAGCACTTGGCCGTGCTCGTTGATGACCAAGCCGCCCTTGGTGCCTAAATCACCCAACAGCAATTTGGCTGCGTAGTAGGGGCCTTGCGTCATCGCGCCCCAGCAGGGGTTGGGTTTCACTTCTGGGTCGCCGTACAGGGTGTCGTGTGAATCGCTGCCGCGGCCAAAATCCGCATCCACGCCGGAGGTGGCGTACTGCTTCACTTTTGCCATGGTGTCTTGCAGGCCGGTGTAATCCACGCCGATTTTTTGTGCCAGTGCTTGCAGGGTGTCAGCTTTCACCAACATTTTGTCGTCGCCGATCATGGCTTTGCAGAAGGCGTCGGGCATGGCTTCGCCCTGCACCACGCCGCCGAACATGTATTTGGTGCGGTAGTGCGAATCCAGAATGCAGTAGGCGGGGAAGATGTCGTGACCTTTTTGCACAGCTTGATAAAAACAATCGCCGTAAGAGTTATAGGTGATGGATTCATTCATAAAACGCTGACCTTTTTTATCCACGATAATCAAGCCAGGTTTGGATTTTTCTGAGAACAATACCGTCGGTCCCCAAGGTGTCATCACCGTGGGCGCCCACCACGCTTCGCCCATCAGAGCGGTAGCTGCGCCGAGTTTTTGTGCGGCCAACAGCAAATCGCCGGTGTTGGTTTTTACGCCAGAGGAGTTGTCGGCATTGGTGGGGTTGGGTAAATATTTTTCGCGCAGTTGTTGGTTGTGATCAAAACCGCCTGCCGCGAGGATGACCGCTTGTTTTGCGCTAAATGTTTTGCCATTTTTTAACACCACACCGCTGACGCGATCACCGTCTTGTTGCAGCTCCGCCACCGCAGAATCCAGTAATAATTTCACGCCCTGTTGTTGGCAGGCGTAGTACAAGCCGCCGATGATGGCGTTGCCCTGCGTTAAGCGGCGATCGCGCGCGCCTTTGAAGCGGCCGGGAATATCTTTGATGTAACTCCAGATAATACCCATGAAGATTTTTTGCCAGCCTGGCGTTTTCGCCAGAATTTGTACGCCTTCCAGAATGCTCATGGAGAAGCGACCAAAGGCTTTCGAGGCGCGCGGCGATTCCACTAAGTTGGACAGCATGCTGTAGTCCATGCTGCGGCCATCGACCGGCGATGGATCCATGGTGCGGCCGCCCGCTTTCCAGCCGGCGATGTCGGGGTAGTAATCGGCGTAGCCTGGCACCGGCGTGAAGCTCAGGCAGGTATTGGCTTCCAAAAAGTCCATCATTTTTGGCGCGTAGGCGATGTAATTTTTGATGGTGGCATCCGGCACTTCGCTGGCGGGAATCACGGCGCGCATATAAGTGAAGGCATCTTCTGGCGAATCGCTCACACCGGCTTGTGCGATGTTGCGGTTGTTGGGCACCCACACACCGCCGCCCGATTTAGAACTGGTGCCGCCCCATTGTGTGCCCTTTTCCAGCATCAACACCGAAGCGCCCTGTTTGGCGGCAGCCAGTGCGGAAATAAATGCACCAGCGCCTGAACCGACCACGATCACATCATAATTGTCTTGCATGCGAGTCCCCGCTCATTGTTGTGGATTTCGTGTGACGGCCAACTATACCGCCACGCTTTTGGCCTCACAATGCACGCTGCGCAGTATCATGCGTGCCTTCGATTTTTTTACAGTAAGGATTTCACCATGAGCGAAACGCGTTACACACCGGCACGCCCCGTTTTATTGAAAGATGTACCGCAGTGGGATTTTGAAACCGATGTTGCCATCGTCGGCTTTGGCGGCGCGGGTGCCTGCGCTGCGTTGGAAGCGGCAAATGCTGGCGCACAGGTGATGATTTTTGAATTGGCGAGTGCGAGCGGCGGCTCGACGGCGATGTCGTCCGGCGAGGTGTATCTCGGCGGCAACGGTGGCACGCGCGTGCAAAAAGCCAGCGGTTTTGAAGATTCCACCGACAATATGTTTAATTTTTTGATGGCCTGCCACGGCCCGCAAGCCGACGAAAACAAAGTGCGCGCCTATGCCGAAGGTGCAGTGGAGCATTTCGATTGGTTGGTGGCGCAGGGCGTGCCGTTTAAAGATTCTTTTCTCGATAAACGCGCGATCGTGGCGCTGACCGACGACGGCCTGCTCTACACCGGCAATGAAAAAGCGTGGCCGTTTCGCGATATTGCCAAGCCGGTGGCGCGTGGCCACAACTTGCAAGTGGAAGGTGACAACGGCGGCCCGCTGTTGATGAAAATACTCACGGAAAATGTCGAAAAACAAAAAAATATTTGCGTGCATTACGATACGCGCACTCTGTGTTTGATCGCTGATGAAAACGGCGGTGTGCATGGCGTGGTGGTGCGCATTGATATGCAAGAGCGGTTTGTAAAAGCGCGCAAGGGCGTGGTGTTGTGTGCGGGCGGTTTCATTATGAACCGCGAGATGCTGCAGAAATACGCGCCGAAATTACTGCGCGGCAATATTCCGATCGGCAACCCGGGCGACACCGGTACCGGCATCCAAATGGGCATCAGCGTGGGCGGCGCAGCCATCAATATGCACGAAGGTTTTATGACGATTCCTTTTTATCCGCCGGGCAATATGACTTACGGCATTTTTGTAAATGCGATGGGACAGCGTTTTATCAATGAAGACGCCTACCACGGTCGCGTGGGCACTTACGCGGCGCAGCAACCGGGCGAGCGTTTGTACATGATTGTGTCGGTGGAAGATTACGGCAATGTTGATCGAAAACCGTTTTTCAACGGCGATATTGTCGGCACCGGAGAAACGCCAGAAGAGTTGGAACAGGAATTGGGTTTTGCGCCCAATTCGCTCGCGCACACGATTAACTTTTACAACGAACACGCTGCAAAAAGCGCAGACCCGCTGTTTCACAAATCCGCGCAGTGGTTGAAGCCTATGCGGCCGCCACTGGTGGCGCTTGATGCCACGCCGGAACGCGGCGCGATTTTCCCCTGCTTCACGCTGGGCGGTTTGGACACCTTGCCTTCCGGTGAGGTGTTGCGCACAGATGGCTCAGTAATTAAAGGCTTGTACGCCGCCGGTAGAACTGCCGCCGGCGTGCCGCGCCGAGGCGATGGTTACGGTTCGGGTATGTCAGTGGGTGATGCCACTTTTTCAGGGCGCATGGCAGGCAAAGCGGTGGCTAACCGTTAAGAAAAAAATTAAGGCTGTAAGCGATAACCCACGGCGGTTTCGGTGAGAATGTGTTTCGGTTGTGCGGGATCATCCTCCAGTTTTTGGCGCAAATGCCCCATGTGGATGCGCAAATAATGCGTGCGTTCGCTGTGCGCCGGTCCCCACACTTCTTGCAGTAGTTGCCGTTGCGTGATGACGCGACCCGGATGCGTGGCGAGTATTGCCAGCAGGCGGTATTCAATGGGAGTGAGGTGAACCTCTGCCTTGTTGCGTGTGACCACGCGGCGTGAAAAATCTAGCGTATTTCCACCAAAAGAAAAAAAGGCTGATTCTGCGTCCTGTTTGTGCAAATTGCGCCGCAAGTTTGCGCGGATGCGCGCCAATAATTCCGCTACGCCAAAAGGTTTGGTGAGATAGTCGTCAGCGCCAGCATCCAACGCTTTTACTTTTTCTGCCTCGTCGGTGCGCGCGGAGAGTACGATTACCGGTGTACTAGACCAGCCGCGAAACTCGCGCAGAAAATCGATGCCGTTGCCATCGGGTAGACCAAGATCCAAGATCACCAAGTCTGGGCGGCGTGTACCAGCTTCAATCAAGCCCTGTTTTAATGTGCCTGCGGCGAAAATTTGCCAGCCCTCTGTGCTGAGCGCAGTGTGAATAAAATGCCGAATTTGTGCATCGTCTTCGATAACTACAATATTCGGCGCTGAAGCATTAGACAGTGTTGCAGACATTTCAGCTCGCCTTGCCGTCTGGTTCTGAGTCGAAAGAAGGTTGGTTTGATAGTGGCAGTGTAAATTCAAAGACAGCACCGCTGCCGTTTTCGCGATTGCGCGCCGTGATGTCGCCGCCGTGTGCTTCCACAATGGCTTTGCAGATGGCCAAGCCCAGCCCGACACCATTGATAGTGGACTCTATTTTCCCGCGCGTAAATTTTTCAAACAGGTATTGTTCTTGCCCTGCAGGGAGGCCGGAGCCGTTATCCGAAACAGTAACCATCAAGCTGTTATTGGGCGCAGTTTGTGCGCTGATCTCGATAGTGGATTGCGGCGGCGTGTATTTGCTCGCATTTTCTAACAAGTTGGCTAACACGCGCTCAATTAAAACGGCGTCGCAGGCTATCAGTGGTAAATCAAGAGGAATGTCCGTGCGCACTTGATATGGATTCAGTATCGGTTGCAGTGAGCGAATAGCGCTGCCCACGATTTCCTCCAGTGAATACCAATCTTTGTTCAGGCGAATTTCGCCACTTTCGATGCGCGCCATGTCGAGCAAATTATTGACCAGCGTGTGCATGCGCGTGGCGGATTCATGAATCGCTTGAATCATGTCTTGTTGTTGTTTTTCCGGCAGCCCTTTGAGTGTTAGCGCGTCGGCGAAACCAACCACAGCGGTCAGCGGCGTGCGCAAGTCGTGTGAAATAGCGGCGAGCAGCGAATTGCGCAGGCGTTCAGATTCCATACGCACCAGCATGTCTTGCGCAATCTCAACAAAATGCACGCGCTCTAGTGCAATGGCAATCAAACTCGCCAGTGTCTCCAGTTGGCGCTGTTGTTCGGGTATCAGTAGCCATTGTTTGTTTTCCGGTTTGATGGCGAGTATGCCGCGTATGCGCACCGGTGCGCGCAGTGGAATGTAGCGATATTCACTGGCGGGTAGGGTGTCTGTGGCAAAACCGGCTTGCTCGTTTTTATCAAAAGCACATTGTGCGATAGCGCGGTCAACATCAAGGCAGTGACCGGCGGGCTGCGGCACTTGCAGTTGTTCATCGAGATTAGGCAGCAGCAGTGCGGCGCTGCCACCAAATATGCGCTGCAGCGTATTCACGCCGATATCCACGATTTGCTCTGTTTGCAAAGCGCCAGAAAGATCGCGCGCAAATTCAAACAGCATGTGTGCGCGTTCTTCGCGTTGCGCGGAAATTCTGGCTTGAAAGCGCAAGCGTGCCGTGAGCTGCCCCGTAATTAAACCAACAGCCAACATCACGCCAAAGGTGAAAAGATACTGCACATCGCTGACGGAAAAACTCAGCTTAGGTTGTACAAAAAAGAAATCAAATAGAAATACATTGAGGATGGATGCATACACAGACGGTCCTCGACCGAAGCGCATTGACACCATTAATACAGTTAACAGAAAAAGCATCACAATATTGGCAAGATCAAAAATGTTTGCCAGTGGTGTTGCTAGTAAAGTTGCCAGCAAACAAAGACCGGTTGTCCATACGTAGCGCGTCCAACCTGTTGATTGCGTGATGTTGGTAGTGACGGCGCTATGAGTTTTGCGTTGTGCGTTGTCTTTTTCTGCTTTGCCAATGCGCAGTACATCTAAATCGGGGGCAATGGCGGCGATAGCGTCGCCCACGCGCTGTTGCCACGGCCAGCGGCGCGAGCTGGTGTCGCAGCCGACAACAATGCAAGACAAATTGTGTAGCCGTGCGTAGCGCACCAGAGTTTGCGCAATGTTTTCTCCGGTGAGTACAGCGGTTTTCGCTTGCAGTTGTTCGGCCAGTTTTAAAACATTGAGCATGCTTTCTCGTTGCTGCGCGATGATGTGTTGTCGCGCAGGTGTTTCCACATACACGGCGTGCCAACTGGTATTGATTTGTCTGGCCAATTGCGCGGCACTGCGCACTACGCGCTCTGCACCCTCACTGCTACTAATGCACGCGAGTATGGCGTTGTCAGTTTTCCAAACGCTGTTAATGGATTTTTCGATGCGGTAGGCCAGCACATCGCCTTCTACGCGATCGGCCGTGCCCCGCAGAGCAATTTCGCGCAGTGCAATTAAATTGCCTTTGCGAAAAAAACTGCTGGCAGCGCGTTCAGCTTGCTGCGGCAGATAAATTTTCCCCGCTTTTAAACGCAGCAGCAGTTCATCGGCGGGCAGGTCCACCAGTACCACTTCATCGGCCGCATCAAAAACGCGATCGGGTACGGTTTCGCTTACCAGAATGCCGGCAATACCACCAACGACATCGTTGAGGCTTTCCAAATGTTGCACATTCAGTGTGGTCCAGACATCAATGCCCGCTGCCAACAATTCTTCTACATCTTGCCAGCGTTTGGGGTGGCGCGAACCTTCAATATTGGAATGTGCCAGCTCATCCACTAACAACAAATTGGGGCAACGAGCTAATGCGGCGTCAATATCAAACTCCTGAAATACGCGCTCGCGGTAGGTCAGTTGACGCAGTGGCAGGTGTTCCAGGTTGTCTGTTAGCGCCGCCGTTTCTTCGCGGCCGTGCGTTTCCACCAAACCGACCACTACATCGCGCCCTTCTGCCACGGCGCGATGAGCGGCACTCAACATGGCGTAGGTTTTGCCAACGCCCGCTGAAGAGCCGAAGTAGATTTTCAGCTTGCCGCGCACCGCTGCCGTTTCCTGCTGTTGTACGCGGGCGAGCAGCGCATCTGGGTCTGGCCGTTCAGGGGGTTGTGGCATGTGTTCTCTAATCTCTTATGCAATGCAGTTGTTGTGCGTCGTATAGATCATGCCTGAAACGCGATTCATAAAATATCTTTACAAATTTGTATGCGTTATTTGAAAGTTTTCACAGCAGACAACACCAAGGCGGCGCCGCAGTAGCTGTCACCGCCGGCAAACACGCTGCAGTTGCTTTCGTCGATGTTGGTGTCGGTGTATGCCAAACCAACATTGATGCCGTAAAACTCTTTCGCTACGCCGATGTTGTAGTACGAATATTGAGAATCGGTACCGCCGACCCAGCCAGCGTCTTTGAAGTCGTAGCGGCCAAGGGTGGCGGTCAAACCGATTTCCATCGGCAACGAATAGGTGTACGAGCCGTAGTAGTGTAGGGCGCTGTCGGAGTTGGCAATTGGCGTGTCACTGGAGTAGTCCGCGCCGATAGCAAAAGTTCCGAGATCGTCCGTTGCATAGCTCACTTGCGCGTGGGTTTCGCCAAAGTCGAGCGCGTTGGCATTGTCATAAATGTATTGCGTGCGTTTGAAGTCAAATGCGAAATCGCCAACGGCAAAGCCGTAACCTACATAAATGTCTTGCTCGGTATGCGCTTTGGGCGCAAGTTTGAAATTCACATTAGACATCCAAGTGCCGGCGTAGAAACCGGAGGAGTGCGTGATGTCCACGCCACCTTGTAGTGCTACGCCGTTGCGCGTTTGGCTTACGCCGCGCCACATGTAGTTGCTGAACAGGCCGATATTGGCGCTGCCTTCAAAGCCTGCGCCCAATTCCAGCGACATGACTTGTGAACCGGTCAGCATGAGCGCGCTAGCGGCGACTGCTTTGACTGCGTTAATGATTTTCATGGAAGAACTCCGAAGTGTATGCAGAAACAGAATGGGGCGGAAACGGCGCTAGTCGGCGAGATCGTCTAGCGCACGATTGAGCAACAGCACATTGACAACCGGTTCGCCAAACACGCCGAGGGCGCGCGGTGTGGTGTGTTGCGCGACGAGTGCTTGCACGGAGGCCGCCGGTATTTTGCGCGCAGCGGCTACGCGCGCGACTTGGTATTGTGCAGCGGTCACGCTGATGTGCGGATCCAAGCCACTGCCGGAGGCTGTGACCAAATCTGCCGGTACGGCGGCGGTGTTGCCGGGATCTGCCGCGCGCAGTGCGGCAATGCGTGCTGTCACTGCTTCAGCCAGTGCAGGGTTCAGCGGCCCTTGGTTGGAACCGCCAGAGGCCGTTGCGTTATAGGGCGCTGAGCCGGTGGCGGAGGGGCGGCTCCAGAAGTAGCCAGCTTGGGTGAAGCTTTGCCCGATCAGGCGCGAGCCGACTAGGTGATCGCCGTCTTGTACGAGGCTGCCAGCGGCCTGCTGCGGAAACAGCGTCTGCCCCAACGCTGTGACCAACAGCGGATACAGCACGCCGGTGATCAGACTCAGGGCGAGAAAAAGGCTGAGCGCAGGCCGCAGCGGCGGGGCGGCGGGTGCAGTGGTGGCTGGAATATGGGTTTGCGTAGTCATAAAGAGTCTCCCAACGCGTTATACGAGGCCGACCGCAGTCAGCAACAGATCAATCACTTTGATGCCGATAAACGGCACCAGCACGCCACCCAAGCCGTACACCAGCAGATTGCGGCGCAATAACAGGGCGGCGCCCAGTGCGCGATAGGGCACACCTTTCAAGGCCAGCGGAATCAAAAACACGATGACGAGGGCATTGAAGATAACGGCCGACAAAATGGCCGATTGCGGGCTGTGGAGCCTCATCACATTCAGTGCGCCCAGTTGCGGGTAGGTGCTGACAAACGCCGCCGGAATGATGGCGAAGTATTTGGCGATGTCATTGGCAATGCTGAAGGTGGTGAGCGAACCGCGTGTCATCAGCATCTGCTTGCCGGTTTCGACAATCTCGATCAGCTTGGTGGGGTTGGAATCCAGGTCCACCATGTTGCCCGCTTCTTTTGCCGCCTGTGTGCCGCTGTTCATGGCCACGGCGACATCAGCCTGCCCCAGCGCGGGCGCGTCATTGGTGCCGTCGCCGGTCATCGCCACCAACATGCCCTGCTCTTGATAGCTGCGTATCAGTTTCAGTTTGTCTTCCGGTGTGGCTTCCGCCAGAAAATCGTCCACGCCCGCTTCAGCGGCGATAGCGGCGGCCGTCAAGCGGTTGTCGCCGGTGATCATCACGGTTTTGATGCCCATACGGCGCAGCTCGGCAAAACGCTCTTTGATACCGCCTTTCACGATGTCTTTCAGTTCGATAACGCCCAGCACCTTGGCGAGATCACACACCACCAGCGGTGTGCTGCCGCGCCGTGCCACATCGTCCACGATGGCTTGCACTTCAGCGGGCATTTGCCCACCCAGTTGCACAACATGCTGGCGCACGGTTTCAGCGGCACCTTTGCGGATGCTGCGGCCGTCCATATCAACACCACTCATGCGTGTTTGCGCGGAAAAATGCACGAAGTGCGCGCCCATTGCGTGAATGTCGCGCTCGCGCAGATTAAAACGCTGTTTAGCCAGCACCACCACACTGCGACCTTCGGGTGTTTCGTCGGCCAGTGAGGCGAGTTGTGCTGCATCGGCCAGCGTTTGTTCGCTGACACCGGCTGCGGGCAGAAAGGCAGAAGCTTGGCGATTGCCCAGCGTGATGGTGCCGGTTTTATCGAGCAGCAACACATCGACATCGCACGCCGCTTCCACTGCGCGCCCCGAAGTGGCAATGACATTGGCTTGCAGCAAGCGGCTCATGCCCGCCACGCCAATCGCTGAGAGCAGGCCCGCGATGGTGGTGGGGATCAAACAGACCAAGAGCGCAATCAGCACGGTGAGACTGGCGGCACTGCCTGCGCCAGCCGCCGCTACGCTGAATTGCGAGAAGGGCAGCAGGGTGACGGTGACCACAAGAAACACGATGGTGAGCGCCACCAACAAAATAGTCAGCGCAATTTCGTTGGGCGTTTTTTGGCGCGCCGCGTTTTCCACCATCGCGATCATGCGATCGACAAAGGTTTCGCCGGGGTTGACGGTAACGCGCACCACGATCCAATCCGACAACACGCGCGTGCCGCCGGTGACAGAAGAAAAATCGCCGCCGGATTCGCGAATCACCGGCGCGGATTCGCCGGTGATGGCGCTTTCATCCACCGAGGCAACGCCTTCTATCACTTCACCGTCTGCAGGAATCAAGTCATCGGCGGTGACAATCACCACATCGCCTTTGCGCAATTCTGCTGTGGGTACGGTGTAAATCGGCGAGCCTTTGGTGAAAGGTGCTTGCAGTTTTTTTGCCCAAGTTTTTTGCTTGAGTGTGCGCAGCGATGCCGCCTGTGCTTTGCTGCGTCCTTCCGCCAGTGATTCGGCAAAGTTGGCAAACAGCACGGTGAACCACAACCACAGTGCGATGGCGAGAATAAAACCTGCTGGTGCATCAGCTTGGCCGCGCAGGGCATCCATCCACAACAAAGTCGTGAACAAACTGCCGACATAGACGACAAACATCACCGGGTTGCGCCATTGAATACGCGGATCCAATTTGCGAAACGATTCAATAATGGCTGGCTTCACCAGCGCGGGATCAAACAAAGTAAAAGTATTAATCGACATGACGATGCTCCTCGGTTCAGTGGCTGCTAAACAGCATCAAATGTTCAACAATCGGACCCAGTGCCAAAGCCGGCACATAGTTGAGTAGACCTACCAGCAACACCACGCCGATCAACAGGCCGCTGAAGAGCGCGCCGTGTGTTGGTAGCGTGCCCAAGCCAGTAGACAAACGTTTTTTGCGTGCCAGTGATCCGGCAATGGCCAATACCGGCACGATGACGCCGAAGCGACCAAACCACATGGCAAACGCCAGCAATAAATTGTAAAAAACGGTGTTAGCAGAGAGGCCGGCAAACGCACTGCCGTTGTTGTTGGCGGCGGATGTCAGCGCGTACAAAATTTCTGAAAAACCGTGCGCGCCAGGATTGGCAACGCCAACGCGTCCCGCTTCCGTCATCACAGCTAAAGCCGTGCCAAACAGTACCAACATTGGTGTGACAAGAATGACGATAGACACCATCTGCATTTCAAATTTTTCAATTTTTTTGCCGAGGTATTCAGGTGTGCGGCCGATCATCAAACCAGAAATAAACACCGCGAGTATGGCGAAGATCAGCATGCCGTACAGACCAGAACCGACGCCGCCAAATACCACTTCACCCAGCTGCATCAAAACGGTCGGTACGGCACCGCCCAGCGGTGTGAGCGAATCGTGCATATTGTTCACCGCACCGCAGGAAGCGCCGGTAGTGACGGCTGTAAACAGCGCAGAATCAGCAATGCCAAAGCGCACTTCTTTGCCTTCCATATTGCCGCTGCTGCTCTCCATGCCCAAGGCGGTGAGCACAGGATTGGCTTGCTGTTCGGCATAGATAGCCGTGATGGCAAATACCACAAACAAAATGGCCATGGCGGCGTAAACCGTCCAGCCTTGGCGCATGTCTTTCACCATTTTGCCAAACGCAAAACACAGTGCAGCGGGAATAATAAAAATGGCCAGCATTTGTAAAAAGTTGGCAAATGCTGTTGGGTTTTCAAACGGGTGCGCAGAGTTGGCGTTGAAAAAACCGCCGCCGTTGGTGCCGAGCAATTTGATGGCTTCTTGTGAAGCGACCGGACCCATCGCCAGTGTTTGTTTTGCGCCTTCCAGTGTGGTGACATCCACATAGGCGCTGAAATTTTGTATCACACCTTGGCTGATAAACAGCAGCGCCCACAACACTGAAAGCGGCAATAATAAATACACCGTGCTGCGCGTGAGATCCACCCATGCGTTGCCCAGCGTGGTGGCGTTGTGACGCACCAGCCCGCGGATCAGCGCAATCACTACCGCAATGCCGGTGGCAG
Organism: Cellvibrionales bacterium; assembly: GCA_016713115.1. Taxonomy (NCBI): domain Bacteria; kingdom Pseudomonadati; phylum Pseudomonadota; class Gammaproteobacteria; order Cellvibrionales; species Cellvibrionales bacterium. The sequence continues at coordinate 447,178 of JADJPU010000001.1, read as the reverse complement.
CAGACAGAAAGTTTTGTACGGCCAAGCCCAACATCTGTGTGAGATAGCTCATCGTGCTCTCACCGGCGTAACCCTGCCAGTTGGTGTTGGCGACAAAACTCACCGCAGTATTCAGTGCAGAGTGCCAAGTGACAGCGCCCATGTTGGCGGGGTTCAATGGCAATGCGCCCTGCGCAAATTGCAACAACATCAGCGCGAGTAAGCCAGCAATGTTGAACAGCAAAATAGCGCCGCAGTAGTGCAGCCAGCTCATTTCTTGCTCTGGGCGCACGCCGCAACAGCGGTACAGCCATTGCTCAGCGCGGTTGAAATATGGGAGTGGTGCGTTGTCAGCCAGCTTTGCGATATACAAACCCAGCGGTATGGCGCAGGCCAACAGCACCAACATAAATAGCGTGAGCAATAGCCAGCCGTGACCGCTCAAGAGGGCGATATTCATGAGAATTTCTCCGGATTGAGTAGCACTGCAATGAGGTAAATCAGCAGCCCGACGGCCAGTATTCCGGCCAGAAACATCAGGTAATTCATGGAAATTGTCTCCTGCGATGAAGTGTTTTCATCATAGGCAGAGAGATATAAAGCTTCCGTAAAGCTAGTGCGGCGGCGCGTAAATTTTCCGTAAAGATAAGCGCTTTTTTACCGTTTTGTTATGTGAGGCCGATTACTGCCCGTGCTAGCGCAATTTTATCGGCATCCGTTTGCATCAGAGTTTTGCCAGTTTGCACGCGAATATTTTGTTGGCGTAAAGCGTCTGCTTCGTGGGCGTCGCTGTCATCAATCAGCAGCGTGCCGAGTAAATCTTGATAAAAATGGGCGATGCTGAGCGAGTCGGTGGCGATGTCCATTTCCGCCATCATTTTTGCCGTGGGGCCTTTCACCGCTTGCCCGCCGATCAGCGGTGAAACCACGGTAATTTTTTCGCGCTGTGTTTGCAGCAGTTCACGCATACCGGAAACGGCGAGTATGGGCGCGATACTGAGCAGCGGATTGGATGGGCAGATGATGATATGTGTGAGCGCCTCGTCTTGCAGTGCCGCGCGCACTTCGTGCGACAGTGTGGATTTTTCTGCGCCGAGGTGCTGCACGCCGCGCACCACTGGTTTGCACTGCTCGCGCACAAAATAGTGCTGAAAAGCGAGTGTGCCTTGCTCGGTATCCACCAGCGTGGGCAGTGCTTCGTTGCACATCGGCAGTATGCGATGTTGAATGTTTAATGCAGTACACAGTTCGGCGGTGACTTGTGTGAGGGTTTTGCCGTTGGCTAATTGCTGCGTGCGAAAAAAATGTGTGGCGAGATCTTTGTCGCCCAAGCGAAACCAGGTTTCACCGCCAAAGTTTTCCAGCGCGTTCATGCACTGCCAGGTTTCGCCCTGCAAACCCCAGCCGAGTTCACGGTTGTTGCGGTTGGCGAGGGTGTACGACACCGTGTCGAGATCGGGTGAGATGTGTAAACCTGTTTTTCCAAAACCTAAGTGTGAAAAATCATCGCCGGTGTTGACGATGAGTGTGAGTTGCTCCGGTGATAAAACTTGCGCCAAACCCCAAGCGAGTTTGGCGCCGCCGACACCGCCGCACAGTGCGACAACTTTTTTTTCTGCGGTGTTGCCGCCAGTTTTCACCGAAACATATCCTCTTGCGGTTTGCGCAGTAGCGTTTGCACGGAAGCGTTTTCTTTTGCTGGCCAGTGCAGGCCGCGCACAATCACCACTGGTGAGCCTTCGCCCGCTTGCCCCATCAGCAGCGATGCAGCAGCGGCAATTTCATCGGCAATGCCCACTTGCGTAATTTCCAGCCTGCGACCGAATAAATCGGGCGCGCCGCGCAAATCTAGCAGCGGTTCAAAACCGGCCACGCCGATGGCGATGCCGCAAGTGCCTAAGCGCCACGCGCGACCAAAGCTGTCGTTAATCAGTACGGCAATTTTTGCACCGCATTGTTGCTGCAATGCTGCGCGCAGTTGTTGTGCGCTGGCATCGGGATTTTCTGGCAACAGTAACGCGGTTTCAGAATCTTTGTTGTCAGGCAAATTGGATTGATCGATACCCGCATTGGCGTGCACAAAACCGAGTTTGTGTTCGACGACAATCGAGCCAAAACGGTGGCGCAGCACGCGATTGGATTCCTGCAACACCAGATCGATCATGCGCGGGTCTTTGCCGGTTTCAGCGGCGTATTTTTCTGCTTCCGCTGTGGGAGTAATGCTATTTAGTGCGCGGTAGCGATTTTCTGCTTTTGACACAATTTTTTGCGCGAGTACGAGAATATCGCCATCGCACAAAGTCTGTGCATTGTGTTGCAGTGCTTGCTGAATGAGCGCGGCGAGATCATCGCCGGGGTTCACCAGCGGAAAATCGCGCAGCGCAAACAGTTGCAGTGAACTCATGGCGATAAACTCATGCGCGCTTAAACGCCCACTTCGCCGGTGATGGTAATGCCGGCGCCGCCCGCAATTTTGTAGCGTTTGTTCATAAAAATTAAAACGGAAGTTAAGGCTTCGGTGGCGGCGGAGTTGGCGAGTGGGCCTGCGTGCCAAGCTTTCATGCCGGCGGCTTGTGCGAGTTGCACCACAGTTTCGCGCGCGTCTACATCATCACCTGTCACCAAGACATCGCAGTGAATTGCGTGATCGTCATTCAAATGCGCAGCGGCAATGTTTTGAAAGGCAGATACCACGCGCACATTTTCGCCCAGTGTTTTTTGCGCAATCACACCGGCAGAACCTTCAGCGGGCAGTTGCACCGTGGCCACTTTCGGCGGCTTCAAAGACACGGTGACATCGATAAAAATTTTGCCTTGCACCGCAGCGTGTATCGCAGCGAGCGTGTCTTGTTGATGAGAAAAAGGGACGGTCATGCACACGATGTCGGCTTTGGCAGCGGCTACGCTGTTTTCCATACCTTCAATCTGCGCACTGGGCACGCGCGTTTTCATTGCAGCCGCCGCTTCGGTGGCGCTCTCGGCTTTGCGCGAGCCGACAATGACATGGTAGCCTGCTCTGCACCAGCGAAAAACAAGGCCGGAACCCAAATCACCCGTGCCGCCTACCACTGCAATTACCGGTTTTTGCTCGCTCATGTCGCGTTCTCCATTGATGAATCAAACAGCCTCGCATCATACCGGCGCAGCCGCTGGCGTCACCAGTGGGCTTCCCCACTTGGCAGTCGCGCCGGTTTTATGGCTCCACGCGAGAGGTGCGGCGGCGTGAGCTTTTCGATCAGCACATTTAATCTCTGTAATTTGCAGTTGCCCAATAAGCAAATGTTTGGTGAATTTGCGTGGACGCCTGCGCAATACCAACGCAAAGTGGGCTGGATAGCTGAGCAATTAAAAGCGCAGCCCGTGGCGGTGATGGCTCTGCAAGAAGTGTGGAGCAAAACGGCCTTACAAGATGTATTAAAAACCGCCGGTTTGGATGCGCAGTATCAAATTGTGTGTGTCGATGATGAAAGCGAGATGCAAGTCGCGGCTGTGGTGCAGCGCGATTGGGAGATTGTCAGCGTCGATTGGATTACACAATTTCCTACTGCGTTAGATTGGCGCACGGACGATGCGCGCTATCGCATGGCGGTGGACATTCAACATTTTTCACGCCCAATTTTAAAATTGCGTTTGCGCGGAACGGATGCGCGCACGCTCACGGTTTTCAACACGCATTTGAAATCGCGCAGACAAACTTCCCCCGGCAATGATCGCTATTACGGCACCAGCGCCGATGATTGGTCCGATATTGGACGCGCACTGTCTGGCATGCGGCGTTTAGCCGAAGCGGCTGTGTTGCGTTTGTTGGTGAATCAGCAGTTGCAGCAATCGACTGATGCCGTGGTGGTGGCGGGGGATTGCAATGATCGTCACCCCAGTGGCGTAAGCGATTTGATTCGCGGTGATGCGCGCTTTCGTAGCAGTGCCAATAATCGCAGCGGTCGCCGCGCCGATTGGGGTTTGTATCATCTGTTGGATTTGGAAAAAGACGCGCAGCGTGCAGATATAAAAAACTACATCACTTTTCACGGCGACGATGAATTGCTCGCTTTAGATCATTTGTTTTTTTCTTGGCATTTTCATCCGCGCGCCGCAGGGCATCGCTGGCAGTTGCGCGAGTGGGAGGTGTGCAGCAAGCATCTGGCCAGCAATAAGCCGTATGTGAGCGATCATGCTATAGTGGTGGCGAGGTTTATGGGTGCCATCAGCGCGAGGGGATAACACAATGAGAATACCCGTGTTGCGATATGGTTTGTGTGGCTTGTTGCTGTGGTGTCTGGCGCCAGTGGTCAGTGCTGAAAGCTCAATACTGGTCGATGTTTTTGGTGCAAATTGGCGTTATTTGGATGATGGTAGCGATCAAGGCGCGTCTTGGCGTGCAACTTCCTTTAACGATCAAAGCTGGCGCAATGGTGCGGGTTATATGGGCTATGGTTTTGGTGTCGAAACCACGGTGATTGACAGTGGTCCACCGGATGCCCATTACATCACAAGCTATTTTCGGCACGCGTTTACTGTTCCTAAAGCAAAAGCCTTTGATGATTTAACATTATTGTTAGCAAGGGATGATGGCGTTGTGGTTTACCTCAATGGCCAGGAAATATTGCGCAACAATATGCCTGCCGGAAAGATTTTTTATAGCATGCAAGCATCTAAAGCTAAAAATCCTGAGGACTTATCGGTCACCAAAAAAATTCCTGCCCGGTTTTTGCGTGATGGCGTGAACACAATTGCTGTCGAATTGCATCAGTCGAGCCAGCAGAGTCCGACTGCTATTTTTGCGCTGCACCTAGAAGGCAATTATCGCAAGCCTGCCGATAATGCGTTTGTGCGCGATGCGTATTTACAACTTATTACGCCAGATTCTGCCGTGGTGCGTTGGGGGACATCAGCGTTACGCAATAGTGAGGTGCGTTTTGGCACAGATCCCAATAATCTGAATCGCACCGTTAAAAATAGCACCAAGGTTTATCAGCATGAAGTGAAGTTGACTGGGCTCACACCGGCAACCACTTATTACTACAGCGTGGGTTATCACAACAGCGCAGGCTCTCATGTGCTGAGTGCCGGCGACAATTATTTTTTCAAAACCCAGCCGCCGGTGGGCAGTGCAACGCCAACGCGTATTTGGGTTATTGGCGATTCGGGTCGCGGCAGTCTGGATCAAGTGAAAGTGTATGAGGGCTACCAGAAATTTGTTGGCGATAGTTACACCGATTTGTGGCTGATGTTGGGCGATAACGCTTATGGCTCTGGGACATACCAAGAATATCAGGACAAATTTTTCAATATGTATACGCCGTTGTTGCGCCAAACCGTGGTGTGGCCAACGCTGGGTAATCATGATGCCTATAGCGCCAATACGGCGCTGCAAACAGGCGCGTATTACGAAAATTTTACTTTGCCCGCAGCTGCTGAAGCGGGTGGCGTGGCTTCAGGTACGGAGGCGTATTACTCGTATAACTACGGCAATATTCATTTTGTGGTGCTAGACGCGCACGATGTAGATCGCAGTGCAACCGGCGCAATGGCGCAATGGTTGGAGGCGGATTTAGCAGCCAATCAGTCGGATTGGCTGATTGCTTATTGGCATCATCCTCCCTACACCAAAGGCACACACGATTCTGATAATCCAGATGGATGGGATTTTGAGTTGGTAGAAATGCGAGAAAATATTTTGCCAATACTGGAACAGTACGGCGTGGATGTGGTGTTAAGTGGACATAGCCACAATTACGAACGCAGTAAATTTATTGATGGTCATTACGGTTATTCAGGTAGTTACAGTGATGCGCTGTATGCCAAAAATACCGGCAGCGGTGATGTGTATTCCGGTGCATCGGCTTACAGCAAAACGCAGCCGGCAGTGGCGCACAGTGGCACGGTGTATGTAGTGGCGGGTGCATCATCAGCGGCTTACGGCGGAACTTTGAATCATCCAGTGATGTATCGTTCGTTTAATAAGATTGGCTCCTTGGTTATTGATGTGAACAACCTTGTGTTGAACGCACAGTACATCGACGAAGATGGCTTGACGCAGGACGCATTCACTTTACAAAAACTGGCGACAGCAAGCAGTGATCGCGACGGTGACGGTATTGCTGATGTTTCTGATAACTGCCCTGATAATGCCAACAACGATCAGGGCGACAACAATAACAACGGAATGGGTGATGTTTGCGATGGCGGTTTGGATACTGATGGCGATGGCACGCCAGATGCAATAGATAGCGATGACGACAACGATGGCGTTGATGATGCAACGGACAACTGTTCGTTAGTGGTAAATACTGATCAGGTGGATGCCGACAATAACAATATTGGTGATGCGTGTGATGTTGCGCGTTCTGTCATTTTATCTGGCATACAGGGCGGCACAAAAAATGATAAAGCAGGGCATGCAGTGACCTTTGTCGGCGATGTTGATGCGGATGGCTACGGTGATTATGCCGTCGGTATTCCCGGCTACGATGTGTTGTCGCCATCAGGCCACAGTGTCTTGCGCAATGTGGGGCGTGTTGAAGTAATTTCCGGCAGAACGGGGGCGAGACTTTTTTCTGTCAACGGCACGAATGCCAACAGCGCGTTTGGCACGGTGCTGGCCGGCAATGCGGATGTGGATGGCGATGGTTATGCCGATATTATGGTTGGCGCTCCTAAAGCAGATAGCTCTGCGTTTGGTTTGGTGGATAACGGTGCGGTGACGGTTTTGTACGGACCGGATGGCGTACGGCGCAACACGCTATACGGCAGCCAAGCGCACGGTCTTTTTGGCGCTGCATTGGCGTTGGGAGATGTGAATGGTGACGGCTATGCTGATGTGTATATAGGTGCGCCTGGCGACAACACAGAACATTTGCGTGCGGGCAGTGTCAGTGTGTATTCAGGTGCGAATCTCTCTATAAAACTGGCGCAGTTTTCTGGTGCGAAAAGAAAATCTTATGCGGGCACCAGCGTGGCATCTGGCGATATCGATCACGATGGTAATCAAGACATTATTGTCGGTGCACCTGGCGACACAAATCCTGTAGGCAATTTAAAAAATGCAGGCTCTGTCGCGGCGTACAAAATGGATGGCACTGAGTTAATGAAAAAATACGGCGCTATGCCGCAGGCGCGACTGGGAAAAGCAGTGGCCAGTGGCGACATCAACCAAGACGATTACGACGATGTGATTGCAGGTTCGATAGGTGACGACGATGGCCCACTGAAAAGCTCAGGTAGTGTGACGGTTTTTTCAGGAGTTGATAGCGAACCCTTGATGAAAAAATACGGCACGGTTGCAAAAGCTGCATTGGGCAATAGCGTGGTGGCTGCGGATGTTAATGGTGACGGTTTTGATGATGTGGTTGTGGGTGCGTGGAAAGATCGTTCGTCTGCGCTGCTGAAATATGCAGGCAGCGTTACAGTGTTGAACGGCGGTGATGGTACTCAGTTGGATAAAATATACGGTGCGGCAACGCGCGATTTCCTCGGGTTTTCTGTAGGTGCGGGAGATATTGATACCGACAGCAAAGCAGAGGTTTTGATCGGTGTGCCCGGCGCTAATGTTCGCATGGGCAGTGCCTCTCCGTTGTTGAAAAACACGGGTGCTGTGCAGGTTAGAAAAATAGCAGAGTGACATTAAAAACACATGACGATTGTTGCAGCTATCCAAATGACTTCCACCCCAGTAGTGGAAGAAAACATTACCACGGTGCAGCGTTTGGTGGGCGATGCGGTTGCCGCTGGCGCGGAGCTGGCGTTGCTGCCGGAGTACTGGGCCATCATCGGCATGCACGAAAAAGATAAATTGGCGCAGGCGGAACAATTTGGTGAAGGCGCGATGCAAAACTGCCTGCGTGAATTGGCAAAGCAGCATGGCATTTGCTTGATCGGCGGCACGATTCCTTTGCAATCGCCAGAGGCGAGCAAGGTGTTGAATACCACACTGGTGTTTGATCCGCAGGGCGCGTGCGTGGCGCGTTACGACAAAATGCATTTGTTCGGCTTTCAAAAAGGCAGCGAGAGTTATGACGAATCGCGCACCATTTTGCACGGTGATCGCGTCGGTTATTTTGCTGCTCCGTTTGGTCGCGTGGGTTTGTCCGTGTGTTATGACTTGCGCTTTCCTGAGTTGTACCGCGCGTTGGGTGATTGCGCGCTGATTGTGGTGCCGTCTGCATTTACAGACACCACAGGGCAGGCACACTGGGAAGTGTTGCTGCGTGCGCGCGCTATTGAAAACCAGTGCTATGTGTTGGCGGCGGCGCAGGGTGGCGTGCATCGCAATGGTCGCCGCACTTGGGGTCACAGTATGCTGATTGATCCGTGGGGCGAAGTGTTATCTGTTTTACCGGCAGGCGAGGGCGTGGTGAGCGGTGTGTTGGATACCGCGCGTTTGGCAGCCGTGCGCGCCAGCTTGCCTGCGCTGCAACATCGCCGCCTGTAATTTTTTATTTCTTAAATATTTTTTTGCGAGTTTTATATGTTTGCTGAATTGTTATTGCACGAACGCTTGTTGAAAGCGCTGGAAACTTTGGGTTTTTCCGAGCCGACACCGGTGCAAAAAGAAGCCGTGCCGCTGGCCGTGCAGGGGGAAGATTTGCGCGTGATTGCGCAAACCGGTAGCGGCAAAACCGCTGCCTTTGTGCTGCCGGTTCTGCATCGCCTGCTGCAAGACGCGAAGCCGCGCACCGCCACGCGCGCTTTGATTTTGCTGCGCACGCGCGAGTTGGCGCAGCAAACTTTAAAACAAGTGGAGTTGCTGGCGCAGTTCACCTTTATTAAGGCGGCCTTGATTACCGGCGGTGAAGATTTCAAAAAACAAATGGCGGCGCTGCGCAAAAACCCCGACATCGTGATCGGCACGCCTGGGCGTTTGTTAGAGCAGCTCAATGCCAAAAATTTGGAGCTGCAAGATTTGGAGGTGTTGGTGTTGGATGAAGCCGATCGCATGCTGGACATGGGCTTTAGCGAAGATGTGATGCAGTTGGTGCATGCCTGCCACACAGAGCGGCAGACGCTGCTGTTTTCTGCCACCAGCAACAGTGCCTTATTTGAATTGGCTGCCAGCGTGATGCGCGAGCCGCAAGTGCTGCGTTTGAATCCGGTGAGCCAGATGAACAGCGCCACCGTGCAGCAAATTGTTCCTGCGGATGACGCCAAGCACAAAGAAAAAATGGTGCTGTGGTTGTTGGCGAATGAAACTTATGAAAAAGCGATTGTGTTTACCAATACGCGCACGCAGGCCGATCGCTTGGGCAGTGTGCTGATTGCAGCGCACAAAGCCGGTAGCAGTCATGCCAAGGTGTATGTGTTGCACGGCGAAAAAGATCACAAAGACAGAAAACAGGCCGTGTCGCGTCTCAATCAAGGTCATATCAATGTGTTGATCGCCACCGATGTGGCCGCGCGCGGTTTGGATATTGAAGGCATGGATTTGGTAATTAATTTTGATATGCCGCGCAAGGGTGATGATTATGTGCATCGCGCTGGACGCACGGGGCGCGCAGGCAATGCGGGTTTGGTGATTTCACTCATCACTGCGCAGGAATGGAATTTGATGGCGAGTATCGAGCGCTATCTCAAGCAACAGTTCGAGCGGCGCATTATCAAAGAAATCAAAGGCAGTTTTCTCGGACCAAAAAACTCAAAGCGTCTGGTAAAGCAGCGGGCAGTAAAAAGAAAAAAACCGATAAAAAAACGGCTGAGAAAAAATCTACTGACAAGAAAGCGAGCAGCGCGAAAAAGACTGCGGCTAAAAAGCCCAATGCAGCAAAGTCTAAGCCCGCTGCTGCGGCGAGTTCGCCACGCGACGGCTCTGCGCCGCTGCGCCGCCAGCCAGCCGTTTGATCGCGCCAAGGTGGCGCTCCTACAAGAGAGTCGGCGTTGAATGTGTGGAGATCGCGCCAAGGTGGCGCTCCTACAAGAGAGTCAGCGTTGTATGTGTAGGAGCGGCTCTTAGCCGCGACTATAATGCCTCCCTTCTTATTAGCTGCTATCCCATCCCGCCATGAGCCTGCAAGACGACATCAACCTGCGCCGCACCTTTGCAATTATTTCGCACCCAGATGCGGGTAAAACCACCATTACGGAAAAATTGTTGCTGTTCGGGCAGGCGATACAAATTGCCGGTTCGGTAAAGGGTAAAAAAGGCGATCGCCACGCCACCTCCGACTGGATGACGATGGAGCAAGAGCGCGGCATTTCCGTGACTTCGTCGGTGATGCAATTTCCTTACAAAGGCAAAACCGTCAACTTGTTGGATACGCCAGGGCACGAAGATTTTTCTGAAGACACTTACCGCACTTTAACGGCGGTAGATTCGGTGTTGATGGTGATAGATGGCGCGAAGGGCGTGGAAGATCGCACCATTAAATTGATGGATGTGTGTCGTTTGCGCGATACGCCTATCCTCACTTTCGTCAACAAAATGGATCGCGATATTCGCGACCCGATGGAAGTGTTGGATGAAATTGAAAGCATCCTGCATATCAAAGTCGCGCCTATCAATTGGCCGCTGGGCATGGGCAAAGAATTTAAAGGTGTGTACAACTTGTACACCGATACCGTGCATGTGTTTCAGCAGGGTTTTGGTCACACCATTCAAGATGATGTGCAAATTCAAGGCATCGACAGCGAAGAGTTTTCTAAACTGCTCGGCCCTTATGCTGACGATGTGCGCGCAGAAATTGAATTGGTGCGCGGCGCGGCGCATCCATTTGATCTGGAAGAATATTTAGCGGGTGTATTAACGCCAGCTTTTTTTGGTACGGCGTTAGGTAACTTCGGCGTGCGCGAAATGTTGGATGGTTTTGTAGAGTGGGCGCCAGCACCGCAAGCGCGCGCTACTGAAACGCGGGTGATTGATCCGCACGAAGAAAAGTTTTCGGGTTTTGTGTTCAAAATCCAAGCGAATATGGATCCGAAACACCGCGACCGCATCGCGTTTATGCGCATCTGTTCCGGCAGTTACACGCAGGGCATGAAAATGCAGCATGTGCGTATCGGCAAAGATATTCGTATTGCCGATGCGGTGACCTTTATGGCCGGCGAGCGCGTACTGGTGGAAGAGGCACTGGCGGGCGACATCATCGGCTTGCACAACCACGGTACCATCCAGATTGGCGACACCTTTACCAGCGGTGAAAACCTGCGTTTCACGGGTATTCCGCATTTTGCGCCGGAATTGTTTCGCCGCATTCGCTTGAAAGACCCGCTGAAAGCCAAGCAGTTGCAGAAGGGTTTGCGCCAGCTCTCGGAAGAGGGTTCGGTGCAAGTGTTTATGCCGTTGAATAACAACGATTTAATCGTGGGCGCGGTGGGTGTGCTGCAGTTTGAAGTGGTCGCCTACCGCCTGAAAGACGAGTACAAAGTGGAGTGCTTGTACGAAAATATCAATATCTACACGGCGCGTTGGTTGTCGGCCAAAGACCCGAAAAAACTGGAAGAGTTCCGCTCTAAAACGAATGAAAACCTAGCTTTAGATGGCGGCGATCATCTCACCTATCTCGCGCCCACGCGAGTGAATTTGGCTTTAACCGAGGAACGCTGGCCTGATCTTTGCTTCCGCGCTACGCGTGAGCATTAAAAGCGTTTTTTGGGTTGACTGTTTTTTTTCCTGTCGTACAGTGGAGGTGCAACACACAGGAAACCCGAGGAGCGTTTTATGCAGTTGAATATCAGTGGGCACCATGTTGAAGTCACTCTTCCTCTCAAAGACTATGTAACCAGCAAATTGGAGAAGTTGGATCGTCATCACGACAAAATCACCCGTGCAGATGTCACGCTTACTGTTGATAAATTGATACAAAAAGCCGATGCGCGCGTGTTTCTGAGCGGCGCAGATTTATTTGCCGATGCGGTAGCGGAAGACATGTACGCCGCCATCGACGATCTGGTCGGCAAGCTGGATCGCCAGTTGATTCGCCACAAAGAAAAAGTCAAAGCACATCGTTGATTGATGCTGTAACACAGCGCATTCCCAACCGAGAGCTGTTGGGAATGCTTCTCCCTCCCTTGTATTGCCCACATGAGCGCCAGCGCCCACTCACCTGCACCGGATACCAGTGATTATTTGCAGCAGCTGCAAGTGCTGCGCGCTTGGGTGTGGCTGGTGCAATTACTCACGCTGTTGCTGGGGCGGCAGTGGCTCAGCGCCGCGCAGTTTTACGCGCTGCTGGGTTTGTTATCGGTGGCGCTGTTGATGCTGTTGCTGGGGCATTACCGTCTGCAATGGTTTCGCCGCCAAAGCCGTGCGCCGGATGAGCGCGAGTTTTTATTCCAGTTGTTGTTGGATTGTTTTGTGCTGACGGGGCTGTTGTATGTGGCAGGCGGCGCTACCAACCCCTTCGTGTCTTACTACTTGGTGCCGATTGCTTTAGCGGCGGCCTGTTTGTCGCGCACTTACACCGCCTTGCTCACGGCGTTTTGCCTGCTGGCCTCAGGCCTGCTGATGTTTTACTACTGGCCGCTGCCCGTGCTGTCGCCTATGGATATGTCGCACCACGCGATGCACGGCTCGCGTAGCATGAGCTGGCATGTGGCGGGCATGTGGCTCAATGTGGGCATCAGCGCGGCGCTAATCACTTACTTTGTTACGTCCATTGCCGCCACCGTGCGCCGTCAGCGCGAGGCCATCAATCGCTTGCGCGAACAGCAGTTGATGGATGAAAACATTCTCACCGTGGCCACGCTGGCCGCCAGCACCGCGCATGAAATGGGCACGCCGCTGTCTAGCCTCGCCGTGTTGCTCGGTGATTTGCAGCGTGAACACAATAAAGGCGCGGAGTTGCAGGCCGATTTGCAGTTGATGGCGAGCCAAGTGGCGCGCTGCCAGCAGTCCTTGCGCCAGTTGGCAGATACCGCGCGCGCGCACCAACAGGGCGGCGAGCGCAGCCAGCCGCTGGCCGAGTGGGTGCAGCGTTTGATCGGCCACTGGCAGGTGTTGCGCCCAGAGGCGCAGGCCAAGTTTGTGGTGCAGGCGGGCGCGCCTTGCACAGTGGCGTGGCCGCTGGTGGTGGAGCAGGCCGTTATCAATGTGCTGAACAATGCCGCCGATGCTGGCAGCCATTTGTGGGTGCGCATGCAATGGGATGTGCAGACGCTGCAAATCAATATTGAAGACGACGGCCCCGGCATCGAACAGCATGTACTGCGCAAGCACGCGCAAGTGAAAACCAGCGAGAAGGGCATGGGGCTGGGGTTGTTGCTGTCTCACGCCAGTTTGGAGCGCGCTGGCGGCAGGCTCTCGCTAGAGCCGCGCGCGGGCGGTGGCACCTTAACGCGCATCGAGTTGCCCCTGCACGGTGCTGAGCTGGCATGAACAGCGCGCTAGATATTCTGCTGGTGGAGGATGACGAAGTATTCGCCAGTGTGCTGCAACGCTCCCTGCTGCGGCGCGGGCATCGCGTGCAGTGGGCGCTGGATGCAGCGGCAGCGCGCACTTGCCTTACGCAGCAGCGGTTTTCGCACGCGATTCTGGATTTGAAACTGGCGCAGGAATCCAGCCTGCCGCTCATTCCCGTGCTGCTCGCCGCCAATACAGATATGCAGATTTTGATACTCACAGGCTACGCCAGCATCCAAACCGCCGTGCAGGCGGTGAAGCTCGGTGCCGTCAACTACCTGTGCAAACCGGCCGATACCGACAGCATTCTCCACGCCCTGCTGCACCCCACCGCCAGCGAGGAGGTGGTCGTGGCCGAGAACCCGCTCTCGGTGGACAGATTGGAATGGGAGCACATCCAGCGCGTGTTGGCCGAGCACGAGCAGAATATTTCCGCCACCGCGCGGGCACTGGGCATGCACCGCCGCACCTTGCAACGCAAACTCGCCAAGCGGCCAGTGGCGCGATAATATCAACGCACAGTTCAAAACAAACCAAGGAAATCATCATGCTAACAACAGGGCGCGCACCATTTTTTCAATCCTTACTTGTTGTCCTTTTGCTGTTGGGCAGCAGCACTCTCTGGGCAGTGGATACTGACGGTGATGGTGTGGCTGACACCCCTATGCCGTCGCAACTCAGTGTGGGCGGCATTCATGCCTGTGTGTTGGATGACAATGGGGTGCACTGTTGGGGTTACAACAATGCCGGTCAGACATCAGTGCCGGTTCTGGCTAACCCTACCGCAGTGAGTGCAGGCGATTCGCATACCTGCGCGCTGGATGATGCGGGTGTGCATTGCTGGGGGTCTAACAGTAGTGGTCAAACAACTGTGCCCGCGTTAAGTAACCCCACAGCGGTGAGTGCCGGTGGAACTCATACCTGTGCAATAGACGATAATGGCTTGCAGTGCTGGGGAAATAATTCCAATGGACAAACCACCGTGCCGCCACTGGTGCATCCAACCCAAGTGAGTACTGGCATGTTTAGCACCTGTGCGTTGGATGACAACGGCGTGCAGTGCTGGGGAAACAATTTCCAAAGCCAGACAGTGCCATCGTTGACGAACCCAGTGGCGGTGAGTATGGGCGGTTACCACGCTTGTGCGTTGGATGATACAGGGGTGCACTGTTGGGGTGCCGGTACCACCAATACAGGTTCAGGTGTTGAGTATGGTCAATCCATGGTGCCTGCGTTGTCCCACCCTATAGCGGTGAGTGCTGGCTTCGAGCACACCTGTGCCGTTGATGATAACGGTGTGCATTGCTGGGGTAATAATGATGGCGGGCAGACAACTGTACCTGTATTAATGAATCCCGTGGCTGTGAGTACTTCCGGTCAAAACTCTCCAGCGAATAACGCCACCTGCGCACGAGATGATATGGGTGTGCATTGCTGGGGCGGTGTAGACAAAATAAACAGTGATATACCTAGCAGTTTAGCGTTTACACGGCAGGCCGATAACTGCCCTCACACGGCTAATCCAGACCAAGCTGATGGCGATGGCGATCACTTTGGCAACGCCTGTGACCCTTTACCTGCCGATGGCGAAAACCTGAATATTTTCAATGGCAATACAAAAACCGACAAAACCGGTGCATCAGTCGTTTTTGCTGGTGATTTCAATGGCGATGGTTTTGGTGATTATGTGGTGGGCATGCCGGGTTATGACGTGCCTCCATCACCTCCCATCAAGGCCATCAAAAATGCGGGCAAGGTAGAGATTATTTCTGGCAATGATGGTAGCCCGTTGTACTCTCAAGACGGCATTACGGTCAACGGTGCGTTAGGTTCGGCGGTAGCAGGTAATGCAGATATCAACAAAGATGGTCTTGCTGATGTGGTAGTTGGCGCACCACTAGGTGATGCGCAAGATGGCAGAAAAGCCATTGGTGTTGTTTATATTATTTACGGTAAGGCTAGTGGTACGCCGCTGGTTGATTCTTTAAACAACGATATATTTGCTGCCAAGGCGATGTTTGGTGCTTCGCTGGCGCTGGGTGATGTAGATAATGATGGACAGGCGGATGTTGTTGTTGGAGCCCCCTATGCCACAAACACCCAAGTTGCGAAGCCGTTAAAGCAAGCGGGCTGCGTGGCGGTGTATTCCGGTGCTGCTTTGCATTCCATGCCTATCATGGGGGACTGCGGTAAGGTAGCCAAAGCTCATGCGGGGGCGGCTGTAGCTGCTGGTAATTTTGATAATTTGCCTGGTGCAGAAGTGGTTGTTGGTGCACCTAACGACAGAGACGAAAGTGGCAAGAACACCGGAAGCACTGTTATTTATGGTTTTGGTCAGCCATTCTCTCTGAGCACTCAGTACGGCAATTTTGCCAAAGATGGTTTTGGCAGCGCTCTGGCGGTTGGTACGCACTATGCCGACAATGTTGTGCTGATTGGTGCGCCCGGTGCTGACAATAACAAGGTTAAAGATGCTGGAGCCATATACCGACTATCGTCAAGCGACCAGCTCAGTCTGATGCGTATTGGTAGTGAGGCTGGTGCCAAACTAGGTTCTGCAGTGGCGTTGACCGATGTGAACGGTGACGGAACCACTGACTTCATCATAGGTGCCCCGAAAGGTGACAGCCCGACTATACCCAAAATTACCAAGGACACTGGTAGTGTCCTTGTGCTGAATGGCATCAATGGCAGCACCCTTTCCACGCAGTACGGCACAGCCAAAGGCGATGCCTTCGGCACCAGCATCAGCGCTGGCGACATCAATGCCGATGGCAAAGCAGACATCCTCATTGGCATTCCAGGCAAAGATGTCACGGTCACCATCGACGGCAAAGCCAAAGTGCAAAAAAATGCAGGCGGCGTCACCATCCTTAACGCCACGGAGTTGTAACCCGTAGGGGCGCGTGCAACGCGCCCCTGTTTAAATCCACGAGTCTCTTTGAATCGGCGTATATCAGGGCGCATGCAATGCGCCCCTACAATGTTGTGCCAAGGCGGTATTTCTCCCCCTGACAAGGGGGAGTCCTGCGCAGCAGGGAGGGGGTTAAACCCCTCCGATTCGCTACGCGAACCACCTCCCCTTATCAGGGGAGGTTTTGCCGTCCACTCTCCGAGCCTGCGCTACAATGCGCGGCTTGTTTGAGAGGGTTTGTCGTGAAAAAAGTCACTGTGGGTCTGTGCGGCCTAGGAACGGTTGGTAGTGGTGTTTTTAATGTGATGGCGCGCAATGCGGCTTTGATCAACGCGCGCGCCGGTTGCGATGTGAAAATTGTGCATGTGGGTGCGCGCCGCGATCGCGAAGATTGCGATACATCCGATGTCACTTTGAGCCGCGATATTTTTGCGGTGTTGGAAGACCCAGCAGTGGACATCGTGGTCGAGTTGATCGGCGGCACGGATGCAGCGCGTGACTTGGTGCTGAAAGCCATCGAAAACGACAAGCATGTTGTCACGGCTAACAAAGCTTTAATTGCACATCACGGTGCAGAAATTTTTGCCGCCGCTGCCAAAAAACAAGTGGCGGTGGCGTATGAAGCGGCGGTGGCTGGCGGCATTCCCATCATCAAAGCCCTGCGCGATGGTTTGGTTGCGAACCGCATCGAATGGGTGGCGGGCATTATCAACGGCACCACCAATTTCATCCTCACCGAAATGAGTCAAAAAGGCAGTGCCTTTGCCGATGTGCTGAAAGAAGCGCAGCGTTTGGGTTACGCCGAAGCGGATCCCACTTTTGATGTGGAAGGCATCGACGCGGCGCACAAATTGGTGATTCTGGCTTCCATTGCTTTCGGTATGCCGCTAGAAATTAAAAAAATTTATACCGAAGGCATTACCACTATCACGCAAGAAGATATTCGCTACGCCGCCGAGTTGGGTTATTGCATTAAACATTTAGGCATTGCGCGCGAAAGTGCAGCCGGTGTGGAGTTGCGCGTGAACCCCACGCTGGTGCCGAGTGACAGTTTGCTCGCCAAAGTCGATGGCGCAAAAAATGCGGTGATGGTGATGGGCGATGCCGTAGGGCCTACGCTGTACAGCGGTGCCGGCGCGGGCAGTGAGCCAACGGCTTCCGCCGTGATTGCGGATATTGTGGATGTGGCGCGCGCCGTGTCGCACGACAAAACCAAATACGAACACCACTTGCCCGTGCCGTACATGGGCTTTGTGCCAGCGGCAATTCGTACGCGCGAAATTTTACCGATCACGCAAATTCACTCGGCGTATTACTTGCGTTTAGTGGTGACCGATAAACCGGGTGTGATGTCGGCGGTGACGCAATTGCTCAGCAATGTCGGCGTGAGCATCGAGGCGATTATTCAAAAAGAACCGCAACGCGGCAGCGCGCAAGTGAGCATCGTGTTGATTACTAATGTGGTGCAAGAATCTGCTATCGACGGCGTGATGGCGGATCTCGCGCAAAAAGATTTTGTGGTGGCACCAGCAATTAAATTGCGCGTTGAAGCGCTAGGCACTTGATTGGAAAAAATGCAATGAAATACATCAGTACACGCGGTAAAGCCCCTGCGCTCAATTTTGAACAAGTGTTGTTGACCGGCTTGGCCTCTGACGGCGGCCTGTATGTGCCGGAAACCTATCCGCAATTTTCTGCACAAGAGATCGCTTCGTGGTCTGGCTTGCCGTACAGCGAAGTGGCGATCAAAGTGATTTCGCCGTTTGTAGCGGGCTGCATTCCACAAGCAGAGTTAGAAAACATTATTCGCGAAACCTACACCACCTTTCGCCATCCCGCCGTCACTCCGCTGGTGCAACTCGGTAGCAATGAGTGGGTGTTGGAGTTGTTTCACGGCCCTACGCTGGCGTTCAAAGATGTGGCGCTGCAACTGCTCGGCCGTTTATTAGATGCCGTGTTAGCCAAGCGCCAAGAGCGCGTGGTGATTATGGGCGCCACGTCGGGTGATACTGGATCGGCCGCCATTGAAGGCTGCCGCCGCTGCGAAAATATCGACATTTTTATTTTGCATCCGCATCAGCGTGTGTCAGATGTGCAGCGCAAACAGATGACGACTGTGCTTGCGCCGAATATTCACAATATCGCCGTGCAAGGCAATTTTGATGATTGTCAGCAGATGGTGAAAGATTCTTTTGCTGATCAATCGTTTTTAAAAGGCAAACCGCTGGTGGCGGTGAATTCCATCAACTGGGCGCGCATCATGGCGCAAGTGGTGTACTACTTTTACGCGGCTGTGCAGTTGGGTGCGCCGCAGCGCGCCATGCAGTTTTCTGTGCCAACCGGCAACTTTGGCGATATTTTTGCCGGCTATGTGGCCAAGCGCATGGGTTTGCCAATTGCGCAATTAATCATTGCTACCAACCGCAACGATATTTTGCACCGCTTTATGAGCGGCAATCGTTTAGAAAAAACAGAATTGGCGCACACGCTGTCGCCCAGCATGGACATCATGATCTCCAGCAACTTCGAGCGCATGTTGTTTGAATTGCACGAGCGCGACGGCGCGGCGATTGCTAAATTGATGGAAGATTTCAAAAGCGGCGCGGTGTCGATTGCTGCCGCGCGTTTTGCGCAAGCGCGCGCATTGTTTGCCAGCTTGGCCGTGGACGACGAGCAAACTTGTAACACCATTGCACAGGTATTGGCAGAGAGCGAGTACCTGCTCGACCCACATTCCGCAATCGGTGTAGAAGCTGCGCGTCAGTGTCGCGCATCAAAAGATTTACCCGTGATTACCTTGGCTACCGCGCATCCCGCCAAATTTCCAGAAGCCGTGCGCAAAGCGGGTTATTCGCAAGATCCGCCGCTGCCCGCGCACATGAGTGATTTATTCGCGCGTGAAGAACGCTGCACGGTGTTGCCCAAAGATTTGCAGGCTGTGCAGCAGTTTATGACGGCCAACATTCGAGCCTAAGACAAGATGCTGCGCAGTGAGACAGGGATGTTTCTGCGCAACTTGCCCGCTGGGTTAAAAGTTTTTGCTGTCTTTTGGTTGGCGCTGGCGGTTTATTGGCAGTGGTTAGCGCACAGCGATGGCATCTTCGGTGAAATGTGGGACACGCTGCCTGCGTTTCGTCAGCTCGGTGCATTGAGTGCAGTAGAAATCGCACAAGAGCTGCTGCGCAAATACGCATTGGTGCATATTCTCGCCGTTCCCAAATTAGGTTTTTGGATCGATTTTTCCTGGTTTGGTGCATCCGGCCGCTTTATTCGCGCCGCATCTTTTTTGGTGTCATTTGCTTGCACTTGGTGCATGTGGCGCATTGCGCTGCGCGATTTCCAGCGGCCTGTAGCCTGCACAGTATTGGCGCTACTGCTGTTTTTTAATCCGCTGCAAACTTATGTGATCAATTGGGAAGTGTTGATACAGCATTATTTGGCTGTGTTGTTTGCATTGTTGGCGTATCTTTTGTATTGGCAAACTCCACGCCGTGTGTGGTTGCCCTGTATGTTGCTATTTTTGTCGGCGTTTTCTTGTGGTTCCGGTATTGCTGCCATTGCCGGTTTTTCTTTGTTGTTACTCGTGCAATGGCGAGAAGGCAAAAAGCTGCCCATTGCAGTGGTAGTGGGTTATGCCGTGTTTGTATTGCTGATGGCGTGCTTGCTCATGCCAGAGAAAAACAACAGCGCTTTGTTGCAACAGCCTAATCCGTTTTTTTGGCAAGCGCCGAATTTGTTGCTGCAATATTTGGCGTTCCCGTTCAGCGCCTGGGGTGATTGCCGCTGGCTGGGTGTGCTGATGCTGCTGTCTGTGGCGCACAGCGTATGGCGCTGCTGGGTTTTGCGAGTGGGAAACTTATCCGATCATATAGTGATTTTATTTTTTGGTATCGCCTGCATTATTGCTATCGGTCGCTATCAGTGGATGGGCTTGGATGCGGATGTCTCGCGCTACTATGTGTATATCGCGCCGCTGTGGTTTTTCTCGGCATTAAAGCTGCTGCAAATCAGAAATATTTTTTCTAATGGAATTGTGGTTTTTGTAGTGGGCGGCGTGTTGTCTGCCAGCATAGCGGCGTGGGCTGTACTGGGCGATTATTCCAACAAAATGGAGTTGGCCAAAGTGGTGGCCTTGAATGGCAATTTTCGCCATCTCGCTGGCTTGCGTGAAGATGCACTGCAGGGCTTGCCAGCAACCTTAGAGAATAGTCATGCGTATTTGCGTGAGCAAAATATGGATATTTACTACCAGCTTAAGCAATCCGTGGTTCCTACAGATGTGATTTGTAATGCTCGTCTTGAACGCAAAACACCTGTCAGCAAGAAAGCGTTTGTTGATTACATTCTGCAAGAAACCGATGGCGCTGCTCGAATTAAAAAGATTTATTTAACGGAGGGTAATAACGCCGTGCGCTATTACGGCACAGCTTTTGTGGCGGCGACGCATGTTTCTGGCTGGAGCATGCCCTTGCGTGCGGTGCGTTGGCGAGATTGGCCTCTGTTGTTGCCTGTGCAATGGCTGCCATTAGCGCAGCGCCGTTTGTTTGTGCATCTGCCTGCGTCAGTTAATCCAGATGCTTTGCAGTGGTGGGGTGAGGATGGGCGAGGCGAAATGTGTCGCTTGGTGCTTGCGCCGTAAGCTAGCGCGGCTCTAACACAAACAGCGGAATGTGACGCACGCCTTCTGTACGCGCGCGATATTCATCAAAGTCTGCGTAGATGGCTGTCAGTTTTGGCCACAAGACTTTTTCTTCTTCGGTGCTGGCAATGCGAGCACACATTGGTCGATTCACCGCGCCAATTTGAATTTCGCAGGCAGGTTTTTTCTGTAAGTTGAGCATCCACACCGGTGGTTTTGACATGCCACCTTTGGATGCTGCAATCACCACTGTTTCCCCTTGCTCTAAAAACAATAAAGGCGTGCGGCGAATCTCACCCGATTTATGTCCTGTGCTGGTGAGGATGGCAACCGGCGCACCGAGAAAGCGATTCCACACGCGACCGCCGGTGGCGCGATACACCGCCACTTGCCATTTGCCGATGTTGCGTATCAACCAACTGCCAAATTTTTCTTGGCGTTCGCTGTAGGGTTGAATGTTCTTGGTCATGGCGGCGTTTCCTTTTTTATTTATGCATCAGCGAGCGCAGCGCGCATGGCATCGATCACAGCTTTGTAGTCGGGTTTGTTAAAAATCGCGGAGCCGGCGACAAATGTATCCGCGCCCGCTTGTGCAATTTCAGCGATATTTTTTTCACTTACACCGCCATCCACTTCCAAGCGGATGTTGTAGCCGCTGGTATCAATCAGTGTGCGCACGGTGCGTAATTTGTCGAGAGTGGAAGGAATAAAGGATTGCCCGCCGAAGCCAGGGTTAACTGACATCAGCAAAATCATGTCGAGTTTATCCATCACATATTTCAAGCAGTCGGGAGAGGTGGCAGGGTTCAACACCAAACCGGCTTTGCAGCCACCGCTGTGGATGAGTTGCAGGGAGCGGTCGATGTGTTCGGAAGCTTCGGGGTGGAAAGTGATGTAGCTCGCACCGGCCTCAATAAAATCGCCGATGATGCGATCCACCGGTTTCACCATCAAATGCACATCGATGGGTGCCGTCACGCCGTACTTGCGCAGCGCTTTGCACACCATCGGCCCGATGGTGAGGTTGGGCACATAGTGGTTGTCCATCACATCAAAATGCACCACATCGGCACCAGCGACTAACACTTTGTCGACTTCCTCGCCGAGGCGTGCAAAATCGGCCGAGAGTATGGAGGGTGCTATCCAGAAATCGCGCATGGCGTCATCCGTTGGGGTGATGGAGCCTGTATTCTACTCGCAGAAGCGGGCAGTGCTGAACGTAAAAAAAGAGAGGTGTGACGATTGATTACCGCACAAGTCATTCGCAGCTTGCCGCTCAGTGCGGCGAGTGGTTTGGTGATACAGGGGCAGTATTTTTATGTGGTGGCGGATGACGCGCTGCATCTTGGTGTATTTCGTTTGGATGATGCAGATTATTTTCAGCCGCTGCGTTTGCTAGCTGGTGAATTGCCCGCTGAGAAAAAAGCGCGCAAAGCAGCAAAGCCAGATTTCGAAACTCTGTTGTTGTGGCCTGCATGCAGTGATTACCCTTTCGGCGCTTTGTTGGTCTTGGGTTCGGGTTCAACGGCACAGCGCCAGCAGGCTGTGTTGCTGCCGTTTGATGAACAGGGTGAGTTGTCGAATACAGTCATTACTTTGAATTTGGCGCCGCTGTATACGGCCTTGGCGCTGGCAGATTGCAATATCGAAGGCGCGGTAATTTGCGGTGAGCAGTTGGTGTTGTTGCAGCGCGGCAATCGACAACAAACCAGTGCATTGGTCATCACCAATACAAAAACATTTCCTGCGTCGAGTGATGTAAAAATGATTCCCGTGGCGCTGCCTGTGATAGATGGCATTCCCTGCGCGTTTACGGATGGTCTGTGTTTGCCCAACGGCAATATTTTATTTTCTGCGGTGGCGGAAGCGACCGATGACAGCTACAACGACGGTGCCTGCCTCGGCGCCATCATCGGCGAAGTTTCCCTGCAAGGAGATGTATTGCGTTATCAGCGCGTGTCTGGCACATGCAAAATCGAAGGCATCGCTCTAGCGCAAGATATGCAGCGCTTGTATGCGGTGACGGATGCGGATGATCCAGCCGTGGCGGCACAGTTGTTGTTTTTAGATGGGTGGCGTTAGTGGTGTTTGTGGCAATTATTTCTTTTCATGCTCAACTTTATGTCCACCAAACCCCTCGCGCATTTTGGCGAGCATTTTGTCGCTAAAATCATTTTTGCCTTGGCTGGCAAAACGCATCATTAGAGCGAGGCTCATCACGGGTGCGGGAATACCTTGTTCAATGGCTTCGAGTGCGGTCCATCGGCCTTCACCGGAGTCGGCAACGAATGGCGCAATATTGTCGAGTTGTTGATCCTGCTGTAAAAAATCGCCGCACAAATCGAGCAGCCAACTGCGCACCACGCTGCTGTGTCGCCACAATTCAGCAATCGCGGCGAGGTCGAGTTGAAAATCTTCGCGCGCTTTCAATAATGAAAAGCCTTCCGAGAGCGCTTGCATCATGCCGTACTCAATGCCGTTGTGAACCATTTTGGTGAAATGGCCGCTGCCTGTTGGCCCTGTATGCAACCAGCCGCGATCGGCGGCTGGTGCTAAAGTTTGCAACAAGGGTGTGATGGTTTTTATCGCTGCTGCGCTGCCACCGGCCATGATGCAGTAACCGTTCTGCAAGCCCCAGATGCCGCCGGAAACGCCGGCGTCCACATACTGCACGCTGGTGTTTTGATGAATTTTTTCAGCGCGCGCTAAGGAGTCTTTGAAATAAGAATTGGCGCCATCCACCAACACATCGCCGGCGGATAACAGTGGCAATACCGCGTCGATATGTTGTTGCGTGACAGCGCCTGCGGGCAACATCAACCACACCACGCGCGGCGCAGGTAATTGCTGTACCAATTGTTCGATAGAAGTAGCAGCGACAAGCCCGCATTCTGTGGCCAAAGATTTCGTTACATCGTGATTGCGATTAAAAGCGATCACATTGACGCCGTGTTGTTGCCAGCGGCGCGCCATATTGCCGCCCATGCGTCCTAAGCCGATCAAGCCAACAGTCGCCATGATGTCTCTCCTACAGTGTGTAAGGTAGTGTCAGAACAGTAATGCCCGATGTGTTTTCAAGATGCAAGGCGTGCTCTATCGCGTCGTGATTGATGACGGCTAATGCTTCCCAGTTTTTTTCGTCGATATTTTCTGCGTTGACAATATGTCCCACTGCTTGCGTGTTATTTTCTTGGAAAACAGCTGTATTGGGTAATGGCGCTGTGCCACTGCCGCTAATACGATACATCGCTTTTTTCAAAATACCGCGATACTGCATGCGCGCCACAATTTCTTGTCCGGTGTAGCAGCCTTTCGTGAAACTGATGCCTTCTTGTAATTGCAGGTTCAGCATTTGCGGAATAAATTCTTCGGTTGTCTCAGCATGCACAGAGCCGATGCCGTCGCGAATATCTAACCAGTGCCAGTAGTGGCTGTCGGCAATTTGTGCAGAGGCAGACAGCGCGCTGTCCACTGCAGCAGCCGATGCTTGTGGTATGACGCAGAGATAGCGCGGCGTTTGTGCGTTGATGCAAATCACACTGCCATTTTCGTTGCTGTGTTGAGCGTTCGATGCGTTGGGCGCGGCGCCAAACACTTCCGCTACGCGCTGTTGTGCTTGTGTGCCGCTGATGCCGCGCAACACATAGTCGCCGGATGCGTCACTGAGTTTTGCTTTGGAAAATACGATGTATTTAGCGAGTGATTTTTGCAGTGCTGCCAGTGTTGTTTTTGGCAGTACAAATAAATAACTGTGTTCGGCGTTTTGTAGCAGGCGGAAGCTCGCCACCATGCGGCCTTTGTGGGTGCAGTGCGCGCCGAGGCGCGATTGTTGTGGTGTAATGTCTTGCAGATTGCAGGTGATTTGTCCTTGCAGAAATTTCGCGCTGTCGATGCCGTTGATGGCGAGAAGCCCGAGGCTGTCATCCAGCGTACTGACAACGGTGGCATCTGATAAAGCGGCAAACTGACGCATGTGACAAAATCCGAAAGGTATAATGGCGACATTAAAGAACTTTCAGAGGCGTGCCGCAATGTCAGAAAAACATAATTTTCAGCGCGTGCGTTGGCACAGCAGGCGTGGGATGCTGGAGTTAGATTTGGCACTGGTGCCGTTTGCCGACAAACATTTCCAAGCGTTGCCGGAAGCGGATCAAGACGCGTATGTGAAACTGCTAGAGGCGGAAGACCAAGATTTGCTGGCGTGGCGTTTAGGTCACTCTGCACCAGAAAATCCTGATCTGGTGCGTATTCTGCAAATCATTAAAAACAGTCAGTGAATGATGCCGGTTTAATCGAGCCGCACATCTTGGCCGGCAAAATTGGTCGGCACTAAAATGGTATCGCGTGCGATGGGGCTGGTAGTCGGGTAATCGATGTTGTAGTGCAGGCCGCGACTTTCACGGCGCGACATCGCCGAGCGAATAATCAATTTGGCAACGATGGCGAGATTGCGCAGTTCGAGAAAATCACTGCTCACGCGGTAGTTGCTGTAGTACTCCAAAATTTCGCGCTGCAATACTTCCACGCGATTCAGTGCGCGCTGCAATCGTTTGCAACTGCGCACAATGCCGACGTAATCCCACATGAAGCGGCGCAACTCGTCCCAGTTGTGAGAAATCACTACCGCTTCATCGGAATCAATCACGCGCGAGGCATCCCAATCCGGTGCGGTGGTCGGCGCAGTCACTTGCTCCCAGCGCTGCGCAATATCGTGCGCGGCAGAACGCGCATACACAAAACATTCCAGCAGCGAATTGCTCGCCATGCGGTTGGCGCCGTGCAAACCGGTGCAAGAAGTTTCACCGATGGCGTACAAATTGCTGAGGTCGGTGCGACCGCGTTTGTCCACTACCACGCCGCCGCAGGTGTAATGTGCAGCGGGAACGACGGGGATAGCTTCTTTTGTGATGTCAATGCCGTATTGCAAACAGTTTTCATACACAGTGGGAAAATGTTCGCGAATAAAATCCGCGGCTTTGTGACTGATATCGAGCAGCACAAAATCGATGCCGAGGCGTTTCATTTCATGATCGATGGCGCGCGCCACAATATCGCGCGGCGCCAATTCCATGCGCTCATCAAAACGCGCCATAAAACGCTCGCCAGACGGCAATTTGAGATGTGCGCCTTCACCGCGCAGCGCTTCGGTCATCAACAGTGATTTGGCTTTTGGGTGAAACAAACAAGTGGGATGGAATTGATTAAATTCCATATTCGCCACGCGACAGCCGGCGCGCCACGCCATCGCAATGCCGTCGCCAGATGCGCTATCGGGATTGCTGGTGTACAAATACACCTTGCTCGCGCCGCCGGTGGCGAGCACCACAAAGCGCGCATGAAACACTTTCACTTCATTTTTTTCGCTATCAAATACATACGCGCCAGTGCAGCGCATTTTCCCGCTGTCAGCGTCGGCTTGCACGATCAAATCAATCGCCAAATGATTTTCAAACACGGCGATATTTTTTTGTGCGAGCGCTTGTTCACTTAATGTGCTAGATACGGCGCGCCCAGTGGCGTCCGCGCTGTGAATAATGCGGCGTGTGCTGTGACCGCCTTCGCGCGTGAGGTGAAACTCGGTGCCGCCCGGTTCGCGCGTGAAATCCACACCGATATCGATCAACCATTGAATGCTGTCGCGCCCGTTTTCCACGGTAAAACGCACCGCATCTTCATTGCATAAACCAGCACCAGCGACGAGGGTGTCGGCGATATGCGCTTCCGTAGAATCGTTGCTGTCCAACACCGCCGCAATGCCGCCCTGCGCGTAGCGCGTGGAGCCATCTTGCACATGGCCTTTGCTGATGACGGCAATGCTGCCTTTGTCAGCGAGATTTAGCGCGAGCGTTAAACCCGCAGTGTCGCTGCCGATCACGAGGACATCGTGGTGTAAATGTGTCGAGGTGTGCATGGGGAGGTGGTTGATGATGTGGAAATTAGGTGGTGGAAATGATATCAGGCTGCCGGATAGTCTGCTGTCGGTAGTGACGGTAAATTCTATATAAGATTAATCACACTATACATATACCTATTTGTGTTGAGATGGGTGTCTGTTTAGTTGAATTAGACTTCTTCTGAGTCAAAGAAGTCGTTATCGAGAGCTTTTATTTCGTATTGCTCTTTTATTTGAACGCCCACATTAAATTTATGCATTAAATCTACAAGTTTCGAGCCTTCAATAAGAATGATGGTGTGGTGTGCGTCTTTTGCTTTCGTTTTTGCTTTGTCGTCGAAGCTGGAAGTTGTAACAAATATTCCTTTTCGCGTATCGCCACTCATCGCCCCAATAAAGTTGCGAATGTCGGTTTCTCTTACTTTATTTTCGTTATAACGCTTCGCTTGTATGTATATTTTTTCAAGCCCTAGCTGGTCTTCATTGATGATTCCGTCAATACCGCCATCTCCAGATTTGCTGGTTTCTATGAAATCTCCGTATCCCATTTTATTTAGAAGGATAAGAATGATTCTTTCAAAGGTATAAGGGTCAATTTCTTTTAACTTTGCAAGCAACTCTTCTTTGACTTTTCTCTCTATTTCTTCAAATCCGGCATCTATTAAGTCTTGTGGGCTTGCTGAGTTTTCAATGCCTATTTTTCCTTTTGAGGAATTCTCTGGTTCATAAAATGAAATAACATTTTGCTGTAGTGCATCAAGGGTGCAGGTCTCGCTGCTCGCGGCTTTGCCTTTTTCTGTGATTTGTACAAGGCCTCTTTGAGGGAAATGCACCATCCCTCCTTTTTTTAGATACGATTTTCCCCAGGCGATTCTGTTCTCTATTAGCCTGCCGCCGCTTTTCATTGTCTGTTCTAGGATGTGCTTCGGAAGGTTGGAGTAGTATTTTTCTTCTACTCTTCGCAAGAGTTCTCTTCCGCTGATGATTTCTCCGCTTCTGAGAGTTTCTAAAATTGGCAGAAATGTGTCGTTGAACTTTGGAAGATCAGCACTCATTTTTTGTCCTTGGGGTTTTTGGTGTCATCTGTACATCTAAAAATAAACCACCTGTGGTTTGGGTAAATCGCGCTGCATCAACAGCTCGCTGATGTTGCGAATTTCGGCGGGGTCTAAAGGCCCAATACGCACTTTGTAGAAGCCACCGATGCTGTCGACATTCACGGCTTGGCCGGTCAAGGTTTTCAACTGATCGCGCAGCGCAAAGGCAGAATCTTGATTACGAAATGCGCCGGCTTGCAGATAAGCGCTGCCGGTTGCGGTAGGTGTTTTTTGTGGCAAATCGTGACTGTTCGTTGTGCGTGCTGACGCTGCAGCAGATTTTGTTTTTGTGCTGTGAAGGCGATCTCTGGCGGCCTCTCCTGCGGCGTAGTCGTAGTTACTGGGGTCTATGGCTTCAAGGCGTACGGTGGCGGTGCCGCTGCGCACGATGTCGAGTTTCACCGCGGCGGCGTAGGAGAGATCCATGATGCGTTCGGAGTGGAAGGGGCCGCGATCGTTTACGCGCACGATGGCCGTGCGGTCATTGCTCAAGTTGGTGACGCGCACATAACTGGGGATGGGCAGGTTGCGGTGCGCGGCGCTCATTTTGTACATGTCGTAGATTTCGCCGTTAGAGGTTTTGTAGCCGTGGAATTTTTTGCCATACCACGACACTTTGCCGGTGGCGGTGTAGCCGTTGCTCTGGGGCATCACTTGATAGGTTTCGCCGAGCACGGTGTAAGGCGATTTATTGCCACCGGCGGAGCGCGGTTCCAGTTTTGGCACGGCATCGGGGATGTTGTCTGGGTCGAGGATACGGCCGTCATCCGGCAGGCTGTCTTGATCTTGCGCGTAGCGGCCACCGCTGCTGCCGCCGCTAGTGCAGGCAGTAAGCGTTAAGACAGACATAGACACCAGCACCGCGCCGAGGAGTCTAGGCAGAGTGGGAGTGTGGTTGCAGGGGAAATGGCGTTGCCAGTTCAGGTTGCTCATCACGATGGGCTCCGTAAGCGTGCGGGGCTTGCTGTGCGATCGCCTGTTGCGATTGCGGTTAGAGGGCGGCAGCGGCTTGTTTCTTACGCGATGCGTGCTCGGCTTTGATGACATCGGCCAGTTGAAATGCGGCCATGGCGTACATGCTGCTGTTGTTGTAGCGCGTGATGGTATAGAAGTTGTCGAACCCTAACCAGTATTCCGTGCCGTAGTCGCCCTCTTGGCTGATTAGCACGGCTTTGCGTGCATTGCCCAAGCCGCCAACCACAGGTGATGCGCCGCGTTCGGCAATTTCTTGCAAGGATAGCTTGGGCTTGAAGCCGCCAGTAGTCGCTAGCAGGCTGGTATCAAAACCAGCGATGGTGTTGGCGCGCGCCAGCACCGGCTCACCCGCTTGCCAGCCGTGTTTTTTGAAATAGTTGGCGACGCTGGCGATGGCATCGGCAGTGTTGCCCCAGATGTCGGCAAAACCGTCTTTGTCAAAATCGGCGGCGTAGTTGCGATAACTGGAGGGCATGAATTGACCGTAGCCCATGGCGCCGGCATAAGAGCCTTTCAGTATGAGCGGATCTTTTTTCTGTTCGCGTGCCAGCAGCAAAAAGTTTTGCAGCTCTTGGCGGAAAAAAGCAGAGCGCGGTGGGTAGTCAAAGGCGAGTGTGGCCAGTGCGTCGATGACGCGATAGCTGCCGGTGTTTTTGCCGTAACTGGTTTCGATGCCGATGATGGCAACGATCATTTCAGGTTCAACCTGCAGGCTGCTGGAAACTGCTTGCAGGGTTTGCTCATGTGCTAACCAAAAATTGACGCCGCCATCCACGCGCGCGTCGGTCAAAAAAATCTTGCGGTAATCTTTCCACGGCTTGGCTTTTTCTGCAGGACGCGCAATGGCATCCAATATGGCTTGCTTCTTTTCAGCGTGCGACAAAATTTCCAGCGCATCTTCTTTCTTGAAGTTGTAGCGCGTTTGCATTTCGTCGGCAAACGCCTGCACATCGCTGCGCTGCTCGTATTCACCGGCGTACACATTGCTCGCAGCCAGTAGGCTGCCGAATAGGACAACGGTGCAGAAACGAGAGAGTGTAACCATGCGCGCTAGTATCGTTTTCATCAGTAAACGGGCCTTTTTTTCTCGGTGCTGATGGACATCAATAAACCAAAGCCGATCATCAGGATGATGATAGCCGTACCGCCTTGGCTCACCAAGGGTAACGGCACGCCAACGATAGGCAACAAACCGGCCACCATTCCCATGTTAACAAAAGCGTATAGAAAAAAAGTAATGCTGATGGTGCTGCCGAGCAGGCGACCAAAAGTTTCCTGTGCGTGCCAGCTAATCCACAGTCCACGCGCGACAATGAGAAGATAGATAAACAACAGTACCATCACGCCGCGATAACCAAGCTCTTCAGACAGCACGGCGATGATGAAGTCGGTGTGGCTTTCTGGTAAGAAATTCAGTTGCGATTGCGTGCCTTGCTGCCAACCTTTGCCAGCCCAGCCGCCAGAGCCGATGGCGGTTTGCGATTGGATGATGTTCCAGCCGGCGCCGAGTTTGTCGGATTCGGGATCAAATAACATCAGCACGCGTTTGTGTTGGTAATCGTGCATCACAAAAAACCACATGATGGGGGCGGCGGCGGCGGCGACAGCCATCGCTGCGGCGATGTATCCCCAGTGAATACCGGCCATAAACAGCACCATCAAACCCGAAGACAGCACGAGCAGACCGGTGCCGAGGTCTGGTTGGCGCACGATCAATGCCACTGGCACCATAATCATCACCAGAGACCAGAACACATGTTTGAAACGCGGCGGTGTCCCGCGCTCGTGGAAGTAGGTGGCCAGCATCACGGGGAGGCCAATTTTGAGCATTTCTGAGGGTTGAAAGCGTGGCAGGCCTGGGATGTCCAACCAGCGCCGCGCGCCCATGGATATCTCACCAAACAATGCAACGGCGATCACCAGTAGCACGCCCAGACCGTACAGTACCGGCGCCACCAGTCGCCAAGTGCTCTGACTAACTTGGGCGACGGTGATCATGATGCACACGCCCAACACAAAGAAGCCGCCTTGTTTTTCCATCGCGATCAGGTGGTCGTCGGCGGCGCTGTACAACACAAACAGGCCGTAGCCGGCGAGAGCACTGAGCAGCAGGAGCAGCACAGGGTCGATATGCAGGCGCTGCCACAGCGTGCGCTGGATCGCACCGGTGGCGGGTAGTTGGCGGATGAAGTCGGGGCTGGTTTTCACTCTTCCGCTCCGTTGTTAAGGGGTTCGGGTGCGGCCGATTCTGAAGAATGCCCGAGCAGCCAAGCATCTAACACTTTGCGCGCCACAGGAGCGGCGGCACCGGAGCCGCTATTACCGTTTTCCACGATCACCGCGATGGCAATTTTGGGTTTGTCCACGGGGGCGAAGGCGACAAACAGACCGTGGTCGCGTTGGCGTTCTGCCAGTTTGGCGGCATCGTATTTTTCGTTTTGGGCGATGCCTACCACCTGTGCGGTACCGGTCTTACCGGCTACGGTGTACGGTGCATCGGCAAAGGCTTTTTTTGCAGTGCCGCGCGGGCCTTGCGCAACTTCGTGCATGCCGCCGATGGCTGTATCCCAATGGCGTGGGTCGCGCAGCAGAATGGGCGTGTCGTAGGCGGGTGTGATATCCACACCGTCAATGGCTTTTACTAGGTGAGGCTGGATGCGAATGCCGCGTCTGGCCAGTGTTGCAGTGGCGGCGGCCAGCTGCATGGGGGTAGCTAGGTGGTAGCCCTGCCCGATACCGGCGTTGATAGAGTCACCTGGATACCACGGCTGCTTGAAGCGTTTGCGCTTCCACTCGCGCGAGGGCAGTACGCCTTTGCGCTCGCCGCTGAGGTCTACACCGGTCGGCTGCCCCAAGCTGAACGGCGCCAGAAAGTCGTGCATGCGGTCTATGCCCATGCGTTGGGCGAGTTGATAAAAGTAGATGTCGCAGGACTGCGCAATCGCCAAATAGGCATTGATCCCGCCACCGTGACCGCCTTTTTTCCAATCGCGGAATTTGCGTGTTTGTCCGGGTAACTGGAAGAAACCGGGGTCGTAGATTTGATATTCAGGTGTGATGAAACCGCCGTCCAAACCGGCGAGCACCAGCAGCGGTTTGATGGTGGAGCCGGGTGGGTATTCGCCGGCGATGATGCGGTTGAGCAGAGGCAGATCGGGCGAGTCGCGCAGTGCGCTGTAATCTTTGCCGCTGATACCGGCGACAAATAAATTCGGGTCAAACGACGGGTTGCTCACGGCGGTGACCACGCCACCGGTGTTCACATCAATTGCCACCACAGCACCGCGCCTGCCTGCCAAGGCTTCCACGGCTGCCTGCTGCATGCGCACATTGAGGTAGAGCGTGAGCGTGGCGCCGCGCACAGGGTCTTTGCGGTCCAGTGTGCGCAGAATGCGGCCGCGCACATCGGTTTCAACATTTTGTGCGCCCGGAATGCCGAGCAATTTTTTTTCGTAGGATTTTTCGATGCCGACTTTGCCCATCGAAAAAACGCCGTAGTAATTGTCGGTCTCGCCGGCCTCTTCAATTTTTTGCATTTCTTTTTCGCTGATGCGGCCGACATAGCCGATGCTGTGCGCAAACAATTCCGCGAAAGGGTAGTCGCGCACCAATTCTGCCGTCACTTCTACACCGGGAAGTCGATAGCGATTGACGGCGATGCGCGCAATTTGTTCGTCGTCGAGATTGCCGCGCAACATCACACCCTCGTAGGGGCGCTGGCGGCGTTTTAGGCGATCGTGAAAGCGCACAATTTCACTGTCATCCAATTGCAAAATGTTTTGCAATTCGCGCAGTGTGTAATCCATGTCTTGCACACGCTCTTTAATAAGTTCCAGTGTGAAACTGGGTTTGCTCTGTGCGAGTACAGTGCCTTCTAAGTCTTGAATCACGCCGCGCGCAGGAGGAATCGCCATGGCGTGAATGCGATTGGCATCAGATTGCGTAGAAAAATGTTCGTTGTTCACAATCTGCAAAAAATAATAACGCCCCAGTACCACCAGTGATAACAAAACAATGAGAGCAAGACTGATCATCAATCGCCGCGCAAAAATTCTGCGTTCACCACCCGTGCTTTGCGACAGCAGCGTAGACGAGTAATGCGAGGGGTTGATAGCCACGGTGTGTTAATCAGCGGTGGTAAGGGTGATTGTTGAGCAGCGACCACGCGCGGTACAGCTGTTCAGCCAACACAATGCGCACCAGCGGGTGTGGCAGCGTCAGTTGCGATAGCGACCAACTTTCCTGCGCGCGCGCCAAGCAAGCGGCAGACAGCCCGTCTGGGCCACCGATCAAAAAACTGGTGTTGCCGCCTTGCATTTGCCACTGACGCAAAGCGTCTGCCATTGATGAAGTGCTTTGCGGTTTGCCCGGAATGTCCAGCGCAATCACGCGTTCTTGTGCGGGAATGGCGGCCAACATCGCTTCGCTTTCTTTTTCGATGGCGCGTGCGGTGTCGCTGTTTTTGCTGCGTGTCGCCAATGGAATTTCACGCAGCGCGAGCGCACAATCGCGCAGCAGGCGTTTGGCATATTCGTCGTAACCGGCTTGCACCCATGCAGGCATGCGCGTGCCAACGGCAATCAAAGTGAGTTTCATGCCAAGTCAGTCGATCAACCTTTACGCGGTGCGCGCGGTTTGCTGGGCACTGGTTTTTTTACAGCGGGTTTGCTGGCGGCAGATTTTGTAGCGCTCGTTTTGGCAGCAGCAGGTTTGCGCGTGCCGGTTTTGGCATAGATGCCGGCTTTCGCTGGCGTGGCAGCAGCAGCGGGTTTGGCGGCTGCTTTTTTACGCACGTTGGCGGCAGTTTTTCTTTGGCGCGCTTTGCTGGCATCCGATTGGTTGACCATCACATCGTCCGACACTTTTTTACGCGCCGGCGCTTTTTTGGCGGGCGCTGTCTTACCAGGTTTTTTGGCAGCAGGTTTTTTGTCGGCGGAAGCTTTTTTCTCCGCTGCAGGTTTTTTCTCTGCGGTGGTTTTTGCGCGCTTGGCCGTTTTGGTAGGCGCCGCTTGGGTATCAATCACTTCACTGTGGCCGGGAATCAACCACAGTTTTTCCAGTTCATAAAACTCGCGCACTTCCGGTTGCATCACATGCAACACTAAATCACCAAAATCTACCAAGGCCCATTCGCCGTCGTCCAAGCCTTCGGAACCTATTGCGGGCATGCCGTTTTTCTTGGATTCTTCCGCTGCGTGTTGCGCCAAGCCGCGCACTTGACGATTGGAAGAACCGCTGGCGATAACGAGTGTGTCCATCACATCGGATAAACGCGAGACATCAATAGCAACAATGTTTTGCGCTTTGAGATCGTCCAATGCGTTGAGAATGATGGCGAGTTGTGAAGGCTTGGTGGCAGATTTCTTTTTCATGGGTTGTCTGTTGACTCGTCAGATGCGTAAAGCTGGTGATCCACAATGTATTGCCAAACGGGTGTCGGCAAGCCTTCAGGTTTAGGCGTGGTGGAACTGCGTTGCGCAAGTTGTTGGCGTATTGCGGTGGAAGAAAACGGTTGCGGCGGTAATGCAATCCGCAGCCACAAACCGCTGGCTTGGCATTGTAGCTGATCGCTGTTTGCGGCGAGTGTTTGTGTGCGTAGCCACGCATCGACTGCCGTTGTGCTGGGAGTGCAATAGCCGGGGCGTTCAATCACCAATAGATGCGCGAGTTGCGTGAGCGCCTGCCAGTCCTTCCATTGCGCTAATCTGCACAAGGTGTCGGCACCGATCACCCACACCAGAGGCAGCTCACTGCCTAATTCGAGGCGCAGCTCACGCAGTGTGTCCACCGTGTAGGAGGGCGGCGGGCGGCGCAGTTCGCGCTCGTCGATCGCCAGCGCGGGGTAGTCCACCAGAGCGGCGCGCAACATCGCCAAGCGGTGATGGTTGGCGGTGACTTCGGGCTTTAACGGCGAGCGCGCCGTGGGCAGCAGTGTCACGCAGCTCGCCTGCAGCAGTTGGCGCACGGCTTCTGCGCTGGCGAGATGGCCGCTGTGTACGGGGTCGAATGAGCCGCCGAAAAGAATATGCATCGTCAAAAATAGCTGTTGGTTTGCGCGATTATAACGGCGTGACCGCTCGCCTTTTAGCCGAGTATTAGGTTTCTAGACAGCAGTTGTTAACAGGTGCTATAAAGTGGTCGTCAACGACAATAGGGCGGCTGTCATGCAAACAAAATTCTCCGAAGATGTCATTCCTCTGACTGACCTCAAGATTAATCCTGGTCGGGTTGTCAATCAGGTTAAGGAAACACACCGACCTGTTTTGCTGACCAGTCGCGGTCGAGGTATAGCGGTGGTGCAAGGTTTAGAGGAATACGAAAAGAGTCGCGAAGAACTGGCTTTCGTAAAAGCGGTTGCTCAAGGGCTGATGGATATAAAGCAGGGCAACACAATGAGCATAGCCGAAGTAAAAAAACGCTTGGGCATCAAATAAATGAAAATTAGTTTTTCAACTTCAGCTGTTGAAGATCTTGAAAACATTATCGGTTACTACAATGAGCAGGGTGTTCCTGATATTGGCAACAATTTTACGCAAGCCATCATTGAGCACATCCAAGTGCTGTCTAAGCATCCAGATATAGGCAGGGTTGTGCCAGAATTTGAGCAAGAGCACATCAGGGAAATCATTCACAAACCGTTTCGTGTTATTTATCAACGAAATGCAAATTCAGTAGAAATTATCAGAGTTTGGAGAAGTGAGCGGTTGCTTGTATTGCCATGAGCCAACGGCTCTACTACTCCAAATAAGTGCGGATGCAAGCCTGCATTGTGTTGTTGTGAATATCGAGAACTTTTTGTAACGGCGTTTGATAGCCGCCAGCTAAATCCCACGCAACAGGCATTCCCATATTTTTTGCGGTGCGAAACACGATGCTATCCCGTTCCGCTAATTGTTCGTTTGTCATCCAGCCGCCGAGGGGATCGTTGATGTGGGGGTCTGCGCCAGCTTGATACAGCAAAATATCACAACCCTCGAACACAGAAGCCATCAGTGTAGGCCGTTCTTGGAGAAAGGATTCGGCTTGGTTGCGCTTGCCGCCAGCGGTGTAGTGGCGCAGCGTATTTTCATTGAGGCCGAGCGTGCGAATAATGTCATCGGTGCCGTTGCCGTAATGTTGGTCGAGATCAAGAATGCCGACGCGCGCTACATTTTTATCTTCGTTCAACAAGCTCATGGCTGTGACCATCAAGCCGTTGAATGTGCAGAAGCCGCCACCAAACGCATGACAAGCATGAGGAAAACCCGATACAGGTGCCACCGCCACTTTGCCGTTTATCAACACTTGTCTCGCAGCGCCGAGCATTGCGCCCGAAGTAAAAGGAAATGATTCCGCGACAGCTGGGCTGGTATTGCCGAAGCCATTTTCTGTCAGGCAATTCAAAACATTGCGCACATAGTTTTCATCATGCGCCAACGACAACTCGGATACCGAAACGGGCGCTGACAAAATTTCTTCGATGCTGTTAGGAAATAACTTGCGCCATTCCTGCATAACTTCCGCAGGTTTGTGCGCCGATGGCGATGACACGCAGCCAGAACTGCACACCATTTTTTCATTGAATAGCACAGGAATTTTTAGCATGAGGCACGCCTCGTCTAGCGGTTTTATTTAGCGAACATAGACGATGGGTAAAACTTCTAGTGCGTCGCCTGCCTTGAGCCCCATCATTCTCAGCGTGCGGTGGTCGCGTTCTAAATTGTTGGCTTGAGCGTACGGCGTGCCGGTGTCAAAGACGCGCCCAGTGTTGGCATCCCGCAAGAACCAATGTTTGCCGTAGGTGTGGGCGGGTACAAAAGCTTGGATTTGTCCATAAACGAAATCCAGCACGGCGGATATCGAGCTGATGGCGGTGCAGTCCAGTCTTGTCACTGTGCCGGAAGCGCCCAAGAAGGGGCGTGTATCGATGGTGAAAGTTTCAATTTCAGCTTTCATAGCGCGCATCCTCTGGTGATGGGTATAAAGATCAATTGACCTATGATCGCAGTATAAGTAAAATATCAATAAGTGTCAACAATCTATCAATAATGCATATTTGTTTATGATTGAAATCCAGCTGAGTGAAGAAACATTCAATGCCATATGCCAACGCTACGGGCGCTTTGGTGAAACGGAGGCAGATTTTGAAACCATATTGCTCAGGGCGTTAGCGCTTGGTAGTGAGAAAGATTTAGAGATGTTGCCTGCGCGCGGCATCGTGAAATACACCGAGGAGCTGATTCTCAATCATCCAGATCTGGGCAATGTAGAAATTGCTGCACTCGTGCGGCGCCAGTTTCCTCACGCTCAGAGTAACAACCGTTCTGTCGCCTCTATTCGCTACAACATGAAGCGGGATATGAGTGAGTAAACAACATGAGGTCAGGGCAGTTTGTTTTTGTTTCTGGCGGAGAAAGTTGTGTGGACTTCCCATGGTTTGTTCAGCACATAACAAGTCGTAATATTGGCAGCCCTTTGATATAGGTCTGGAGAAAATCGCTTATGCAGCAATACCGTTTTGATGATGTAACCGCTTTGCAAACTTTGGTATCCGATCAATGGGGGGAATGGAGCAACCCGTTCACGGTGACGCAGACCGTGATTCAGCAGTTTGCTGATCTCACCAATGACCACAACTGGATACATTTGGATGTGGAGCGTTGCAAAAAAGAAAGCCCGTTCGGCGCGCCGATTGCGCACGGGTTTCTCACGCTGGTGTTGATGGCGCAGATGCGTATTCCTGCGTCGTATGAAATTACCGGCTATCGCAACGCGGTGAATTACGGTGTGAACAAAGTGCGTTTCACGGGCAATGTGCCAGTCGGTTCTACCATTCATCAACACATGCGCGTTGCCAGTGTGGAAGGTGGGCCAAAAGGCACGCAGATGACTTTGGCCGGTGCCATTCATATCGTCGGCCAAGACAGGCCAGCCGTGGTGTATGAAATGGTGATGCTGTACATGTAATTTTATTTTTTAAGTCAATTTTTTTACGGAAATAAAAACGGTATGTCTAGCGATAAACAGTGGGTTGCACAGCCGCAGTTCAGCGGCGCACAAGTGTTGGTGGTGGGTGATGTGATGTTGGATCGCTACTGGCACGGCGCCACAGCGCGTATTTCGCCAGAGGCGCCGGTGCCGGTGGTGCAGGTACAGCAGCGCGAAGATCGCGCTGGTGGTGCGGGCAATGTGGCGCTCAATATTGCGGCGCTGGGCGGTGGTGTATCGCTGTTGGGTTTGGTGGGTGCCGATGAAGAAGCGCGTGTGTTGGAGCAGCGTTTGCAAGCAGCGCAAGTGCATTGCAATTTTGAGAAAATTGCTACGGGTACAACTATTACGAAATTGCGGGTGATCAGTCGTCATCAACAATTGCTGCGCATGGATTTTGAAGAAAGTTTTTCCGCGCAAGACAGTGCGGCACTCGCCGCGCGTGCCACACCGCTGTTTCAACATGTGGGTGTGATCGTATTGTCCGATTACAACAAAGGTGCATTGCAAGAAGCGCCGGCGATGATTGCCGCAGCGAAAGCGGCAAAAAAAATGGTGTTGGTGGATCCAAAAGGCACGGATTTTTCGCGCTATCGCGGTGCGACTTTGCTCACACCTAACCTGCATGAATTTGAAGCAGTGGTGGGTGTGTGCAAAGACGAGCAGACGCTGGTGCAAAAAGGCATAGCGCTGATTGAATCGCTGGACTTGCAAGCACTGCTGGTCACACGCGGCGAACACGGCATGACCTTGTTGCAGCGCGGCGAACAGCAACATCCGCTGCATCTGCCAGCGCAAGCGCGCGAAGTATTTGATGTCACCGGCGCGGGCGACACGGTGATTGCTACCTTGGCCGCTGCACTGGCGGCGAGCATTGCACTGCCGCAGGCAGTGGTGCTGGCCAATATTGCGGCGGGCATCGTCGTGGGCAAACTGGGTACGGCGACCATCAGCGGCCCCGAATTACGCCAAGCATTGCGCCAAGCGCACGGCGTGGGTCGCGGCGTGATGACAGAAGAACAGTTGTTAATTGCGATGGAAGATGCACGCAACAACGGCGAAAAAATTGTGTTCACCAACGGCTGTTTTGATTTGCTGCATCCAGGGCATGTCACCTATTTGGAAGATGCCAAAAAACTCGGCCAGCGCTTAGTTGTGGCGGTGAATTCGGATGCGTCTGTAAAAAGACTCAAAGGTGAAGGCAGGCCGATTCAATCCGCCGAGAGTCGCATGGCAGTGTTGGCAGGTTTAGAAGCCGTGGATTGGGTGGTGGTGTTTGGAGACGACACACCAGAGCGTTTACTGGAAATATTAAAGCCAGATGTGTTGGTGAAAGGCGGCGATTACACGCCTGCACAAGTGGTCGGCGCGCCTATTGTGCAAGCCTATGGCGGCGAAGTGGCCGTGCTGTCATTTGTTGATCAGTGTTCAACCACATCCATCGTCAAAACGATTTTGTCGCGTCACGCTTCGTAGGCGAAGCAGGTTTTGTCGGCGTGTTTTCTGCTGGTTTTTCTTGCTGCGGCGCAATGCGCTCGAAGCTCATGACTGGGTCACTCATCGGGCCGGTAATGCGATAACTCAAACTGCTCAAACTGCTAATTTGTTTATCAAAAATTTTGCTGGCGACATACACACCTGCCGCCGCCGGCAGACCGCCGGCAATCGCGGCTACCCAGGTGGCATTGTTGCTAACGGGTAGGGTGGCGATTAGGCGCAAATCCAAAGTGTCACTTTCTAATAAGGCTTTTCCGCTTAACTTGAATTTGCTGGACGGGCTCTCAATTTCCAGTGGCTCGACAAATTGCATCATGCCTTTGCCAAATAGCAATTTGCCTTTGTATTCATCAAAACTGATGCCGTTGTTGTTTAAATCAGAAAAATCCAATTGCAAACGCCGCAACCAAGTGGTGATGTTAATGACACTCAATGCGTGCATGGCGATATTGGGCTGCGCTTGCAAGTATTTGCCGTCTTTCCCTTCGGTGTAAACACTGCCGGCGATGTTATTTAAGCTGATATCTTGCGGTGTGCTCGGCCATGCTAAATCTGCAAACAATGAGACGCGCTTACCAATGATGAATGGGTCAATGCCGAGATGTTTTAACACCGGCTGCTCGCCAGACATGTGCAACGCGCCGTGAAATTCGCTGTGGTAACTGCCATCCAATTTTTGCTGCCACAGCAGTGTGCTGCCGCCGAGGCCGCTGCCGTCGCGCAGAAGATAGCCACTGCCTGTCGCCATCAATTTTTCAAAACGCAAGCTGTTTGCGGTGCTGCGCAATGCTGTGCTGAAGTTTCCTATATCCATACCGTCAACAAACAGGTGTTGAATCGTGATATCCAGCGCGGGAATAGCAGAGAAATCTATACGGTCAGCCGGCGGTTTTTTTGCTTGTGCGTTAGTTTTATCGCGCTGAATCTTTAGGGTGTCGATAATAATGTCGGGTGTTTTTCCTGAATCATAAAATACAGCTTTGCCTTGTGCTTCTTGTGTGTTGAAAGCCAGTGTCCATGCGTCGTTATTGTGATTGGCATTAATAGCTAGATTGGAAAATGAAAAATCTTTCCAAGTAGCCTGTTGTGTATTGATGGAAACGGATGGAAACAGGGTGTTTGGGTTGTCGTTGTTGCTGTTGTTTGTGCTTAGTTTGTTATGGCTGGTGATTAAATCAATCCATTGCTGAATGTCAGCGCTTGGCAAGCTTCCGTGGATGAAAAGCTTTCCATCAACATTGGGTGTTATTGTTGGTGAACCCAATAGCTGAATATCACCGCCCGTTAGTGCGCCATTGTGCGCTGCCAGTGTGCCGAAAATTTGTTGGTTGTAATTGAAACGGTAGGTTTGTTGATTGTTGCGCAGCAAATCCACCGTCAGAGTAAACGGCGTTTTGCTGCCGCGTTGTTTGGTAAAAGGTGCGGGCAGAGGTGCTTCTACATTTTGGAGTGTGCTGCTGACTTGCAGTTGCCCGATGCTCGCGGTTTGTGCGGCATTGCTAGGGTTGAGCTGCAGTTGCAAGCTGTAATCTGCGCTGCCGCTCAGCATTTTTAGTGGTGTGATCGCGGACCAAGTGGCGATATCACTGATGTTGGCGCTGCTGTTGGCGGTCACTTGAACGACGGTGCCCTGTGCTGATTTTTTGCTAACTATATTTGCGGTAACAGGCTTATTAAATAGAGATGCTTTGATGCTGGGCGCTTGCAAGCCGTTGTCACTGTCATAGCTGAGTTGACTGTTGATTTGGCGAAACGGCAAACGCAAATCGTGCATATCCAGCTGCGCGTTATTGAGCGTGAGCAATACATTTTCTGTTTGTGGCAGCGGCGCACCAGAGAGCGGAATTTGCAGTTGCAGTGCAGTTTCCAAGTTGCCCTGCGGTATTTTCCATGCATCCATGCCGTTGCCAATAGCGTGATGTAACGGCGATTCACGCAACAAACGCAAGCCATCATCGGGCGAGCCGTGCGCGCGGCCGTTGATGTTGATGGTTAATCCTTTGGGTTGTTCCAGCACGGCGATGTGTGCGGCATCAATGGCAGTGTCATACAGCGTGGCGCGGCTGGCGCGTATGTAAGCGTTGTGGTTGTCCACCAATAAACGCGCGTCAATGTTTTTTAACGGCGGCCAATCGGGATGAAATTTCAAATCGCCGTTGCGGATATCGCCAAAAAATTGAATAGCACTTTCCTTCGCTTCTGTACCGGTTAAGCCGCCGCGATATAAGAAGCCGGCGGCAGGCAAATCGGCATCACCGATACTGTTATTCAGCCATGCCAGTAAATCCTTGGGCAAAATGTAAGGAATAAACATATTGCGGTATTGTGCGGCGCTGTTGCGCAAACCAATGGACAGATACAACTCGCTGTGAAAATCAGCGCCAGCGAGTGGCAAATGCAACCAAAAACTGCCGCGTGCTTCGCCAGGATCGCCTGACAAACTCGCGTAATCGCTACCGACAAAAACGGTTTGTTGTTCTGGCGCCCACTGCCATTGCACACGCCCTGCGGCGTGTTGAAAAACAATCGGTTTGTGATACACCTCGGGGTAGTGCATGGAAAAACCGTTGTTGCTATTTAAGTCGATAAAACCGTAACCAATACCGCTGCGAACATAGCCGCTCACGCCAGTGAAAGCGGGTACACCTTCCCAGTGACCGCTGCTGATGTTGTCGGCATTAGCTTGCAGCTGCATGCGTTCAGTGAG
Source organism: Cellvibrionales bacterium (assembly GCA_016713115.1). Taxonomy (NCBI): domain Bacteria; kingdom Pseudomonadati; phylum Pseudomonadota; class Gammaproteobacteria; order Cellvibrionales; species Cellvibrionales bacterium. Next base: position 405,180 of record JADJPU010000001.1, on the reverse strand, counting down.
AGGCTTGTTGTTGTCCCAAGTGAGCTCAAAATTTCGCAAGTAGCCGTGCAAGTTCAGAGAAGAAAAGAGATTTTTTACTTCGCCTTCAGGCAGAAACGGTAGCAGTATTTTCGTGTTGTCCAATCGCAGTTCTGGCGTGGATATTTGCCACTGCTGTGTTTGTGCTGTGTTGAATGAAAAACGCAAATCGTTGATTACAGGTTTGTCGGCTATCGCAAGCGCATGTACATCAATGTGACTGGATTGTTCTTTGCGCCATTGACCGCTGAAGGTGCCAGATATAGCTGGTGGCAGGGCGATCTCGCCCTCTGCGCGGTTGTTTGCTGGCGTCAGCAGAGCTAATTGGCTGGTAAAGTCGATTTGCTGCAAGCCTTGCCATTGCAGCCATGTTTCGCCATTAATGGTGCTGTTTTTTACGGCGGGATGATCCCAGTCGTCCAGCGCTAGATTCTCTGTTTTTAGATAAAGGGTGCCTTTGCTGTCACGCAGTGAGTCGCCAGAAAATTTCCCAATGGCAGATAGCTTCTGCGTGTTTCCGCTTAATAGTTTGAGTGAAAACTTTTTATGAGTGAGGTTTTTTTCTACACGAAAATCATCAATCTCTAAGGTTTTTTTCCAGTCGCCGCGCTGCAGTGTGACGAGAATGTTTTGGATTTGCGTGTCGTTGTTGAATAGACGATTGATAAAACGCCAGTCGCGCTCAAGGTCCAGTGGTGTTGCGGAATCTTGCGGCAAGGTATGGTTAATGGTCGCGCGCGCTAGTTGCATGTGGTCTATGACAGGCGTGCGCTGCCACAAGCTGTAAAATAAATTAACGGTGAAAAATACTTGATGGAGCTCTACATGCGCATCGGCAGTATCAATAACAAACTGTTGTGCGCGTATTTCTGGATAAATGGATGTCCAGCGCACTTCCAGTTGCGAGGCTTGGATGCGTGCACCAGTTAGATCGTTTATGTATTGCAGAAATCTGTCGTTGGCTAAATTCACGCGCGGCAACACTTCACGGCCAATAGACACCAGCATGGCGAAGCCAATGATCACAGCTGCTGTGCTGTACCACAGCAAGTTGATGAGTCGAAGCGCAATGCGTTTGCTCATGCGTATACAACTCGCTTACATGGGAACAATGTCATATTGCTCTCGGTTGTATACGCTTTCGACGCGAAAGCGAATGGATTTTTGTGTGAGATCTTCGATGTCGGCCACGCTGGCGGAATCTTCATCCAACAAGCGATCAATGACTTCTTGTGAAGCCATCACCAAAAGCTGCTTGCTGTCGTAAGTGCGCGCGCCGCGCAAAATTTCGCGCATGATTTCGTAGCAAACGGATTCAGCGGATTTCAAAATGCCGCGCCCTTGGCAAACAGGGCAGCTCTCGCACAGCGTGCGACTTAAACTTTCGCGCGTGCGTTTGCGCGTCATCTGCACCAAACCCAATTCGGAAATGCAGGTGACGGCAATTTTGGCCGGATCTTTTTCGATGGCTTTTTCCAGTACGCGCACCACTTGTCGTTGATGCTCTGGGTCTTGCATGTCGATGAAATCGACAATGATGATGCCGCCCAAATTGCGCAAACGCAGTTGGCGCGCCAGTGTTGTTGCTGCCTCTAAATTGGTTTTAAACAGTGTTTCTTCTTGGTTGGTGTGGCCGATAAATGCACCGGTATTCACATCAATGGTAGTCATGGCTTCAGTTTGGTCGATGATCAAATAGCCGCCAGATTTCAAATTGACGCGCCGCTCCAGTGCTTTCTGAATTTCTTCTTCTACGCTGTAGAGATCAAAAATGGGGCGCTCGCCATCGTAATGTTCAATCACATTGCGTGTGCCTGATTCATAATCAGAGGCAAAACGCAGCAGGCGTTCATATTCTTCGCGTGAGTCGATGCGCACTTTTTCCACGCTGGGTTTTACGGCATCGCGCATGGTGCGCAGAAACAGCGGTAGGTCGTTGTAGATCACACTCGGCACAGACAACGAAGCCAATTCTGGCTTCAAGTCACTCCACAATTTTTGCAAAAATACAGCGTCGGTTTGAATTTCTTCCGCCAAAGCATTTTCCGCGACTGTGCGCACAATAAAGCCGCCTGCATGTTCGCGGCCATCGGTTGGCAAGCAGGATTCCACAATGCCGAGCAGGCGTTCGCGCTCCGCTTCGTTCTCAATTTTTTGCGACATGCCAATGTGATTGGTATAGGGCATGTACACCAAAAAGCGCGAAGACACAGAAAGGTGGGTGGTGAGCCGCGCACCTTTGGTTCCTATGGGTTCTTTAATGACTTGCACGATGAGCGTTTTCCCTTCGTGCACGAGTGTGCGGATATCCGGCACGGTTAATTTGCGATGTTCCATGCCGTTTGCATCAAGCGTCACAATATCAGCGGCGTGAATAAATGCGGCGCGTTCTAAGCCGATATCGACAAACGCGGCTTGCATGCCGGGCATCACGCGCGCCACCTTGCCTTTGTAGATGTTGCCAACTAAGCCGCGTTTTTCGGCGCGCTCAATGTAGACTTCTTGCAGTACGCCGTTGTCGACGACGGCAACGCGTGTCTCCATTGGCGCAACATTGATCAGTATTTCTTCACTCATAGGAATGTGTCATATGTTGTTAGAGGCTTAGAATCCAGTAACCAAAAAGTCGAGTGCCGCTACAATTTCATTTCTGGCGCTAGAAAGATCTGCAACAGGATTGCCAAGTTCTTTCTTGTTTATGCCGGCAAGTTGTGGAGTAAGCATCAAATAGCTTTTGCCCTCAATTTCAAGCAGCGGTGTCAGTCGGGACATTTGTTTTGCTGCGCTCTGTTCAACCGCAGTCAAAGGCACAACAACGCGCGTTTGCAGTTCGCCGAGTAATTCGGTTTGCACATCCAACAGCAAAGGAATCAGTTTTTTTGTTTGGGGGTTTTTGTTTTGGTACGCAGTAAATTGCGGCATCAAAAGCTCCTAATGTTGTCACTAAAGGAGCCATGTTTTTCTACCAAGGCGTTATAAGCAGTAATGGCGGCACGATTCTCTGCTAGCCAGCCAGCGCGCTGTTTGGCGCGTACTTGTTCAACGAGCGTTTGTTCCAGAGAGGCGGAAAGGTTGATGTCCAGTTCCTTGGCTTTTTTAAGTAAGTCACTGTTTACACTGAGGTTGGTTGGTTTTTTCAGGGCATCAAGGTCATAAATGGCAAGCATGGCGACAATCCAGATGGAATTTATGCGCATAAGTTATGCGTATTTACTTTGTGGGTCAATTTAGCGCCCAGCAAGCATGTCAATTACAAAAATGGGCAGGTGTGGCTCACGAGCGGTTTGGGCGGCGCGAATAGCCATGTTCCAGTAGGTTGAGTACGAGGTAGCAGACGGGCCAGCACAATCCAGTTGCAATGGCGGCTGGCAGCAACAAAGTTGTGTCAGTTTGATAGAACAGCATCCAAACGCCGTTGCCGATTAGCTGATAAATCGCACATAGCACGCCAACTGCGATGGTTTGTTGCCAAATAGCGAGGCTGCGCAGTTGTTCATCCAACATTTGTGCGAGAAAAGTGATCAGTACCAGTGCCAGTGCGTGCGTGCCTAAAGGTGAGCCAGCGATGCTATCGCGTGCCAAGCCTATTATCAGAGTCCAGCCGCCGCTGACGCGTGGTGGGCGACGCGTAGCCCAGTACAGCGTGGCAACGACAATGGCATCGGGTGCAAACACTCTGACAGAGAGAGGCAGTGGCCAGAACTGCCATAAAAACGCGCAGACCAAGCTGATGGGAAGCAGCCACCAATAGCGATTAGGGTTGAGCAGCATGGGGTGCTGTTTCGGTAGGCAATGGCGTGGCAGGTAGCGAGATTTTTGCCTCCGGCCGGAAGATCAGCAGCAGTTGTTGCGCGCGATCCAGTTGTGCATAGGGCTTCACTACTACGCGCAGAAACGAGTCGGCACCGTCGTATTCGATGCGGGTCACTTCTCCTACCGGATAGGCCGGCGGGTAGCGCCCGCCCAAACCGGAGCTGACAATCAAGTCGCCCTGTTTGATATCGGTGGTGGGTACCAAGTTGCGGATGTACAACTCATCCAAGCGCCCACTGCCTTCCGCAATGCCGCGCACCCCGTTGCGGTTGACCTGCACCGGCACGGCGTTGCTGGTATCCGTAATCAATAAAATGCGTGCCGTGTGCTCAGAAAATTCAGTGACAATGCCCACAAGGCCGTGGGCATCCAGCACAGGTTGCCCCTCAAATACGCCATCAGATTTTCCGCGATTCACCACCATTTCCATGCGGCGCGGGTCGGGCGAGATGCCCAGCAGCCCAGATACCAGCACCGAGTCGTCCAAACTTTCTGTGGAGTTCAGCAGCTCTTTCAGGCGCGCGTTATCGGCCTGTAGGGCGGCCATGCGCTGCATATTGCGCTGCAAGATGAGGTTCTCGTGCTCCAGCGCGCGGTTGCGCTCCTCCAGCTGCACGCGACCGGTAAAGGTGTCATCAAACCAGTGCAGGGCGCGCGATGGAAAAGCGGTGAGCGCGTACAGCGGGCGCGCTACATGATCCGCCAGCAGAGACTTTGCGCCAGTCAATAACTCAGGACGCACATAGCCCGCGCCGAGCAGAAGCAGCGCCACACTCGCGGGCAGCAAAAAGCGCGAGAGGGCGGAAGTGCGTTGGGAAAAAATCCGTTTGATGGCCGGCTCCTTATTCGTCGGAGTCAGGCATCAAGCCGGGCAGCGGGCGCGGCGTGAAGGGGAAATGGGTGACATTCGAGCCGGGCTTTACTTCGCTCATGCGCACGGGGCCTTCTTTCTCCACCTCGTCGATGCGCACAATGGCGTGCAGGGGGATGAAGCTGCGTTTCACGCCGTTGAACTCGTTTTTCAGCTTTTCTTCTGCCGGATCGACGATCATCGCCGACTTTTCACCGAAGACATAATCCTCAATCTCGATGAAGCCGTACAGGTCGCTCTGGAAGATCTGGCGCGCGTATAGCTCGAACACTTGGCTCTGATTGACGAAGACGATTTTGTAGAGTGCTTGCTTGGCCATGCTGCTTGCCGAGGGTCTTGCGGAGGGTGCGACAGGATACCAGAGCAGGGGTATCTGTATAATGCCCCACCCCGTCAAACCTAGCGTATTGCCCCGTTTTTACGCGCGAGTTGTTTATGAGCAAACTGTATATCGAAACCCACGGCTGTCAGATGAACGAGTACGACTCCAGTCGCATGGGGCAGTTGTTATCTGACAGTCACGACTTGCAATTGACCGATGATCCAGCCGAAGCCGATGTCATTCTGCTCAACACCTGCTCCATTCGTGAAAAAGCGCAAGAGAAAGTGTTTCACCAACTGGGGCGCTGGAAAAATCTGAAAAAAGATCGGCCGGAATTGATTATCGGTGTCGGCGGTTGCGTGGCGAGCCAAGAAGGAGAGGGCATTGCCAAGCGCGCACCGTTTGTGGATTTGGTTTTTGGTCCGCAAACACTGCATCGCCTGCCAGAGATGATCGATCAGCGCCGCTCTCACGCTGATAGCAAAACTACCGTCGTCGATATCAGTTTTCCTGAAATTGAAAAATTTGACCGCCTGCCATTGCCGGAAGCCGATGGTGTTTCTGCGTTTGTCTCCATCATGGAAGGCTGCAATAAATACTGCACATTTTGTGTCGTGCCTTACACGCGCGGCGAAGAAGTGAGCAGGCCGTTGACCGATGTGTTGGTGGAAATTGCGCACCTCGCTGCGCAAGGCGTGCGCGAAGTGAATTTGTTGGGGCAAAATGTCAACGCGTGGCGCGGCGAAAAACCAGACGGCAGCGCAGCCGATTTTGCCGATATGCTGCTGTGCGTGGCGGCGATAGACGGCATCGACCGCATTCGCTACACCACTTCGCATCCGGTGGAATTTACCGACAGTTTGATCGATGTGTACGCAGAAATTCCAGAATTGGTGAGTCATTTGCACTTGCCGGTACAGCACGGTTCTGATCGCATTTTGGCGGCAATGAAACGCGGCCACACCGCGCTGGAATACAAATCCAAAATTCGCCGCCTGCGTCAGATTCGCCCCGACATCAGCATCTCGTCGGATTTTATTGTCGGCTTCCCCGGCGAAACGGAAGACGATTTTGCCAAAACCATGAAGCTGATTGATGACATCGGCTTCGACACTTCATTCAGTTTTGTCTACAGCGCGCGCCCTGGAACACCGGCCGCCAATTTGCCGGATGACACACCAGAAGCGGTTAAAAAAGAGCGTTTGGCGATTTTGCAGCAGCGCATTTTTAACAACGCGCAAATGATAGGCAGACAGATGGTTGGCACCACGCAGCGCGTCCTCGTCAGCGGCTTTTCCAAGAAAAATCCGGGGCAGTTACAAGGCCGCACAGAAAACAATCGCGTGGTGAACTTCAGCTCAACTGATACTAATTTGATTGGTCAATTTGTGGATGTGCTGATTCAAGAATCGCTGGTCAATTCCATGCGTGGGGAGTTAAAAATTTGACCCTCTCGTCCCTGCGAAATACTCCGCAGGATATTTTTTTGATCACGCCAAACTCATATCCAATCGTTTGCCCAGCGCAGCCGCAGCTTTAGCCAAGGTGTCGATTTTGGTGGTGTGGTGCAGATTCATAATGCGCGTTACTTCTTGCGGTCGCACACCCATGCGGCTGGCTAATTCTGCCGGACGCACGCGCTGTTTAATCTGTGTATTCAGCAACTCAACTTTGATCGCAACGGATAACGGCAACTCAACCAACGCCTCGCCTTTGCGCGGCTGGCTTGGATCGGGAACGGTGCGCTTATCTTCAAAATAGAAATCCATTGCAGTTACCAGTGCATCCACTGCCTGTGTATGGGCTTCTTCTTGTGTTTCACCATAGGTTATAGCTTCTGGCACATCACGAAATGTGACGGTATATCCACCTTCTGGCTCTTTTGTAAAACGGGCTGGATAGAGTTTCATCGCTCTTTTCCTTATCGAAAATTGTAATGATGTGATGCTATGTATTGCTCAAGCCCAGTTGCTTCACTATCGCCCGCTTTGTGCCTTCTGGAATTTCTCCCTTGTGGCGTGGCAGTGTCGATTGTTTGCCTTGATAGTAGAGTTTGTCGTGCTTGCTACCTGCCTTTATCTCCACATCCTGTGACTCAAGCCATTTCCTGAATTGGCTTGCTTTCATCGAATATTGCACTCCTGTGGCGGATTCGATGGGCTTATTGTAATCAATTTTGATTATATATAAGCAATTTTATTTATTTGTACTGGGCGGGCTACAAATGCAGCCCGCACTCGGTTTTGGCCTTGCCCGCCCAACGACCTTTTCTGTCTTCGCCTGGCAGGGTGCAATGTGAGCAGCCGATAGACGAATAGCCCTGCGCCACCAGTGGGTGTACGGGCAGTTGGTGCTCGGCGATGTAGGTGTCCAGTGCTTCGCGCGTCAAATCAATCAGCGGATTGAATTTGATGATGTTGTGGCTCTCTTCGAAGATGCGCAAATCGGCACGAAAATCGTTCTGCCAGCCCATCAGGCTGGAAATCCACACATCGTAATTGCCCTTGATGTTGTCCAGCGGCATGACCTTGTTGATCGAGCAGCAAAAATCGGGGTCAGTTTCGTACAGTTTTTCTTGCTGGCTGTAATTGTGCTGGTATTCATCCGGCAACAGGCTCACCACATTTAGGTGCAGTTTTTCTGCCATCAGATTGCGGTAGGCCAGTGTCTCGGGGAAGTGGTAGCCGGTGTCGATAAAGTGAATCACCTGCTGCGGGCGCACCTGCGAAATCATGTGCAGAAAGTAGGCCGAGGTGGCTGCAAACGAGGAGGTCACCAGGATTTTTTCCGGCGCAAAGTCGGTATACAGCCGCGCAAGGCGTTCAGCCACACTCAGCGGTGCGTAGGCGGTGTTCAGGGCGTCCAATTCCGATGTGGTGAAGCCAGCGCTATTGCCACTGCTGGCGATCAGGGGAGATGTGTTCATTTAACAAGTACCGTGGGCGCCTGAGGAGGAGTTGCAGGGCGCGATGCATTGGGCGCCATTGTAGGCGATTTTGATGCATTCCCATAAATAGGGATAATGCGAAGCCCCGTAGACACTGCCGTTCTGCGCCAAAAACGAGCTCGTTTTGCCCATGCCCTTTACTCTGATTCGAGGCTTACACAACCTGCGCCCGCAGCATCGCGGCTGCGTGGCGACGATAGGCTCGTTTGACGGTGTACATCGCGGGCATCGCGCCATCATCGACCAGTTGTTGGTGCAGGCAAAAGCCTTGTCTCTGCCATCGGTGGTGATGATTTTTGAGCCGCAGCCCTACGAATTTTTTTCCGGTGAAAAAGCGCCGGCGCGTTTAACGCCGATGCGTGAAAAAGTGCGCGCGCTGGCAGCTTGTGGTGTCGATCGCGTGATCTGCTTGCAGTTCAATCAAGCCTTGCGTCAGCTCACGGCGCAGGCCTTTATTGAACAGGTTTTGGTGGAAGGCTTAGGAATAAAAAGTTTGGTCGTGGGTGATGATTTTCGTTTCGGTTGTGATCGCACGGGTGATTTTGCTTTATTGCAGCAAGCAGGAAAACAGCACGGGTTTTCAGTGTATGACACTTGCACCGTGGAAGAGGGCGGTGAGCGCATCAGCAGTACGCGCATTCGTCACGCTTTAGAAACAGAACATTTTGCGGAAGCAGAATGTTTGCTCGGGCATGCGTACACCGTGCGCGGTCGCGTGGAGTACGGCAGGCAGTTGGGGCGCACCATCGGCGTGCCAACCGCCAATGTGCGTTTGCGTCGCTATCGCTCGCCGCTGAATGGCGTGTTTGCGGTGCGCATGCGTTTGGCAGACAGTGAAACATGGATGCCGGGCGTAGCAAATGTCGGCGTGCGCCCCACGGTGGGCCACGAAATACGCCCCATTTTGGAAGTGTATGTGTTGGATTTTTCTGGCGATTTGTACCGCCGCGAAGTAGAAGTGATTTTTTGTAAAAAGTTGCGCGAAGAAAGGAAATTCCCTTCGTTTGATGCGCTGAAAGAACAGATTTACAGCGACATTGCACAAGCCAAACAGTTTTTTGAAATGAATAGTTGAAGTTTTTGGAATAGACGAATGACTGAGCAGAAAAAAGATTACAAGCACACGCTGAATCTCCCGCAAACAGGGTTTGCGATGAAGGCGAATTTGGCGCAGCGCGAGCCGCAAATGCTCAAGCAGTGGCAGCAGGATAAGTTGTACGAAAAAATTCGTGCAGCCCGTGCAGGGCGTGAGCAATTTATTCTGCACGATGGCCCGCCGTATGCGAATGGCGATATTCACATTGGCCACTCGGTCAATAAAATCCTGAAAGACATCATCGTGAAATCCAAAACTTTGTCAGGTTTGGATGCGCCCTATGTGCCGGGTTGGGATTGCCACGGCTTGCCGATTGAACACAATGTCGAGAAGAAGTTTGGTAAAGCGGGCGATAAACTCGATCACAAAGCCTTTCGTGCAAAATGCCGTGAGTACGCGCAAACACAAGTGAACGGACAAAAACAAGATTTTGTGCGTCTCGGTGTATTGGGCGAGTGGGATAATCCGTATTTAACGATGGCGCCGCAATTTGAAGCGGATATCATCCGCGCGCTCGGCCGCATTGCCGCCAATGGCCACTTGGTGCGCGGCTTCAAGCCGGTGTATTGGAGTGTGGTCGGCGCATCGGCGTTGGCGGAAGCGGAAGTGGAGTATCAAGAAAAAACTTCAACCGCATTGGATGTGCGTTTTTCCGTTGTCGATCAAGCAAAAATGCCTAGCTGCATTGCAGGATGCAATAGGCGCAGGAAAAGTGTCTGTTGTGATTTGGACAACGACACCGTGGACGCTGCCTGCTAACCAAGCGGTGAGCCTCGGTGCCGACATTGATTACGCCTTGGTGCAAGTGGATGTAGGTGCCGGTCTTGAGCGCTTGTTAATCGCACAGTCGCGCATTGAAGACGCGATGCAACGCTACGGCACCAAAGATTTTTGTGTTGTTGGCACGGCAAAAGGCGCAGCACTGGAAGGTTTGCAGTTGCAGCATCCGTTTTATGCCAAACAAGTGCCGGTTTTGACCGGCGAGCATGTGTCCTTAGATGCGGGTACTGGTGCAGTGCACACGGCGCCGGATCACGGTATGGATGACTTTGTGGTTGGGCAACAATACGGCATCGGCACGCTCAATATGGTGGATGAGCACGGCGTGTATCGCGCCAATGTCGAGTTATTTGCCGGCGATCATGTTTACAAAGTCGATCAAAAAGTTATCGATGTGCTGCAAGAAAACGGTGCGCTAATTTTGGCGAAGCAATTCACACACAGCTTCCCACATTGCTGGCGCACCAAAACACCGCTGATTTTCCGCGCTACGCCGCAGTGGTTCATCAGCATGACGGAAAAAGGCCTGCAAGATGCCGCGCTAAATGCCGTAAAAGGCGTGCAATGGTTTCCAGCTTGGGGGCAAGCGCGCATTGAAGCGATGCTGCAACAGAGCCCAGATTGGTGTATTTCGCGCCAACGCACTTGGGGTGTGCCGATTGCGCTGTTCGTGCATCGTGAAACACAACAATTGCATCCGCGCACACAAGCATTGATTGAACAAGTCGCGCAGCGCGTAGAAAAAGAAGGTATGGATGCGTGGTTTGATCTCGACCCGAAAGAGTTGTTGGGTGATGAAGCCGAGCAGTATCAAAAAGTCACCGACACTTTGGATGTGTGGTTTGATTCGGGCGTCACACATCTCGCGGTGCTGGAGCGTCGTAGCAATTTGCGTTATCCCGCTGATTTGTATTTGGAAGGTTCCGATCAGCATCGCGGTTGGTTTCAATCATCCTTGAAAGCAGCATTGGCGATGAATGGCACAGCGCCGTATCGCCAAGTATTGACGCACGGCTTCACCGTGGATGCCGATGGCAGAAAAATGTCGAAATCGCTGGGTAATGTGGTATCGCCGCAAAAAGTGGTGAATGATCTCGGTGCGGATATTTTGCGTTTGTGGGTGGCGGCGACAGACTTTTCGGGTGAGATGACCGTTTCTGATGAAATTTTGAAACGCACGGCCGACTCTTATCGCCGCATTCGCAACACTGCGCGCTTTTTGTTATCCAACTTGGCGGGTTTTGATCCTGCGTTGCATGCTGTGTCAGCAGAAAACTTGTTGGCGTTGGATGCGTGGATTGTTAATCGCACGGCTGAATTGCAAAAAGAAATTATCGCCGCGTATGACGGTTATCAATTCCATTTGATCTATCAAAAACTGCACAACTTTTGCGCGGTAGATTTGGGTGGTATCTATTTGGATATCATCAAAGATCGCCAGTACACCATGCAGGAGAACTCGCTCGGTCGCCGCTCTTGTCAAACCGCGCTGTATCACATCATTGAGGCGATGACGCGCTGGCTCACGCCAATTCTGAGTTTTACTGCTGAAGAGCTGTGGAAAGAAATTCCCGGTACGCGCAGCGATACCGTATTTACCGCTGAATGGTATGTGTTGCCGAAAATCACAGAGAGTAGTGCGTTCTCGCATGCAGAATGGCAGCAAATCATGGCGGTGAAAGAGGCGGTGAACAAAGCCTTGGAGGCCTTGCGCGCCAGCGGCGGCATTGGTTCCTCTTTGCAGGCTGAAGTGACGTTGTACTGCTCAGATAGTTGGCAATCGGTATTACAAAAACTGGGCAATGAATTGCGTTTCGTTTTGCTGTCATCGCGCGCAGATATCCAACCTTTATGCGATGCGGGTGATGCGACGGATCTGGACGGCTTGCGAGTGGCGGTAATGGCATCAGCGCATGCCAAGTGTGTACGCTGCTGGCACTACCGTGAGGATGTCGGCGCACATGCAGAAGATCCAGAGTTGTGCGGTCGCTGTGTGGAAAATGTCAACGGCGCTGGTGAGCAGCGTCGCTTCGCTTGAGGTGTATAGTGATTTTTAATCCAAAAAATGCGGCGTGGTTGTTGCTGTCTGTATTCGTGTTTGTGATCGATCAGTGGACAAAACAACTGATTACCGCGCAGTTTGATTATCGCGAAGTGTTACCTGTTTTTGCTGCAGGCAACGGTGGCTTCAATCTCACGCTGGCGCATAATTACGGTGCTTCGTTTAGTTTTCTGGCAGATCAATCCGGTTGGCAGCGCTGGCTGTTTGCTGGTATTGCTTCTGTGGTGGGAGTGGGTTTGGTGGTGTGGTTATTGCGGCTACCTAAGGGCAGTGTGTTGTTGTCATTGGCGCTGACACTGTTGATCGGCGGCGCGTTTGGCAATTTGTACGATCGCGTTGTCCATGGCTATGTTGTCGATTTTTTAGATGTGTTTTACGGCGCATACCACTGGCCGGCGTTCAATGTGGCAGATTCCGCCATTTGTGCGGGTGCCGCGTTGTTGTTGTTCGAGAGTTTTTTTTCGAGCAGCCATCAAGAGGCGGGTAAGTCGCAGGAAAAAAACGCGTGAGTGCCTTGATGGTTTCTGAACAAACGCGCGTGACATTTTTCTTTTCGTTGTCTTTGACTGACGGCCAGCTCGTGGATTCCTGTTTTGGTAAACAGCCTGCACAGTGTGTGCCAGGCGATGGCAATTTACTGTCAGCCTTTGATGCCTGCTTATTGGGTTTAACAGTTGGCGACAAAAAACAATTTACCATCGCCGCAGAAGATGCCTTTGGCGTGCGCCGTGATGACAACCTCAAGCGTGTGCCGCGCAGCCGTTTTGCGAAAGATATTGAGCTGATCGAAGGTTTGGTGCTGTCATTTGGAGCGGCGGAAGGCGGCGAATTGCCTGGCATCGTGCATCGCTTGATGGGCGACATGATTGAGGTAGATTTCAATCATCCGCTGGCGGGGCGTGATATTGTTTTCGATGTGGAAATCGTCGCTGTCGAACCTGTGGCAGAGGTAAATTGAAATGCAAATCAAACTAGCCAACCCGCGCGGTTTTTGTGCCGGTGTGGACCGTGCGATTGAAATTGTCAGTCGTGCGTTGGATGTTTTTGGTGCGCCGATTTATGTGCGGCACGAAGTGGTACACAACCGTTTTGTGGTGGACGGCTTGCGCAATCGCGGCGCTGTGTTTGTGGATGAATTGGATGATGTGCCAGATAACTGCATCGTCATTTTCAGCGCGCACGGCGTGTCGCGCGAAGTGCAAGACGAAGCCGCGCGCCGTGAGCTAAAAGTGTTTGATGCTACATGCCCCTTGGTGACTAAGGTGCATATGGAAGTGTTGCGCTATGGCAAAGACGGTATCGACTGTATTTTGATTGGCCACGAAGGCCACCCCGAAGTGGAAGGCACCATGGGGCAGTACGACAGCAGCCAAGGTGGAACTATTCACCTGGTGGAAGACGAGGATGATGTAGCTAATCTAGCGGTGCGTGATCCGCAAAAATTGGCCTTTGTCACGCAAACCACCTTGTCGATGGACGACACCGCCAAAGTCATTGATGCACTGCGTGCGCGGTTTCCTGCCATTCAAGGCCCGCGCAAAAATGACATCTGCTACGCCACCCAGAATCGGCAAGATGCCGTCAAGCAGTTGGCATTGGAGTGTGATTTGGTGCTGGTGGTAGGTTCACCGAACAGCTCCAATTCCAATCGCTTGCGCGAATTGGCTGAGCGCATTGGCGCAGAGAGCTACCTCATTGATCAAGCAAAAGATATCCAAACAGCCTGGCTGCGTGAGAAACGCGCAGTGGGGGTAACAGCTGGTGCGTCTGCACCAGAAAATCTCGTGATGGATGTGGTGAAGCGTCTGCAACAGCTGGGCGCTACGGCACCGCAGGAACTGGACGGCACCGTGGAGACCATCCACTTCTCCATGCCCAAGGAATTGCGCTGAACCGGTTAATCGCGTTGCGTGCAAAGTGTGAACTGGATCAAGGGGTTATGCCGCTTGCGCCTGTTTGTTTGCCGCCTGTCTCTTGCCTATAGAACTGGCTAAGAACATTGACTACCTTCCATCCTAAGTAAAAGTAGGAGCAGGGTTGTGAAGAATGTCGAGCGAGGCTTTACGCTGATTGAGCTGCTTATCACCGTGTTGATGCTGGCAATTTTGGTGTCTCTGGCTGCGCCATCATTCAATGCCAGCATTCGTGATAACCGTAATCTGGCAACTGCTAATTCACTGGCGACGGCGGTAGCCAATGCGCGCTCCGAGGCCTTGAAGCGCGGACGCTTGGTGTCTATTTGCCCGTCATCTAACGGCACAAGCTGTGGCGCAAATTGGAGTCAAGGCTGGATTGTCTATATTGAAAAAAACACGGTTGTAACGGGTGGCGCGCCGGATGTAGACGAAGTGCTGCTGGTAGAAGGTGCGGCAAACAACATGGCATTGGCACAGTTGGCGGGGAATTCATGGATACGATTCTCGTCGCGCGGTTTGGCTGAAGCCCCTGTCACTGTCACGGTGAAGCCGGATACCTGTAATACGGGTTACAAATACCAAGAAATCGTGTTTGGCATCTCTGGTCGTGCCACGCTGACGAAAAAGACTTGCTGAGGATTGAGTAATGAAAACCAGATTCCGCCAATCTCATCGTCGCAGCCAGCAAGGTGTTGCCCTGCTGGAAGTGCTGATTGCCTTCTTCGTGCTTTCGATCGGTCTGCTCGGTCTTGCAGGCTTACAAATCAAGGCATTGCAGTTCAATCAGTCTGCCTTTCAACAATCGCAGGCAACGGTAGCGGTGTATGACATGCTGGATCGTATGCGCTTGAACCGATCAGCCATTTCGAGTGGCGCTTACAACACCGGTGGTTTCGTGAGCACACACAGCGGTGGCAATTTAGCGGATGCAGATCTCAACACCTGGCTGACAGCCATTAGCGGCAACCTGCCAAATGGTGAAGGGTCGGTGGAATGTGACGGCAACCTAGTTTGTGTAGTGAGCGTGCGCTGGACTAGTCGTTTTAATGTAACAGGTGATCCTGACGAAGATTACGAAACGGTCACACTGTCTAGCCAACTTCCTAGTTCAACCTAATGCAAGGGGTCTCGCAGTGGTGAACAGAATGAACATCTCAAATAAAACGATTCAATCTCTACTGCATAGACAGGCAGGGTTGACGATCGTTGAGCTGCTAGTAGCTATCTCCTTGGGGATTTTTCTCTCCTGGGGAGCTATACAGGCCTTTTTAACGGGTAGGCAGACTTACATTATTCAGCAAGCGCTCTCACGCATTCAAGAAAATGCCCGTATGGCGCAGGAGTTAATTGGGTATGACATCCGCAATGCCGGTGCTTATGGCTGCGCTGTTGGTAGAGGTATGGGCGATGCAGATGATGTGAATTTTTTGCCCGGTTCCAGTCATGCTGTGGGCGATGGCAGTACAAACCCAACGGCGGAACACAACTTCGCCTTTGCCGTGTTTGCTACCAACAATGTAACGGGTGCGCCTAACGCCGATACTACCTTGCTCGCCAACTTGAACCCAGCGCCTCTGGCTGGCACAGATGTGCTGATTGCCCATACCGCCACGGATTTGGGTATCCAAGTTTTGGCGGCACCGGCACCTTCGGCTACTCAATTCGCTGTGCGTAATCGTGGATTGACGACTGCCAGCATTTTGTCTGTGGCAGATTGCTCCGGCAATTTCATTTTTCAACCTACAGC
Organism: Cellvibrionales bacterium; assembly: GCA_016713115.1. Taxonomy (NCBI): domain Bacteria; kingdom Pseudomonadati; phylum Pseudomonadota; class Gammaproteobacteria; order Cellvibrionales; species Cellvibrionales bacterium. Next base: position 389,608 of record JADJPU010000001.1, on the reverse strand, counting down.
GGCGTCTGTTGGGGTAACACAAACAATCACGCACCCAATGCGTACTTGGCCGGTTCCACCTCCGCCCGTGCCACCACCAGTGCCCCCGCTTCAGCCGCCACCAAATCCACCTGTGGACTCAACCGTAATGCTGTTGAATGCCCCCATTTACTATATTGCTAACAATGCTGCGGGTACGCCTTCACTCTATCGTCGCTTGATTGGTGGCAACTCGGAAGAGCTGTTGAATGGTGTGCAAGATATGCAGATAGAGGTTGGTATTGATACCAATAACGATGGCATTGTGGATGTGTTCAGCACGCCGAATGCTGTAACGGCAAACCAGTGGAATGCTTGGAATGATTCCAATGGCGATGGTGATATTCAAGAGCTCTTGGATGGTGATGGGGCTCCCGTAAACCCAGCGGTACGCGCTGAGCAGAATGTTGTTGCTGTTCGCTATTCACTACTGTTGCGCAGTGACGAGACTAATCTCGTTGAGACGCCTCAGCCTTACACTTTCAATGGGGTGACAACCACACCAACAGATCGCCGCATGCGCCAAGTGGTGACGAGTACGGTGGGCATACGCAGCCGTTTGAATAACAGTAATTAAGAGGGTACGCAGATGAAACCCGTGATGAAATACATGAAAAAACGCAGCCAACAACAAGGCGCTGCGTTAGTTGTCGGTTTGATCATGTTGCTCTTGCTAACACTGATTGGTGTGGCCGGTATGCGCGATACCTTGCTGCAGCAAAAAATGGTCGCCAACGCTAAAGATAGAGAGGTTGCACTACAGGCTGCGGAAGCGGCTTTGCTTGCGGCAGAAAACAGCATCAGTTCGGCGTCTGCTCCAGGGCTGTCGATGACGGGGCCTGGGCTGTATGACCTTGCTAAGTCAAGCGATAAATCTATGTTGGATTCGCAAAGAGCATCAAGTAGCTCTGAGGCGGCGTTTTGGCAAAACTGGGCTTGGACTTCCTCTGCTTCAATTGCCTATAACTTCGCTTTGAATGGCGTGGCAGCGGGTAATCCGCCTCGGTATGTCATAGAAAAATTGAATACCGGAAATATGGGGAGTGCTAACCCACCTGGTGGTGGCGGCGGCAGTGGCGGCGGAAATACTTTTGAATGCCAAAGTTTAAGTGGCTGTCTCGACCCTGTATTAGCGCCAGGCAGCAAAACGGATTACAGAATTACCGCTAGGGCTGTAGGCAGCACCGCAAACGCTGTGGTGATTTTGCAATCCACTATGCGTCGGTTTGAGCCAGCTGGACCTTAAGTTTCACGCCAACTATTTGTAAACCGATAACAACAGAGTTAGACAACAGAATTAACAGAGAGGGTAGTGTCATGAAAAGCATCATGAATACATCGGCCATCAAAACATTCTTTTCCAGCGGCGCAGCGCGGCGGTTAAAGTTCGGCACTTTGGGCTCCTTGATGGGGTTTGCCATGTTGGCACCCACCACGGCATTGGGTTGGAATTACTCCAATGTGCCACTGTTCTGGACGCAGAGCGTCAAGCCCAATGTGGCGTTGATGTTGGATAACTCAGGCAGTATGAATGCCATTGCGGTAAACGAATCATTTCAGAGAGCAAGCCAAGCGGGCACATTGAGTACTCAAGAGTGGTACTGGTGTAACGGTACCTACAATAAAGCCACTAAGAAATGCGCAAGCAAGAACTCTACAGCTATTCGTGGGTTCTCCGTGAGGGATTGGAATCCATCAGCTTCGAATGTCAGCCTTTCCGTAGGACGCTCTTGGGATACCTCCTACGCGACGGCATCAAGCTGTACTAGCGGTGACAACGGGTTTTTTAAGAACTCAGCAGGTAATAACACTGGCACGATTTATCCCGCGCTAGGCATCTGTTTGCCCAACCACGGTATTCCTGACGGTGCGCGGATTGATTTTATATCTAACTCTTCGGGTGGCTCATTTGCACCTGCTGGCCCTTTTTGGGTAGTTAATCGAGCCAATCACGGATTTCAGTTGGCTACTGCGCCAGGTGGGGCGCCGGTGGTTCTCAGTGTTAATGTGGGGACTGGGGGCAGTTTTGGCTTCAGGGGTTATCGGGCAACGCTGCCAACTTATACAAGTGGTGTGGGTACCAACACAATGGCCTTGTGTAATGTCACACAAGTGCCAGGTGCTGCAAAGTTTTATGCGGGTGTTTCCGGTAACACCGTGTGGTTGGATAGCAACACCGCGCCTACGGCTACCAATATCCCAACCAGAGAGACTGTCGGCGTCTTGGTGAGTAATAACTCTACCAATAATGGCGGTACACGCGATTCCTGCGTGCGTTGGAAAATGGCCAATACCAAGCGTTACAGCGGTGATGCGATATATGGGTATGACTATACGCGCTGGGATGACGGCACCCTCTATTGGACACCTACCACAGGTGATGAAGATAATGATAAAACCAACTCGAACACGGTGCTGTACCCTCGGCATTTGCTGAATACGCTGCTGCCTTCTTCAGGTAATGCGAGTGTGAATTTCAGTAATAACGCCATCTATCCTGATACGGATTCTAATCTTGAGGTGTTTACACCGGCCACGGATAACATGGTCATTCCAAGGACATCGCGTATAGAAGCAGCCCGTGAAGCTGCGCAGAAAGTGGTGTTAGATTTCAACGAAAAGTTGAACATTGGCTTGTTCCGGTTGAGTACAAACTATGCATCAGCCCTGTACTCCGCTGTACCCAATGGCTCCAGCCCTGCGACGGTAAAAACAGCTTTGATCGGATCTAATGAAAGTATGTTGCCGGCGGATATGCCGTTGCATGCCTTGGACGGTTTGGTGGGCAACTTTGCCAATGTGCAGTCATCTGGTACGCCTTTGTCGGGCACGCAGCTAAACATCAATACTTACTTCTCAGGCGGCAGCAGTCCTATTCGATTCCGCTGCCAGAAAAACTATGCCGTTGTAATGACGGATGGTGACCCAACTTCTGATGACGGCGGAACGCTGGATGCCAGAACCCAGACGGGTTATGACACAGATGCCAAAACGGGAGGCACTGATGTTGACGGCATTACTTTCGGAAACGAAAGTGGCAAAAGACCTGATCAAGTAACCGCTGAGTGGACACACCAGAACATTATTCCGTACACCATCGGTTTGGGTCTGGAAAACAATTTGCTGAAGCGCGCGCCGCTGGTAAATAGAGTGAGTGTGACCAAATCTGAAATTGCCGGCAATGTCATCAAGTCGCCAAATCATGGTCTAGAAACGGGTGACTATGTTGAAGTAGTAAGCAATGCTGCCACAGGTTTGACGAACGGCAGGTTCTACTATGCTGTGGTTCTGGATGCAGATCGTTTCAAGCTGGCATCTGGTGCTGCTAGCGGCCAAGACTCTTCAGCGTCTACCAACTGGAAGCAAAAAGCTTTTGATTGCGCGGCTACAGGTACAACGAGTGCTACCGGCCCTTGCTTGCCGGTAAGCAATGGCGGTACGGGCGCCACCATGGTGATGAGTATTGGCCCTGGTAAGGCGTTCTTCTCTTTCACGCCAGACCAGTTGGCGCAGGACATGAGTTCTGTGTTTAACAAAATCAACAACTTGACAGCATCTGCCTCGGCAGTATCTACCAACACCAAACAGTTTGGTGGCGCGGGTACGGCTTTGGTGTACCAAGCGCGCTTCAATACGGAAGACTGGGGCGGCGAAGTGGCGGCCTACCAGCTTAATAAGGACGCCAACGGCAAGGTGACTGTGGACACTTCGCCTACCGCAGTGCCTTACTGGTCAACAAAAACCACCTTGGCAACAGCGGCCCAAAGAACGCCTAATGTGTTCACTTGGAAGCCTAGCAACAGCACGGGGCAGCCTTTGCTTTGGGGTAACTTGGATCCGGCACAACAAACTTCATTGATTGATGCCACTACGGGTACCAATGTGATCAACTGGCTAAAAGGAGCCAATGTGGCTGGTATGCGAGCGCATTCCGCCAAATTTGGCTTGATGGGTGATGTGCTCAATTCAGACCCGGCTTTCTTCTCGTATCAGAACTTCGGTTACACCAAACTGCCGACTTCTGGGCCGAATTCAGGTGCGTCCACCTACCAACAATATGTGGATGACGGTAAAAACAATCGCACGCCCATGATTTTTGTGGGCGCTAACGATGGCATGTTGCATGCATTCAATGCCAATACCGGTGCTGAAACCATGGCGTTTGTGCCGTCAGCTGTTTTTAGTGACTTTAAAGATGCCAACAATAATGGCCTTGATGATCAGCCTGCTACGCGTGAAAACAAGCTGCTCAGCCTTACCGATGTTAATTATGACCACCGCTATTTTGTGGATGGTAACACCGCGGTTTGGGATGCCTTTGATGGCAGCAACTGGCACTCATTCTTGGTGGGCGCTTTGGGTAAAGGTGGTCGCAGCGTCTTTGCCATTGATGTGACGGATACTGCTTATACAGCCAGTGACATTAAATGGGAGTTCACCCATCAGCAACTGGGTTACACCTACGGTCAGCCGATGGTGGCGCGTTTGGCAAACAATAAGTGGTATGCCATCTTCCCTAACGGTTTGGATAGCCAGAATGATCAAGCGCGCGTGTTTATGGTGAATATTCATAACGCAGCAGATTTCGTGGTATTGCAGACCAATGAAGGCTCGCCTGCTGTGCCCAACGGCATGATGAGTGTGCAGGTGAAAGTCAATGCACAGCGCACCGTAACCGACATTTATGCTGGCGATATGCGCGGCAATATCTGGAAGTTTGATATGTACGATGAAGGCGCAGGTGCTGCGCAATTCCCTGGTGTTGGTACCAAGTTGTTTACTGCTGGAGATGGCACTACCGGCACACCGCAAGCCATTACGGGCGGTCTTAGCGTGGGCAAACACCCAAGTGGTTTGGGTTCTGTTATCTTCTTTGGTACGGGTAAATACTTTGAGACACAAGACAACGCCTATAGTGGTGCTAGTGTTCCTCAGGTGGACAGCTTCTATGCCGTATTGGATAACGGCTCAGCAACAAACTTGACGCGTGCTCAACTGCATCAACAGTCTTTCACTATGCTTGGCAACAACCGTCAGTCTACTACTGATACCGTCGCCTACGCGGGTTCGGAGAAAGGTTGGTTTATTGACTTGAAGGATGGCCCCACTAAACGCGGTGAGCGCGTGGTGAGCTCACCAGTGCTGTACGGTGATCGCGTCATCTTCGTGAGTATTGTGCCGCTCGCAGGTGCCAGTTGCGGTGGTGAAGGCAGCAGTTATCTCAATGAGTTGAGTGCGTTGAATGGCGGTATGTTGTCTAAACCGGTAGTGGATACAGACGGTGACGGCGATATAGATGCCGATGATGTGCAGGTTTCTTCGCTGAAGTTGAATGGTCTATCCAGTGATGCGTCCATTATTCAAGACGCGGAGATAGACTACAAAATCATTGGTAATACGCAGGTTAATAACTCTATCTCAGCCACTTCTGAGGAAAAACCCGCTGGCGGTGGTGGTGGCGAGTGGGGTAGAGGTCGCTTGTCTTGGCAGCAGTTGCAGTAAGATAGGTGCGGAGGTTGATGTGCTCAAAGGCATCTCAACCTCCGTCTTATCAAACTAAATTTAAGACCTACAACTAGGGGTTGTTATGAAGAAACAGGCACGAGGTTTCACGCTGATCGAGCTGATGATTGTGGTGGCAATTATTGCCATTATTTCAGCCATTGCTTATCCGTCTTATCAGGACAGTGTGCGCCGAGCCAATCGTTCAGATGCAATGGATACGATGCTGGATACCGCACAGCGTTTGGAGCGTTGTTACACCTCATTGGGTTCTTATAACCATGCTAGCTGCTCTGTACCGGCGAGTATCAATTCCACAAAAGCGCATTACACGGTTGCTGTCACCACAACGGCAGCTACTTATAGTTTGGTTGCCACGCCTGTTTCGGCTATACAGCTAAACGATGCAAAGTGTACTTCCTTCACGCTCACCAACACGGGGCAAAAAACTTCAACACCAGTGGGCAATACATGCTGGTGATGTAAAACACGCAATGTAAGGTTTTTTCTACGAAGGGCAGCGCACAGGCTGCCCTTCGGCGTTTTCGGGGATGCCGTCACGGTTGTGGTCATAGCCCAGACGCATGCGCCCCGTGCGATTGAAAATTAAATTGCGCACATCGCGCTCGGTGGCGTGTGCGGGGCAGTAAATAAAACTGCCTGCGGTGTTCTCTAGCATGCCGTTGCTCATGTAGCGCAAATGCTGTTTGTTGAGCGCGGCGCGCATCACCAGTTGGCTGCCTTCTGGTGTAGATGGCAAGGTGGCCAGTACAGGCTCGTGTTGATCAACTCGGCGATTGTTGTTGGGGTCTGCAAACACCACTGCACCCTTCGTCCAGTCGTTGCCGCAAGAGAGCTGATCGGTGCTGGCACAAAACACTACCGATTCTCGTCGTGAAACCGCACTGCTACGCGCAAGTTGTGCAGTGCTAATCAGCGTGTACATCAGTGATTCGCTCTGCGAGCGCCGTACGATGCTGGAAAAACTGGGCAGAGCCAGCGTGCTGAGAATTAAAAGTATGGCGAGTGTAGTCAGCAGTTCCAGCAGCGTGTAGCCGCGCTGCTGTGATGCAGTGAGGGCGGTTGTCATAGGGCAATCCTTTGCCATGGAAAAAAGCGCGCCCATCATGCCATGCAGCGGCGGGATGTGTTGTCAGCTTTCGCGGAGATGTTTGTCAGCCAAAGCGTATTTTTGTGTCAGCCAAATGCTGTTCTTGCGTAAAATACGCACCAGTAAACGGCTGAGAGATGAGGTAAAACCAATGGGCAGGGCGTACCAGAACCGCAAGGAATCCATGGCCAAAACGGCGGGCATAAAAACGCGGATTTACTCCAAGTACGGCAAAGAGATTTATGTGGCAGCCAAGAATGGCGGCGGCGACCCCAATGCCAATCTGGCGCTGCGCCGTTTGATTGAGCGTGCTAAGGGTGACCAAGTGCCTACGCATGTCATCGAAAAAGCCATCGACAAAGCCAGTGGTGCAGGCGGTGAAAATTATTCTTTGGTGCGCTACGAAGGTTTCGGCCCCGGCAACTGTATGGTGATTGTGGATTGCCTCACCAATAACAACAACCGCACCTTTGGCGATGTGCGGCTGTGCTTCACCAAAACCAAAGCGAACATTGGTGTGTCTGGCTCAGTGGCGCACATGTCTGATCATGTCGGCATTTTTGTTTTCAAACACGACAATGAAGAAGCGGTGTTAGAGGCGTTGCTCAATGCCGATGTTGATGTAACCGATGTAGAAAATGAAGAAGGAATGATTTCAGTTTATGTGCCGCCCGCTGAGTTTATAAAAGCACAAAAGGCACTGACTGAAGCAATGCCGGATTTGGTTTTCGAAACCGAAGAAATTACTTTTTTGCCGCAAACAATGACGGCGATTACCGGTGACGATGTGCCGCTGTTCCAAAAATTTCTCGACATGCTCGACGAGCTGGACGATGTGCAAGAGGTGTATCACAACGCCGAGTTGTGAGGTGCTTTATGTGTAGGTCGCGCCAAGGTGGCGCTCCTACATAGAATTGGTTGTGCGTAGTTGGTCGCACCAAAGTGGCGCTCCTACATGGAATTGTGGAATTGGTTATACGTAGGAGCGGCTCTTAGCCGCGACCCCTAGCCGCGTTCATACTTGCGCCACAAAAACATCCGCGCCATTTGGCGGTGTAATTGCAGACATCGGTAAAACTTCGCCTTGTTGCCAGCACAGCAAGGCGTTTTTTTTGTTTGCGCCACTCACCAAATACCATAAGCGCTGTGTTTGACTTAAACGCCGCGCGCTGAGTGTGATGCGCTGTGCCGGTGGAAAAGGCGCGTTGCTCACGGCAAGTACGGGCGCTGCATTTTTTTCTGCGCCCCATTCATGGTTGGGAAACAGACTGGCGGTATGGCCGTCTTCGCCGATACCGAGCAAAACCAAATCAAATTGCGCAATATTTTTTATGGCGGAGGTGTATTGAGCGACAGCTTCTGGTTGTGGGTATTCGCTGGGGATGTTGTGTATTTGCGTAGCGGGAATCGCGACATGCGACAGCCACGCATCAACAGCCATTTTGTCATTGCGGCCTTCAGTGTTGGCCGGCAGGCAGCGTTCGTCACCAAAATAAATATGCCAGTGCGACCAATCGGTTTTTATATCACGCAACAAAATATAGAGATTGCGCGGCGTGTTGCCGCCAGATAACACAATGGAAAATTGTTTTTTTTGCGTGATACATTCATGCGCCAGCACCGCAATGCGTTCGGCTAATTCGCAATTCATGGTGCTTTCGTCGCGGTAATAATGAAAGCGCATATCAGTTGTTGCGCCACTGCTGGTCTTCGCGATCAAACAAGCGGCTGGATTCTTCCGGCCCCCAACTGCCGGCTGGGTAGGTGTGAATAAACTCTTGCGTGGCTGCCCACTGCCGCAAGATAGGGTCTACCACACGCCATGCCATTTCCACCTCGTCAAAACGAATAAATAAACTGCGATCGTTTTGGATTACATCCAGCAACAGTGTTTCGTAAGCCTCTAGTGCGGGCTCGTTTGGCTGGCGATACGGTGCTTGCAATTCAGCGATACGCGTCACCATTTCTAAGCCAGGCTGCTTGGCGTGAATTTCCATGCGCATCACTTCATTGGGATAGAGGGAAAAAATAATCCAGTTGGGTTCTATCCATTCCAATGCGGTTTCACGGAACAGTTGTTGCGGTGGTTGTTTGAAGCGTATGGCAATGGATGACATTTTTTCTGCCATGCGTTTGCCGGTGCGCAAATAAAAAGGCACGCCTTTCCAGCGCCAATTGTCGACATAAAACTTGGCCGCGACAAAAGTTTCTGTGGTGGAGTGCGATGCCACATTCGGTTCTTCGCGATAACTCGGTACGGGCTGCCTGTTGATGCTGCCCGCTGCGTACTGCGCGCGAAACGCCATAGCTTGCACAGATTGTTGCGGAATAGGGCGTATGGAGCGCAGCACTTTTACTTTTTCATCGCGCAGTGCATCTGCATTCAAGGTGGCGGGTGGTTCCATCGCGGTTACTGTTAGCAGTTGCAGTAAATGGTTTTGCAGCATGTCGCGCAGCGTGCCGGCGTTATCAAAATAACTGGCACGATTCTCCACGCCATACTGTTCCGCCACGGTAATTTGCACATGGTCGATATAGTTTCTGTTCCATATCGGCTCTATTAATGTGTTGGCAAAGCGAAACACCAGCATGTTCTGTACGGTTTCTTTGCCCAGGTAATGATCGATACGGAAAATCTGATTTTCGTCAAAATATTGATGGAGATGTTGGTTGAGTATTTGCGCGCTGTCTAAGTTTTCGCCAAAAGGTTTTTCAATCACGATGCGGTGTTTGAGTGCGCCACCGGTAAAGCCTGCTTCGTCCAGTTGTGTGGCAACAGCAAGGTAATCAGTAGGGCGGATGGCGAGATAGAACGCCAGGTTTTCACAAGTGCTGCCAGCAGGAAGATTGCGTGGCGCGGCAAGGCAGTTTTTTAATTCTTGGTAGGTGCTGGCTTGCGTGTAATCGCCATCTATAAAATCAAAACGCTGCGATAGTTTTTGTGCAATATCGGGGTTGCATGGCGTTTTTTTAAGATGATCATTCAGTGATTGCAGTAAGTAATGTTGCCATTGATCTTGTGACCAGTCGCGACGAGCAATAGCAACAAAGCGCAGAACGGGTGGTAGTCGTTGTGCGGCTTCCAGTGCATACAGAGCCGGAAATAATTTTTCGGCAGCGAGGTTGCCAGTGGCGCCAAAGATAATAAAAAAACAGGGCGTGTGCTGAGTGAGTGAAGGGCTTTGTTTGCCGAGCATATTGTGCTCCTGAATGTAGCCATGTTGTCTTATGGTACTACTGAAATTACAGTGGCTACAGGGTGATACAAAAAGACAGGCAATGCATGAACGATATTGAATATATTTTGCGTAGTTTGGAGCAGTTGGCTGAGGTCGATATTGATGTGGTTCCTTGTGTTTATGAGCGATTTTTTGCAGCGTGCCCAGAGGCAAGGCCTTTGTTTGCCACGCGCGAAGCGCAGGCCGTGCAAGGCAAGATGGTGAATGAGCTCATGCAAACGGTTGTTGATCGTTTGGAAGGAAAACCTTATAGCGCTGTTATGGTGCAGACCATGGTGAGTGATCACGATGGCTGGGGTGTGCGCATCGCTATGTACGATGCTTTTTTGGATGCTTTTGTCACAGCGGTGCGTGATGCCCTGCAGTGCACGGAAACTTCGCCAGAAATCATTGCGTGGCGGCGACAGCTATCCATGTTGCGGCAGGATATTGCCGCGCAGTTGGCAACATCGACAGCGCCGGTTTAAAAGCGGTCGATAGGTAAATCCATGATGGCATCAGGACCACTGCGCACCGCAGCATCCAAGGCGCGAATTTGTGGCAGAAGGCGTGAAAATAAAAACGCCCGACCACGCGGCGATTGGAATCAGATGGATTGGCGGAAATCATTTTGAGCCACAACCACGCATAAATCGTGTGGCCGACTACATGTAAATAATCGCAGGCGGCGCTGCTGCACAAATCGGCATCGCGTTTATCTTGTTTCACTAACCACAAAGTTAATTCGCGCAAAGTAGAACAGGCTTCCAACACGGCATCTTCTTCGGTGGCGAAAATGGGCGGCGTGTCCATCGTGTCTTGTTCCATTTCCAAAATAAAATCGCGCATGGCTTTGCCGTTATTGGGTAGCGCTTTGCGTTTGAGCAAATCAAGCGCCTGAATACCATTTGTGCCTTCGTAAATTTGCGCGATACGCACATCGCGCACCAGTTGCTCCTGCTCATTGTCGCGAATATAACCGTGACCACCAAACACCTGCTGACCGAGTACACAGGCTTCAAAACCTTTGTCGGTAAAAAACGCTTTGGCAACAGGTGTGAGCAGAGCAACGCGCTGTGCGGCGCGTTCGGCGATGGTTTTGTCTGGATGATGACTGGCTTGATCGAGTTGCAAGCCGATATAAACCGCGAGAGCGCGGCTGCCGCTGTTGTAAGCGCGCTGTGTGAGCAACATGCGCCGCACATCGGCGTGATGAATAATCGGATCTGCCACGGCCTGCGGGTTGGCAGCGCCGTGCGCCGCGCGACCTTGTAAACGCTCTTTCGCGTAGCGCACCGCATTTTGGTACGACATAGCGCCGCAACCCAAACCTTGCAGACCAATCGATAAACGCTCGTAGTTCATCATGGTGAACATGGCGGCTAGCCCTTGGTGCGGCTCACCCACTAACCATCCCGTTGCACCGTCAAAATTCATCACGCAAGTGGATGAGGCTTTGATGCCCATTTTGTGTTCCAGCGCGCTGGCAGTGACGGCATTGCGTTGTGCCGGTTTTTCATTGGCACCCAGCAAAAACTTCGGCACTAAAAATAGCGAAATGCCTTTTGCGCCTGCAGGTGCATCCGGCAATTTCGCCAACACCAAATGCACGATGTTTTCCGTGAGATCGTGATCGCCGCCGGTGATAAAAATTTTCGTGCCGGTAATTTTATAAGTGTTGTCACTTTGCGGTACTGCGCGTGTCGTCATGATGCCGAGATCAGAACCGGCGTGCGCTTCGGTCATGCACATTGCGCCCGTCCATTCGCCGCTGTACATTTTGGGCAACCAGGTTTTTTTCAGTGCTTCGCTGGCGTGCGCGTGAATGGCTAGCGCCGCGCCGCTGGTTAATGCAGGGTACAAAGTAAACGCACTGTTGGCGCTAAACAGCATTTCCTCAAACAAAACGGTGAGCATTTTGGGTAGACCTTGCCCACCGTAGGCGGGGTCGCCAGTTAATCCCACCCAGCCGCCTTCTGCCAATTGGCGATAAGCAGCGGGGAAGCCTTGCGGTGTGCGCACCACGCCATCTATCAGTTGCGCGCCTTCTTCATCGCCGCTGCGATTGAGCGGCGCAATCACTTCACTGCACAGTTTGGCGCCTTCATCGAGAATGGCATCCACCGTGCTGCTGTCAATTTGTGCAAAGGCGGGCATCTGTGCCCAGTGTTCCTGCGCTTTGAAGACATCGTTCAACAAATAGCGCATATGGTCGAGTGGGGCGCGGTATGCCATGGCAGTCTCCTTGTCGGCGGTGGTCTTTGCAGGGTAATCCACGGATAATCGCACGCCGTTGCTCATCATCCGTATTCGCCACTCCATGATATTCAGCTCCTACATTTTTGTCCTCGCTTTTTTGCCGATCACCGTTCTTGGCTATTGGCTGCTGCAGCGTAAGAAAGGCTTGGAGTGGTCAATGGCCTGGCTCACTGGCTGCTCGCTGTTCTATTACGGTTGGTGGAATCCGATTTATTTATTGCTGATCGGTACGCTGATGCTGGTCAACTACGGCTTGGGTTTGGCGATTTATCAGCGCCGTTTTGCGCCGCGACTTTTGATGATAGCGGGCGTGACATTTAACTTGGCGGTGTTGGGTTATTTCAAATACATGGATTTTTTTATCAGCACCATCAATGGCGTAGCGGATACCAACTATCACTTGCTGCATATTATTTTGCCGCTGGGTATTTCCTTTTTTACATTTCAAAAAATTGCTTTTTTGGTAGACAGCTATCATCGAAAAATTGAGCAGTACAGCTTTTTGCACTACTGCTTATTCGTGACTTTTTTCCCGCAATTGATTGCAGGACCTATCGTGCACTACCGTGAGTTGATGCCAGAGTTTTTGCGCATTCGCCTGAACGGTCTGACATTTCGCCACTTGGCGGTGGGGCTGTCTATTTTTGCGATAGGCTTATTCAAGAAGTCGGTCATTGCTGACAATGTGTCCGCGCCTGTGGGGCCGGTGTTTAATGCCGCCGCGCAGGGCGTGCAGGTGAGCTTCTTTGAAGCTTGGGGTGGCTTGCTGGCCTATACCGCGCAGTTGTATTTTGATTTTTCGGGTTATTCCGATATGGCGATAGGCTTGGCGCTGCTGTTTGGCGTGCGTTTGCCGCTCAATTTTTTCTCGCCATATAAGTCGCGCAATATCATTGAGTTTTGGCAGCGTTGGCACATCACACTCAGCAGCTTTTTGCGTGACTATCTCTATATTACCTTGGGCGGAAATCGCCACGGAAAAGCGAAGCGCTATCGCAATTTATTTCTCACGATGCTGATTGGCGGTTTGTGGCACGGCGCAGCATGGACCTTTGTGGTGTGGGGCGCATTGCATGGCTTGTATCTGATTGTTTGCCACGGCTGGAACGCGCTGGTGGATGGCTACAAACGCTGCCCGCGTTTTGGTCTGTTTATGAAGCCGTTTGCGTATGTCATTACCTTTTTATGTATTGCTGTTTCCATGGTTTTATTTCGCGCCGATAGCTTGTCGGCAGTTTGGCTGATATTCAAAGGCTTGTGCGGCGTGCACGGAATTTTTATTGACCCAGAAGAGCACAGTTTTTATGCGTGGTTGACTGCGTTGGGTCTGCCTGTGGAGTACTCGCCTTACGCGATTCGTTTTGTGGATAAAGATGTATTGCATCACCTGTTGCTGGTGTACGGCATTATCTGGCTGATGCCGAATGTGGCGCAGATATTTGCGGCGCAGCATCCGTCTATCACCGGCGGCGATATGGCGCGAGCGCATCCCACGCGCATTCAATGGCAAGCTAATTTGCGTTGGAGCATTCTTGTTGCTTGTTTATTGTTGGTGTCGCTGATGAGTTTGAATAATGTCAGTGAATTTCTCTACTTTCGGTTTTGATTTATGCGTCACCGTACTTATTTTTCTGTGCTGCTAATTACTTTGTTGGCGTTGATCGCAGCAGTCGTGGCGATGAACGCGCTGGTCGATCCGCTGGATGTGTATCGCATTGTGCGCAAAGAGGGATTTAACAGTGTAAAAAGTTCTTATATTCCTTTTGCGCGCTTGGCAAAACCTTCGCAAATTGAACGCGGGCAGTATGAGCGGTTAGGGATTGGCTCCTCGCGCATGTTGATGGGAGTTCCGGTTGAAAACGCTGCTTGGGCGCAGTACGGCAAGGGATTTAATGCGGGTATTCAAGGTGCAGATCTCGTGCAAATTCGCGATTTGTTTGAACATGCCGTGGTAGTGAGCCGAGTAAAAAGCGTGCTGATTGATCTCGATCTGTTTATGTTCAACGCATGGATGCCTTCGGGAGAATACCCGTACCCTGTAGCGCATTTGGATGAAACACCGCGTGTGCGTTTTGTGCGTGAGCGCGATACGGCATCGCTGTTGCTATTTAGCCCGAGTATTGCATGGGCCAGTATTGAAACACTGCGCAAGCAAGACAAAAAGAAAGACAAGGTGATGATTGATGGCACCACCAACCCTGCAAAAGAGCTGCAGCAAGTATTAAAAGATGGGTATGAAGTGCGTTTTCGCCAGTTTGAAGATCGCATGGTGCGTACAGGCTGGAGTATCTGCAAAGACAATCGCTATGCGTTTGAACGCGGAAGCGTTAATAAACTGCAGGTATTCCGCGCTATTTTGCAAACAGCCAAAGATCATCAAGTTGATGTGAAATTTTTTATTCCACCTGTGCATGTGCGTTTGCTAGAAATGATGCAGGAAGCAGGTTTGGATCCGTATGCCGATGAAATGAAGCGAAAGTTATTGGCTGAAATTTCTGCTGTGTATGGCAGTGATACAAAAAATGTAGCCCTGTGGGATTTTAGTGGCTATCACCACTATGCGCAGGAAGCTGTGCCGCAGCAGCTGGGTGTGGCGATGCAGTGGTATCTGGATGCATCCCATTTTTCGCAAGCGCTTGGTCAAAAAATGTTGGATGTGATGTTTGCTGCGCCGCATGCAGAGAAAGACTTTGGCGTGCAGCTCAGTGCAGGGAATCTTGACTCAGTATTAGCAGCACAGCATGCCGAGCAGCGTGCTTTTCAACAAACGCATCCAATTATGTCGCGCGATTTGCACGAGCGAGCCGCAGCAATTTTGCGCGATAAAAAAATAAACGGTACCGCTTGTGGTAAAACAGAATAAATATTGGAGGAAGAGGTTATGACGGAACACGCACTGCCTATAAATGCCATGATTGACGGTGATGCTGATCGCGTAGCAGCAGCTTTGCGCCGCTTGAATCACACGCTGGTGCAAAAACAATTGCCAGAAGAATTGGTGAACCGTTTTGCGGCGGCGTTGGAATTGCTCGCTGATGATATGGAGAGCATAGAAGCGCCATTGCGTACGCGCCCTTTCGGTACGGTGGAATCGGGTGAGAGTGATTCCGGCAGCGCTTACGATTACGGTGCAGAAAATTCGCTCTCGTATCGCCCGATCAGCGGCAACTGCAATGCCTTGGCCGCACCAGCAAAATATTTCAAAGGCAAAGATTATTTAAGTGCCGTTGTTACTTTTGGGCCGGCGTTTGAAGGGCCGCCAGGTTTAGTACACGGTGGTTATATCGCAGCCTATATGGATGAGGCTTTTGGTATTGGTATCGCGCACAGTGGTTTGAGTGTGCCCGCGATGACGGGCACTTTGAAAACGATTTATCGCTTGCCGGTGCCACTGAATCGCGAGTTGGTTTACCAAGTGCGAATGACAGGCGAGGAGCGCCGCAAAGTGTTTATGCAATGTACGGTGAAAGATCATGACGGCACTTTGTACGCAGAAGGCGAGGCAATTTTTTTGAAAATTGATCCAGAGCTGTACGCCAAGATGGGTGGATAAATGCGGCAGAACGCGGCGAATACGAAGCAAAAAAAGCACCGCGAGCGGTGCTTTTTTTGTAGCTAGAGTGTAGCTGTGTAATCAGTCGTAGTAGGCGCGTTCGCCGTGTGAGCTGACATCCAAACCGATCACTTCTTGCTCGTCGCTGACGCGTAAGCCGATCAACAAATCTACCAGTTTGAAAGCAATCACCGAGACAATGCTGGAGATCACTACAGTTACCAGTACGCCTTGTGCTTGTATCCACACTTGTGTGCCGATGGAGTATTCCGCAGCAACACCGTTGGCAACATAATCCCAAATGCCGGTGCCACCCAGTGACGGTGCAGCGAACACGCCGGTCATCAAGGCGCCGAAGATACCGCCCACGCCGTGTACGCCGAATACATCCAACGCATCGTCAGCGCCCAACAGTTTTTTCAGGCCAGTGACACCCCACAGGCAGAGCAAACCAGCCAGTAAGCCAATCACTAACGCGCCGCCGACACCGACGAAACCGCAAGCCGGTGTGATGGCAACCAAGCCGCCGACCGCACCAGAGGCAGCACCCAGCAGCGATGGGTGTTTTTTCAGTACCCATTCAGCCAGCAACCAAGACATGGCAGCAGCGGCAGTAGCCAACCAAGTGTTGATAAAGGCCAAACCTGCTACACCGTTGGCTTCCAACGCAGAGCCTGCATTGAAACCAAACCAGCCAAACCACAGCAGGGAAGCGCCGATCATGGTCATGGTCAAGCTGTGTGGGTACATGGCTTCTTTGCCAAAGCCGCGGCGTTTGCCGATGAAGTAAGCGCCGATCAAGCCAGCAATAGCTGCATTGATGTGCACCACGGTGCCGCCAGCAAAGTCCAGTGCGCCTTTTTGGAACATGAAGCCCGCTTTGGCGGTGGCTACTGCCGCAGCATCGGCATCGGTGTAGCCGTTGGGGCCGTCCCAGTACCACACGATGTGCGCGATAGGCAGATAAGCAAAGGTGAACCAGATGATGCTGAACAACAGCACGGCTGAGAACTTCACGCGCTCAGCAAAGGCGCCAATGATCAAGCAGCAAGTGATTGCGGCAAACGCACCTTGGAAAGCCACATAAATAAACTCGTGGATGAAAACGCCTTTGCTCCAAGTGGCAGCGAGCGAATCGGATGTTACGCCGTGCAATAACACTTTAGAGAAAGAACCAATAAAAGCGTTACCTTCGGTGAATGCCAAGCTGTAGCCGTATACCACCCACAGCACAGTGATCAGCGAGAAAATCGTGAACACTTGCATCAATACAGACAGCATATTTTTCTTGCGCACCAAGCCGCCGTAGAACAGCGCAAGACCTGGCAGCGACATCAAAATAACAAAAGCGGCAGACATCATCAGAAACGCATCGTCACCTTTGTTGGCGGCGGGAGCGGCATCCTGAGCCCAAGCGGGCAGTGCCAGCATTGCGCCAGCGGTACCCAGAGTCATCAGTAGTTTTTTCACAGTAAACCTCCAGTAATGATTAGGTAGTGGCGATCAAACGGCAGCGTTGCCGGTTTCACCGGTACGAATGCGAATGACTTGTTCCAGCGCGGTGACAAAGATTTTTCCGTCGCCAATTTTGCCGGTGTTAGCGGCGTGAGAAACCGCTTCAATGACGGCATCTACTTGCTCATCGGCAACGGCAATTTCCAGTTTTACTTTAGGCAGGAAATCGACCACATATTCTGCGCCGCGATACAACTCGGTGTGGCCTTTTTGTCGACCGAAACCTTTGACTTCGCTAGCTGTAATGCCTTGTACGCCGATGTCAGACAGTGCTTCGCGCACATCGTCCAGTTTGAAGGGCTTGATAATGGCAGTAACCAGTTTCATAAAATACCTCCGGTTGAGAATGCGTTATTTGAAAGTTTTCACAGCAGACAACACCAAGGCGCCGCCGCAGTAGCTGTCACCGCCGGCAAACACGCTGCAGTTGCTTTCGTCGATGTTGGTGTCGGTGTATGCCAAACCAACATTGATGCCGTAAAACTCTTTCGCTACGCCGATGTTGTAGTACGAATATTGAGAATCGGTACCGCCGACCCAGCCAGCGTCTTTGAAGTCGTAGCGGCCAAGGGTGGCGGTCAAACCGATTTCCATCGGCAACGAATAGGTGTACGAGCCGTAGTAGTGTAGGGCGCTGTCGGGTTGGCAATTGGCGTGTCACTGGAGTAGTCCGCGCCGATAGCAAAAGTTCCGAGATCGTCCGTTGCATAGCTCACTTGCGCGTGGGTTTCGCCAAAGTCGAGCGCGTTGGCATTGTCATAAATGTATTGCGTGCGTTTGAAGTCAAATGCGAAATCGCCAACGGCAAAGCCGTAACCTACATAAATGTCTTGCTCGGTATGCGCTTTGGGCGCAAGTTTGAAATTCACATTAGACATCCAAGTGCCGGCGTAGAAACCGGAGGAGTGCGTGATGTCCACGCCACCTTTGTAGTGCTACGCCGTTGCGCGTTTGGCTTACGCCGCGCCACATGTAGTTGCTGAACAGGCCGATATTGGCGCTGCCTTCAAAGCCTGCGCCCAATTCCAGCGACATGACTTGTGAACCGGTCAGCATGAGCGCGCTAGCGGCGACTGCTTTGACTGCGTTGTTGATCTTCATAGGGCACACTCCAAAGTGAGGGTTGGAACAGATACTTGTTCACTTATCTCACTATCAATAACCGTGCCAATTCGTTTTTTTCTTTTATAAACAGATAGTTAATGTATGTGTGTTCACAAAAGATCAAGAAAATGTGAAACGCCAACTCGGTGAATGCACTCAATTTGTGCGGGTGTGCTTCGTGATGGGGCGGCCTGATGAGTGGGCGAGGGTTTCTGGTGCGTGTCTGCACCTTTATAGTGAGCGCCCCTTCCGTATGGTGAGTGCTCAACCATGGCTTTCAACATCCCTGTCGATCTACTCAATAAATTGGCTGCCCAGCTGAACGGGCAGTTGGCGGGTGGGCCGCTGCCGCCGCCGGAAGAATTGGAAAAGATTTTGCACGCGCTGTTGCAATCGGCGCTGTCGCGTTTGGATTTAGTGAATCGCGCGGAATTTGATGCGCAGTGCAAAGTGCTGGCGCGCACGCGCGAGCGTTTGGAGCAGGCCGAGCAACAACTGGCGGCTTTGCAATAAATCAGGAAAACACAAAATGAAAGTGCACGTATTGCAACACGTTGCCAATGAAGGTTTGGGCAGCATTGCGCCGTGGTTGGTGACACAAAAAGCGGCGGTGACATTCACCTATTTCTACGATCAAACCCCGGTGCTGCCATCGCCTGAGGGTTTTGATTTGGTGATTGCCCTCGGTGGGCCGATGAGCGTGAACGACGAAGCGCAACTGCCGTGGTTGATTGCAGAAAAACAATTTTTGCGCGCGGTGATGCAGCGTGGCGCGGCAGTGTTGGGGATTTGTCTTGGCGCACAGTTGATTGCCAGTGCGCTAGGCGCGCGGGTGTATCCCAATACTGAAAAAGAAATTGGTTGGTTTCCCGTGCAGGGCATTCCACAGGCTGAAACTGTTTTTCAATTTCCTGGGCAAACGGATGTGTTTCACTGGCACGGCGAAACTTTTGCGCTGCCGCAGGGCGCAGTGCATTTGGCGCGCAGTGCGGCCTGTGAAAACCAAGCATTTCAGCTCGAAAAAAATATTATTGGCTTGCAATTTCATCTGGAAACAGATGCAGAGAGCGCAAAAGCTTTTGTGGATGCCGATAACGCAGAGGCGCAGGAAAAACGCGAGTTGGTGAGCGGCAAACCGTATATCCAATCCGCAGAAAGTATTTTGCATGCGCCGGCTAAAAAATACGCCGACATCAATGTCTTGATGGAATCTGTGCTGCGTTTTTTGTTGCGAGTTTGAGTGCTCAGTGTGGAATTAACGCAACGGCTTTTACTTGTGCATGCACGATCATATTTGGTGTGAGTTGCAGTTGATCGACGGCGCGGCGCGTGATGCGCGCCAGCAGTACCGCATCGGCTGCGGCCAAACGCACCAGTGCGTAGGGTGCATCGTTTTGCATTTGAATATCCAGCACGCGCGCTGGTAAATCATTTTGAATACTGCTGTGCTGCGGTGATTCCAGCGCGAGGCTGACATCGCGCGCCAAAATGCGTATGCGTGTGCGGCTGCCCACCGGCAGGGCGGACAACGGCACGCGCAAGGAAGCATCGCCCACGGTGAGCTGCGTGAGTTGGTAGTGCGTATCGTGCGCGGCGATAACGGCATCCAGCACAGCGGCGGCTTCCTGGTGCTGCGCGAGCGGCAAGCTGGCATTGGTCAGCACTTCATTCAACGCGCCCTGTGCCAGCACGCGACCGCTGTCCAGCAGCACCAGATGATCCGCGAGGCGACTCATTTCATCCGGCGCGTGGGTGACATAGATGACAGGGATGCCCAAATGCGAGCGCAGGCGTTCGAGGTAGGGCAGGATGTCGAGCTTGCTGTCGATGTCGAGGCTGGCCAGCGGCTCATCCATCAACAGCAGTTCGGGGTTTGCCAGCAGGGCGCGCGTCACGGCCACGCGCTGTTGCTGCCCGCCAGACAAGGCTGCCGGTTTGCGCTCCAGTAAATCCTCCAAGCCCAGCCAATTCACCGCATCGTCAAATTGGATACGGCGCGCAGCGGGCGGCACGCGCTTGAATGCAAACAGCAGATTGCCGCGCACGGTGAGATGCGGGAACAGCGTCGGCTGCTGGAATACATAGGCGACGGGGCGCTGCCAAGGGGGGAGATGAAGCGCAGCATCCTGCCAGCGGGTGCCGCGAAACCGTACGCTTCCGCTATTCGGCGCAAGCCCCGCGATGCAGCGCAGCAGCGTGGTTTTGCCGCAGCCTGAACGCCCACAGATCACGGTAAAGCCGCTGGTGGGCAGGTTTAGCTGGCATTGCAGGGAGAAGGTGCCCAGCGCGAGTTGGATATCCAGTTGCAGCAAATGCTCAGCATCAGACACGCAAGCCACCACTTTTGCGCAGGCCGTACAGCGCAGACAGCACTGCGAAGCTGAACAGCATCAAACCACCGGCTAGCCAGTGCGCGTGACCGTATTGCAGGGCTTCCACATGGTTGTAGATCTGCACCGACAGTACTTGTGTCGCGCCCGGAATATTGCCGCCCAGCATCAACACCACGCCGAATTCGCCCACCGTATGGGCAAAACCGAGGATGGCGGCTGTGACATAAGCGGGAGCCGAGAGCGGCAGCACGATGTGCAAAAAACAGTCGAGTGGGCGCGCGCGCAGCAGGGCGGCGGCATCGAGTAAGGATGCATCCAGCGACTCAAAAGCGTTGTGCAAGGGCTGCACCACGAAGGGCATGGAGTACAGCACCGAGGCCACCACCAAGCCGGTAAAGCTAAAAGGCAAGAGACCGATGCCCAGTATTTGCGTCAGTTGCCCCACAAAACCGTGCGGCCCCATCAACAGCAGCAAGTAGAAGCCGATCACCGTGGGCGGCAGCACCAAGGGCATCGCCACCAAGACATGCACCACCCCCGCCAGCCGCCAGCGGGTTCGCGCCAGCCACCATGCCAGCGGCGTGCCGATCAACAGCAGCAAGAGCGTGGTGAGGGTGGCCAGTTTTAGCGTCAGCCAGATGGCGGCGAGATCAGCGGGGTTCACGGGTTCAGATGTCGTAACCGTAGCGGCGAATAATTTGCTTCGCTGCATCGCCTTTTAGAAAATCGAACAGTGCTTTGGCGGCGGGTTTGCTGCTGCCTTTGTGCAACAGCACAGCGTCTTGGTGCAGCGGTTCGTACAGCGCAGGCGTTACTATCCACGCTGAGCCGCTGGTGATTTTTCCGTCTTTGTACACTTGCGATAAAGCCACAAAACCCAATTCAGCATTGCCGGTGCTGACGAATTGAAATGTCTGCGTGATGTTGTCGCCCTGCACCAATTTAGCTTGTACAGCCGTCAACAAATTCAGTTTTTTTAGCGTTTCGATGGCTGCAACGCCGTAGGGTGCAGTTGCAGGGTTGGCGATGGCTAAATGCGAAAACTGCCCGTTTTTGAGTGCGGTTGCTTGCTCATCCACAAAATTAGGTTTGGCAGACCACAGCACCAATTTCCCAGTGGCATAGGTGAAGTGGCTGTCAATCACCGCTTGCCCTTCTTTTTCTAACAGGAGGGTTGTTGTGTCATCGGCGCTGAGAAAAATTTCAAATGGCGCGCCGTTTTTGATTTGTGAGTAGAGTTTGCCGGTGGATGTAGGCGATAGCTGTACTTTATGCCCCGTGTTTTTCTCAAAGACGGTGGCGATTTCCTGCATGGGTTCAGCAAAGTTGGAGGCAACAGCGACGGCTATGTTGTCTGCCATCGCCAACGGCGCGCTCAAGCTGAGGCACAGACTAACTAGCAGCTTGCGGTAAATGTGGGTTGATAGCTTCACTCATCATTCCTGAAAAAAGACATGTCATGGTGGAGGATTTTGACAGCTTTGGTGGCTCGCCCGCTACAATGCGCGCCTCGGAGCAGTACATTCACCAAGGAAGGAGTTTGCCATGTCATTGGCTGTGGTTCGTTCGCGTGCGCAATTGGGTGTGCACGCACCCCTCGTCACCGTAGAAACGCATCTGTCGAATGGCATGCCGCAGTTGTCGATTGTCGGTCTGCCGGAAACGGCGGTGAAAGAGAGCAAAGACCGCGTGCGCAGCGCGCTGCTCAATGCCGGTTTTGATTTTCCGCCCAAGCGTATCACCATCAATCTCGCACCGGCTGATTTGCCCAAAGAAGGCGGGCGTTACGATTTGGCGATTGCGCTCGGTATTCTCGCCGCGTCTGGTCAAATTCCTGCAGAGGCGCTGGAAAATTTGGAGTGCATCGGTGAATTGGCGTTATCGGGTGAATTGCGCGCCGTGAGCGGCGCATTGACGGCGGCGATGGCTTGCGCAAAAGACCAACGCACTTTGCTGCTGCCGCACGCCAACAGCGAAGAAGCCGCGCAATACAGCGGTTGCACCATGCATGTCGCCAAACATTTGTTGGAAGTGTGCGCGCATTTGCACGATCAAGAAAAGTTGCCACTGTTGTCGCGCAAAAAATCAGAAATTGTTACGGCACATGCGCAGTGGGATCTCGCCGATGTGCGCGGTCAAATCGCCGCCAAGCGCGCTCTGGAAGTGGCCGCTGCCGGCGGGCATAACTTGCTGTTTTGCGGGCCGCCCGGCACCGGAAAAACCATGTTGGCGCAGCGCTTACCCGCCTTGTTGCCGCCGCTGCGCGATGAAGAAATGCTGGAAATTGCGTCGATTTATTCGGTGGCGGGTCGCGGTCAGTCGCTGTTGCGCGGGCGGCCATTCCGCCAACCACATCACACCGCTTCTGCCGTGGCATTGGTGGGTGGCGGCAGTCAGCCGCGTCCGGGTGAAATTTCGCTGGCGCACCACGGCGTGCTGTTTCTCGATGAACTGCCGGAGTTTTCTCGCACGGTATTGGAAGTGCTGCGAGAGCCGCTGGAGTACGGCGAAATTTTGATCGCGCGCGCCAACGCACAAGTGCAGTACCCCGCGCGCTTTCAGTTGGTGGCGGCGATGAACCCCTGTCCCTGTGGTCACGCGGGCGATACGCGCGTGCAGTGCCGCTGCAAGCCGGAGCAAATTCGGCGCTACCGCGATCGTTTGTCGGGGCCGCTGTTAGATCGCATCGACATGCATGTAATAGTGCCGGCGCTGCCGCAAGGCGAAGTGCTGTCGCCCATGGCGGCGGGCGAGAGCTCGCAGACTGTGCGCGAGCGGGTGTGTGCGGCGCGTGAACGCCAATGGCAGCGGCAAGCTAAAAACAATACAGCCTTGGGCACGCGAGAAATCGAACAACACTGCACATTGAATGAGGAACAGCGCGAACTGATGGCGCGCGCGATGGAGAAGCTGGGGCTGTCAGCGCGGGCGTATCACCGCGTGTTGAAAGTGGCGCGCACGATTGCCGACTTGGCGAGTAGCGAGAGTATTCAAACTGGTCATCTGCGCGAGGCGCTGAGTTACCGCAATATGGATCGTGGTGGCATTTAGTGCAGTCAGCTTGTTTGCGCTATTTTGCTCTGGCATAGTGGATCCAATAAATAAAATATTGAATCCCACTGTAAAAATCATGGTTATAGCGACTGATGCTGCGGCTGCTGTGCCGTTTGTGCCGACACATCCTGTCAACGAGGTGGGTTCTCTGCGTCGTTTGAATGTCTTGTTATTAAAACCGTATCAAAAGTGGTGGCAGCGATTCAATCGCCACCACTGGGTTTGTTGTATCTCACCTCTTCGCTGCGTGAACGCTTCGGTGACGACATCACCATTAAAATGATCGACATGAAAGTGGCTGAAATGTCAGTGGAAGATTTGTTGCCGCTACTGCGTGAGTTTCAGCCGGATGTGATCGGTTTTTCTGCACTCAATTTTGAGGCGCAAGCCAGTTACAGCGTGGCGAGAGCCGCTAAACGCATCAACCCTAATATCATTACGGTGATGGGCGGCCCTTACGCACTCAATAATTCCGTCGCTGTGTTGGAAGAAGCCTCGATGGATTGGGTGTTTGAAGGGCCGGCAGATCGCACCTTTCCTGAAGCGCTGTATCGCTTGGCATGCAACACAGAATTGAACGATGACATTGCCGGTTTTTCTCGCCGCTTGCCGGATGGTTCGCTGCATCTCAGCAAAAAACAAGATTTCATTCCTGATATTGATGTGCTGTCCATGCCAGCATGGGATTTGGTGGATTTTGCGCTGTACGCAGGTAAACCCAATCATGCGGCCAACTTGAAAGGCAAACGCTATGCGCCTTTGTTTACCTCGCGTGGCTGCCCGTATTTGTGTAATTACTGTCACGATATTTTTAGTAAAAAATTCGTGTATCACAGCGTAGAGCGCGTGATTGCGGATATAGAACATCTATACACAAATTACGGTGTGGATGAGTTTCATATTGAAGATGATATTTTTAATCTGCATAAACCGCGTGTGCGCGAATTGATGCGCGAAGTGCAGCGGCGCTGGCCTGGCAAAATGAAGTTTGCTTTCCCCAATGGTTTGCGCGCCGATATTTTAGACAAAGAAACCGTGGATGCGATGTGTAATGGCGGTACCTATGCTGTGTGCATAGCCATTGAAACGGTCACTCCGCGTTTGCAAACTCTGATTGAAAAGCATCTCGATATTGCTAAAGCCAAGCATGCGCTGGAATTGTTTAATGCACGCGGTATTCAGGTGACTTGTTTTTTTATGTTGGGTTTTCCGACGGAAACAGCCAAAGAAGTGGAAGCGACTATCAACTTTGCGCTGACTACACCGATGACTTTGGCGTATTTCTTTACCGTAATTCCGCAGCCCAATACGCCACTGTTTACCTTGGCTCTTAAAGAAAATGAAGCCATCACGCTGGATGCAGCCAAGGTGGACAGCGGCAGTTATCGTGATTACACCTCGTGGTATGAGCGTGTTTACGGTTATCCACTGGGCAGGGCAATTCGCCGCGCCAATTTGCGTTTTTACTTTACGCCGCGCCGCGTGTTTTACGCCTTGAAACACTGGAGCTTGCGCTCGTTGTGGGTCACTTTCCGCGTGTTTTTGCAGGTGGTATTTAATCGCAGTGCCGTTGCACCGCCGCAGCCTTCTGGCGACTAGGCATTAGATGGCTTTCCGCTACAATGCAGAGCTGATTTGTAGGTGGGCAGGCAAGTGGATATCCAGCAATACATGAACGATGTGGGGCAGCGCGCGCGCGCAGCGGCGCGGCAAGTGGCGCGTGCCTCCACGGGTGAAAAAAACGCAGCATTGTTGGCTATTGCCGAGGTTTTGCAGAGTCGGCGCGCACAAGTGTTGCAGGCCAATGCAGAAGATGTGGCGGCGGGGCGTGCAAGCGGTTTGGACGCGGCGCTGTTGGATCGTTTGAGCATCAATGACAAAACTTTTGACGGCATGCTGGAGGGCTTGCGGCAAGTGACCGCGCTGCCAGACCCCATCGGCACCATCACGGACATGAGCTACCGCCCCTCTGGTATTCAGGTGGGCAAGATGCGCGCGCCATTGGGTGTGGTGGGCATCATTTATGAATCGCGCCCCAATGTGACGGTGGAAGCGGCGAGCCTGTGTCTGAAAAGCGGCAATGCCTGCATTTTGCGCGGCGGCTCGGAGGCGATTCGCGCCAATCGCGTGATTGCCCAGTGCGTGCGTGAAGGTTTAAAACAAGCGGGATTGCCAGAAGATGCGGTGCAGGTGATCGACACTACTGATCGCGCTGCGGTGGGTTTGCTAGTGGCAATGCCTGAGTTTGTGGATGTGATTGTGCCGCGCGGTGGCAAGGGTTTGATTGAGCGCGTAGCAGCAGAAGCCAAAGTGCCAGTGATTAAGCACTTGGACGGCATTTGTCATGTGTATGTGGATGACGAAGCGGATTTGCAAAAAGCCGAAGCGATTGCTTTCAACGCCAAATGCCATCGCTACGGCGTGTGCAACGCCATGGAAACGCTGTTGGTACATGAAAAAGTGGCGGCCATATTTTTGCCTGCGGTCAAAAAGCGTTATGACGAGCAGCAAGTGGAGCTGCGCGGCTGTGAGAAAACACAAAAAATTCTCACGAATATTGCGACCGCTACGGTGGAAGATTGGTCTACAGAATATCTAGCGCCAGTGTTGGCGATAAAAATTGTGCAGAATCTTGATGAAGCCATGACGCATATCAATGACTATGGCTCGCATCACACCGACAGTATCGTGACAGAGAATTTCACCAAAGCGCGCCGCTTTATCAACGAAGTGGATTCCAGCAGTGTGATGGTGAACGCGTCCACCCGTTTTGCGGATGGTTTTGAATACGGTTTGGGTGCGGAAATTGGCATTTCTACTGATAAGTTTCACGCGCGCGGTCCCGTCGGTTTAGAAGGGCTGACCTCGCAGAAATATGTGGTGTTGGGTGACGGGCATATTCGTCAATAAAATTTTTCATCGGGTTGTTTTTTAAGGAGAGCAGGGCATGAGCAAAATTAAATCTTTGGGTTATTTGGGTTTCGGTGCGCCAGATCCTTCGCAGTGGATGAAGTTCGGCGCAGAAATTATCGGCGCCATGCCGGCGCGCGCGCTGCCAGGTGAATCGTTTGGTGTGCCAATGGATCCGACTTCTGGGCCAGCCAGCAAAGGCTCGGGTGTCGGTCCCGACGGCTCTGTGTATTTAAAATTGGATCATCGCCAATGGCGTATTGCCGTGCATCCACATCAAACCAATGCCGGTATTTTGTATATCGGTTTGGAAGTGGCGAGCCAAGAAGATTTGGAAACGGTAGTAGCAAGATTGCAAGCCGAAGGCGTGGAAGCGCGCATGGGTACGGCAGAAGAAGCGCGCGCGCGTTCTGTCAGTGGTATTGCACACAGCAAAGATCCTGCAGGCAATGCCATCGAGTTTTTCTGGGGCGCAGTGGAAGATTTCAAATTTGTCTCACCACAGGGCATGCAATTCAAAACCGGACAACTGGGCATGGGCCACATGAATTTGTTCGTGTCAGATTTGCAAGCGTCGATTGATTTTTACTCGCGCGTGCTGGAATTCCGCATGAGCGATTACATTGAGTTCGGTCCTGAAATGTCCGCTAACTTTTTCTATTGCAACCCCCGTCACCACACGATTGGCTTGACACGCGTCGGCCCTATCAATGGCTTGCACCATTTGATGCTGGAATGCGAAACCATCGACGATGTTTTGAAATGCTATGACCGCGTCAACGATGCTGGCATTCGTGTGACTTCAACGCTGGGTCGCCACACCAACGACAACATGTTGTCGTTCTACATGAGCAGCCCCTTCGGTTTTGAAATTGAAATCGGTTGGGATGGTTTGTGTGTGGGCGAGGATTGGCTGCCGCGTCAGTTCTGCGAGGGTGATTTCTGGGGGCACCGTGGTTTAGATCCAGAAACCATCACGCAATCGGCCGAGCAAATTAAACAGAAATAATCTCGCGAAAATCATCAATCAACCAGTCGGGGTTTGTCGCAGCGACAGTCCCGCCGTGGTTGTAGCCATAAGACACACAGCACTTTCATCCCCGCATTTCTCGCGCTTTTCACATCGGTTTCTGAATCGCCAATCATCAGTGTGCGCTCAATAGGTGTGGTGAGTTTTTCACAGCAATACAGCAGCGCAACTGGATCTGGTTTGCGCTGC
Source organism: Cellvibrionales bacterium (assembly GCA_016713115.1). Taxonomy (NCBI): domain Bacteria; kingdom Pseudomonadati; phylum Pseudomonadota; class Gammaproteobacteria; order Cellvibrionales; species Cellvibrionales bacterium. The sequence continues at coordinate 361,812 of JADJPU010000001.1, read as the reverse complement.
GGAAACGAATCGCCGCCAATCACAATAGAGAAATATTCTGCTAGGTCAATGTGTTTGAGCAGGGCATTGGCGAGATGTATGGGTTTGTTGGTTACACAAGCCATTTTTTTATTGAGTTGTTGGCAATGTAAAAGAAATTCTTGCACGCCAGAAAAAATTCGCGTTTCTGGTCCGTTATGTTGTGCATAGTGCACCAAAAAATCCTCGTGCACCGCGTTGAGAAGTTCAATGTCAGCGCAGTTCGCGGCAAACAGTACGGCGCGTTCAATCAGTTTGCGCGAGCCATTGCCCACCCAGCTGCGCACACGCTCCAAACCGGCGGCTGACCAGCCTCTGGCGGTCAGCGTTTCATCAATAGCAGCGGTGATGTCTGGCGCGCTATCGACCAGTGTGCCGTCGAGATCGAACAGCAGTAAATCAAATGCGGCCAAATCAAATGTAGATAGATCGAACGGATGGTTTGGCATTGCTTAATCGTCATTCGCTGCGTGTATGCAGCAGTTTTTGTATTTTTTTCCGCTGCCGCAGAAGCAGGGATCGTTGCGCCCAATTTTGGGTTGCTCGCGGCGGTAGGGTTCTTGCGGCTCTTGCAACATGTCTGATAACAGGCAGCCGCACTCGGCGTAATTCATCATGACCCAAGGCAGTTGCTCGGCAATTTCTGCCATAGACGCGAGAAAAACTTCGGCGGATTCTTCGCTGTCTTCCAACGCGCCGGCAATATCGGCAAACAGCGCAGCGATGCTCAGTGTGCTGTCGACTTCTTCCACAATATCAAATATGCCGTCTTCGGTTTTCACTGGTTCGGTTTCTTCTAGCAAGGTATTCCACGCTTCTTCTTGCCAGTAGTGCGCTTTTAACAAACCGTTGCACCACGCGGTTAATGGCCAGCGTTGCTCTTCGTTTTCGTGCCAGTTGTATTCGCTAGTGGATAATTCTGAATCATCGTCACCGATGCGTTCGTATTGCTCTTCTAATAAAGCCAATAACAAGCCGGTAATTTTGTCGCCTTCTGCATCGTCGGCGTAATTTGCATCATCACCTTCAAACACGAAGGGCAGCCAGTCTTCATCTTCAATGTCAGCAGGTGTGCTGGCGATGCCCCACAAAAATCCGCGCACTTCGGGCAGTGTCATGGTGTTGGTGGGGCGGGCAGATGCTTCAAGAAAATCGCTGAGGGTTTTGAGTTGTGCGGTAGTGAGGTAAGCCATAAAAACTCGCTATTAAAAAATCTGGATTAAATTAAAGATGCCCAAAGGTCGTATTCGTCGGCTTCATCGACACGCGCACGCACAATTTGCCCCGCCTGCAAGTGCGTAGCGTCATTGAGGTATACCGCACCGTCTATTTCTGGTGCGTCGGCCTTGCTGCGACCAATTGCGCCATCTGCATCCACTTCATCAATCAACACATCAATTTCGCAGCCAATTTTTTGCTGCATTTTTGCTGCAGAAATTTTTTGCGCGGTGGCCATAAACCGTTCCCAACGATCCTGCTTGATGTCATCCGGCACGGCGTTGGGCAGTGCATTCGCTGTGGCGCCTTCCACGGGCGAATATTGAAAGCAGCCGACGCGATCTAATTGCGCGACTTCCAGCCATTGCAGCAGTTGCTGGAAATCGTCTTCAGTTTCGCCGGGGAAGCCGACAATAAAGGTAGAGCGCAGGGTGAGATCAGGGCAGATGCTGCGCCAGCGTTGAATGCGCTCCAGTGTTTTTTCGCCGTGCGCGGGGCGCTTCATGGCTTTTAACACCGAGGGTGAGGCATGCTGAAACGGAATATCGAGATAGGGCAGGATTTTTCCTTGCGCCATCAAGGGAATTACATCGTCGACATGCGGATACGGGTAGACATAGTGCAAGCGCGTCCATACGCCGAGTGAGCCGAGTGCTTCGCACAATTCCAGCATGCGCGTTTTGATCGGCTGTCCCTGCCAGAAGCCGGTGCGGTATTTCACATCCACGCCGTAGGCGGAAGTGTCTTGTGAAATCACCAGCAACTCTTTCACGCCGGCTTGCACCAGTCGCTCGGCTTCGTTCATCACATCGCCTATCGGACGGCTGACTAAATCACCGCGCATGGAAGGGATGATGCAAAAAGTGCAGCGATGGTTGCAGCCTTCGGAAATTTTTAGGTAGGCGTAGTGGCGCGGCGTGAGCTTGATGCCTTGTGGCGGCACTAAATCTATCAGTGGATTGTGCGTTTTTGGCGGCGGCACATATTCATGCACGGCGGCCATCACTGGCTCGTATTGCGCCGCGCCGGAGATGGACAAAATGTTGGGGTGTGCCTGCTTGATGCGCTCGGCATCTGCGCCGTTGCCCATGCAGCCGGTGACAATCACGCGGCCATTGGCGTTCATGGCTTCGCTGATGGCATCCAGCGATTCCTGTTTGGCGCTGTCGATAAAGCCGCAGGTATTCACCACCACCACATCAGCGGCCTCGTAGGTGGGCACTACATCGTAGCCTTCGAGTTTTAGTTGCGTGAGGATGCGCTCGGAGTCCACCAATGCCTTGGGGCAGCCGAGACTGACGAAACCGACTGTGGGGTTGGACATGGAGAATACCGGCGTGGGGCGGGCGGGCAGTTTAACCGATGCGTCTGCATGACCTGAAACGAAAACACCCCAGCGAGCTGGGGTGTCTGTAGAGCGACCAATAAGTCAGCAACTTATGATTTTTTCTTCTCACAAGTCTCTTTGATGTATTTTTCCAGCTCCAACACTTTGGCAGCTTGTTCTTCTGGGGTCAGCACGCGCTCCTTGCCGTCTTTATCCACCATGCGCACACGGCCGCGTTCTTTCAGGGTTTTGAGCTGTGTTTCAACCTTGCCGCACTTCTCCTGCTCCTGCTTTTCCAGCTTCTTGGTTTGGTCTTCTATTTCTTTTTTGTGCGCCTGCTCTTTTTTGCCTTCTTCAGTGTCGGCGATGGCGGCATTGGGGTCATAGACCGTGCTGCTGCCGCCGTAAGTGCTGACCTTTTCAGCTTTTACGCCAACAGGCGGTTGTTCAGCATATTGCGTTAGGCCATTTTCGTCCGTCCATTTGTAATAGTCCTTGGCGAAGGCTTGGCTCGCCATAAAGCTGAGGGCTAGACCGGCGATGATGAGTGCGCGTTTCATGTGAGGATGGACTCCTTGCGTCGATAAGGTATTGATTCGTTCAGGATAATACGCTGTGACCTGCGAAAGTTAAAGCCAGCGCATCAGCGTGCCAACATCTGTTTCAAGGCGAGGCGTATCAGCTCCTCGCTGCTATCCACCGTTTGCGACTTGAGTATCGCCTGCACCATTTTCTCGGCTTCCTGTGGTTTGTAGCCCAACGCCAGCAGCGCACTCTCTGCATCTTCACGCACGGAGGGTGCTGCTGTGCTTGCGGCCGCGCGCGTGTTGGTGAGTGATTCGGTGTTGTTGTTACTGTGATGGTGACTGATACGGTCGCGCATCTCTACCAGCAGCCGTTCGGCGGTTTTGCGGCCTATGCCAGGCACTTTGGTGAGTGTGTTGATCTGATTGTTTTGGATGCAAAGCACCAGCTCGCTGGCGTCCAGCGCCGACAAAATCGCCAATGCCATTTTGGGGCCAAGACCGTTGATACGAATCAGTTCGCGAAATAATTCACGCGTAGATTTATCGATAAAGCCGTACAGCAATTGTGCGTCTTCGCGCACCACAAAATGGGTGTGCAGATGAATATCACTGCCCAATGCCGGTAATTGATAAAAAGTGGTCATCGGCGCGTGCACTTCGTAACCCACGCCTTGCACATCCACAAGCAGTAGAGGTGGGTGTTTTTCCAATAGCGTGCCGCGCAGTGAGCCAATCATTTATTTTTTCCTTGTGCGAAACAGATGTCTATTCATCGTATGCGACCGCGCCGAAATTTCCCCGCCGATTCCGCTGCGTGGATGAGTGTTTTTTGCGTGTGCGCGTGACATAGAGCCACGGCCAAGGCATCGGCGGCGTCTTCTTGCGGATCGCCTGCAAGTGACAGCAGTGTTTTTACCATGTGCTGCACTTGCAGTTTGGTGGCCGCGCCTGTGCCCACCACCGACTGTTTCACTTTGCGCGCTTCGTATTCCGCCACGGGCAAATGATGGCTTACGGCGGCGACAATCGCCGCGCCGCGCGCCTGCCCCAGTTTTAAAGCAGAGCCAGCACTTTTGGCCATGAATACATTTTCCACCGCGACTTCTTGCGGTTGAAATTGCTGAATGATTTCGTTGAGCGATACAAAAATCGTTTTCAGTCGTTCAGGCAGTGCAGTGTCGGGAATGCGAATCACGCCGCTACTGATGTAATGCGTGCGCGAACCATCCAAGCGAATGATCCCAAACCCTGTTTTGCGCGAGCCGGGATCAATGCCGAGGATGATGGTCATGCGTAGTTCGCGCCATCAAAAAAGTATCAGGCTTTTTCGTCGGCTTTGGGTTTTTCGCGCAGACGAATATGCAGCTCGCGCAACTGGGCGTTGTCTACCGTGCCCGGCGCATCGGTCATTACGCACGCAGCCGTTTGTGTTTTCGGGAAGGCGATCACTTCGCGAATGGATTGCGCGCCCAACATCAACATAATCAAACGATCCAAACCGAAGGCCAAACCACCGTGTGGAGGGCAGCCGTATTTCAACGCGTCGAGTAAGAAGCCAAACTTTTGACGCTGTTCGTCTTCGCTGATGCCGAGTATGCGGAACACATTTTGCTGCATGTCTTGATCGTGAATACGAATCGAACCGCCGCCGAGTTCAGTGCCGTTTAACACCATGTCGTAAGCGCGCGACAGTGCTGTTGCAGGGTTGGCGGCGAGTTCTGCGGTGCTGCAAGAGGGCTGCGTGAAGGGGTGGTGCAGCGCAGCGAGGCGACCTTCGTCAGCTTCAAACATTGGGAAATCTACTACCCACAGCGGTGCCCACTGGCAGGTGTACAAGTTCAAATCTGCACCGAGTTTGCAGCGCAGCGCGCCGAGGGCATCGCACACAATTTTGGTTTTGTCGGCACCGAAGAAAATCACATCGCCGTTTTGTGCGCCGAGACGCTCAATCACACCCTGCAGGGCTTCATTGGACAAGTTTTTCACGATGGGCGATTGCAAGCCGCTGCCTTCGCCGTTGTGAATATTGCTCACATCGTTGACTTTGATCCACGCCAAACCTTTCGCACCGTAAATCGAAACAAAATTGCCGTATTCGTCAATTTGCTTGCGCGTCAGTTTTTCACCGCCGCTTGGCACTTTCAGTGCCGCCACGCGGCTGCCGGCATCGTTAGCGGGGCCGGAAAATACTTTGAACGCGACATCTTTCATTAAATCGGCAACATCGACGATTTCCAGCGGGATACGCATATCCGGTTTATCGCTGCCGTATCTGCTCATCGCCACGCTGTAGGGCATGGAAGGGAAATCGCCCAAATCCACCAACAACACTTCGCGGAATAAATCGCGGATCATGGTTTCTGCAATGTGCATGATGTCTTTTTCGTCGATGAAAGACGCTTCAATATCAATTTGCGTAAATTCGGGTTGGCGATCGGCGCGCAAATCTTCATCGCGGAAACATTTAGCAATTTGGTAGTAGCGATCCATGCCCGCCACCATCAACAACTGCTTGAACAACTGCGGCGATTGCGGCAGCGCGAAAAACTTGCCGTCGTGTGTGCGGCTAGGCACGAGATAATCGCGTGCGCCTTCGGGAGTGGCGCGCGTGAGTATCGGTGTTTCAATGTCGAGAAAGCCCTGCTTTTCTAGGCTCTGGCGCACGATGGATGTGACCTTGGCACGAAATTGCAGGTTGCGCGCCATGTCGGGGCGGCGCAGGTCGAGATAGCGATAGCGCAGGCGCACATCTTCGCCAACTTGAGTGTAGGTATCGAGTTGGAACGGCGGTGTTTCGGCGCTGTTCAAAATTTCCAGCGCGGTGGCATAGATTTCGATTTCACCCGTGGGCATGTTGGGATTGATCGTGCCAGCAGAGCGTTCACGCACTTTGCCGGTAACTTTCAGTACAAACTCGCCGCGCACACGGTCGGCTAAGTGGAAGTATTCGCCAGCATCGGGATCAAACACCACTTGCACAATACCGGCGCGGTCGCGCAGATCGACAAAAATCACACCACCGTGATCGCGGCGGCGATCCGCCCAGCCGCACAGAGTGATGGTTTGGCCGACATGAGCCTTGTTGATATCGCCGCAATAGTGGCTACGCATGGTGCAAATTCTCCGCTGGATGAGGCACTGCTGTCTGCTCGGCAGTGGGGCAAAAATTATACCTGAGAAATTCCGATGCTCGTGCTGTGTATGGGTGAGTGCAGCGCAGTGAATGGCGGCTGCTTGCTGTCAAAAGTAGCGGTAAAACAGTGTTATTTTGGTCGAGAGGATTTAAAAAGCCTGTTTTTTGCGGTTTTTTTGCAAAATGCGCGGCTGATATCTTGCTAGGTTTAGGGGAATCTTATATATATACGAGCCATCGTAAATGTCTGCTCTGTTTTTTTGAGGCGTTTTCGATAGGTAGAGCAGTTAGAAGTATAAAAAACTAAACGAGTGAAACATCCAACCATACATCAACTTCTGTTGAGAGGAACTGAACATGGCCGCTAAAAAAGCCCCTGCCAAGAAAGCCGCTGCTAAACCAGCTGCTAAAAAAGCTCCAGCCAAGAAAGCTGCAGTGAAGCCCGCTGCTAAAAAAGTTGTCGCTAAAAAAGCGCCAGCCAAGAAAGTGGTAGCGAAGAAAGTTGCCGCACCAAAAGTAGCCGCTAAACCCGCTGGTCCAGTTAAAGCGCGTTACAACAAGAGCCAGATCGTGCAAGAGATTGCAGACTTCACCGAAGTAGCTCGTAAAGAAGTGGGCAAGGTGTTGGCGCATCTGGAAGATATCATCGCGCGTCATGTGTCACCTAAAGGCCCAGGTGAGTTCGTGTTGCCAGGTATCTTGAAGATCAATGCTGTTAAAAAGCCTGCCAAAAAAGCGCGTAAAGGCGTCAATCCATTCACTGGCGAAGAAGTGATGTTCAAAGCCAAGCCAGCGAGCACCGCTGTTAAAGTGCGTCCGCTGAAAAAACTGAAGGAAATGGCTGCTAAGTAACAGCTAGCCTTCAAAACAAAAGCCGGAATAGCTAAGCTGTTCCGGCTTTTTTATTGCCCTCTCTGCCCCTCGGATTTTGATTATGCGCGCCAGCCAGTATTTGCTCCCTACCTTGAAAGAAACGCCTGCCGATGCCTCGGTGGTCAGCCATCAACTGATGTTGCGCGCAGGCATGATCCGCAGATTGGCTTCTGGCTTGTATACATGGCTGCCGCTGGGTCTGCGTGTACTGCGCAAAGTAGAGCGCATTGTGCGCGAGGAAATGGATAAAAGTGGCGCGCAGGAAGTGTTGATGCCAGTGGTGCAGCCCGCCGAGCTGTGGCAAGAATCCAAGCGTTGGGAACAGTACGGACCGGAGTTGCTGCGCGTGCGTGATCGCCACGACAACGCGTTTTGCCTCGGCCCTACACACGAAGAAGTCATCACCGATTTAATTCGCAATGAGATCAGCAGTTACAAACAACTGCCTGCCAATTTTTATCAAATCCAAACCAAATTTCGCGATGAAATCCGTCCGCGTTTTGGCTTGATGCGTGCGCGTGAATTTCTGATGAAAGATGCCTACTCTTTTCACAGCTCACAAGATTCCCTGCAAGCGACTTACGATGTGATGCACGCCACTTACTCCGCTATTTTTACGCGTTTGGGTTTGGATTTCCGCCCTGTGTTGGCAGACACCGGCTCTATCGGCGGCAACAGCTCACACGAATTTCATGTGTTGGCAGAATCGGGTGAAGACGCCATCGCGTTTAGTGATAGCAGCGATTACGCCGCCAATATCGAAAAAGCAGAAGCTTTGGCACCTTCAGGTCAGCGCGCAGCACCCGCGCAGACTTTGCAAAAAATTGCCACACCCAATCAGCACAGCATTGCAGAAGTCAGCGCATTTTTGAAAGTAGACACCGCGCAAACGGTCAAAACACTGCTGGTGTTGGCCGATACAGAAGAAGGCAAACCTACACAATTAGTGGCATTGGTATTGCGCGGCGATCATGCACTGAATGAAATCAAAGCAGAGAAATTATCTGGCGTAAAAGCGCCTTTGACGATGGCAAGCGATGCGCAAATTGTGGCGGCAGTGGGCTGCAAAGCAGGTTCCATTGGCCCTGTGGGTTTGTCGCTTCCTGTAGTTGTGGATCGCAGTGCTGCGCAGTTAGCTGATTTTGTGTGCGGTGCGAATGAAGACGGTTTTCATCTCACAGGTGTGAATTGGGAGCGCGATTTGCCATTAGTGCGTGTGGAAGACCTGCGCAATGTGGTGGCGGGCGATGCCAGCCCAGACGGCAAAGGCAGCTTGGTGATTAAGCGCGGCATTGAAGTTGGGCATATTTTTCAGTTGGGTACAAAATATTCTGAGGCTTTGAAAGCGACTTATCTCGACGATCAAGGCAAAGAACAGATCATGACCATGGGTTGCTACGGCATCGGTGTGTCGCGCGTGGTGGCATCAGCGATCGAACAAAACAACGACGAGCGCGGCATTATTTGGCCGGAAGCGATTGCGCCGTTTCAAATTGCGCTGATTCCGATCAACAAACACAAATCACCAGAAGTTAGCGATGCTTGTGAAAAGTTGTATGTGGATTTGCAAGCCGCTGGCTTTGATGTGCTGTACATGGATGAAGACAAAGCACGCTTGGGTGTGATGCTGGCTGATGTGGAGTTGATCGGTATTCCACATCGCCTCGTGGTGGGCGATCGCGGTTTGCAAGATGGGCAAGTGGAATATCGTCATCGCCGCGCCAGCGATAATGAAATGCTGGAACTGGCAAGCGTGGTGGAGACGCTCAAGCAGCGTAGTGCTGCTTGAAGTTAAGAAATATCTACCGCGTTCACCAATTGTGGTCGCGCTGCACTGCGATCCAGTAATAAATCGGCAAAGTTAAACAGTGTGGTGTCGCCCAGTTGTGAAGGGGCAACATTGCAAATCGCTGAAAAAATGGATTCCACGCGCCCCGGAAATTTTTTATCCCAGCCGCGCAGCATTTCTTTGATCGCCTGTCGTTGCATGTTTTCTTGCGAGCCGCACAAATTGCAAGGAATGATAGGGAAGGCTTTGATGGTGGCGAATTCTTCAATGTCCTCTTCGCTGCAATAGGCGAGCGGGCGTATCACGATATTGCGTTTATCGTCTGACAATAGTTTTGGCGGCATGGCTTTCAATTTGCCGCCGTAAAACAAATTGAGGAACAGGGTTTCAATAATGTCATCGCGGTGGTGGCCGAGTGCAATTTTTGTCGCGCCAATTTCTTCAGCAAAACCGTACAGCGAGCCACGGCGCAAACGCGAACACAAACCGCAGTAGGTTTTTCCTTCCGGCACGATGTCAGTGACGATGCTGTAAGTGTCTTTTTCCAGAATGTGGAACGGCACACCGATAGACGATAAATAAGTGGGCAGCACATCTTCAGGAAAGCCCGGCTGTTTTTGGTCGAGATTGACGGCGATTACTTCAAATTTTACCGGCGCAGTTTTTTGCAAATTGAGCAAAATATCGAGCAGGGTGTAGGAATCTTTGCCGCCAGACAAGCACACCATGATGCGGTCGCCGTCTTCGATCATGTTGTAATCGGCAATGGCTTGCCCCACCTGAAGGCGTAGGCGTTTTTGCAACTTGTTGAATTCGACGCGATGGGGGCGTGGATCCGCTGTCATGGCTACCTCCGCAGGGGCGTCCATTTTACGGGCTGGCCAGCGCATTTCCATTACAATCGCGCCCAAATTCCCGCATTCAATAGACTCATGGCCCACATCAGCATCACTCTGGCTCAAATTAACCCCGTGGTGGGGGATATCCCTGGCAACACACGCCGCGTGCTGGACGGCATTGCGGCGGCGCGCGAGCAAGGTGCGCGTGCGATTGTGTTTCCGGAATTGGTGCTGACCGGTTATCCGCCGGAGGATTTATTGCTGCGCCCCAGTTTGCAGCTGCGCATAGAAAAAGCTTTAGCGGAAGTCGCGCAAGCAGCGACAGATGTGTATGTCATCGTCGGTTATCCGCTCGCAAAAGATGGACAGTTATTCAACGCCGCAGGCGTGTTTTTTAATGGCAAACAACTGACTGAATATTGCAAACAAGAGCTGCCGAATTATCGCGTATTTGATGAAAAGCGTTATTTCACAGCAGGCGAGAAAATCTGCGTGTTTGATCTCGACGGCGTGCCAACCGCACTGTTGATTTGTGAGGATATTTGGCAAGAAAAACCTGCGCAGGCAGCGCGTGATGCGGGTGCAGAATATTTGCTGGTGCTGAATGCATCGCCGTTTCATATAGATAAGCAGCATGAACGCGAAGCGATGTTAGCAGCGCGCGCACGAGCAGTATCTCTGCCGATTTTGTATTGCAATGCAGTCGGCGGCCAAGACGAATTGGTGTTTGATGGCGGCTCCTGTGCGGTGTCGACTCAAGGCGAAGTGATTGCGCGAGCAGCTTTGTTTTCAGAAACACATTTGTCTGTTGTCATCGACAAAAAAACAGAGGGCGTGCAGTTGTCTGCATCAGCGCCGCTGGCAACGATTCCAGACATCGATGCCGCAATTTACAGCGCGCTGGTGTGTGGCGTGCGCGACTATGTGAATAAAAATGGCTTTCGCAGTGTGTTGCTCGGTTTGTCGGGCGGCATAGATTCTGCATTGACGCTGGCGATAGCGGTGGATGCACTCGGTGCAGAGCGCGTGGAGGCGGTGATGATGCCGTATCACTACACTGCCTCTATCAGTGTGGAAGATGCAGAAGCAGAAGCACGCACACTCGGCGTGAAATATTCGGTGATGCCGATAGAAGCAGCCGTGAATGCGTTTACGACTATGTTGGCGAGTAGTTTTGCGGAACTGCCAGCCGCAGCGCATGACACCACAGAGCAAAACTTGCAGGCGCGTTGTCGCGGTGTAACGCTGATGGCACTTTCAAATCGCAAAGGCAGTTTGGTACTGACCACCGGCAATAAAAGTGAAGTTGCAGTTGGATATTGCACGCTGTACGGCGATATGGCGGGCGGTTTTGATGTGCTGAAAGATGTGTTGAAAACGCGTGTGTACGCCTTGTGCCGCTATCGCAACAGCATTGCACCGGCAATTCCGCAGCGCGTGATTGATCGCCCACCTTCAGCAGAATTAGCGCCCGATCAAACCGATCAAGACAATTTGCCGGCGTATGAAATACTGGATGCTATTTTGCAGCGCTATGTTGAGCGCGATGAAAGCGCGGAGCAAATTATTGCGGCAGGATTTTCAGAGCAGGATGTGAATCGCGTCGTGCGTTTGGTGGATCTCAACGAGTACAAACGCCGCCAAGCGGCGATAGGGCCGCGTATTACCGAGAGAGGTTTCGGTCGCGATCGACGCTATCCGATCACAAACAGTTGGACGCTGACAGATTGAGTCGCGCCGAGGCGGCGCTCCTACAAAAATGACATATTGGTTGTTGTAGGAGCGGCACCTTGCCGCGACGGATGGATCAATCGCCGCGATAGCTGAGCGTTTCGTTGTTGTAGAACTTGCGGGTGTCGAAACCAATAGGCGCTTGGCTGCCCAGCAAACCGGCAGTGGCAACATTTAGCCAAGAGCGGCGTTCGTTTTCCATATTGGTTTGATACTGGAACGAACCGTCTTTGTTGAGGTGTGGGTAGTCAGGGTAATTGGCTTTTAACACAGTCAGTGTTTTGTCTGACAAGTCATCCAATTCCATCAAGTAGTAGCCTTGTACCATCACAGCGAGTGCATCGGGCATGGCTGGAGCTCCTTGGAAGTTTTCCACCACATAGCGACCGCGGTTGGCGGCAGCCAACCATGCGCCGCGTTTGAATAAATAATTGGCGACATGGATTTCGTAGCGTGCTAACAAGTTGCGCAAAAACACCATGCGTTTGCGTGCATCCGGCGCGTACTGACTGTTGGGAAAACGCGTCAGCAAGTCGTTAAATTCAGCGAAGGATTTACGCGCAGCACCGGGGTCGCGGTGTGTCATGTCGGTGGGCATAAAGCGTTCAAGCACGCCTTGATTTTCAACAAACGAAGACAATCCGCGCATGTAGTAGGCGTAATCTACTTGCGGATGTTGTGGGTGCAGGCGCACAAAGCGATCGGCTGCTGCTCCTGCTGCTTCATGTTCGCCGCTTTCGTAGTAGGCGTAGATGATGTTCAGCTGCGCTTGATCGGAGTAAGAGCCAAACGGGTAGCGCGCTTCGAGAGCTTGATAGAACTCCACTGACTTGTCGTAGCGACCGTCCTGCGCATTGCTCTGGGCTTTTTGATACAGCTCGGCCTCGGTCAAATTGGGATCGATCTCGGCCTTGTTACCAGAACAGGCGGTTAACAACAGGGCGAGCAGTAGGGTGGTGGCGATCTTGTACATAGTGTCGTCAAGGAGGTCTTTTCAGGAAGCGGCTATTTAACCACACAGCCGCTATTGGGGAGTACGGTTCATGTGTGTCTGCTGCAGGCGGTTGAGGTAGGCATCCAGCCAGTGATCGTAGCTGCCGAAGTGAAAAGCAACGATGCTGAAGAGTCTTTCGCGGGAAAACAACGGCTCCGATGCCGTGATCAGTTTAAGTTTGTCGTAGTAGCGCGCCAAATCGGCATCAGTAATTTTGTTCTCGCCAGATGCAACAGATTCCAGGTAGCCCTCCGGCATTACGCGATTCACGCCGCCAGATGACCAAACGCCGCCGGGATTTTTCGGCATGCGTGCCAGCAGTGGGTCGGTGAGGGCTTTGATATCGACGGCAATTTTGTTGATGCCCATGCAGTAACCGATGATGCCATCTAGTGCGATGATGGCCACTGGCGGCTGCGACGCACCCTCATGACACCACGGATGATCGGGGAAGGGTTTTTGGATATCGCGATGCAGCCACGCATACAACGAAGTCCAGTGATAAATAAAATAGCGTTCGCGCGACACATTGTTTAGATTCCACCACATATCAAAGTCAGAATTTTTCCCCCAGTTTTTATAGTTGGTTTGCCAAGGGCTGTCGAATTGTTGCGTGGATAGCAGCAACACGCTAACTAAAATTGCACGACTGATTTTTTGCGTGATGTTTTTTGTGGCAAGGCTGAGGGCGAATAGCAGAAAACCCAGTACGACAATAGCAAGATAAAAAACGGTAGGAGAAGGTGCCTGCCATTGCAGCGCTTTAAAGAGTGTATCTAAAGGTTGCAGGCTGAGCAGCAGAAGGTAATACACCAGATAGGCCAAACACAGACCCATGGCTATACGCATGGGTAGTACAAGTTTTTGCGTTTGCCAAGGCTGCTGCACAAATTGCGCAGCAGCAACTAAATAGAGCGGCGCGTAAAAACGCCCCAACATGTAATCGCCACCTGCCCAAAAAATATACGCTGTGGCGAGTACGAGTCCTGTGCTAAGGGTGCGTTGTACTGTATCGCGCATACAAAAGCCGCGTACGGCAGTGAGAAAAATCAGCATCGGTGTGATGGGGTCTAACTGCAAGCTTTTGCTGAGGTAAATCCAGCCGCGCGTCAACCTATCTGCATATGTCACGCCATCAATATTGAGTTTGCCGTAGGCAGTATTGGGCAGCGGCATGCCGTAGTACAGCAGTGAAAACAGTGTCCACAGCGTCAACGGTGCTGCCAATAACATGAGTGCGATAATTTTTTGGCGCAGGGGTAATTGCCTGTGAAATTGCCAAGCCAAATGCGCAAGTATGGGCGCGATCAACAGCAGCGTGTCGTGACGGGTAATCAGCAACAAACCAGCGCTGAGTGCCAACGCGTATTTGTCTTGCGAATGTTGATCGCGCAAATAGAGCAGTACAAAAACGCTCAATAAAAAATAAATGAGCGGATATTCCAGGCCGGAGGCAGTGAAATCAAAAAACGCTTGCGAAAATGTGAGCAGCAAAACAAACACTATCCATTGCTGAATGTTTTTCAACAGCATTGCGCTTGCCCATAGTAGCAGCGTGTGTAAAGCCAGTGATAGTCCAATCAGATTGAGATAAAGCGTTTTGCAAAACACAGTACTGGCGATAATCAGCAAGTACCACAATGGGCTGGTAAATACTTGCACGCGTTCGTGTGGGTTCCAGCGAAAACCGTGACCGGCAAGAAACTGCTCGACGCTGCGCAAAATAATGAAAGCATCTTCCGCTGCCCAAGCGTTTTTTAGAAACAAACTCAGCGAGAAAGTGCTCACCAGCACATACAGCGCCCAGCGCGCGTGTTTGTTTTGTAACAGAGAGGCGATCATCAGTGATAAGAGCTTGTTAGACTAGGCACAGGAACGCCGCATTTAAGCACACAGCCTTCGATCATCAAACATGAGTGAACCCATTCAACAATCAGCAGCCGTGCGCAACGAGCAATCCGGCTTGCGCGTGGATCAAGTGGCGGCAGAATTATTTGCCGAGTTTTCGCGTGCGCGTTTGCAGGCGTGGATTAAATCGGGCGAGCTGCTGGTGGATGGCGCGAGTGTGCGCGCCAAAGACAAAGTGCTGTATGGCAGCGTGATGACGCTGAATGCCGAAGTGCCGATCAGTGAAAATTGGTCGGCACAGGCGATTGTACTGGATATTGTTTACGAGGACGAGGCGCTGCTGGTCATCAACAAACCCGCTGGTTTGGTGGTGCATCCAGGGGCGGGTTCACCGGATGGCACGCTGCTGAATGCGCTGCTGTTTCACGATCCGCAACTGGCAGCGGTGCCGCGCGCGGGCATTGTGCATCGCTTGGACAAAGACACCACGGGCTTGCTGGTGGTGGCGCGCACCCTGCAAGCGCACACGGAGCTGGTGCGACAGTTGCAGGCTCGCAGCATGAAGCGCGAGTACGAGGCCGTGTTGTGCGGCGTGTTGACGGCGGGCGGCACGGTGGATGCGCCTATCGGCCGCCATCCGCGCGACCGCGTAAAAATGGCGGTGGTGGCCACGGGCAAACCAGCAGTGACGCACTACCGCGTGCTGCAACGCTTTGAAACCCTGAGCCATGTGCGCTGCCAGCTGGAGAGCGGTCGCACGCATCAAATTCGCGTACACATGGCGCATATCGGCCACCCGCTGTTGGGTGATGTGGTTTACGGCGCGCGCTTGCGCTTGCCCAAACAGGCGACTGAATCCACACGCAAGCTATTGCAGCAATTCCCCCGCCAAGCCCTGCACGCGGAGCAACTGGGCTTGGTGCATCCGGTTACAGGTGAAAACATGCAGTGGCAGGCGCCCTTACCTGAAGATATGCAAGAACTGCTGCAAGCTCTGCGCGAGGAGACGCTGGCATGAGCGCCATCACCTGCCTCACCCCTGATTGGCCGGCGCCGGCGAATATCCGCGCAGCCGTGACCACGCGCGCTGGCGGCATTTCACAAGCGCCGTATGACGGTTTTAATTTAGCGAGCCATGTGGGCGATGACGCGCAAGCCGTGACAAAAAACCGCGCGTTGTTGCAGCGGCATTTGTCGCTGCCGGAACAACCGCCGTGGTTGACGCAAGTGCATGGCACCGATGTGTTGCGGCGCGATGGAACAAGTTGGGTTGATCTCTCAAAACCTTACGACGCCTGCTACAGCAATCAGCCCAATACCGTGTGTGCCGTGTTAACAGCGGATTGCTTGCCGGTGTTGTTTTGCAGTCGCGACGGCCGTGAAATTGCGGCGGCGCATGCCGGTTGGCGTGGTTTAGTGGCTGGTGTGTTGGAGGCAACCGTGGCGCAATTTTCCTGCCCGTCAGCGGAAATACTCGCGTGGTTGGGTCCCGCAATAGGGCCGCAAAGTTTTGAAGTGGGTGCGGAAGTGCGCGAGCAGTTTCTTGAACGGCATCACAATTGCAATGAGAGCGCGTTAGTAGATTGTTTTGTGAAAGGCGCAGACGATACACATTGGCTGTGTGATATTTACGCGCTGGCGCGTTGGCAACTACTGGTCTTGGGAGTTGTGGCGGTGTACGGCGGTGGCGAAGATACCTTGGCGGATGCGCGGCGTTTTTATTCCTACCGCCGCGAGGGGAATACGGGGCGCATGGCCTCGTTGGTTTGGCGGATGCCTACCTACCTACCTACCTAGGTAGTATTATCGCCGCCGCCGGGCTAAGAGAGATGGACGAGCAAGAGGGATCGTGCATGAAAGGAATTATTTGTTTGCTAGTGCAGGGATTTCTAGTTGTTTGTGCTATGACGCTACAGGCTGCCACGGTAGATCCAGTTGTTGTAAGTGAGTCGACGCAATTCCAGCATTTGTCGCTGCGCCCCTATATCACTCACTATGTTGGTTCGATGACATCAGATTCAGTTCAGCAGATGGCTCATGTGTCTGATGCAGAATATGAAGCGCTGACCTCGGCATCACCCTTGCTGCCATTTAGCACACAATGGTTTAGGTTTTCGGTTCGCAATGATTCAAATGTGTCGCGCACATTTATTTTTAATTTAGATCAAACTTTATTTAGTCAAATAAATTTGCAGGCTGGCATCGAAGGAGTTGCGGTCAAGCAAGTGTTAACTGGGCAAAATTATCCCTATGCGAGTCGTGATCTAAAATACGACTACTATGCGTTTGAGCTGGAAATTCCTGCTGGAAAAACCATGCAGGTGGATTTTTCTCTTGCGACACAGTTCTCTGCGCTTTTCATTCCGGTGCTGGTTGATTTGGATCTGTTTCCCCAGCAGGTGGTATCGACTGGGCGGTTCACTGGGACTGTCGTCGGGATAATTTATTCGGTTGTTTTGTTTCTTTTGATCTACATGTTGCGTGTGCGTCGAGTGGGTCTTGAGTTTCAGATGTGGGTATTTGCGGTTACAAATTTATTGTCTGTGCTATACATTGCTGGGGTGGTGCAGAGGGTAATTCCAGATGTGTACTTGGAGTGGAGGAATATCTCGTTTTTGTTAATTCATGGAGTGCAGGGCTTTTCCTTTGTGCAGGTGTTGCGCGGTTGCTACCAAACGTCGGTTAAGTTTCCTGTCTTTGATAAGTTGTTGTGGTTTTTTGGCGTAGTGATTGCGTTAACTATGCTGCTCTTGCCATTATCGGTGAATGCATATTTATATGCTGCGCTAATGTTTTTAAATTCAATAGTTTTATTGTTGGCAGTTGCTCTGGCGTTGCTTACGTTGTTTTTTTCTTTGGCTGAATATTGGTTGTTTAGTAGTGGATTGTTGTTGTTTGTTTTATTCATGTTTTCTTCTTCTTTGCCTGCGTTTACGTTGTTGCCAAACTCTCAGTTGGCTCATCATGGTTATGAGGTTGGGTTGACTTTACAGGTTACTTTCCTCTTCATTGTAATTGCATCTAAGATTTTTACAGAGGAAAAAGCCAAGTTATTTGCTCAGGGGCAGGTGCTGAAACTCAATGCTGACATGGAAGCGCGCAGTGAGTTTGTCGATAGAGTCACGCACGATGTGAAATCGCCATTGTCGGCGGTGATGGGGGCAGTGCATTTACTGCGTGAGCCTGTGTCGCTAGAGCAGAAGAAGAAATATTTGGATGTGATTCAACAATCTTGCAACACGGTAATCACTATCGTGGACGGCATTCTCAGCTACTCGCGCCTTAAATCTGGGCATGTCGTGTTGCATAAACAATCGTTCAGCATTGCCGCATTGTTGTCTGAAGTGGAAAATGCAATGCAGGTGACTTATCGCCAGAAAAATATCGCGTTTTCCGTGGCGAGCGATGGCATGTTGCCACTATTGATGATTGGCGATAGAAACCGCTTGCAGCAACTGCTGAATAATTTGCTGACCAATGCGTTTAAATTTACCGATGAAGGCAGCGTCAAATTGCTGGTGTCGGTTGTTGCGCGCAGTGTCGATAAAGTGACGCTGCGGTTTGAAGTGCATGACACCGGTATCGGCATGTCGCCAGAATTTGTCGGCCGCGCTTTTGAGCCGTATGCGCGCGAAGAAAACAGCGCAGGGTATCGGCAAGGCTTTGGTCTGGGGCTGCCGATTTGTAAGCAGTTGGTAGAGATGATGCACGGCACGATTCAAATATCGAGCTCCTTGGGTGTGGGCAGTGTCTTTGTCATCGAACTGCCGTTTGATTTGTCTGCGTAGATTGTTGCCAATGCTGCGAGGCTGGCTTGAACTGCGCGCCAGCATCCCCATCATGTGCTCATAGATAAAAACCTTTTGAGGTTGATCACATGAGAATTGATAAGTTAACTAGCCAGCTCCAAAACGCCCTATCTGACGCGCAATCTTTAGCCGTGGGGCGCGACCACACGCAAATTGCCCCCGTGCATTTGTTGCAGGCGCTGCTCGATCAACAGGGCGGCAGCGTCAGCCCACTGCTACGGAAAGCGCGTTTTGATGTGGCGGGTTTGCGCCGAGCGTTGGATGAAGAATTGCAAAAGCAGGCCACAGTGAGCAACGCAACGGGCGATGTGGCGATGTCGCAAGAATTAGTAAAGTTGCTCAACTTGGCCGACAAATACGCGCAGCAGCAGGGCGATCAATACATCGCTAGCGAAGCGGTGTTACTGGCTGCGGCGCAAGACGGCGGAACGCTGGGTGCATTGCTGAAAAAGTTTGGCCAAGTGTCACAGTTGCAACAAGCGGTTACTGAATTGCGCGCAGGGCAGGCGGTGGATGATCCGAATGCGGAGTCTGCGCGGCAGGCGCTCGATAAATACACCATTGATATGACCGAGCGCGCGGAGAGCGGCAAGCTCGACCCGGTGATTGGGCGCGATGATGAAATTCGCCGCACGATTCAAGTGTTGCAGCGCCGCACAAAAAACAATCCAGTATTGATCGGTGAGCCCGGCGTGGGCAAAACCGCCATTGTGGAAGGCTTGGCGCAGCGCATCGTGAATGGCGAAGTGCCGGAAGGATTAAAAAATAAACGCCTGTTGTCGTTAGATCTCGGCGCGCTGTTGGCGGGTGCTAAGTTTCGCGGTGATTTTGAAGAGCGTTTGAAAGCCGTGCTGAATGAATTGGCGAAACAGGAAGGTAATGTCATTCTGTTTATTGATGAATTGCACACCATGGTCGGCGCGGGCAAAGCCGAAGGTGCGATGGATGCTGGCAATATGTTGAAGCCGGCGCTGGCACGCGGTGAGTTGCACTGCGTGGGTGCGACTACGCTGGACGAATACCGTCAGTTCATTGAAAAAGATGCGGCACTGGAGCGGCGTTTTCAAAAAGTGATCGTCGATCAGCCATCGGAAGAAGACACCATCGCCATTTTGCGCGGTTTGAAAGAGCGCTACGAAGTGCATCACGGCGTGGATATTACCGACAGTGCGATTATCGCTGCGGCAAAATTATCGCAACGCTATATCACCGATCGCCAACTGCCGGATAAAGCCATCGACTTGATTGACGAGGCGGCCTCGCGCATCCGCATGGAAATTGATTCCAAGCCGGAGGAGATGGACAAGCTAGAGCGGCGTTTAATTCAGTTAAAAATCCAGCGCGAAGCGGTGAAAAAAGACGATGACGAGTCCGCCAGAAAATCCTTAGACATTCTCAATGAGCAAATTGCCAAAGTAGAAAAAGAGTTTGCGGATTTAGAAGAAATCTGGAAGGCAGAAAAAGCCTCTTTGATGGGCTCGCAGCAGATCAAAGCGGATTTAGAAAAAGCGCGCATTGATATGGATGCCGCACGCCGCGCGGGCGATCTCACGCGCATGTCGGAACTGCAATACGGCGTGATTCCCGCGTTAGAAAAGCAGTTGGCGGCTGCCGATCAACCGCAACAAATTGAGCATCAACTGCTGCGCAATCGCGTTACCGATGAAGAAATTGCCGAAGTGGTATCCAAGTGGACGGGCATTCCCGTCTCAAAAATGTTGGAGGGTGAGCGAGAAAAACTGCTGCGCATGGAAGATGCCTTGCACAAACGCGTGGTGGGACAGAAAGAAGCGGTGGTGGCTGTGTCCAATGCCGTGCGCCGCTCGCGCGCCGGTTTGTCAGACCCTAATCGCCCCAACGGTTCATTTTTATTTCTCGGGCCTACAGGTGTGGGTAAAACCGAGTTGTGCAAAGCGCTGGCGATGTTTTTGTTCGACACCGAAGAGGCGATGGTGCGTTTGGATATGTCGGAGTTTATGGAAAAACATTCCGTCGCGCGTTTGATCGGCGCGCCTCCTGGCTATGTCGGCCACGAAGACGGCGGCTATTTAACCGAAGCTGTGCGCCGCAAACCGTATTCGGTGTTGTTGTTGGATGAGGTGGAAAAAGCGCATCCCGATGTATTCAATATTTTGCTGCAAGTCTTGGATGACGGACGCTTGACCGACAGCCAAGGGCGCACGGTAGATTTTCGCAATACCGTGGTGGTGATGACATCTAACTTGGGTTCTGATCGCATACAAGATTTGGCCAGCGGTCGCTCGTTTGATTCCGTCAGCTTTGACGGCTTGGAATTGCAAGACGATTCCACGCGCAATGAAAATCGCTACGAGGCGATGAAAGCAGCGGTGATGGAAGTGGTCGGCAGCCATTTTCGCCCTGAGTTCATCAACCGTATTGATGAAGTGGTGGTGTTTCATCCGCTGGGCAAAGAACAAATTCGCAATATTGCCGATATTCAATTGGCGCTGCTGCGCAAACGCTTGCATGAGCGCGAAATGGCAATCACCTTTAGCGATGCCGTCATGCAAGAATTGGTCGAGGTGGGTTTTGATCCTGTGTATGGTGCGCGTCCGTTGAAACGCGCTATTCAACAGCTCATCGAAAATCCGCTGGCGAATGAAATTCTCGCAGGGCATTTTGTGGCGGAGGATACGATTGCGGTCGATTTGTCTGCCGATAATCGCGCTTGTTTTACCAAAGCGGTTGCGGTGTAGCGCAGTGCGCGTTTATGATGCGAGCATCAACCTTGTGTATGTATGACATGAACCAGACCTTGTTTATTAAAGCCGTCTCTGTGCGACTGTGGCATCGCCCACTGTCGCGGCTTTTTGTGCCTGGTTGATCGCTAAACTTGTTTTAGTCCCCGCTCAAAGCCGCTTCTAGCGGCTTTTTTGTTTTTGACTCTTCCAAAACGCAAAGCTGCTGAACCTGCTGAAAAGCGTTGTTTGTTTTGCCGTGTTTTGTTTTGTTTGGGAGTGATGTGATGTTGGCTAAAGCCTTGATGGGAAACAAAAAACGATTACAGCGCGATGCCGGTTTATGGCTGGTGGGCATTGCCGCGCTGTTGTTTGCGTGTAAAGGCACAGTCATCAAGTTGATGTACGCACAAGGCGCAAGCGTGGCGGATGTGATGTTGCTGCGCATGCTGTTTTCTGCGCCTATTTATGTGTGGGTTGCTGCAATGCGCATTCGTCACGAAGCGCAAGCCTTATCAAAAAAGTTGTTGATTTTGGTGATGAGCATCGGCGTGCTGGGCTACTACGTCGCGAGTTATTTGGATTTGTTGGGCTTGCAAACCATCAGCGCAGGGTTAGAGAGAATTATTCTCTACACATATCCTGTTTTTGTATTGCTGTTGTCCGTGCCTTTGCTAAATAAAAAAATATCGTGGTCCGTTGGTGTCTGTGCGGCAATTATTTATGCGGGTTTATTGATGGTGTTTTTTGCGGATATTCGCATGCAGCCTCATGTGTCGCTGACAGAAACCGGCAAAGGTGCACTGTGGGTTTTGTTGAGTGCGTTGTCGTTTGCTTTGTATGTGATCGGCAGTGATTACTGCATGCGTGTGTTGTCCAGTGCGCTGTTTACCGCAGTGGCCATGTTGTCAGCGAGTGGCATGATTGTGTTGCACTACGCCTTCACGCAGCCGTCATTCGCCGCGATATTGCATTTGTCGCCCGCGGTATACGGTTTGGCAGCCATCACCGCAATTTTCTTTACGGTGTTGCCTTCCTTCATGATGTCGGCGGGCATCAAACAAATCGGACCTGATAAGGCTGGCGCAGTCGGCATGATTGGCCCTGTGGCCACGGTGTTGATTGCAGGTTTGGTGTTGGGTGAAGCGGTGAGTGTGTTGCAAATGGCAGGTTTGGCCGTGGTAATGCTCGGTGTGCAGCGGCTGCGTCACAGTTGATCTGTGGCAAAATGCCAACCCCCATCGCGACACATTTCTGTGGAGATTGCCATGACTTCGTCGCTCACGCCGTTTGATTCGGCGCAGTTTTTGCAATGTGCCGAGAGCATTGTGGTCGCCAGCCGCGCGATATACAGCCGTGGTTGGTCACCTGCCACATCCAGTAATTATTCCGTGCGTTTGAATGCAAGCTGCTGCGCTGTCACTGTTTCTGGCAAACACAAAGGTGAGCTGACGGTTGATGATGTGATGGCAGTCGATGTGGATGGCAAACCGTTAATGGATAAAAAACCGTCGGCTGAAACTTTATTGCACACGCAGTTATACAAACGCGATGCCGATATTGGTGCTGTGCTGCACACGCATTCCGTGTGCGCCACGGTGTTGACGATGGCGCAGCCGAATGTCGATACCTTGGTGCTGCGCGGCTATGAATTATTGAAAGCGTTTAACAGTGTGCAAACACACAACACGGAATTGCATATTCCGATTTTTGAAAATACACAGGATATGGTGGAGCTGTCACAGCGCGTGGAAAAACGCATGCAACGCGAAGGCGTGGGCGTGGCGTATTTAATTCGTGGCCACGGACTTTACACCTGGGCGGAAGATTTAGCGGCGTGTATGCGCCATCTGGAAGCTTTAGAGTTTTTGCTCGACTGTGAGTGGCGCCGCTACAGCGCGCGCCCATAGAGCAACGAGAAGCGGGGAAAAATAATGAGTGAGTTGATTGTTTATTCTGAAAATGGCGATCAGCAAATACAAACGCGCGCCGCGCCACAAATAGCACAGACCTTGCGGCAAGTGGGTATTCGCTTTGAGCAGTGGCGACCTAGTGCGCGGGTGCAAGCGGGTGACACGCAAGAAGCTATTTTGCAGGCGTATCGCAGTGATGTAGACAAGATCGTCACGGAATGCGGTTTTGTTACGGTGGATGTCATTAGCATCAACAGCGGCAATCCCAACAAGCAAGCACTGCGCGAAAAATTTTTGAGCGAGCATATCCACACCGAAGATGAAGTGCGTTTTTTTGTTGATGGCTGCGGTCTGTTCTATCTGCACATCGGCGACAAGGTGTACAGCGTGTTATGCGAAAAAGGCGACTTTCTCAGTGTGCCAGCCAATACGAAGCATTGGTTTGATTTGGGCGGTGAGCCCAATCTGGCAGCGATTCGTTTTTTTAACAACGAAGCCGGTTGGGTGGCACAGTACACGGGCAGCGAGATCGCCAAACAGTTTCCTAAATTGGATGGTTGATGTATATGTTCAAAGTCAAAGCCATACTCACCGATATTGAAGGCACCACCAGTTCCATTTCTTTTGTGCGCGATGTGTTGTTTCCCTATGCGGCGCAACATTTGTCGACATTTGTGCGCGCCAATGCGCAAGACCCTGCGGTGTTAGCGCAAATGCGCGCGGTGGCGCAAGAAATTGGCGTGGCAGAAAACAATTACGAAGCCATTATCGCAACGCTGTTGCAGTGGATTGCAGAAGATCGCAAAGCGACGCCGCTAAAAGCTCTGCAAGGCATGCTGTGGGAGCATGGCTATAAAAATCAGGCTTACAGCGCGCATGTGTATGAAGATGCGGTTAAACAGTTGCAGGCGTGGCATGCAGCAGGCATTCCGTTGTTCGTGTATTCCAGCGGCTCGATTCAGGCGCAAAAATTATTTTTTGCCTACAGTGAATTTGGTGATATGACACCGCTGTTTTCTGAATATTTCGATACGACATCGGGCGCAAAACAAGAGGCGGCTTCGTATCAGTGTATCGCAGAAGCTATCCATATATTGCCAGAAAACATTTTGTTTTTGTCGGATATTGCCGCCGAGTTGGACGCGGCCAAAGCGGCGGGTATGCAAACCTGTTGGTTAGTGCGCCCGCAAGACAGTGCAGCTGATAATGCGGCAATTGCCAACAGCCCGCATCCTGCCGTGCACAGTTTTTCTGAGATTGCGACCAGTCTGGTGTAATCGCTTACGGTTTGGGATTGCGTAGGCGCTCTATCACAGCATCGGGCAACACCACAAACGGGCAACTGCTCAAATTGCTTGCTGTTTGTGTGGGCTGGCTCAATAAATGTGCGCGCGCAGTTGTCAGTTCCTCATTGAATGCGCCGGTGTTGATCTGCCAAATCGCTTGTAACCGTTCTTTGCTAAATAGTGGTTCGCTTTGTGTGATTAAACGCAAGCTGTCGTAGTAGCGCGCAATGACTGGGTCAACAATTTCATTGCTGTTGTGCAGCACGCTGCTGCAATAGCCTTCCGGCACTACGCGCAAAAAATGCCCAGCGCGCCAATTTTTTTGTGCGGGATTGTGAGGCATGCGCGCTAACAGCGGGTCGGTAATGCCCAATAAATCGACCATTTTCCCTTCGGTGCCTAAACAAAAACCGTGCATACCCACGGTGTGGCTGGCAGCCACGGCAATGCCTTGATTGCGCTGCTCGTTCCCATCTTGGCACCAGCCAAAATCGTGTATGCCTTCATCACCGCGTTGCAGATAACGGGTGAAGCGCGTGAACCAAAAAAAGAAATAGCGCTCTTGCGTCACGCCATCGGCGCTGTCGCCCATGCGAAACGGTTCTGCGCCCCAGTGTGCGGGTGTGGCCAGCGGTGGTGTCCAGAAAAACCAACTGATACTGGCGACAGCGGCAAAGCCAATGGCGATTACGCGGTAGTGGACGCGCCACTGCAGCAACAAAATCACACACAGCAAATAATCCCAGCCGAAAAAACGGCCACGCATAAAATCGCCGCCTATCCACACAACATAGGCGAGATGCAACAGCACGCCGAGTGTAAGGCAGCGCAGTGTTGTGCGTTTGTTGAACATGCCAATGAGCAGACCGGCAGTCAGTATGGCTAGGCTAATGAAGTCGCGCAGTAGGGAAGTGCTGAAATAGGTGATACCGCGTTGCAGTAAAAATTCGCGCGGTATCACAGCGCTGAGTTTGGCGTAAGCGGTATTTGGAAAAGGAAAGCCGTAGTAGATCAGCGAAAATAATGTCCACACAGCCAGTGGTAAAAGCGCCGCAAACAGCGTAGGCATGCTCTGCTGGCGATAGCGAATAATATTGTGAACCAGTAACGGCAGCACAAATAACGCAGCATCGTGGCGAGTAACCAATAACAAACCGATGGTGATACCGATGCGCAATAGTTTTTGTTTTTCTGGCAGTTGCTCGTCGAGATAAAAACGCGCGATAAAACTCAGTAGGCAATACACCAGCGGATTTTCTAAGCCGGAAGAGGTGAAATCAAAATAGGCTTGAGAAAAAACCAACATCAGTACGGCCAACAGCCAGCGCGGCGGACTGGTGAAGATTTTATGTAGATTCCAAAGAATCAGGGCGTTGCAGACGGCGCTCAGGATGATGCTGTTGAGATAGTGGTCGCGGTGCAGCCAGCCCATGCCGGCCAGCAGCCAGTACCACAGCGGGCAGGTGAATACTTGCACACGCTCGTGGGGGTTCCAGCGTGGACCGTGGCCGCTGAGGAGTTGGTCTAGGCTGCGAAACAGGATGTAGGCATCGTCGCTCACCCAAGCGTTCTTGAAAAAGACGAATCCGTACAGCGTGAATCCAAGAATGAAAAGAAAGCGTGGGGATCGCCAAAATTGCCTAAAAAGCACGCAAGTTTTCCTTGACCGGTGTAGGGCAGCTTTATAACATACGCCGCCTCGAAAGAGACCGTTCCGACTTAGCTCAGCGGTAGAGCAGTTGACTGTTAATCAATTGGTCGGCGGTTCGATCCCACCAGTCGGAGCCATATACATGGGGTACTTGTCGTCTAACGAGGACAGTGCCCCTTTTTTTACCCTGGCAAGGTAGCTCAGCAGGTTAGAGCACAACACTCATAATGTTGGGGTCCCCAGTTCGATTCTGGGCCTTGCTACCATATTCCTCCCTCGGCTGATGGCGTTGCACAGATGACATCAGAATTACCCAAGCCAGAACACAAGCCCTTTGTCGTGGAATCGCGCTTTGCGCCGGCCGGTGATCAGCCGTCGGCGATTGCGGCTTTGGTCAACGGCATTCAATCGGGGTTGATGGCGCAGACGCTGTTGGGTGTGACCGGTTCCGGCAAAACTTTCACCATCGCCAATGTGATAGAGCGCGTGCAGCGCCCGACGATCGTACTGGCGCCCAACCGCACCTTGGCCGCGCAGTTGTACGGTGAGTTTCGCGAATTTTTTCCGCATAACGCAGTGGAATATTTTGTTTCGTATTACGACTACTACCAGCCGGAGGCGTATGTGCCTTCGTCGGATACATTTATCGAAAAAGATGCCTCGGTGAATGAACATATCGAACAGATGCGTTTGTCGGCAACGAAAGCGCTGTTGGAGCGCACGGATGTGATTGTGGTTGCCACGGTGTCGTCGATTTACGGTTTGGGTGATCCTGAACAGTATTTCAGCATGGTGTTGCATCTCAGTCGCGGTGAACGCATCGATCAGCGCGAATTGCTGCGCAAATTGGCAGAGTTGCAATATCGCCGCAACGATATTGATTTCCAGCGCGCCACTTATCGCTGTCGCGGTGATGTGATTGATGTGTATCCGGCCGATTCGGATATGGAGGCCATTCGCATCACGCTGTTTGATGAGGAAGTGGAAAATATTGCTGCGTTTGATCCGCTGACGGGACAGATATTGCGCAAGCTGCCGCGCGCCACCATTTTTCCTAAAAGTCACTATGTCACACCGCGCGATACGGTGTTGTCGCGTATTGATGATATTAAAGAAGAGTTGCGCGATCGCTTGGCACAGTTTCGCCACTTAGAAAACATGTGGAATTCCAGCGTCTTGAGCAGCGCACGCAGTACGACATTGAAATGATTGTCGAACTGGGCTACTGCAACGGTATTGAAAACTACTCGCGCTATTTGTCGGGTCGTGCGCCGGGCGAGCCGCCGCCCACACTGTTTGATTATTTGCCGGAAAATGCCTTGCTGGTGATTGATGAATCGCATGTCACCATTCCGCAACTCGGCGCGATGTACAAAGGCGATCGCTCGCGCAAAGAAACGCTGGTGGAATACGGATTTCGTCTGCCGTCGGCTTTGGATAATCGCCCCATGCGTTTTGATGAGTGGGAAAAAATTGCACCGCAGATGATTTATGTTTCGGCCACACCTAGCGCCTACGAAGAAGCGCACAACGGACAGGTGGTGGAGCAGGTGGTGCGCCCCACGGGCTTGGTGGATCCGGAAATTGAAGTGCGTCCCGCTACAACACAGGTGGATGATTTGCTGTCAGAGATTCGCTTGCGCGTGAAAAGTGGCGATCGCGTGTTGGTAACAACACTCACCAAACGCATGTCGGAAGATTTGACCGATTATTTGATGGAGCACGGCGTCAAAGTGCGCTATTTGCATTCCGATATTGATACCGTGGAGCGCGTGGAAATTATTCGCGATTTGCGCCTCGGCGAGTTTGATGTGTTGGTGGGCATCAACTTGCTGCGCGAAGGTTTGGATATGCCGGAAGTCTCGCTGGTGGCGATTCTTGATGCAGATAAAGAGGGTTTTCTGCGCTCGGAGCGTTCGCTGATACAAACCATAGGCCGCGCTGCGCGCAATATAAACGGCAAAGCGATTCTGTATGCGGATCGCATCACTGGTTCCATGCAGCGCGCGATGGATGAAACGAGCCGTCGGCGCGCCAAGCAAATGCAGTTCAATGCTGATCACGGTATTGTGCCAAAAGGTGTGCAGAAATCTGTGGTTGATATTATGGAAGGCGCTGTGCCGGGCGCGCGCAGCAAGAGCAAAAAGCGCGAACAGAAAGTGGCGGAAAGTCGCGGCAAGTACAGCGTCAATATTGAGGAAATGACGCTAGAGCAGATGGCAAAGGCTATCCAAAAACTGGAAAAACAAATGCTGCAGCACGCCAAAAATCTAGAGTTTGAAGAAGCGGCGGCAGTGCGTGATGAAATAGCGAGGGTGCGAGAGCGTGCGTTTAAATAGAGCGAGTCAGTGTGATGAATAAAAGAAGTATTTCTACATGGGTAGTTTTGGTAATCAGTGCTTTGATTTGGCTTCCCTCTAGCCCTGTCATCAAACTCATTATCGAAAACGATCCGGTGATTCTCGGTCGCTATTCGGCGGGCCATTTTGGCGCGCTGTTGTTGTTGACGGTTATTTTGTGGATCGCAGCGGCGGTGTTGTTTTCAACGCGCAACAAAGCCAAAGGCGAAACAATTTTTGCGCTGGTGATGGTGTATTTGTCTGCCGGTGTGAGCGGTTTTGTGCTGGTGGTTGGCTCAGGCATGATCAACAAACCGCGTTTTATTGAGCAGGCGGTTCACGGTGTAGATCCTGATACGGGCATTGTGTTGAGTGGTGTGGTGCGCCATCGCCCGCCCAATGAGCGTTTTGATTTGCTGCAAAAAGATGTGCCAGAGCAAGTGCGTTCTTATCCCAATGCGCCAGCTGGCTATCCGGAGTTTCCGCTGGTGTTGACCAGTGACAGTCGTGGCTATCGCAATGCAGATAATCTTCAGCAATACGATGTGGTGGCCGTGGGCGATTCGTTCGTCGCGGGTTCACATGTGTCGGATGAACAGGCGTGGGTGGAGTTGTTGCGCAAATCCACGGGACAAACCATTTACAACACAGGTGTGTCCGGCACAGATCCGCTGACCTATTTGAATAATTTCATCACGGTGGGTCGTGCGTTCAAGCCAAAAACTGTGTTGTTGATGTTGTATGAGGGCAATGATTTTCGTGATGCGCCGCCACTGCCAACAGTGGAAAACACGAAAGCATCTGCGTCTGCAGAAGATAAAAGCCACAGCCTTGGTTTTTACGCCAAAGCTTCACCGGTGACGAAAGGCCTGCGTCGACTGGCAGAAGAAGTGCTGGCAAAAATCGGCAGCCAGTGGCCGGTGGCGGGCTACGCTGAAAAGGTAGGTTTTATGCCATTGCGTTTGAATATAAATGGCAAGCAGCAGGCTTACAGCTTTGAGCCTAAGCGTCTGCATTATCTGGCGAATGATGATCAGCAGGCGTTTGCTGCATCAAGTGATTGGAAAAATGTGCGCGATGTGTTGGAAAAGTTTGAGCTGTTGTCGAAAAAGGATGGCTTTCGTTTGGTGATGGTGTACGCACCCAGCACGCCGCATGTCATCTTGCCCTTGATGGAAAAAGAAATTCCAGCGCAACAGTTGCGCAACTTTATGGATATCAAAAACAAAAAAAATATTGCCATGGATGCCGAGGCGTATAAGCAGCAAATATTTTCACGCTTGGATTCCAACGAGGACACCTGGATGGCGTGGTGCAAGGAGCGCGGCGTTGCTTGCGTGAGCACCACTGCGGCATTGCGGCAGGCAGCCGCCAATGGGCAGCAGGTGTACTACACCTATGACCAGCATTGGACGCCAGAAGGTAATGCGGTGACGGCACGCGTCGTAGACGCTTTTTTGCGTCAATTGCCCTGAAATAGGCGGAAAAACGCCGGTGCATCACGGGTTTTGTGGTGTGCTGGTGTAAAATGCCTGCCCCGTTTCTCCCCTGGGTCGAGGTGCAACTGTGGCCGCCAAAACGCTTTACGACAAACTTTGGGATGCGCATCTCGTGCAGCAGCGCGATGATGGCACGGCGTTGATTTATATCGATTGCCAATTGCTGCACGAAGTAACTTCACCGCAGGCTTTCGACGGCCTGCGCATGGCGGGGCGCAAGCCTTGGCGTTTGGACGGCAGTATCGCGACGCCTGATCACAATGTGCCAACCACATTGAAAGAACGCGCAGCCGGTGTGGCGGGCATCGAAGATGAAACTTCGCGCATCCAAGTGCAAACGCTGGACAGCAATTGCGACAGTTTCGGCATCACGGAATTCAAAATTAACGATGCGCGCCAAGGCATTGTGCATGTCGTCGGCCCTGAAACAGGCGCCACTTTGCCTGGCATGACCATCGTGTGCGGCGATTCGCACACCTCTACCCACGGCGCGCTCGGCGCGTTGGCACACGGCATCGGCACATCAGAAGTGGAACATGTGTTGGCAACGCAGTGTTTGATTCAGAAGAAAATGAAAAACATGCTGGTAAAAATTGATGGCCAGTTGGGTGTGGGTGTGACCGCAAAAGATGTGGTGCTCGCCGTAATTGGCAAAATCGGCACCGCAGGTGGCACCGGTTATGCCATCGAATTTGGCGGCGAAGTGATGCGCGCCATGTCGATGGAAGGCCGCATGACCGTATGCAATATGGCGATTGAAGCGGGCGCGCGCGCAGGCATGGTGGCGGTGGATGACATCACGATTGAGTATGTGCGCGGCCGCACTTACGCACCGCAAGCAGAGCATTGGGGCGCGGCTGTTGCGGCGTGGCGCGATTTACACAGCGATGCCGACGCACAGTTTGATGCCGTGGTGGAATTGCGCGGCGAAGATATCAAGCCGCAAGTGAGTTGGGGCACCTCACCGGAAATGGTGTTGCCGGTGGATGCAAATGTGCCGGATCCTGCGCGTGAAAATGATGCAGTAAAACGCGAAGGTTATGAACGCGCGTTGCACTACATGGGCTTGCAAGCGAATCAAGCGATCACTTCCATTAAATTGGATCGTGTATTTATCGGTTCTTGCACCAATTCGCGCATCGAAGATTTGCGTGAAGCCGCGAGCATTGCGAAAGGAAGAAAAGTGGCGGCAAGTGTGAAGCAAGTGTTGATTGTTCCTGGTTCGCAGCAAGTGAAAAAACAAGCGGAAGCGGAAGGTCTCGATAAAATTTTTGTCGAGGCGGGCATGGAATGGCGTGAGCCAGGCTGTTCGATGTGTTTGGCGATGAATGCGGATCGTTTGGGCGAAGGCGAGCACTGCGCGTCCACCTCCAATCGCAACTTTGAAGGGCGACAGGGCTTTGGTGGTCGCACGCATTTGGTCAGCCCTGCGATGGCGGCTGCCGCTGCAGTGGCGGGGCATTTTGTCGATGTGCGCGAAATGATGAACGGAGGTGCTGCATGAAACCGTTTGAAAAACATGAAGGCATCGCTGCGCCTATGGATCGCGCGAATGTCGATACCGACATGATTATTCCGAAACAATTTTTGAAGTCGATTCACCGCACCGGTTTTGGTCCCAACTTGTTTGATGAGTTGCGCTACTTGGATGTGGGACAGCCCGGCATGGATAACAGCCAGCGCCCGCTGAACAAAGAGTTTCCGCTGAATCAAATGCGCTATCAGGGTGCGTCGATTTTGTTGGCGCGGGAAAACTTTGGTTGCGGTTCTTCGCGCGAGCACGCGCCGTGGGCGCTGGACGATTACGGTTTTCGCGCCATTATCGCGCCGAGTTTTGCTGATATTTTTTTCAACAACTGTTTCAAAAATGGCATGTTGCCGATTGTGTTGCCGCACGAGGTGGTGAGCCAGTTGTTTGATGAAATGTATGCGCAGGAAGGCTATCGTTTGACGATTGATCTGCCAGCGCAGCAAGTTATCACGCCGTCGGGAAAAGCATTTGCTTTTGAAGTGGATGCGTTTCGCAAACACTGCTTACTGCATGGTTTAGATGATATTGGTCTGACCTTACAGCAGGCGGATGCGATTCATGCGTTTGAAGCGAAATACAAGCAGTCGTCGCCTTGGTTGTTTGGGCGTTGGTGAACCCCTCCCTGCCTCCCCTTGTCAGGGGAGGTGTTTTGCAGAGTGAAAAGAGAAAATTATGAGTAAGAAAGTATTAATTCTGCCCGGCGATGGCATTGGCCCAGAAATTATTGAACAAGCCGTGGCGGTACTGGATGTCGTCAATCAAAAGTTTGCGCTGAATTTGCAGTGCGAAAACGGTGTGTTGGGCGGCGCGGCGATAGACGCACACGGTGTGCCGTATCCGGATGTCACGCACGAGCAAGCAGTGCAAGCGGATGCAATTTTGTTGGGCGCAGTCGGCGGGCCAAAGTGGGATCAATTAGATACAGCAATCCGTCCCGAAAAAGGTTTGTTGGCAATTCGCTCAAAGCTCGGCTTGTTCGGCAATTTGCGTCCGGCAATTTTGTATCCACAGTTGGCTGAAGCTTCTTCGTTGAAACCAGAAATCGTTGCCGGCTTGGATATTTTGATCGTGCGTGAATTAACCGGCGGTTTGTATTTTGGTGCGCCGCGCGGTGTGCGTGTTTTAGAAAATGGTGAGCGCGAAGGTTACAACTCGGCGGTGTATCGCGAGAGTGAAATCGAACGCATCGGAAAATTGGCGTTTGAGTTGGCGCGCAAACGCGATAAAAAACTGTGTTCTATCGATAAAGCGAATGTGTTGGAAGTGACGGTATTGTGGCGCGAAGTGATGGAGCGTTTGGCGAAGAACTATCCCGATGTGCAGTTGTCGCACATGTATGTGGATAACGCCGCAATGCAGTTGGTGCGCGCGCCGAAGCAGTTTGATGTGATGGTGACGGGCAATATGTTTGGCGATATTTTGTCCGACGAAGCGGCGATGTTGACCGGTTCTATCGGCATGCTGCCATCCGCTTCGCTCGATGTGAATGGCAAAGGTTTGTACGAGCCCTGCCACGGTTCGGCGCCGGATATTGCGGGGCAAGGTGTCGCCAATCCGCTGGCGACAATTTTGTCGGTGGCGATGATGTTGCGTTATTCCTTGGCGGCACCGGCAGCGGCCGATGCTATTGAAGTGGCTGTGGGCAAAGTGTTGGATCAAGGTCTGCGCACGGGTGACATCCTGAGCGCGGGCATGCAGAAAGTGGACACGCGCACGATGGGTGAAGCTGTCGTGAAAGCGCTCGCATAAACTAAAATGAGCAACGAACTTTTTGAAGTGGTGATGGCATGAACAAAGTAGGGTTTGTCGGTTGGCGTGGCATGGTGGGCTCGGTGCTGATGCAACGCATGCAGGAAGAAGGTGATTTTGCCGATATTCATCCTTATTTTTTTACCACTTCGCAGCTGGGTCAGCCCGGACCTGCAATTGGTAAGCCTGTTGATGCACTGCTGGATGCCAATAACATCGAAGCCTTGAAAGCGATGGATGTGATCGTCACTTGCCAAGGCGGCGACTACACCAAAGCTATTTTTCCGAAGCTGGAAGCAGTGGGCTGGAAAGGTTATTGGATTGATGCGGCCTCGGCGCTGCGTATGGATCCCGACGCCGTGATTGTGTTGGATCCGGTGAACAATAGCGTGATTGAGCGCGCGCTGGATCACGGTCAGCGCAAGTTT
This sequence comes from Cellvibrionales bacterium, assembly GCA_016713115.1. Lineage (NCBI taxonomy): Bacteria > Pseudomonadati > Pseudomonadota > Gammaproteobacteria > Cellvibrionales > Cellvibrionales bacterium. Next base: position 328,611 of record JADJPU010000001.1, on the reverse strand, counting down.
GTCGGTGGCAACTGCACGGTGAGCTTGATGTTGATGGCGCTGGGCGGTTTGTTCCGCGAAGGCTTGATTGAGTGGGTATCGTCCATGACCTATCAAGCGGCTTCCGGCGCGGGCGCGCAGAATATGCGCGAACTGTTGAAACAGATGCAGGTGTTGGGCAATACCGTAGCCAATGAATTGGCCGATCCTGCGGCGGCGATTTTAGACATTGATCGCAAGGCAATCGCCACGATGCGCTCGGCCGAGTTTCCCGCACAGCTGTTTGGTGCGCCGCTGGCGGGCAGCTTGATTCCGTGGATAGACACGCAGTTGGATAACGGTCAGAGCCGCGAAGAGTGGAAAGGGCAGGCTGAGACCAACAAGATCCTCGGCTTGGAAGGTAAAGACATCATCCCGATTGACGGCTTGTGTGTGCGCGTTGGTGCTATGCGCTGCCACAGTCAGGCAATGACCATCAAGCTGAAAAAATCCGTTTCACCGATTGAGGTTGAAGCTATTTTGGCCTCAGCCAACAACTGGGTGAAAGTCGTGCCCAATGACAAAGCCTTGACCGTGAAAGAGCTGACCCCAACTGCCGTGACTGGCACCTTGGGTATTCCGGTGGGTCGCGTGCGCACACTGAACATGGGCAAGGAGTATTTGTCTGCGTTTACCGTGGGCGACCAACTCCTGTGGGGTGCGGCCGAGCCTGTGCGCCGTATGCTGAGAATCATTGTTGAGGGCTAATGCCTCTTCGGGGTGGGGCGCAATAGCCCCATCATTTGTGATTCAGCGCGCAAAACAATCAAAAAATCCATGTTTACCAGTAGGTTACATGGATAATTGAATGCACATTCTAGTTTTTTTGCTTTCTATCCTGTAAAGTCGCCCAAGCTTGGTATATCGAGAGTGCCCGCCAAGGCGACTCAATCGTGTGCCAGTTGTAAGCGATGTTTCTTCGGATAATAAATAAAGGGCACTACTATGGATCGTAAACTTGTCGTTGCGCTCTCATCCTTGATAGGCGGCATCACTGTAGGCGGCAATGCCTACGCCATCGGTTTGGGCGATATCAAGTTACATAGCGCGCTGAACGAGCCGCTGCGGGCAGAAATCAAGCTAGTGCAGGTAAAAGATCTGACAGAAAATCAGATCATCGTGAACCTTGCGTCGTCGGAAGATTTTGCGAATGCCAATGTAGACCGCGAGTATTTTCTGAACAGTCTGCGCTTTCGTTTGGATTTGGATGACCCGTCCAACCCGAAAGTGGTGGTAACCACACAGCAGCCTATCCGCGAGCCTTTCCTCAACTTTTTGGTAGAAGTGCAGTGGCCTAGCGGTCGTCTGCTGCGCGAGTACACCCTGTTGATGGATCTGCCTACCTACTCAGATGCAAGCCCACAAGACAGTTTTGATGCACCGGTAGCAGAAGAACCCAGAGTCGTTCACCGCGTGAAAAAGGCGGTGCCTGTCGAGCAGCCAGTGGCCGAGCCTGTCCCCGTTGAACCTGCAGTAGCGGCTGCGCCGACACGCAAGACAAAAAAAACTGAAGAGTCTGCACCGGCACAAGCGCCTCAGCCATCAGCAGTAGTAGAACAACCTCAACCGGCAGCTGAAAAGCCAGCCGCCGAATCCGCCGCTGGCTCTTACGGCCCTACGCGCACCAATGACACACTGTGGCGTATTGCTCGCAGTGTGCGTGGCAGCGGCAGCATGCAGCAAAAAATTCTCGCCATTCAGCGCCTGAACCCTGAAGCATTTAGTCGCAACAACGCTAACCTGCTTAAAACAGGCAAAGTATTGCGGCTGCCCAGTGCAGAAGAGATTGCCAGCATTGGTCGCGCTGATGCCTTGGTAAAGATGAAAGAACAAGAAGTGGCGTGGAAATCTGGCGCTACTTTGCCTCCTCCTGCTGGCCCACAAGTGGATGCAACAGGGCGCACGCAACCGGTTGTAGCGGCCGCGCCGCAAACAGAAGGGCAGCTCAAGTTGGCAACGCCGGCACCGGCAACGGCAGATAGTGCTAAAACCGCTCAAGGTTCTGGCGATCAAGCTGTTGGTACAGAGATTACGGCGCTGAAAAATGAGCTGGCGGTAGGCATGGAGGAGCTGAACCGCGTACAGCGTGAGCAGCAAGATGCGACATCGCGCATCAAAGATATTGACGCGCAAAAAACCAGCGCTGATCAGCTGCTGCATTTACAGAGTGCCGAGTTAGCTGCGCTGCAGTTACGGTTGGCAAACGAGCGTGAAGCAGCGGCAAAAGCAGCCGCTGAGGCACAAGCTGCCGATGCGGCCAAAGCGCAAGCTGATGCCATCGCCCAACAACAAGCCGCCGCGTCAACACAGCCTGCCGAGCAGCCGCCGGTTCAGCCTGCAGTGGAAGCTCCAGTTGCACCCGCGCAACCAGCGGTAGAAGTTCCTGCACCGGATGCAGCAGTGCAGCCAGCCGCTGAAGCGCCTGCTGCTGTGCCAACTCCTGCGCCTGCCGAGCCAGCGCCACCAGTTGCAGTGGAACCAACGCCGCCGCCAACATCAAGCGAGCAAAAGCCGGCACCTCAACAGCCTGAGCCATCGTTATTGGATCAGCTGAAGAGCAATCCTGCTATTGCTGGTGCAGCAGCGGTAATTTTGATGTTGTTGGGTCTATTCGGTTACCGCAAACGCGCCACTCGTCATGCTGAGGAGGTGGATGCGACTGAGGAGGAATTGGAGCAGCACACATTTGCAGCAGAAACAGATAACGAAGAGGCTGCGGAGTGGAGTGAGTCTGAAGCGTTTGATGAATCACGAAATGAAATTGCTCAGCCTGTTGCTTTAGCTGATGAAGCTGGGGACATCGTTGCACCTGAGCCGGCACTGCAGGCAGAGTCGGGCGATGTGCTGGGCGAAGCGGATATCTACATTTCTTTTGGCAATTACGACAAAGGCGAGGCGCTGCTGAAGTCTGCTATCGATACAGAGCCGCAGCGCGTTGATTATCGTTTGAAGTTGCTCGAGTTGCATAAAGAGGCAAAAAATCTCGCAGGATTTGACGCTGCGTACAAAGCGCTGATTGATCTCGATGACGATGAAGCTATCGTTAAAGCGGGCACATTGCGTGCTGCCATTCCGGGAGCATCCGACACGCCGTTTGCCTTCGGTGTCACCTCCGCAGCAGCAGAAGCTGGTATCAGCGATGAACCAGAGTTTGATCTGGATTTTGATTTGGATGCTGTTATTGAGTCACCTGTTGCTGAAGCGCCAGTAACAACACCCGTGGCAGCACCGGTGGAAGAGCTGGTGGAAGAACCGGCCTTTGATTTGGATGAAATGGATTTTGCAGCACAGCCAGAAGAGCAGTTTGATGTCAGCTTTGATTTGGATGACGCTGCAGATGTAACGGAATTGCAGACAGTGGATATGGCGCAGCCTGAGGCTGTCGTCGAGGACGCTCATGTAGCGGAAGATGGCGCCTTTGATTTGGATTTCGATCTGGATCTCACCGCGCCTGCTGCTGAACCAGAGCCGGAGCTTGATCTCACCGATATCACACCTGCTGCACAGGAGTTAGATGCTGAAAGCACGGCAATGTTGGGTGCCGTAACAGCAGACGCCGGTGAAATTGACGAGGAGCTGGGTTTTTTGTCCGACGCAGATGAATCGGCTACCAAATTGGATTTGGCACGCGCTTATATCGACATGGGTGATAAGGAAGGCGCGCGCGATATTCTTGCCGAAGTTCTGGACGAAGGCAGGGACGATCAAAAACGCGAAGCACAGGCGCTGCTTGATAGCATCTGAGTATCACCGTAACGCTGAGATTATGCCCGGAGGGAGTCTTCCCCCGGGCATTTCTCGTTTTGCACTGGCGGTAGAGTATTGCGGTAGTCGCTACCACGGCTGGCAGCGTTTAGCGGGTCGATCAGAGCCGACCGTACAAGCAGCGTTAGAGCAAGCACTGAGCTTTGTGGCAGCGGAACCTATCACGGTAGTGTGCGCGGGCAGAACCGATGCCGGCGTACATGCCACCAATCAAATCGTGCATTTTGATGCCGCTGCGCAGCGCGACGAAAAGGCGTGGGTGATGGGCGTGAACTCGCAACTGCCAGCGGATATTCGCGTGCGCTGGGCGCGCCCTGTGCCAGCGACATTTCATGCGCGCTTTTCTGCGCGTGCGCGCACCTATCGCTACTTGATTGCCAATACCTCAGCGCAGCCTGCAATTGCAGCAGGGCAGTGTTTGTGGGTGCGTAAACCACTGGATATTGTCGCCATGCAGCACGCGGCAAATTTTTGTTTGGGCGAGCACGATTTTTCTTCCGTGCGTGGGTCGAGTTGCCAAGCAAAAAGCCCTGTGCGCACTCTGCATCAGTTTGAATTTTCTTGCGTTAATGACTGGGTGATTGCCGAATTGCGCGGCAATGCTTTTTTGCATCACATGGTGCGCAATTTAATGGGCTTAATCCTGCCGGTGGGTTTGGGCTATAAAAAACTGGAGTGGGTGCGCGATGTGCTGGCACTGCGCGATCGCAAGCAGGCAGGAAAAACTGAAGCGCCCCAAGCCTTGTATCTCGTCAAAGTGGATTACGATCAAGACTACGGGCTTCCTGTGTCCAGTAAAGGGCCGTTTATGTTGCCTGACTAGCGCCGAGATTGATGCGGTAGTAAAAATAAAAAAGCCGGAGTTTTTGCTCCGGCTTTTTATTTGCGTAGATGAAGATGGTTTTATTGCACCAGACCAGTGTTGGACAGCGCGTAATCTTTTGCCCATTTGTAATCAGGCTTGCCGGATGGCGAGCGCGCTACTTCGCTAGCGATGTGTAGTTCGCGCGGCACTTTGTAACCGGCAATATGCTGACGCGCTTTTTCTTGCACATCGGCCAGCGTCAGTTTTCTGTTGTCGCGCACAGAAACCACGGCGGTTACTTTGCTGCCAAAGCGCGGGTCTGGTGTGGCGACAACCAGCGCATCAAAAATATCTGGATGTGCTTTCAATGCCTGCTCGACTTCTTCGGGGAAGATTTTCTCGCCGCCGGAGTTGATGCAGTTGCTGCCGCGACCAAAAACAGAAATCGAATTGTCGTCTTCCAATTTTGCTGCATCACCTGTCAGCAACCAGCGTTTGCCATCCACCATCACAAAGGTTTTGTCGGTTTTCACGGGGTCATTGTAGTAACCGGCAGGAATGTGACCCGCGCGAGAGAAAATACCCACTTCACCGGGCTTGGCGTGGCGCATCGGTGTTTCGGTGTCGATGATGACATCCATGAAATCACTTTTGGCCACATTGCCCAAACCGCCTTCGGATTTTTTGTTGCCGCCGTCCATGCCCATTTGACCGGATTCAGAAGAGCCAAATGCGTTAGTGATGAAGCAATTCGGAAAATGTCTTTTGAAATCATTTTGCTTGGCTTCAGAAAATACTGCGCCGCCCGAACCCACATTGAACACGCTGGATAGATCCCACTGGCCGGCGTTTTCTTCCAGTGTATCCAAAAGAGGAATCGCCATGGCATCGCCAACAATTTGTACGGCGTTGCATTTTTCGCGCTCGACAATATCCCACACTTGCGCGCCGTTAAATGAGCGGTGATGGTTCAATACCAATTTGTTGCCCGCCAATAATTGGATGCACGCGTACCACCAAGAAGCACCGTGCATCAGTGGTGCAAGCGCAATACCACACAGCGGAAATTCAGTGATGCGCGTTTTGATGTCTTCCGGTTTTTCGCATTTGCCGTGCGGGCTGAAGTGGCCGCCGCCACCCATCGCTGCAAAGAAAACATTTTCGTGTGGCCACATCACGCCTTTGGGCATGCCGGTGGTGCCGCCGGTGTAGAGAATGAATAAGTCGTCGCCGGCGCGTTGTGCAAAATCGCGCGCGGAAGAACCTTGGTGCACGGCCGCTTCGTATTCAAACGAACCGATGCTGCCCAAATCGTGATGCGTGCCATCTTCCACAGCGACAAACAATTTCAAGCCAGGGGCGGCTTGGCGCACTTCAGCAATCGCGGGTGTAAATTCACGGTGATGAATGCACGCCACCATGTCCGAGTTATCAAAAATATAAAGCAATTCATCTTTAACATAGCGATAGTTCACGTTCACGGGAACGGCGCGAATTTTGAAGCAGGCCAACATGGCTTCCATGTATTCAGCGCAGTTGTACATGTAGAGGCCAATGTGATCACCGGCTTTGATGCCTTGGCCTTGCAGGAAATGCGCAAAACGGTTGGCGCGCTCGTCCAGTTGAGCGAAGGTCACGCGCGAGTTGCCGCACACCAGCGCTTCGCGGTCTGGCACGGTATCCGCCACCATTTCGTACAAGTCGGCGATATTGAATGTTGGCGTGGTCATGCAGGCGTCCTCTGGCAATGCGGAAATCGGAAAGCCGCTGATTCTAGCAGGAGACAGGCAAACAGGGGTGGCGCTGCGGTACGAGTAACGTAGTAGGGGGCGCTGCTGGCTGCGCCCTTGTCAATTGGTCGCGCCAAGGTGGCGCTCCTACAGAAAGGCGCATTGTTTTGTAGGAGCGGCACTTTGCCGCGATCAGTAAAGAGCAGCCCCTGCCAATTCGTACAGTCGCGCATTGGTTTCGTCCTTTCCCTCGCTGGCGCCATTTCTTACAATACGCGCCCGTCGGACGGGCTTGCCGCCGTCCATCCCTGTTTTTTCTGTGAGGTATCCACCGTGCTTGAAGCCTATCGTAAACATGTCGAAGAACGCGCTGCTGAGGGCGTTGTGCCTAAGCCATTGTCTGCCGAGCAGGTGTCTGGGTTGATTGATCTCCTGAAGAATCCTCCCAAAGGCGAAGAGCAGTTTTTGTTGGAGTTGATGACGCATCGCGTGCCGGCCGGCGTTGACCCTGCGGCCTATGTCAAAGCCGGTTTTTTGACGGCGATTGTGAAAGGTGAAGCCAGCTCGCCGTTGATTGATAAAAAGCACGCCGTGAAATTGCTGGGCACCATGTTGGGCGGTTACAACATCACCACGCTGGTGCAGTTGTTGGATAACGCCGAGCTGGCAGAAGCAGCCGCCGCTGAGTTGAAAAACACTTTGCTGATGTTTGATGCTTTCCGCGATGTGGCTGAAAAAGCGAAATCTGGCAATGCGCAAGCCAAAGCTGTAATGCAAAGCTGGGCGGATGCTGAGTGGTTTACTTCGCGCCCCGAAGTACCGCAACAAATTACTGCAACCGTGTTTAAAGTAACCGGCGAAACCAATACCGATGATTTGTCGCCAGCACCGGATGCGTGGAGCCGCCCTGATATCCCTCTGCACGCCAAAGCGATGTACAAAAATCCGCGCGAAGGCATCACCAACACAGAACAGCAGATCAACGAACTGAAGCAAAAAGGCCATCCGGTTGCGTTCGTGGGCGATGTGGTTGGCACTGGTTCTTCGCGCAAATCAGCCACTAATTCGGTGATTTGGTACACCGGTGACGATATTCCGTTTGTGCCAAATAAACGCTACGGCGGTATTTGCATCGGCGGAAAAATTGCACCGATTTTCTTCAACACCATGGAAGATGCTGGCGCGCTGCCGTTTGAATGCGATGTATCAAAACTTAATATGGGTGATGTGATCGTCATCAAACCGTATGAAGGAAAAATTACTAATCAAAACGGTGAAGTGCTGGCCGATTTTAGTTTAAAAACTGATGTGTTGTTAGATGAAGTGCGCGCCGGTGGCCGTATCAATTTGATTATCGGTCGCGGCTTAACTGACAAAGCGCGTGCAGAACTCGGCTTGGAGCCTTCTGCTACTTTCCGTCGTCCGCATCCACCGGCTGATAGCACAAAAGGTTTCACACTGGCACAAAAAATGGTGGGCAAAGCCTGCGGCGTGAAAGGCGTGCGCCCCGGCACTTATTGCGAACCAAAAATGACCACCGTTGGCTCGCAAGACACTACCGGTCCGATGACGCGCGACGAATTAAAAGATTTGGCGTGCTTGGGTTTTTCTGCGGATTTGGTGATGCAATCTTTCTGTCACACTGCGGCGTATCCCAAGCCGGTTGATGTAGAAACACACCACACACTGCCTGATTTCATCATGACGCGCGGCGGTGTTGCGCTGCGTCCGGGCGACGGCATTATCCATTCATGGCTCAACCGCATGCTGATGCCAGACACCGTCGGCACCGGCGGTGATTCGCACACGCGCTTTCCGATTGGTATTTCTTTCCCAGCTGGTTCGGGTTTGGTGGCGTTTGCGGCGGCAACAGGCGTTATGCCTTTGGATATGCCGGAATCCGTTTTGGTGCGCTTCAAAGGTGAAATGCAGCCCGGCATTACCTTGCGTGATTTGGTAAATGCTATTCCTTACGCGGCGATTCAAAAAGGATTGTTGACCGTTGAGAAAAAAGGCAAGAAAAACATTTTCTCTGGTCGCATTCTGGAAATTGAAGGCTTGCCGAAATTGAAAGTGGAGCAGGCGTTTGAAATTTCTGATGCATCCGCTGAGCGTTCTGCCGCAGGCTGCACCATCAAATTGGATAAAGAGCCGATCATCGAATACTTAACTTCTAACATCACCATGCTGCGTTGGATGATTAAAGAAGGTTACGGCGATGCGCGCACGCTGGAGCATCGCGCCAAAGCGATGGAAGCGTGGCTGGCGAATCCGCAATTGATGGAAGCAGATAAAGATGCCGAGTACGCAGAAATTATCGATATTGATTTGAACAACATCAAAGAGCCGCTGTTGGCTTGCCCGAACGATCCCGACGATGTGAAAAAACTCAGCGATGTGCAGAACACAAAAATCGACGAAGTGTTTATCGGTTCTTGTATGACCAACATCGGTCACTACCGTGCGGCGGGTAAATTGTTGTCGAATGTGAAAGACGGTTCATTGCCCACCACGCTGTGGATTGCACCGCCGACGCGCATGGATGAGTTCCAGCTCAAAGAAGAAGGCTACTACGGTATTTTTGGTGCCAGTGGTGCGCGCACAGAAATGCCGGGCTGTTCGTTGTGCATGGGCAACCAAGCACGCGTGCGCCCTGGCTCTACTGTAATTTCAACTTCTACGCGCAATTTCCCGAACCGTTTGGGCGATAACACCAATGTGTTTTTGGGCTCGGCAGAGCTGGCGGCAGTGTCAGCGGTGGTTGGCAAATTGCCAACACCAGCGGAATACTTGGAGTATGCGGGTAAGCTGAACACGATGGGTGCGGAAATTTATCGCTACCTGAACTTCAATGAAATTGAATCGTTCCAGCACGCGGCAGAGAAAGTGAAAGCGATCAAAGTGACGCATGTGCAGGAAGTGGTTTTGTAAAACCATGAGAGCGGGCGGTTGTTAGAAAACACAAACCCGCTTCGGCGGGTTTTTTTATGGGCTTATTTTTTTGGTGGCTTGAGTTGCCAAGAGTATTTGTCTTTGGTCGCTGCGCCAAAATACAACACGCCAGCGTTGCGCCAAGCGTCTAGCACAATGCCGCTCTGCCATGGCTGATCTTTGCCGACAATAACAATGGCATTGTGTTCCAGGATTTGTTTGGGTCTGGCTTGCACGCGATACATCTGCCAATACGGTGCCAGTGCAGGTTGTACAGCTACAGAAAGATCTTTGGCGTATTGGTAGCACAGCCCGCGCTGTTTGGTGCCGGAGTTCACTTCAATGTTGTGCAGCCAGGGCGCGAGCGCGACATCGTAATCTTCGCGTAACTGGCTAGCCGTATTGACAGCAGTTTCCGCTAACTGCTGCGCTGCTTGTGGTGTGCTGTCTGGCGCTAGCTGCTGTAATTCTGAGCGCAAATGGTTTGTGCGTTGTTGTTTTTCTGATGCATTTTCTATGCGGTGAGCGCAGCCAACCAATAATACAATGCACGAAAAAAAAAATATTCTACCGAACATGGTTGAGCGGCCAGCGGTACACAGGCGGAAGATCTTTGTAGTTGATGATGCGTAACGCAGGGTTGTTGAGCAGAGGTAGCAAGTCGTTGCGCAAAAAAATCATATTGGGCGTGAGAAGTCGGTTGTAAGGTAGCGCTGTTGCGTTTGATACAGGAAAGCCGCCTTCTCGATGAATAAGCGTGTAGCCATAAGGTTCTAGTGTTTTGCCGAGTTTTTGTGTCATGTCATTTAGGTCGTAAATAATGTCAGGTGCGACAACGCCACAAGCTTGTTGCAATACAGGAAGATGATTAAAAAAGTCGCGGTACCCCCAAAATAAACCTTGTGGCGCGCGAGGAATGCCGCGTAGTTCTGGACATAGCGTTAAGCTGCTTTCCACCAAGCCACGCAAGTCACGAAAAACAACCTGCCCATAAAACTTTTGTGCGGTGTAGTAAAACACCATGCCAGCTTGTCCCGACATGAAAACGATTGGTCGATTTAGCTGTTGGTGTAGAGGCGGGATAACTTCTGCCAGGTGATCAATCACGGCCATGTCGCGCACATGCTCCTGATTGAGCTGTTCAAATACACCGTAGCGCGCATCGTGTTCTGGCTTAATGTGCGTTTGTATCCATGCAGGAATGCCGTGAGATTGTTGCGTAATTACCGGCAGTTGTAAAAGAAATTGCCCAATAATCAAAAGCAGCAGAATTGCATGAGTTAAAGCGCGGTAGGGTATTTTTTGTACGGCATGCAATATCAATAAGGCGGCGAGAGGAATAATAGGCACAAAAAAGCGCGATGCTTGCATCCAGTCACCGCCGGCTGTCCAAATAAATCCTGCGTAGGCTAGAAAGCTGCAAAGTAGAATGGCTTGTAGAAAATCGAGCGGCTGTAGTGTCTTTTTACACCAAGATTTTGCGAGAAAAAAAAGCATTGGGGCAGACAGTAGCAATACGAATATAGTGATAGGGTTGAGTACGCCACCAAATATCATGTAATAAGTGCCGCGCTGCAGTTGTTCGCTAAATACACCGCCTTGCTTGGCAACGGCAGGCAGCGGCAACCAAGAATTAAAATACCACTGCTGCCATGCAAACAACGCACAAGCTGCGCTGAGGGTCACGGCAAACAAAATCCATGCGCGTTTGCATTGTTCGGCTTGGCGACAACAAACAATAACTAGAGCTGATGTAATGGCTGTAATAACAACGGGTATTTCTGGGCGCACTAAAACCAGTGCGAGCGTGACGCATAATATTTGCCAAAAATATTTACCTAAAACTAGCCAGCGCCACCAACAAAAAATCCCAAGCAACAAGCATAGGGCAGTTAATGGTTCACCCATGCCGCCAAATGACCACAATAAAAAACTAGCACTGCTGAATAGTAGTGTGCCGGCGTAAGCGGTAAGTGTCGGTGCGTATTGCCTTGCGATGATGGTGGTGAGTACGGCGCAGCTGAAGGCGGCTGCTATATCAACGAGATAGCCTGTAGTGACGATGCTGCCTTTGGTGATGAAAACCAATGCTGCGGTGATGAAATCCTGTAGCAGGCTCGTGGTTTGTTCGACGCGCTCACCGTTGTAATTTACCAACTCGCCTTGCGTGAGCAGGGTATGCACATTCCAGAAGTTGATGTGTGAATCGTCGTGGCCAGTAGAACCGTAAACAAAAAAACCAAGCACCAACCAGAATGCGTAAAGTGTCGGCAGAGCTAGTTGGCGCAGCATAGTTTTGTCATTACAAGACGCGTATGGCGTCCTGTTGTTCGCGCAGTTTTTGTAAAGCGCGCTCATTGTCAGCTAATTTTTCCCGCTCTTTGGCAATCACATCCGGCGGAGCTTTGGCGACAAAGCTGTCATTGGATAATTTGCTCTGCTGGCGCTCACAATCTTTTTGCAGCTTGTCGATTTCTTTTTGCAGGCGCGCGAGTTCTGCATTTTTGTCGATCAAGTCGCTCATGGGGATGAGAATTTCCAAGCTGCCGACCAGTGCTGTTGCTGCCAGCGGTGCTGTGGCATTAGCGGTGAGCCAGTCAATGCTGGCGATATTGGCGAGCTTCATCAGAAATAATGGATAGGCGGTGAGTCGTGTGCGGTCGCTGTCGTCGCCGTTGCGCAATAAAACGGGCAGCGGTTTGCCTGGTGGGATATTCATTTCACCACGGATATTGCGAATGCCGAGAATCACTTGTTGCAGCCAAGTAATATCTGCTTCGGCTTGCGCATCGGTTTTTTTGGTGTCGAATTGCGGGTAGCGCGCCAACATAATGCTGTCACCTGCTGCGCCAGCGAGCGCTTTAACACGCTGCCAAATTTCTTCGGTGATGAACGGCATCATCGGGTGCATCAAGCGCAAACTGGCTTCCAGTACGCGAATCAGTGTGCGGCGCGTGCCGGTTTTCTGTGCGGCAGTAGCATTGGTATCGTTCAAAACGGGTTTGGATAATTCCAAGTACCAATCGCAATACTCGTTCCAGAAAAACTCGTACACGGCTTGCGTAGCCAAATCAAAACGGTATTGCGCGATGGCTTCAGCGACTGCTTTTTCCGCCTGTTGCAAGCGCGAAATAATCCAGCGGTCAGCGAGAGAAAGTTCGTAATCGGTAGCGCCGTCTTGTCCGCAATCCTGCTCTTCGCAGTTCATCAACACATAGCGCGAAGCATTCCAGATTTTGTTGCAGAAATTGCGGAAACCTTCGATGCGCCCCACATCAAACTTAATGTCGCGTCCGGTGGATGCTAACGACAAGAAAGTGAAGCGCAGCGCATCAGTGCCGTAGGCGTTGAGGCCGTCTGGAAATTCCTTGCGCGTTGCTTTGGCGATTTTTTCTGCCATCTGCGGCTGCATCATGCCGGCAGTGCGTTTGGCAACCAGCGCTTCCAAATCAATGCCGTCGATCAAGTCGATAGGGTCTATGACATTGCCTTTGGATTTCGACATTTTCTGGCCTTGCGCGTCGCGCACTAGGCCGTGGACATACACGGTCTTGAACGGCATCTGCGGCGTGCCGTCTTCATTTTCATGAAGTGCGTGCTCATCATTATCATTCTGGCTACCCAGAAGAAAATAATGTCAAACCCCGTCACTAAAACATCGGTCGGGTGGAATGTTTTTAACTCGGGTGTTTGTTGCGGCCAGCCCAGTGTAGAAAAAGTCCACAGCGCTGAAGAAAACCAAGTGTCGAGTACATCTTCGTCCTGACGCAAAACCACATCGTTGCCGAGCGCATGTTTGCTGCGCACTTCCTGTTCATTGCGGCCGACATAAACATTGCCGTTCTCGTCATACCACGCAGGAATGCGATGTCCCCACCATAACTGACGCGAGATGCACCAATCTTGAATATCGCGCATCCACGAGAAATACATGTTTTCGTATTGCTTGGGTACGAATTGGATGTGACCGTTCTCCACCGCAGCTATCGCTTCTTTGGCCAGTGGTTGGGTGGAGACATACCATTGATCGGTGAGCCACGGTTCAATTACCACGCCAGAGCGATCACCGCGTGGCACTTTTAAATTATGCGGCTCAATTTTTTCTAACCAACCTTCCGCTTCTGCTTGCGCAACAATTTTTTTGCGAGCGGCAAAACGATCCAGTCCTTGATAGTCGTCGGGAATGCCGAGATCGGCAGCAGCAATAGCGGCATCGCGATCAAAAATATTGAACAGCGGTAAGTTGTGACGCTTGCCGACTTCGTAGTCATTGAAGTCGTGCGCGGGTGTGATTTTGACAACGCCGGTGCCAAATTCTTTATCGACATAATCATCGGCGATGATTGGCACCAAGCGACCAGTGATGGGTAGTGTGACTTGTTTTCCAATTAGATGTTGATAGCGTTCATCTTCTGGGTGTACGGCTACCGCAGAATCACCGAGCATAGTTTCTGGGCGCGTGGTGGCAACGACTAACACATCGCTGCTGCCATCGACGGGATAGCGCAAATGCCACAGAGAGCCGTTTTCTTCTTCGCTGAGCACTTCCAAATCTGAAATCGCGGTGTGCAGTTTTGGATCCCAATTCACCAAGCGTTTGCCGCGATAAATCAAAGCCATCTTCATGCAAACGCACAAAGGCTTCTTGCACTGCTTCGGATAAACCTTCATCCATGGTGAAGCATTCGCGCGACCAATCTACGGATGAACCAAGTCTGCGAATTTGTTGCGTAATTGTGCCGCCGCTTTCTGCTTTCCACTCCCACACTTTTTCTAGAAATTTTTCGCGACCGAGATCGTGGCGCGTGATGTTTTGTGCGGCGAGTTGGCGCTCCACTACCATTTGTGTCGCGATACCGGCGTGGTCCATGCCCGGCTGCCACAGCGTGTTGTGCCCCAGCATGCGGTGGTAGCGGGTGAGGGTGTCCATTACCGAGTTGTTGAAGCCGTGCCCCATGTGCAGGCTGCCGGTGACATTCGGCGGCGGAATCATGATGGTGTAGGGCTTGCCTGCGCCAGCGGGTTTGAAGTAGCCCTGCTGCTCCCACTCGGCGTACCAGCGGGCTTCAATGGCGTTGGGTTGGTAAGTTTTATCCATGGTGATAGCGGTAAATAAAGCCAAAAAACGGCTGATGATTATACCGTTGACCGAAGGGCAAATGGTTACTGCGGGGTGGATGTGTTAGGTTCTCACCCAAGGCATTAGGTCTGGTTCACGGTTATGAAGATCGCCAATCGCAATATCGATATTGAGTTAACGAATCGCTGCAACGCCACTTGCGATTTTTGTCCGCGCGAAAAAACACCGAAGCAAGGATTTATGAGCCTTGATGTGTTTGATCAGGTAATTGATCGCGTGTTGGCATTGGGTAGCCATGCGAAAGCCTCTCTCACAGGGCTGGGTGAACCCATGCTGCATCCACATTTTCTTGAGTTTGTCTCTCATGGCATTCAGCGTGGATTAAATGTAGATATTGTTTCTAACGGCTCGCGCTTAACGCCTGCGTTAACCATGGGGCTGCTAGATGCTGGTTTGAAAAATGTAACTTTCAGCGTGAGTGATATTGGTGCGGCTTACGATCAAATATATGGCCTGCCTTTTGAGAAGACGCGCGACAACATCTTGGAGTTTGTCCGTCAATCGCGCGGGCGCTGTCATGTGCAAATTACCGTGGTGCGCCACGATGGTAATGCACATCAAATCGACGAAATTACTCAGTTCTGGCAGCAGGCGGGAGTGGATTATGTGCATGTGACGCGCGAAGAAAATCGCGGTGGTTCACATGATAAACCGTTTCAGTTTTTAGGTAACCGTACGCATTGGCGTGAGGCTGTTGATGTTTTGCACAACAAAGGATTTACAGAGTTGTGTGCAATTGCATTGTATTCAGTATTTATCGGTTGGAACGGTCAATATTATTTGTGTTGCCAAGATTGGGAAAAGAAGGTGCCACTGGGTTCGGTGTTTGATTTCTCTATTGAGGATATGGATCCTGTAAAGTTGGCGATTAACCGCAAGCAAAAGGGTATTTGTCAGACATGTAGCATGAATCCGGTCAATGAATTGCGAGAAGTGTTATTTGATATTGATCAAGGCTTGCGCGGACGCTTTGCAATTGCCAATAAAGTGAATAGTTTGTGTAGTGGCGCGCAAAGATTGGAAGAGTTGACCCAGCTGTTGCAAGCGCATGGTGAATTCGAGCAAATTATTGCGGTATCGGAAGAGTAAGGTTTTACCGTCCTGCGTGCGTTTGCACCAGCTCCCGAATCACAAACCGCGCAGGAGCCAAGGCTTGCTGAATGTCTTGCGGCAACGGTCGTGGTTCGTGCAGTAATTGCGCAGCTAATAATTCTGCGGCGAGTGGGATGTAACACAGCCCGCGCCCGCCAAAGCCAGTAAAAACCCACAAGCCATTCATATAGCTGCCAGTATTGTTGATAACAACCTTGGCGTTGTGGCGCAGTGCGGAGTAATTGCGTAAAAATATTTCACGATTGGGCAGTGCGCCAACCATCGGCAAATGATCGGGCGTGGTGCAGCGCAACGCAGCGCGACCATGCAATTTTTCGTTCTGCCATGCGTTGTGCAGTGTCGGTGAAATGGCGTTGAGCAGGCTCATGTTGTGTTGCTGTTCGCTGCTACGCAAATCGGTGGCGGTGTCATCGGGAATAAAGCTGGCGCCAAGGCAGTGTTGCTGTTGGTGTGCGGGTGTGAGGTAGCCTTCATCGCACACCACGCAGCACAAAGTTTCGCTCAGAGTGTTGGTAGGCAGTTGCGTGATTTGCCCACGCACAGCGCGCAGTGGCAGCCAAGCGGTTTGTGAAAATTGTTTGGATGCATTGGCGCAGGCAATGATGATGTGCTCGTTGTCGCGCTGTAGCTGTGCAATGCTGCAGCCAAATTTTGTGTTGATATTGGGATGATCTAACAGCGCCTTGCACAATTGTTGTGGATTAATCCAGCCGGATTGCGACAGCCACCAGCCGCCGCGCGTTAACGCAATACCGCTGATTTGAGATGCCTGTTCTGCATCCATCCATTGCGCCAGTTGCGCGTTATTTTTCATCAAATCCAACAAAGATGGATCTGGTTTTTCTTGCAGTTGCAATAATCCGCAATCGTGAAATGCAGTTTTGAGATGGGGTTTCTGGTAGTGCTGTAGTGCAAATTGCAAACTGGACAAACTAAAGCGCGTCAGCGAGGCATTGTTGGCAGAAAGTTTGGTGTACAGCGCACCTTGCGGATTGCCGGAGGCTTCTTGCGCGGCCTGCGCGTGCTGCTCCAAAACAGTGACGCGTATTCCGCGTTCAGCCAGCGCGTGCGCAATATGACAGCCCGCTAAACCCGCTCCAATCACGGTGATGTGTTGTGGTTTTGCTTGTGGTTGCGCGTGCAGCAACCACGGTGTTTTATTGATGATGGTGTGCGATTTTTTTAATTCAGTGAGCGTGGCGACAAGCATTTCGCGTTTGCTGCCATAGCCTGATATTTTTTGACGGAAAATCCTACGGCCGAGAGATCACGCCGCACTTGCCCTGCGGCGGTGAAGGTGGCGAGTGTGGTGCCAGTTTTTGAGAGTGAGGCAATCTGCTCAATTAGTGTGTTTTGCCACAGTTGTGGATTTTTGGCTGGCGCAAATCCATCCAAAAACCAAGCGTCCACATGCCACGGGTTTTGTGCAAAAAAATCGCTGTGTTGGCTATCCAAAAGTTGTGGCAGTGTTTCCTGTGCATCGCCGAATAGCAGCAACAGCGTGACGCGCCCTTGCGCCAAACGCACAACATGAAAACCGGGCAATAAATTTGGATAGTGTTGCAAAAGTTCTTCACTGAGCGGTGCTAGCTCCTGCCAGTGTGACAACGCGCGCTGCAAATCTGCGTGCGTGAGTGGATGCAATTCGGTGGAAATAAAAAATAAAGTGGCATTGGGTGGCGCAGTGTCTAGCCACAACTGCCAGGCCAATAAAAAATTTAAGCCGGTGCCAAAACCGGTTTCAGCAATCACAAATTTTGATGATGGCGGCAGTTGCCGCCAGCGCTCGCGCAAATGATTGCCATCGAGAAAAACATGGCGCGATTCCGCAAGACCGTTGTCGCGTGAGAAATAAATATCGCCAAAATCAACGGCTTCTGGCGTGTCATCGCGCCAGTGCAGTTGTGCGGGTATCAAAGGTTTGCGTGTATTCACAGGTTTTTACTTGGCATAACGAAGAATGGCTGGTATGGTCGAAAAGTACCTACAGCAAATAACAATACTTTAGATAGCGAGGTGTCTGCCATGAAAAAGCAGTTTTGGGCTGGTCTTTTCTCCAGTTTGTTGCCGGTGTGTGCGCTGGCGGCTGCGCCTGGCGACATGGATTTGAGTTTCAATCATCTGGGTTATGTCTCCACTGTGCCGCTTAAAGCGGGAACCGGTTTTAATGGCAACGGCCTTATTCAACAGGCAGATGGCAAGTTGGTCGCGGTGGGCAACACCTACAACGCAAAGGGCATGAAGCAGTTTGCGCTGCTGCGCTACAACTTGGATGGCACATTGGACACCACCTTCAACGGCACGGGCATGGTGATTACCAAAATTAGCGACCTTGCGGTGCCTGTGGACGATGCCAAGGCCGTCATCCAGCAGAGCAATGGGCGCTTGGTGGTGGTGGGCGTGACGGCCAGCGGCGTGAACAATGACTGCGCCTTGGTGCGCTACAACAAAGACGGCTCACTGGATGAAACCTTTGGTGAGCAGGGTATCGTCACGATGGGGTTTGGCACGAAAGACGACACTTGTCTCTCCATTATTCAGCAAGCCGATGACAAATTGGTGGTCGCCGGCGAAACGGCAGGAGCCGGCAATGACAAGGCGGATTTTGCCTTGGCGAGATTTAATACAGATGGCTCACTGGATTCGAGCTTTGGCTCAGGCGGCAAGGTGACCACAGACTTTAATGGCACCGTCAATAACGGTCGCTCGGTTATTCAATTGGCAGATGGCAAGCTGCTGATGGCGGGATACAGCGATTACAACTTCGCGCTCACACGCTACAACACCGACGGTTCGCTCGACACGACTTTCGACGCCGACGGCAAGCTGTTTGTGGATATTGCCTCGGATCGTGATTACGCCATTTCCGTGTTGCAGCAGGCGGATGACCAGTTGGTGCTGGCAGGGTATACCAATGTCAATCCCGGCAATAAAACCAATTTTGCCGTGGTGCGCTTGAATCAGGATGGCAGTTTTGACCCCTCCTTCAACAGTACCGGTAAGCTGGTGTTATCTGTCGATTCCAACAACAACGCCGTCGCCAAAGTGATACAGCAGACCGACGGCAAACTGGTGTTAGCTGGCAGCACCATCACCATCACCAGCAGCAAGCACATGGCGCTGGTGCGGCTCAATACCGATGGCTCACTGGACACCGGTTTTGGCGGAGATGGCAAAGTCACTGCCAACATCGGCACCGTTTCCGACGAGGCGGTGTCGGTGGTGCAGCAGGCTGACGGCAAGCTGACGGTGGCTGGCACCGGCAACAACGGCAAGTTCAACTACATGATGTTGGCGCGCTTTCACGGTGAGGTGGATACCGACGGCGACGGCGTGCCGGATACAGAGGATGCCTTCCCTAACGATGCAGCCGCGGCCGTGGATACCGATGGCGACGGCGACACAGATGCTTGGTTACCCAATAATCCTTCAGCTTGTACTGCCGATGCCCCAGTTTGTGATGCGCTGTTTCGCGACGACGATAACGATGGCGATGGCGTGTCGAATACAGTCGACAACTGCCCGCAGGTAGCCAATCCCACACAGGACGATATCAACGGCGATGGCTACGGTGATGCCTGCGCCAGCGATGCGCCTGCGTTGCACATCACGCGCGGCATCAAAGCCAAAGTGGGTGCAGGTGCTGTGGTGGCGTTTGCAGGCGATTTTGACGAAGACGGCTACGGCGATTACATCGTCGGTTACCCCACCTATGATCCCGTGGGCAAAACCGATGCGGGGCGCGCGGAAATTATTAGCGGACAAACAGGTGGCGTGTTGAAATTTATCGAAGGCAACGCCGCCAAAGACAATATGGGTTTTACCGTGGCAGGCAATGCCGATGTGGATGGCGACGGCCACATCGATGTGGTGGTGGGCGCGCCCAAGGCCGATCCGAATGGTTTGAAGGATGCCGGCACAGTCACCGTGATTTATGGGCCTAATGATTCCAAACCGAGAACTGTGTTGTCTGGCACGCGCGCCAAAGCCTTGCTGGGTTCGGCCGTGGCTTTGGGTGATGTCAACGGTCTTCCAGATGGCGATAGCAGCAACCCGACTGCTGACATTATCGCAGGCGCACCTAAAGACAATGATTTGGTGACCGATCCTTTGGTGCCAGTGATTGGTGCAGGTTCAGTGACTGTGTTTTCTGGCGCATCAGGTAACGCCGTGCTGAACACTTTCTACGGATTTCTGCCCAAATCTTATGCGGGCACCAGCGTGGCAACGGGTGATGTTGACGATGATGGCAATACCGACATCGTATACGGTGCGCCCAACGACGACGATGACAGCGATCCTGATGCCATCATCAAAGACACCGGCAGCGTGGCGGTTTATACCATTGATGGCTCGCAGCTAATGTACGAACCCGGCGCTACCGCAAAAGCCTATTTGGGTAAATCTGTGGCTTCAGCAGATATGGATGGCGATGGCGCAGCAGAAGTGCTGGCTGGCGCGCCAGGTGACGATGTGGTGGACGTTTTAACGGGCAAAGCGATACGCAAAGACGCAGGTAGCGTCAGCCTGTATTCGGGCGGTAGCGGCTCCATTCTCTACTATGGCAGCGTAGCCAAAGCAGGCTTGGGCAATAGCGTGGCATTTGGTGATGTGGATGGCGATGGTCTGAAAGATGTGATTGTCGGCGCATCCAAAGACAACAAACCGGCTAAAAAACCGATCAAAGGCGCGGGCAGTATTTCTATTTGGAGTGGCGATGACTTTGGCTTGATCACCAAGGTTTACGGCAGTGCAAGCAAAGAGGCGCTGGGTACAACAGTGGCTGCAGGTGAAGTAAACGGTGATGGTTATGACGATGTTATGGTTGGCGTAACCGGTGCCGACACTCCGGCTGTTGCGCCAGCCAAGCCCGTCAAAGACACGGGTGCTGTGCAAGTGTTGTCGGGTGCTGCTCTGTAAGAAACGGCAGTCGCGCTGATGGAGCCGCGTTCAGCGCGGCTTACACACCAATAGACAGAGTGTTTCCAGCACATTCCACGGATCGCGGTTGGCCATGCCTTTCACGGCTTGGTCAACGGTTCCCATCAACGCAACCATCTGGCGCGTTTGTGTGACGCTCAGGCGTTGCAGGGCGCGGCTAAACATCGGTTGACGCTTTTCCCACACACCCAACTGACGCATTGCGGCACTAGCGGGCGAGCCGCCGGCAACAGACTCGCTGGCAGCGGCCAGTTGGCGCAGCTCCCGCGTCAGCGCGCCCAGAATGACTAAAGCGTTACTGCCTTCCTGTTTCAGTGTGTGCAAGATTTTTAATGCGTGCGGCGTGTCTCCACTGAGCAGAGCGTCGTTCAGCGCAAAAACATCGTAGTGCGAGCTGTTACCGGCATCGATTTGCTCGGCGCTAACGGTTGTTGTGCCAAATTGCAGCGCCAGTTTTTCCAATTCCTGCACGGCCGCCAATAAATTACCTTCGGTGCGTTCCGCCAAAATTTTTAAAGCATCGGCAGAGAGATTGACGGATTTGCTGCGCGCGCGCTCGGCCAACCAAGCAGGAAAGCGACTGTTATCCAGCGGTGTGATGGGTACAAATGCGCAAGCCTGCTCCATGGCTTTGAACCACTGTGTTTTTTGCGTGCTGCTGTCAACTTTGTCCGTGCGGATTAATAAAAAGCTGTCGCTGCTGGGGCGCGCCAAATATTCCAGTAGCAGTGCATGATCGAGCTTTCCGGTTGAAGTGCGTATATCGAGAAAACACTTATCTGCGAAGAGTGACAGCGCATTGGCTTCGGCAATCACTTCCTGCCAGTGTTCTTTTTTTTCCGGATTAAAAATTTTGCGTTCAGCAAATCCTGCTTTTAGTGCAGCTGCGCGTGTTGCATCGCAGGCTTCCTGTACGAGCAGCGGTTCGTCACCGGCAATCCAATACAGCGCTGCCGGTGATTTTTCGATATGTTGCGCCAGTTTTTCAGGGTATACGCGCACAGCAGAGATTAATCGATGTGTTCTTTTTTGCCGGCAATAAAATTGATGCGGCGCAGAATATTGGCTGCCATTTCTCGGTAGGCATCCTCTTTCATGAGGGCAGTTTCGCGGTCTGTTGCCAACGCGCGGTCGCTATTGGGCTCATAGGGACGCACCACGCGCTCCATGTTCGGCGGAATGATGGTTTCACCTTTGGCGTTGGTCACCGTGAAGTGAGTGGTTAATTCAATTTCAAACATGGCGGCGTTAATACTATCGCTATAAGCGAGCAGGTTTTGGCGCAGGTCTTGGCTGAGAATAGTCAGTGTCAAGCCGTCTGCGCCGCCTTCTTCGATGTGTTGTGCGCGCATTTCAGCACGCAAGGCACGCTCCAGCTTGCCGTAAGTTTGAGCGGAAGTAATGTTGAGCGTTTTGATATTCGTCGCGGCACTGTCGCCGCGTAGGTGCCAGCCGCAGCCAGCAAGTAATACGCAGAGAAAAAGACCCATTAAATTGCGCGTTTTCATGTGTTATTCCACCTGTGGTTTTTTATGCAACAACAATATTAAGAAGTTTTCCGGGCACGAAAATGATCTTGCGCACTTCCTTGCCGTCGATAAATTTTTGAACATTTTCATTTTGCTGCGCAGCCAGCTCCGCATCTGGCTGTTTGGCATCGGGCGCTATAGTAACAGTGCCACGCAGTTTGCCGTTCACTTGCACCGCGATCTCAACGCTGGTTTTGGTGAGTGCGTTTGCATCCACAGCGGGCCATGCAGCATCGATGACAGCATCGCTGTGGCCGAGTGCTTGCCACAGGGTATGCGTGATATGCGGTGCAACAGGTGCTAGCAATAGCACGGCGGCTTCCAAGGCTTCTCGCTCTACGGCTAGGCTTTGTGCGTTGTTGGCATCGGTAACTTTGCCCACTTCATTCAATAATTCCATTACCGCCGCGATGGCCGTGTTGAAGGTTTGTCGCTCGCTGTAATCGTTACTGATTTTGGCGATGGTTTCGTGCGTTTTGCGGCGCAAATCTTTTTGAGATTCCGTCAGTGTGCTGGCATCTAATGCAACAGGCGAGCCAGTTTGCACATGTGCGTAAACTGCTTTCCATAAACGCCGTAGAAAACGGTGCGCGCCTTCCACACCGGCATCGCTCCACTCCAGTGATTGTTCGGGTGGTGCGGCAAACATGATGAACAAACGCACGGTGTCTGCGCCGTATTGTTCAATTAGCGCTTGCGGGTCAACCGTGTTGCCTTTGGATTTCGACATCTTGCTGCCGTCTTTCAACACCATGCCCTGACACAGCAAGCGTTGAAACGGTTCGTCGCACTGCACCAAACCTTCATCGCGCATCAATTTGTGAAAGAAACGCGCGTACAACAAATGCAAAATGGCGTGTTCAATACCGCCTATGTATTGATCGACCGGCAGCCAATAATTGGCGGCATTGGGGTCGAGCATACCTTCGGTAAAGTTGGGGCAGGTGTAGCGCGCGTAATACCACGACGATTCCATAAAGGTGTCGAAAGTATCCGTTTCGTGTTCAATGTCTTTGCCATTGAAAGTCGTTTTGCGCCAATTCAGATCAGATTTAATCGGCGAATTCACGCCATCCATCACCACTTCTTCTGGCAACAACACGGGTAAGCGGTCGAGCGGCACAGGAACCTCGCCACCTTCCGGCAAATTGAACATCGGAATCGGCGCGCCCCAGTAGCGTTGGCGCGAAACGCCCCAATCGCGCAGGCGATAATTCAGTGTGATGCGGCCTTTGCCGAGATTTTCTAATTTGGTGGCGATAGCATCAAATGCAGCATCAAAATCCAAACCATCAAATTCATCAGAATTGATTAGCGTGCCTTTTTCTGTAAAGGCAGCGCTAGCAATATCGCAAGCAGCGCCATCAGAGGATGTAATGACTTGCTCAATCGCCAGCGCATATTTTTTGGCAAATTCGTAATCGCGCTGATCGTGCGCTGGCACCGCCATCACCGCGCCGGAGCCATAATCCATCAACACATAATTGGCGACCCACACCGGTACTGCGCGACCGCTGATCGGATGCAGTGCTTTCAATCCGGTATCGAAACCTTTTTTCTCCATCGTCGCCATGTCCGCTTCGGCAACGGATTGCAATTTACATTCCGCGAGAAATTGTTGCAGCGCAGGATTATTTTTTCGCCGCTGCTTGCGCGATAGGGTGTTCAGCCGCAAGGCTGACATAGGTCACGCCCATCAAGGTGTCGGGGCGCGTGGTGTAGATTTCAAACGAATCGTGTCCTGCTATTTCGGAAGTCAAATCAAAACGCATGGTGATGCCGCGCGATTTGCCTATCCAATTGCGCTGCATGGTTTTAACTTGTTCCGGCCAATGCGGCAATTTTTCTAAATCGGCGAGCAGTTGTTCGGCGTAAGCGGTAATTTTAATAAACCATTGCGGAATTTCTTTGCGTTCCACTAGCGCGCCAGAGCGCCAGCCGCGACCGTCGATCACTTGTTCATTGGCGAGTACAGTGCAATCCACCGGATCCCAATTCACAGTCGCCATTTTTTTGTACACCAAACCTTTTTCATACAGGCGTGTAAAAAACCACTGCTCCCATTTGTAGTAATCGGGGCGGCAGGTGGCAATCTCACGCGACCAATCGTAAGCAAAGCCCAACGACTGCAACTGACCTTTCATGTACTCAATATTTTCGTACGTCCATTTTGCGGGTGCGGAATTATTTTTAATTGCAGCGTTTTCTGCCGGCAAACCGAAAGCATCCCAACCCATGGGCTGCAAAACATTTTTGCCCTGCATGCGCTGGAAACGGCTGACCACGTCACCGATGGTGTAGTTGCGCACGTGCCCCATGTGCAACTTCCCGCTGGGATAGGGAAACATCGACAGGCAATAAAACTTGGGTTTGCTGTGGTCTTCGGTGACGCAAAAACTGTTGTTCGCGCGCCAGTGTTGTTGGGCGGCGGCTTCGACAGCGGTGTGCTGGTACTGCTCGTGCATGATTGACGGTGTCCGGTGGGAAAGGGCAAGCCGTCAATTATAGAGGATAGAGCCCGCTGGGATGCGCGCTCAGGCTTTGGGTGGCGTCATGCCGCCGCTGTGAAAAATGCCGAACAAAAAGACCTGTGCGTAATCTGCACTTGAAGCTTTGGCAGCTTTGAGAAAGGCGGCGTAAATCACCAATTCCAGCGCGTGACTTCCGATGAGAAAGGCTAACAGGCCGATGCCGAGTGTGTGAAAAGTGGCACCTGCATCTGCCAGCAAGAAGCCGGCAAAGCCAATCAGCCAGCCGATACCGACAGCAATTTTTCCAGCGAGCAGCGCTTGGGGTGGGAGTACGGGTGGTTTTAGCATGCGTATGGCTCCTTATTGTGTATTGTTGTCTGGCTTGTTGCGCGTAAATAGTAAAGCAATTATTGCGCGCGGAGGATACGCTTGCCGGCCAGAAAGCGAGGGTTCCAATAGTCGCTTTGCAGGCTATCTACGCGCACTTTACCGCCAGAGCTGGGCGCGTGTACAAAGCGTTGTTCACCCACATAAATGCCAGCGTGATCGGGTTTGTTGCGCCAGCCCGTGGCAAAAATCACGATATCGCCACTCTGTAATTGTTGGCGATTTACCGTGGGATAAGGCGCGGCGTACAAAGCGGAAACGGTACGCGGTACGGCAAGTCCTGCAGCATTGCGGTAGGTGTATTGGATCAAGCCGCTGCAATCGAATCCTGTTTGCGGTGAGCTACCGCCGTAGCGATACGGTTTTCCTGCTTGCTGCATAGCATTGAAAACAACTTCGCTGGCGAGTGGAGATGTTGCTTCTGACGCAGTTTGTTGGCTAGAACATCCGAAGAGAAATAGCGTGTGCAGAAAAATACCGGCAATAAAAAACCCGCGAGCATTGCGTGCTGCGGGTCTTTTTCTACACATCAACACCGGTTATTTTTTCTTTGATGTGGTGGTTTTTTTAGCCGCTTCTTGTTCAGCGATTTTTGGCGCTAAGGCTTCAGCAGCGGCTTTGGCTTCTGCGTTGCCTTGGGCTGCAGCTTTGGCGTAGAAGTCGGCTGCTTTTTTGTAGTCTTGTTTTACACCCTTGCCATGCTCAAACAGCGTGCCAAGCTGATATTCAGCGCGTGAGAATTTTTCTTGGCTGCTTTTTGATACCAGCTGATGGCAGAGGCATAGTTTTGTTTGGTTCCTTGGCCGAGTTCGTACAAAAGTCCTAGGTTGAACTGTGCTTCCGCATTTCCTCTTTCAGCAGATTTTGAAACCAACTTTTGGCGGTTTCGTAATTTGCTTCCACACCGCGACCGTAGAGATACGCAGAGGCTGTGGACAGTTGTGCAGCCGCATCGCCTTTTTTGGCTTTGGCAAGGTTGTCGTCAAAGGCCTGGTCTGCAAAAGCAAATTGGCAGCTGGCAGCTAAAAGCGTCATCAAAGCGAGCTTGCGAATCATAAACATCTCCGTGTGTGGGTATGGGGTGTGGTGCGCTGGCGAAAATACCTGTGTCTGTGTTATCTGTCTACTGATAAAACAGAGGTCTGTGCGTGTCAGAGCAGAGCAATGCAGCGATAGTTCCGCTATGGCTACACAAACTTCAGCAGCTTTTCCTCACAATCAGAAAAATCGCGCACACAACCAGCCGTGCGCACACCGTGTTCGATAGCGGGGTGGCTGTAGGTGTAGCAGGCACCGCCCATGCCTTCTTGGCTGGCGAGAGCAGGTTCACCGGCCATCTGCTCCACATCAAAAAAGCGCGCCAGTGACACAAAATACCCTTTTTGCAGGATGAAAGCGGCTTCCAGTTCGTCGCCCTCAAAACATTTGGTCGCCCATTTGCCAAAGCCTAAATAGAACGGATTGCCAGCAAATTCAGCGGGTTGTGTGAGCTGTAGATCGCGCGCCTGCCACTGAAAAACCTGCTCGCCGTCGCGCAGCACGGTGCAGATGGCATCGCGCGCCTCGGTTTGATCGGTCACGGTAATGTCCCACTGTCGCACGGGTTTGGCGCTGGCGGCGTGTCGTATCGCCATCACCGTCAAATCCAGCAAGTGCGTGCAATTAGATGACGGGGGCATGTGGAAATTGAGATCGCGCAGGCTGGCGTGAATGCTGGTGCCGATGTAACCATTGATCGGTTCCACCGCGCCGGGGCAACTGGTATAGGGAATGCGCTTGGTCTGTGCGTCGATGGCTGTGACGCGCTCGCCATCGTGCGTCACGGTGACAGTAAAGCCGTGGTTGGTGTCCTCCAGCGCGCCGAACACCGCGCCCTCGCGCTGCTCAAGGCGAATGCGACGACGGTAAGCGCCTGTGCCGTAGTGTGGATTGCGTGGGTAGTCGGGGAGTGCCATGGCCAGTGTTCGCTCTGTTGCAAAAAATGAGTAGAGAGAAAAGTGTAGAGCGAATGCGGAGCAAGCGCGAACCTAATGAGACTGCTGTGCACGCATTTGTGGAAATAACCTAGATAGAGTGGGCTTTGCAGCCTGCGACATCATGTCGCATTCCCTGTGGAATTTTGATTCCTATACTGCTGCTCCTGTTGATAGACCGTATTGCTGTGCATGACAGGAGAATTTTCAGTGGGTGTCATTTGTTTTTCCCGCCGCGCGTGGTTTTTTCTTGTGTAGTCGTGTTGATGGCTTTCAGTCTATTGGGCTCTTTTTCTGCGCAGGCGGAGGAAGCGGCTGTGTTGGAAACCATCGTCGTGCAGAGTGAGCAAGAAGAGCAACCCCTGAAAGATGAGCAAGCTGGTATTCCCGGCGCCACAACCATTATCGATGGTGAAAAACAGTATCAACGCGCAGTAAATAATTTGGCAGATACTTTTCGCTACGCGCCCAGTATGTGGGCGCAAAGTTTTAGTGGTGGTGATTCGGTTTTCTTTTCGAGCCGCGGCTCCAATTTGGATGCCACCAATTACGACGGCAACGGCGTGAAAATGTTGCAAGACGGCATGCCTGTCACCACGGCAGATGGCAATAATCACAACCGTTTTATCGATCCTCTGCTGGCGAAAAATATTGTTATTGCACCGGGTGCCAATGCTCTGACTTACGGCGCGAGCACGCTCGGCGGCGCAGTGGATTTTATTTCACCGACAGCGCTTGATGTTGCGCCAACGGAGTTGTTTATGAGTGCTGGCAGTGACGGTCAGCGCACGGCGCGCGCCACTGCCGGCGTAGTGTTGGATCAGTTTGATGCCTTGATAACTGTTGGTGATAAAGACTGGGATGGATACCGGCACCACAGTGAGACGGATCAGCAGAGTGTTTATATCAATACCGGTTGGAAAATTTTTGACGATTTGGAAAATCGTTTGTATGTGGATTACATCAATAGCGATCAAGAGTTGCCAACAGCGCTGACCAAAGCAGAATTTAAAGCGAATCCACATCAAGCGGGTGATTCGGCACTGATAGGAAATTTTGCAAAGAATGTTGAAACTTGGCGTGTGGCGGATAAAACAACTTGGCGTATCGATGAGCGCAGTTCATTGGAGCTGGGTGTTTCACACGCGCAAGAACAGTTATATCACCCCATTGTTGCGCCGGTGATGGTGGATTTTGATGGCCCAGGTCCGTTGCCGCCCGTGGAAGTATTTAGTTTGTTGGTCGATACAAAAAGCAAAGAATCTAGCGCAATGTTGCGCTACAAGTTGCAGTTGGATGATCACACACTGCTGGCGGGTGTGGATTACGGTTATGGCGATGTTGAGGGTGGCAACTATCGCAATGCTTATGGCAAGCGCAATGGACTTACAGAGAAAGTAGACAACAACGCAGAGACATTAGAAGCGTATGTGATGGATCGTTGGGCATTAGGGCGTTGGACTTTAGTGTATGGCGCGCAAGGCGTGAGTACACAGCGCGATACAAAAACCACAGCGGTTGCAAGCGGCGTTGAACGCAATCCTGAGGCGGATTATCACAGCATCAATCCGCGCGCCGGCGTTATTTATGCGCTTTCAAACAACAGCCAATTGTTTGCCAATGTCAGCCGACTTTTTGAACCGCCCACCAATTTTGAATTGCAAGACGATGTGCGCGGAAGCAATGAAACATTAGATCCTATGCATGGCAGTGTGGTTGAGTTTGGATCGCGCGGACAGATGCCGTTGGGTGATAACAACATGGGGTATTGGGAAGCAACACTGTATTACGCTCAGATACGCGATGAAATTTTATCGAGAGATGACCCTGCAGCGCCTGGCAACAGCCTTTCTACCAATATTGATAAAACAGTACACGCTGGGATTGAAACATTGTTGGGTGCTAATTTTGCTTTGGAAGATGGCAGTAGCTTGGAGCCATTATTGAGTGTGACCATCAATCATTTTCGTTTTGATAATGACGATGTGTATAACAACAATAATTTGCCTGCCGCACCGGATTATGTGATGCGTGGCGAGTTGATTTATCGCCAAGCAAACGGCTTTTATATGGGGCCAACCTTTGATTGGGTGGGCGATCGCTACGCGGATTTTAGTAATCAATACAAAGTGGATGATTACCAGTTGTTGGGTGTGCGTGGCGGTTACGAAGGCAAGGACTGGGAAGTGTTTGCAGAAATGAAAAACCTAGCAGATAAAGATTATGTTTCTGCGGTCAATGTGTTGGATTACGCCGACAGCAATGCTGCTGTGCTGTATCCGGGCGCGCCGCGTTCCGTGTCGGTTGGGTTACGCGTGAAATTTTGATTAGGAATGGCCAGAGAGCGCAAATACACCAATTTTCTTCCAGACCTGATCCGCGCCACATCTGCCGACAACAATGCTGTCTGCCGTAAATTGCTTTTGTGTCACAGCGTCTGTGTTGCTTGCCATCGCCAGTGTGGCTGCTTCATGTGACAAGCCTTGCGCCAGTGTTAGATGTGGGTAGTAAGTTTGAATTTCTTGCGCAACAGTCAGGTGTTCTGTCATGCCGCCGATAACAGAAACTGCTTGCACGAGCTTTTGTTGGAGCTGCTGTAATTCGGGAGAAAGGGTAACGCGCACATGTACAACAGTGCCGTGAGTGGGGGAGTCAAAACGGTCGACTTGCTCCAGTGCAATTTGCAAGGGGTCGTGTTGTGCGCAAATGTTTTTGTCGCTTGCAAAGTGCTTGTTCTGCGGTTTTTGATCGCCAACCATCGTGAATGGCTGCTTCAGCGTGATATGTGGAAAAGTTTTATTGCTGCGCGATGGGTCGAATTGTTTTCTAATTTCTGAACAGGTAGCCGAGATCTCTGGTGGCGGCACCAGTGCCATGGCGTAAATAAAAGCGGGTTGCGTATTTTCAATACTGCTGGCGCGTGCAGGTAGTAAAGCTGCACCGCACAGCAGAGAGATATTTTGTAGCAGTGCTCGACGAGAAATTGAGAATCTTGTAGGGTTCTTCATGTTTTTTGTGTGTCGTGAATGTGAGAAATCATGTCGTTTTTTCTAGTGTGATGTGGCGTTGCTTTCATATTCTTTTAGGTAATTGTAGCTGCGCGCGCTGCGTTCTTCATCGTCAATGAGTGGGCAGCTAGTGCAGAAGCTGCGATCAGGCCCGAGATAGTACAGGCAGCAAGCATGGCGTTTCTGAAACAGTCTTTGTTCTGTGTTGTATTGCAGGCTGTAGAAAATAGGTTTGTTGCGGTAGAGTTCTGGACGGTATTGCAGCATTTTCTCTGCCATCACATAGCCGGCATTACGATTCTTCCAGATAGATTCCGCCATGCGGACGCATTGCGAACTCCACGACGAAACAATCATTGCCCAAATAGCCCGTCGTGAAAAACGCGACCAGCTATGCAGGGCTTCAACAATGTGTGTGGCCTGAGAATAAAGTTGCTCAGCCATTGCGGTGATTTGCGTTTCGTTTGGCGTATTTATCATCTCCTGTTTGTGGAATGAGTCGGTGCTGTGAAAGCTGTAATGCTGATACAAGCCTGAGCGACAGAATTTCAAGCTGATGTTGTCTAGCGATAGGTTTATCACCGCGCCATGATTCATAAAGTAATGAAGTGGCGCACCAGAAGACCAGCCATAACGCAGGGCAAAGCTGGCAGCAATCACGCGTTTGTTGTTGGTGTTGATGGTCGCACCAATTTGTTGCAATAACTGCTGAAATAAGCTGTTTTGTGGATCTGCTAGTGCTGTGCCATCTATCCATCCGCTGCCGTTGGGTTTGCCAAAACGGTAGGGTAGTGGTTCTGTCATAACATCAGTCATGACGAAAACCTTTGCCGGCGCGATCAATGTCTTCCGGTGCAATGTTGAGATAGGTTTTGCGCAAGTAATCCCACAGTGCTAAGTTTTCAAATTGCGGCTCTTTCAATATTTTTTGTTCAACACTCAAAAAGGGACTGGGGAGAAAGACGGTCATTTGCTGCTCGCCAGCACCGTTAAACATACGGAAGCCCCAGCTGGTTGGAATGCCGTTTTCATTCAAGCGGCGATACAGTTCTGCGCGTGCTGTGCGGCGATGTTTTGCCAATTCTGGTGGGCATGGGTTGCGCTTGGTTCCTTTGTGTTCGCCGATGCACATATGAAAATGCCAGTGGCCAAAATCTATAGTCAGATAACCATCCAGCATGCCAATTTTTTCTGGCGCATTGGGCGCGCGACATTCAAAAATTCCGCCCTGTACAGCGGGCCCAAATAAAATGCTGTCCCAGTGGTCCTTGAACATATCGGTCAGTGCTGCCAGCAAAGTATCACTGTCAGTTGGGAAATCAAAAATTTCCAGCGTGCCGTTGCCTGGCTCGACAACAATGGTGGATTTTTTGGTTGGCAGAGTTTCAATAGTTGTTTGCATGGTGAGTCCTCGTGTTGGTGGTTTTTTAGATGAGTGATTGCAACGGTGTGATCATTAGTCCATTTGTGTGATGCGCTACTTCCACCACGGTGTCCACGGAAAAATATTGGCGCAGACGGTGTTGAGTGAGTGTCTCGACAGGGCTGCCATTGGCGACTAACTGGCCTTGGTTGAGCATCAATATGCGGTTGCAAAATCGGGATGCCATGTTGAGATCGTGAATGGCTGCGATGACAAGATGGCCTTGGTCGGCCAGTTTTTTGGCAGCGGTGAGTACATCGAGTTGATGGCAAACATCGAGGCTGGCCGTTGCCTCATCTAACAAAATAATGGGCGTTTGTTGCGCGAGTGCGCGTGCAATCATCACGCGTTGTCGTTCGCCGCCCGAGAGTGCTGTGACTGGGCGCTCGGCGAATGCGTCTACGGCCAGCGCTTGCATGGCCGCTTGCACAATGGCCATATCGTGTTGGGATATTGGCGTAAAGCGCCGCAAGTAAGGGTGTCTGCCCATCGTCACCAGCTCGCGCACAGAAAATGGGTAGCTAATTCCCGTGTCTTGCGGCACTAAGGTGATCTGTCTGGCGAGCGCGCGGCGTGAATAGTGCGTGGTTGGTTTTCCGCGAATCCACACGCTGCCTGCGCTGGGGGTAAGTAATCCCATGAGTAGACGCAACAGCGTGGTTTTGCCTGTGCCATTGGCGCCAATGAGTCCAACAAACTCACCGGCGTGCAGAGCGCAATCTATCCCTGTCAGGATGCTGCGTGTATCGGTGCGGAATTCAAGCTGCTTTACTGTTAACAATCCCATGATGTCTCTCTTCTTATTCTCTGCAATTACAAAAACAGCTGGCGACGACCGCGATACAGCAGCCATAAAAAGAATGGAGCGCCCATTGCCGCTGTAAAAATGCCTACGGGGATGTCATTGCCGTCCCAGCCGACGCGTAAAACCCAGTCGGCACCGGCCAGCATGAGTGCGCCGCCCAAGGCGGACAGTGGAATGAGGTGGCGGTGATGAGGCCCCGTTGCCAAACGCACAATGTGCGGCACGACCAAACCGACGAAGCCAACCCCGCCGGCAACGGACACAGAACCTGCAATGAGCAGGGAGACCATCGCCAGCAAAATGAGACGGGTTTTGGTGATGTTGACGCCCACGGCAGCGGCTTGTGTTTCGCCAGCGAGGAGAATGTCGAGTTCGCGGCAGTGCGCCAAAGTTACGAGCAGGCCGATCGTTAGCAGCGGAGCAATCAGCGCCACATGGTGCCAAGTGCGGCGATCCAAGCCCCCCATATTCCAATAGACGATGGATTTGCCCACTTCCCACTTTTCTAGTGCAAGGGCTTGCACCAGTGAGCTGGCGGCAACATTCAATGAGCCAACGGCAATACCGGCGAGCAACAGCGTGGCAACAGGTGCTTGCCCGCGCTCACTGGCAATGCTGTACACCAGTAGCAAGCTCAGTGTGGCGCCGACAAAGGCCAAAATCGGCAGCGCCCAGATGGTCGTCGTGGTCAAGCCCAGATAGATCGCCAGTACACCGCCCAGCGATGCGCCTGAGGAAACGCCCAATGTGTCGGACGATGCCAGTGGGTTGCGGAATAAGCCCTGCAGCACGGCACCACTGGTTGCTAACGCAGCACCCACGAAAACAGCAACGAGCACACGCGGTAGACGCACTTGCCAGATGATGGTGTCTTGCCAGCTAACCGCCTCGGTAATAGGCAGGCCATCGATACGATCCAAGAGGCGCGCGATGCCGGCCAGCAAGGCGGAAGCGGTATCGCGCCATGTGATATCGGCAGGGCCAACCGTAATCCCGCTGAGTACGATGGCTAACAGCGTCAGTCCCATTGCGATAAAACACAGTCTAAAACGGGTGCTATTCATAGCCATTTCGCCACTTCTTCAGCGTCGCTGCTGCGTGCCGCGACATGGTTGGGGTGAAGCAGATGCGCGATGGTTTCAACGCCGATCACGCGAAAAGGGGAGCATGTTGTTGCAATCGCTGCATTCACGACATAAACCCGCCCCTGTTTTACAGCGGGAACGCCGCGCCAAGCGGGGTCTTGCAACATGGTATTAACGGCAGCGGGATCACCGTTCGTGGTTCCCCAGATATCCAACAGGATGACTTCCGGTTGCAGGGCAATGGCTAGCTCTTGCGAAATAAGCGAAGAGCCTTTTAGGCCGGTCTCGCGGATGACATTGAAGCCGCCAGCGAGTGTGATCGTCTCATCGGACAAGGTGCCTATCCCTGCAGCAGAGCCGCTGGGGCTGTAATACAGAACGCGCGGTTTGGGCTGGTCTTTGACGGCATTCGCTACAGCGTCTAAACGCTGCTGCATCCGCGCTAAAACTTCTGCGCCGCGTTCTTCCTCTCCAATCGCGCTCGCCAAAGTCATGGTGTTGCGCTTGATATCGGCAAAGCTGGTGAACTCTGGTATCCGCAATACTGGGACATTGGTCGATAGCAGTAAACGCACAGTGGCAGCATCGCTATAGGCAGCGACGACAACCATGTCGGGTGCAGTAGCTATCCTCGCTTTTATCGAGTTTGGTCGCATTCACAACCAGCGTGTCGAGCTCGGTAGAGGGCGTGGCATTGGTTTCGGTGGCAAATGTTGATGCGCTGGAAAATGCGCCAAGAATAACGAGCGCGCGCGCGCCCACAAATAAAACGCTATGTTTTTTCATTGGAAAAACCCTGTGCAAATTTCGATCGCAGCACCCCAGCGCATTGATCAAACACAGCACAGCATCACAAGGTCGATGAATACACGACACGACTAAACACCATTGCAATGATGCTTGGCGGGTCAGTGAAAAACATCAGAAGTTCATCGGCATGCCAATAAACCAGGAACAAATCCGACCCCGGATTCTGTACCAATCCACGACAGGCCGGTCTCCGGACTCACGAGTGAGCGCGTCTATGCGCTCCGATGGGCACCTTCCCATGTTGTTGGCCTTGCGACCTGAAACACAGTGGTTATTGCCGATCTCTACTCGCTTACCGTTGCGGGGGCAGTGCCGGAATAGTCTTCCCGTAGGGTTGACGCACCGGCTTCCCGTTTCACCCTCAGAGCGAATGCTCGTCGGGCACCTGAAGCGGGGCGAACTCTAGCGAGGTTTGTGGCGGTACCGAAAGTAGATATTCTGGATAATGCGCTACAATGTGAAGGTAGTTTTTAGCAATGCGAATCAGCCCAGCACGCACTGGGCTTTTTTGTGTCTGTCTCATATGCGCCCCCTATGCCTGTTTCGCTAAAAGGGCATAAACGTCTTCGGCGCGCCAGACTGTAACGCCAGCCGATAACCTCACGGGTTGGGGGTAGCGGCCGGAAGCCACGCCAGCCCACCAAGTAGATTTGCTAACTGGAATAATGGCTGGAATGTGGGGGCGGGGGCGCGTGTGCTGTCTGCCAGCTTCCTTGTTTTTCCGTGCTTGCTCTGCCGTGATTTCTTGCTGGCCAACAATCTGTGGGAGTCTTAAAAAGCCGGTTTCTATAGTTCTGTGTTGCATAGTGCGTACCTCGTTTTGTTAGGACGGGGTAAGCCTGACAGCCAGAAAAAAACCAGAGGGGTGATGGTCTGGTATTTTTATTACTTGGATTTGTTTTTCTTGACCAGGTAAGTGTTGAAAAAGTGTTTCTGGGTGATTTTTTGTTCTTCTTGCCCATCCATATTGAAAAAAAGTTCCTCGCCATCCCTGTAGTATTCAATATCGCCATCAGCCGTTTCTAGTATGTCTAGGTTGATTTGGTCTTTGCTGATTTCTCGCCATATTTTCGGCTTGGTTTTGTCTGGGTGCTGCTTTAGTAGGTGTTGGGCAATGTCCTGTGCACAGGTTTCAAAGGTGCTGCTCAGTGCAATCCGCTTGGCTGCTTTTTCGGCTTTTCGCTCTGCACTTGGGTTTTTCCCTTGTGCTAGAAGTTGCTTGGCGTTGTGGCGCAATAGCTTGGCATCTTGAAGTCCAATGTAGGGATACATGCCAAGGGATAGCATTTGCTCCTTGCCCATATAGAAATAGCGCAAGCGCCAGCGTTTTTTTCCTGTTGGCAGTATTTCCAAGAACAAGCCTTCGCCAGCGGCTAGCTTGTATGGCTTGGCTTCGGGTTTTGCTTTTTCTGCTTGTATGGCGCTAGTGAGTGGTTTGCGCGTCATGGCTGCCAGCCTAATCCCGTTTGGATTTTGAGTTACCCAGAAAGTTACCCAGATAATACGCGGATTGTGGTGGTTTTGGTAGGATTGCTTTGGATGGTGCTGAAACAAAAAAGCCCCTGAAATCAGGGGTTTAGTTGATTGTCCGTACGGTATAGGACAGGTACATGGTGCCGGAAGAGAGACTCGAACTCTCACTCCTTTCGGAACACGAGTTTGAGTCGTGCGCGTCTACCGATTCCGCCATTCCGGCTAAGGAGGCGCGCATTCTAGCGGCAGCCGTGCGGTAGGGCAATGCACTTTTGCGTGTCGCTGCCGAATGAATGTGGAACAATGCCGCCCCGACTTCAGCTACCTCACTCCCTTTGCATGTTGCGCCAGCATTTTCACTATCACTTGCCTCCGAGCTTGATCGCCGCCGAACCCTGCGCTGAACGCACAGGCAGTCGTCTGCTGTGCTTGGACGGCGAAACAGGCGAGTTGGCGCACCGCCAATTTTCTGCACTGCTGGATTGGGTGCAGCCAGGCGATGTGATGGTGTTCAACAACACGCGCGTAATTCCTGCGCGCCTGCTGGGGCATAAACCCAGCGGCGGCAAAGTGGAAGTGTTGGTGGAGCGCGTGCTGAACGCGCAGGAAGTGTTGGCGCATGTGCGCGCTAGTAAGTCACCCAAAGCGGGCGAAGAATTATTATTTGATGATGGAAAAAATGTTTTGCGCGTCACGATGTTGGAACGCGACGGCAATTTATTTCGTTTGCAATTTGATGCTGCGCGCTCGGTACATGAGTGGTTGGATTTGCTGGGGCATATGCCGCTGCCGCCGTACATTCAGCGCGCCGATACAGAAGTGGATCGCGAACGCTATCAAACCGTTTACGCGCAAACACCAGGCGCTGTTGCAGCACCCACAGCGGGTTTGCATTTTGATGAAACGATGATGGCGGCGCTGCGTGGAAAAGGTGTGCAGACGGCTTTTGTGACGCTGCATGTCGGCGCTGGCACATTTCAACCGGTGCGCAGTGACGATATTCGCGATCACCACATGCACAGTGAATACATTGAAGTAACGCAGGCGGTTTGCGATGCCGTACACACTGCAAAAAAACGCGGCGGGCGCGTGATTGCAGTGGGGACGACCAGTGTGCGCTGTTTAGAAACCGCCGCAAAAAATGGCGAGTTGCAGCCGTACGCTGGCGATACCGATATTTTTATCTACCCTAGCTATAAATTTCAGGTGGTAGATGCCTTGATTACCAATTTTCATTTGTCGGAATCCACCTTATTGATGTTGGTAAGTGCTTTTGCCGGTTATCAGAATACCTTGCGCGCTTACCGCGCGGCGGTTGACGAGCAATACCGTTTTTTTAGTTATGGCGATGCCATGTTGATTAGCAAAAATACAAAGGCCAGTGAGGATATTCCAGTATGACGCGCGAATGCCGTATGCAGTTTGAGTTATTGGCAACCGACGGCGCGGCGCGGCGCGGTGTGTTGCGCTTCCCGCGCGGCGAAGTGAATACGCCGGCGTTTATGCCGGTGGGCACTTACGGCACGGTAAAAGCCATGAAACCGCACGATATTGAAGCCATCGGTGCAGAAATTTTATTGGGCAATACTTTTCACTTGATGCTGCGCCCCGGCACCGAAGTGATCGAGCGTTTTGGCAGTTTGCACGGCTTTATGCAGTGGCAAAACCTATCCTCACTGACTCTGGCGGTTTTCAAGTGTGGAGTTTAGGCAAGCTGCGCAAAATTAATGAAGCGGGTGTGTCTTTTCGTTCGCCGGTGGATGGCAGCCCTGTGTTTTTGGGTCCGGAAGAAGCGATTGCCGTGCAGCACAAGCTCGGCTCCGATATCGCGATGATTTTCGATGAGTGCACGCCGTATCCTGCAACAGAAGAGCAGGCAAAATCTTCCATGGAATTGTCGCTGCGTTGGGCAAAACGCTCGCGCGAAGCGCACGGCGATAATAGCGCCGCGCTGTTTGGTATTGTGCAGGGCGGCATGTATGAACATTTGCGCCACAAATCACTCGATGGTTTGCAAGAAATTGGTTTTGACGGTTATGCGCTGGGTGGTTTGTCAGTCGGTGAGCCAAAAGAAGAAATGCTGCATGTGTTGGATGCCGTGGTGTCACACATGCCCAAAGATAAGCCGCGTTATGTGATGGGTGTCGGCACGCCGAATGATTTGGTGGAAGCCGTTCGTCGCGGCGTGGATATGTTTGATTGCGTGATGCCAACGCGCAACGCGCGCAATGCTTATTTGTTTGTGCCACAAGGGAAGTTAAAACTGCGCAATGCACAGTACCGCCACGATGAACGCCCGCTAGATGAAACCTGCGATTGCTACACCTGTCAGCATTTTTCTCGCGCCTATCTTTACCATCTCGATAAATGCGGCGAGATACTCGGCAGCATGCTAAACACCATCCACAACCTGCGCTTTTATCAGCGCCTGATGGCAGGTTTGCGCAATGCTATCTCCGCTGGGCAGTTGGATGCCTTCGTTGCACAGCACTACGCCGCGCAGGGTTTGTCGGTGCCGGCGTTGTAAAACTTTTTTGGTGGTTAAAGTGAGCAGTAGTATTCGACAAAAGGAGAAAATGCCTTCCATCGTGCAAAAAAACGCACAGCCTTACAGTCTTTCTGATTTGGGTGCCATGGAGTTATTGCAGTAACGGAAAGTTGCTCCGGCAAAATAAACTCAAAATTTCCTGTGCTAACGACGACACGATAGTTGTCTGGCGTAATTTTTCGTTTATCCAAGAGAATTGTCAGTGTGTTTGCCTGGTGTATATTTAAGTTGGCTGCTGCGCCGAGAGTGATTTTGTATTTCTTATTCGATCCGCACAAAAACAGTTGTGGCGAGTTAAATTTTAGAGTTTCTGATAGCTGTATCTCGGCCTGTAATGCAGCCGCCATATCGTTTGTTTCTGCTTGTAATTTTCCATAGCTATCTTTGGGTTGTGGGCAGTTTTCAATGGGCTGTAAGGCTTGTGCTATTGGTAGGCTGTCATGGTTTTGCAGTGGGCGGTAGATGTCTGCTGAAATCGCATGGCGTAAAAGTACACCTTCCCATGAGTTTGCGCGTTTCCCGCTGCTGAGTAATAGTTCTTGTAGCTCAACGGTTGCCCTTTGTTTTTTTTCTATCATTTTAGGCAGGTTGCCTATCAGTGCATTTGCATTGAAGGCGATTGCTGCGATGACTAGTAAAGCGGGGATGCGCCGGTCTCTGCGGTTAATGTGTGACGATGCAATTACAAATAGGGCTGCGTAATTGGTGGCGGTGAAGATTTGATATCCGTCGTTTCCTCCAGCGGAGTAGCGAAACAAAGAAGTGAGAAAAATGGTTCCTGTGCTGAATAGCAGTAAGCCTACCATGGCAGAGTTTTTCCATGAGCGCGGTGAAGCAAGTAGTACAGCTATTGTTGCCAGAATGATTGCGCCAAGCGTAATTTTTCCTTCGCGGTATTCGTTAGGAAAAAATGGAGCTGCCCCCATGGATTCAACAAAGTCTACAAGTCGACTAGGGATATCAATAAAAGATTCGCGCACAGACTTTGCGCCAAACAGCTCAGTGGAAAATACATTCATTGTGGTTAGGTGCAAAATAATCCCAGCAAAGGCTCCAATCACCCAGATGGCAAGTTGAGACCGTGTGTAACGACGATGATAGGTGTGGTTGTATAATAGAATTGCAGAGCCTGCCACGACAGCCAGTAAGCCATTTGCCATAGTGAACATTGCAAGCCAACTGCAAATAACAGCAGCCAGTACGCGCGCTTGAGTGAGATCAAGTAGCAAGAAAGTTAGAAAAGAGAATGTTAGTGTGGGAAAATAAAACAAAGCACATTCAGGCCATGTGGTGATT
Organism: Cellvibrionales bacterium; assembly: GCA_016713115.1. Lineage (NCBI taxonomy): Bacteria > Pseudomonadati > Pseudomonadota > Gammaproteobacteria > Cellvibrionales > Cellvibrionales bacterium. Next base: position 289,360 of record JADJPU010000001.1, on the reverse strand, counting down.
GTCCAAGAATAGACGCTGAGAATCATCAGCGAGGCAACAAGGCTCGTGTAAGCTGGCGCTCTATGTTGATAACAGCTGAGTGTAATCAGCGCGACAAGTGCCACCAGCATGGAGTTGCTAAACAGGCCTTCGATTCGTAAATCAATAGCTCCTTGTATGGCATACAGCAGTAGCGTAATGAACTTAGAAAAGACTGCTCGGTTTTGGAAATAAGTCCACCATGTGTTGCTTAGTTGCTCGCTGAGTGTGCTGCCCTCTTGCCAATACAGCACGGTAAACAGTGACTGGATATAGCCATCACCGTAAGGCGTGTTGCTGGTTGTTAGCCAAGAAACATAAAGGTAAGCAATGGCAGGTAACGATGCGAGAGCAATTATCAACGGATAGTTGTGTACCCACCAAGGCTGTGCTGGTGTTAGAGATGGATGGGCGCTTGGAAAACTCATTGACAACATGCCTGAAAAATGTGCTCGGATACTGATCGAATAAACACCCCCACGCAACAACTGCTACAATCGCCAGCCATTTTTTGACCAGTGGTTCCACAGGTTTTTAGGGGGAAATCGGGCATGCCCAATCGCTATCCATTATGGAAGAACATTCTTGTTGTGTTGATTTTGGCCATGGGCGTGATTTACGCCGTGCCCAATCTGTATCACCCCGATCCCGCTATTCAGATCACTGGCGAATCGGGCGGCACGGAGATGACGCCTGTGATGCAGGAGCAGGCTGTTGCTGCTTTGCAGCAGGCGCAGATCGACATCAAAGCGACGGAATTCAGTAAAGGGTCGATTCTGATTCGTTTGGTATCGCGCGAGCAACAATTGGCGGCTAAAGATGCAGTGGAGAAAGCCTTGGGTGGCGATTTTATTGTTGCGCTCAATTTGGCATCGACTACGCCTGCGTGGTTGACCAGCATCGGCGCGAAGCCGATGAAATTGGGTTTGGATTTGGCAGGTGGTGTGCACTTTTTATTGGAAGTGGATACCAGCACGATGTTGGCAAAAAAAGTCGAAGCAGTGGCGGCAGATTTGCGTCGCGAATTGCGCGATGCCAATTTGCCGAGCAGACAGTGGTCAGTAAAACAAGACGGAAAAACGGTAGTGCTGCGCTTTCCTGATGAAGCCAATCGTAGTGCAGCGATGACCGCAGTGCGCAAAGTGGCTGGCGATATGACGCGCACCACTTCAGAAAAAGACGGTCAATTTTTAGTGTCGCTGACCTTGAGCGAACAAGCGCTGAATGAGTTGGAAGGTTACGCGGTGTCGCAGAATGTCGTGGCTTTGCGAAATCGTGTCAATGCGTTGGGCGTAGCGGAACCTTTGGTGCAAAAACAAGGACGCAATCGCATCGTGGTGGAATTGCCTGGCGTGCAAGATGCCGCACAAGCAAAACGGATTATTGGTAAAACCGCCAACTTAGAATTTCGCTTGGTCGCTAATGCAGAAACACCACCCTCGCAGCGCGAAAAATTTAGTTTTCGCAACGAACCAAGTCGTGAAGTGGAATTGGAAGAAAGTGTGATTGTGACGGGTGATCAGGTCACTAGCGCCAATAATCAGGTGGATCCGGAGACCGGCACACAACAAGTTAACATCACGCTGGACAGCAGCGGCGGTCAAAAAATGAATCGCGCGACACGCAACAATATTGGTCGACCCATGGGCGTGTTGTTTATCGAAACAAAAGCGGAATCGAGCAGACAGCGCAATGCTGACGGCACAGAAACCATTGTGCATACGCCGAAAACAGAAAAGTCTTTGATCAATGTCGCTACGATTCAAAGCGCCTTGGGTGTGCAGTTCCGCATCACCGGTTTAGACAGCCAAGCAGAAGCGCATGAACTAGCGCTATTGTTGCGCGCCGGTGCGCTGGCTGCGCCGGTGTACATCATTGAGGAGCGCACGATTGGCCCATCTTTAGGTGCGGCGAATATCAGCCGCGGTTTCCACTCCACGCTGTGGGGTTTTGCGGCGATTGCTGTGTTCATGATTATTTATTACCAAATGTTTGGTGTGGTTTCCGTAACGGCGTTGGCATCCAACTTGGTGTTGTTGGTTGCGGCGCTGGCGGCTTTACAGGCGACTTTGTCGCTGCCAGGTATTGCAGCGATTGCATTGACACTGGGTATGGCAATTGACGCCAATGTATTGATAAACGAGCGTATTCGCGAGGAGTTGCGCGGTGGTGCCAATCCGCAAGCGGCAATTATGGCGGGCTACGATCGCGCATTCAGTACGATTGTGGATTCGAATGTCACCACCTTTATTGCTGGTTTGATGTTGCTGTTGTTTGGCACGGGGCCGGTGCGCGGTTTTGCTGTAGTGCACTGCTTAGGGATTTTGACTTCCATTGTTTCATCCGTATTTATTTCGCGCGCACTGGTGAATTGGATTTACGGTAGTCGCAGGCAGTTAGCCAGCTTGTCCATCGGGCAGGTATGGAAAGCTGGCATCACCGTTGCGCATCGTTGAGGAGTATTGTCATGGAATTTTTCCGCATCAAAAAAGATATTCCTTTCATGCGCTATGCGCATGTATTCAACGCCATCTCGCTGATTGTTTTCGTGTTGTCAGTTTTCTTTTTGGCAACGCGTGGCTTGCACCTGTCGGTAGAGTTTACCGGCGGCACCTTGGTAGAGGTGCGCTACCCAGAAGCAGCCAATCTAGAAAAAATTCGCGAAGTGTTGAAAGGCAGTGAGTTCGGTGAAGCGCAGGTACAAAATTTTTGGCTCGCCACAGGATGTCATGATTCGCGTGCCGCTGTTGCAAGACGGTGATTCCAGAAAGCAGGGCGAATCTGTGATGACGCTGTTGAAAGACGCGGTGCCGAATGGGCAGTTGCAGCGCATCGAGTTCGTTGGTCCGCAAGTGGGTGACGAGTTGGTGCACAAAGGTTTGACCGCGCTGTTGCTGGTTGTTATTGGCATTATTATTTATTTGTCGATGCGTTTTGAGTGGCGGTTTTCTGTGGCGGCAATTTTGGCAAACTTGCACGACGTCATCATCATTCTGGGCTTTTTTGCCTTCTTCCAGTGGGAGTTTTCGCTGTCGGTGTTGGCGGCGGTGTTGGCGGTTTTAGGGTATTCGGTGAACGAATCGGTGGTGGTGTTTGACCGTGTGCGTGAAACCTTTCGCTTGCGTCGCGACATGAATACACAGGAAGTGGTGAACCACGGCATTACCAGCACGATTTCACGAACCATCATTACACACGGCGCTACGCAGTTGATGGTGCTATCCATGCTGATTTTCGGCGGTGAAACACTGCATTATTTTGCGATGGCGCTGACCATCGGTATCTGCTTTGGTATTTATTCTTCGGTGTTGGTGGCTTCGCCGTTGGCGATTATGTTTGGTATTGAGCGCGAGCATTTCATTAAGCGCCCACCGCCAAAAGAGTTTACCGATGGCGTGGATGAATTTGCCGAGCCGGATCCCGCTGACTTTCGCTGAAGGTAATGGCCATGTTTTACAGTGAAGGCATGAACTTGGGACCGGTGATTGTCGATGTTGCTGGCCTTGCGCTCACCGCAGAAGATGAAGCACTGCTGCGTGAGCCTTGGGTGGGCGGCATCATTCTTTTTACGCGCAATTATCGCGATGTGGCGCAGTTGTGTGCGTTGGTGGCACAAATTCGCGCCGTGCGCCCTGAACTATTGATTTGCGTAGATCAAGAAGGCGGGCGTGTGCAGCGTTTTCGCGATGGATTTACTGCGATTCCTCCCATGGCAGCGATTGGCGCGGTGTATCAGCGCCATGCAGAAAACGGCATTGCGTTAGCGCGTACTTGCGGTTGGTTGATGGCGGCAGAATTGCGCGCTTGCGGTGTCGATTTAAGTTTTGCACCGGTGTTGGATTTGGATGACGAGCGCTGCGCGGTGATTGCCAACCGTTCGTTTTCGATTGATCCGCAGATCATGAGCGTGTTGAGCGAAGCATTTATTGACGGTATGCACGAGGCGAATATGTGCGCCACCGGTAAACACTTCCCTGGTCACGGTGCAGTAGCCGGCGACAGCCATCACGAAACTCCTTTTGATCATCGTGCGCTAGAAAATATCTTGGCGGAAGATGTGTTGCCGTATCGTTATTTGTGCAGCAAAGGAAAGTTGGATGCTGTAATGCCTGCGCATGTGGTTTATAGCCAGGTGGATAAAAATCCCGCCGGCTTTTCGGCGCACTGGCTGCAAGATGTGCTGAAACAGCAGTTGCGCTTTGATGGCGTGATTTTTAGCGATGATTTAACCATGGAAGGTGCCGGTGTGATCGCTGATATGGGTGAACGCGCGCGCGTTGCATTGGCGGCGGGTTGCACCGCGTTGTTGGTGTGTAATCAGCGCCCCGCACAGTTGGCCGTGGTGGATGCGCTGAAAAAATCCGAGCTAAAACCAGCGGGAAATTTGCAGCGTTTGAAGCGTCCGTTTGCTTGGCCGAGTCTTGTGGAGTTACACGCAACCCCGCAGTGGCAAGCCGCACAACAATTATTGCAGCAGCATTTTCCGTTATGAGTGAGGTGTCACTGCAAGAAGTGGATGCCGTTTGGCGCGAAGCCGATTGTTTGTTTACGCGCGAACAAGTAATTGTAGCTATCGATACGCTGGCAGAAAAAATCACTGCGCAATTAAAAGACAGTAATCCTTTGTTGTTGCCTTTGATGAGTGGTGCGACAGTGATCGCGGGAAAATTATTGCCGCGTCTCAATTTCCATTTGCAGCTGGATTACATCCACGCCACACGCTACCGCAATCAAACCAGTGGTGAAGCAGTGGAGTGGCTGGTAAAGCCGCGCCACGATCTGTGCGACCGCACCGTGTTGGTGATCGACGATATTCTCGATGAAGGCATCACGCTGCATGAAGTATTGCGTTGGTGCGAAGCGCAAGGTGCCAAAAAAGTGTACAGCGCGGTGTTGGTGGAGAAACACCACAGTCGTCGCAATCCTCCTGATTTAAAAGCAGATTTTGTCGGCTTGGATGTGCCAGACCGTTATGTGTTTGGTTATGGCATGGATTACAAAGGCTATCTGCGCAATGCGCCAGGCATCTACGCCGTGAAAGGCATGTGAGGAGTTGAAATGACCATCGCAATTATTGGCGGTACTGGATTAGATCAACTCGACGGCCTGCACATCGGTGAAAAAATCACAGTGGATACGCCTTACGGCACGCCTTCTGCGCCGGTACAAAAAGGGGAGTATCACGGCAAGCCGGTGTATTTTTTTGCGCGTCATGGTGAGCAACACCAGTGGCCGCCGCATCGCGTGAATTACCGCGCCAATATGTATGCGCTAAAGCAATTGGGTGTGGAGCAAGTGATTGCGGTGAATGCCGTGGGCGGCATTCATCACGACATGGCGCCTGCAGTGATTTCAGTGCCGGATCAAATCATTGATTACACCTGGGGGCGCATTCATACCTACAGCGACGACGAGCATTCGCCGCTGGAACATATTGATTTCACCTTTCCCTATGCCGAACGCACGCGCGAATTATTGTTGCGCGCTGCCGATGCCGCGGGTGTGATTGCTTTAGCGCGTGGCGTTTACGGTTGCACGCAAGGGCCGCGTTTAGAAACCGCCGCAGAAATTCGCCGCATGCAGCGCGACGGCTGTGATTTGGTCGGTATGACAGCGATGCCAGAAGCGCCACTGGCGCGTGAAATTGGTTTGGATTACGCGAGTTTGTGCGTAGTGGCCAACTGGGCAGCGGGCTGCACGGATGAGCTAATCACCATGGAAGCCATTGATGCCACCTTAAAAGTGGGCATGGATAATATCCGCAAAATTTTGCAGCAAGTGTTGGTGTTGTCGTAATCCTTGGGCTGATTTTATTTCAGCATTTTTTACTTCATCGCGCACGCGCTTCTTTAGTGCGGCTGGTTTTAACACCTGCACCTCAGCGCCGTGTTTGAGAATGTCCATCAGTAATTCTCGGTCATCGCTGTAGGGCACTTCTAAAGTAATACTGCCGTCTTTGTCGGTTTGCACTTGTTGATTAGGATGCCAAACTTCTTGTGCAATCCAGCGCGATCGCTCTGGTGTAAACCGCAGCACTGCCCATTCCACTTTTTTGTTATTGGAAAAAATGCCATAGCCTTGTTCGAGTTGTGTTTTGAGTGTAGCGGCAGCAATGTTTTTCGCGGCTTTATCGATAAACTCCACTTCAGTAATGGCATCCACCGCAAACGAGCGCAGCGCGTTGCGCTGATGGCACCACGCATCCAAATACCAATTGTTGCGGTAATAAACCAATTGTTGTGGTGAAACTTCGCGCGTTGTAGTGGTGTTGCGTTCGCGGTGCCAGTGTTGAATGCACACGCGTTTGCGGCGCAGGGTGGCAGTGGCGAGCTGCTCAAAAAACGGCTGTGAACAGGTCGGCGTATCGCATGAACCAGTTTGATGCGTTGATTCACTTCTTGCGCGCTGAAATCATCGCGCGCCAACAGGCTTTGTAAGCGCGTGCGCAGCGGTGCGATTTGCGGTGTGAGCAAACCGGGTTCGATGTGATCCAGCAGTGCCTGCATACTGAGCAGGGCATGCACCTCACTGGCGTTAAACCACAGCCCTGGCAGCTCGTGCAATGTGGCGGCTTCTTGGCTGTCAAAGCGGTAGCCGCCCAAGGCGCGGTCAAACACAATCGGCGCGCAAATGCGGTCGCGCAGGTATTCCAAATCGCGCTTAAATGTTGCGTGCGAAACACCCAATTCCTGCAAAAAATCGTCCACCGTCACCACGCGACGGCGGTGCAGCAGGCTCTCGATTTTGTAAAAGCGTTCAGTGCGATTCATGATGTTCTCCTGTGGTGGAGGCATTCTGGGTGCCTGACAAGGAGATGGCAAGGCTCACCTGGTGAGCTTGAGTGGCAGTACAGTGACAGTGCTGAAGGGCTTAAACCGAGAGGTCAGTTGCATGAAAACGCAAACTATCACCAATATCCTGTTGGGCATCATTGCTGTATGTATGCTGTGGGAAAAACTGCCAAGTGCACGCAATCTGACTGACCGCTGGGGTTGGCGTGTAAATCACACTGGCGCAAGGGTATTTACTGACGGAACGGTAGGGTGCCAATACATTGTGGCAAAAGAAGGCGGAGTTACGCCAAGAATGGACAATAACGGCAAGCAGATATGCCTAGACTTTGATTTAGTCATTAAGCTAAACAAAGAATCGAAAGAGGATAGCGTTCTCCAAGAAATTATCAAAGAGTGGGAAAGGCCATAGCCTATATGCCATAAGTTTTAGGGGGCTAAGATGGGGAAAATTCTTTTAGTCGGAATCGTCCTGTCATCACCGATCTTGTCTTTTATTGTTCTAATTTTAGTGTTGGGAATGATTGGTGTTATTGCGCAAATTGTTGTTGATCTGATGGGTAATGCGCTGGACGCAGCCAAGGCGCGTATTAAAAAGTTGTTTGCAAAGAAATAAAAAAACATGTGAGAGGGTGTGTGATTGATGAGCGCGTTCAGTGGGCAACCTGAATTTTTGGTGTTCTTAGATTTTGATGGCGTATTGCATCCTGTAAGAGCTAATGAGCATGAGAGATTTAAGCCGGAGGCAATATATTTTGTAAATCGCATATTGGATGCACTGAATGCAAAAATTGTGCTGTCGACAGCGTGGCGCATGGACTCTGATATAGAAAGATTTAATGCGTGGTTTAAACATAGAATTATTGGCAGCACACCCATCCATGAATTAGATCTCACAGCGCAGCATGTTCGCTTTAAAGAGGCAATGAACTTTCTAACTGATAAAAACTGGCTGCATGTGCCGTGGATAGCTATTGACGATAAGCGCATGCATTTTCCAGAAAGTTCGCCTGCATTTATTACGGACGCTAAAGTCGGTATTACGAGCAGTGATGCCGATAATATTATCTTGATAGGGCGAAGCATGAAGTTTGCTCAGCAATCGCTACTGGATGCCATTAACCAAAGAAGCAGCGTGTGAGGATTGGTCACCCCGCCAGCTTCTCTAACAACGCCTCCACCGCAGCAAACCGCGCTTCCGTTTCTTCTAAGTCATCTTTAATCACCAATCGTTTGCCGTCTTCCAATTTGTAGCGCGTGGGATATTGTTGAATCAATTTTACTAATGCAAAGGGATCGACGCGGGTATCGCTGGCAAACTCTGCGCGCACGCCGTTGGCGCTGGCTTCTAATTTGTCGATGCCCAGTTGCAACACGCGCAAACGCAGTGAGGCCTGGCGAAACAAGTTTTTTACAGGATCAGGCAGCAAACCAAAGCGGTCGATCATTTCTACTTGCAAATCGCGCAGTGCATCGTTGTTTTCAGCACAAGAAATGCGGCGATACAACACTAGGCGCGTGGCGGCATCTGGCAAGTATTCGTCGGGAATTAAAGCGGGGATGCGCAAATTGATTTCATTCTGTTGCACGCCGGTGATATTGCTGCCGACGGCTTTGCCTTCTTGCAGGTTTTTGACGGCGCGCTCTAGCATTTCCATATAGAGGCTGAAGCCGATGCTTTCAATTTGTCCGCTCTGTTGTTCGCCGAGCAATTCACCCGCGCCGCGAATTTCCAAATCGTGATTGGCGAGCAAAAAGCCGGAACCGAGTACATCGGCATGGCAAATCGCTTCCAATCTTTTTTCGGCATCCGGCGTCATATTGCGCACGCCTGGTGTGAGCAAGTAGGCGTAGGCTTGATGGTGTGAGCGCCCCACGCGGCCGCGCAACTGGTGCAACTGTGCCAAGCCAAATTTATCCGCGCGTTCAATAATAATGGTGTTGGCGTTGGGTACGTCGATGCCAGTTTCAATGATGGTGGTACACACCAGCACATTAAAACGCTGGTGATAAAAATCACTCATCACTTGTTCCAGTTCGCGCTCGCGCATTTGCCCATGGCCGACCACCACGCGCGCTTCTGGCACCAACTCGGCAATGGTTTGCGCGCAGCGCTGAATGCTGGCCACATCGTTGTGCAGAAAATACACCTGACCACCGCGCAACAACTCGCGCAGTATGGCTTCTTTTATTGTCGCATCGTCGTAAGCGCGCGCGAAGGTTTTGATCGCCAAGCGGCGCGCGGGTGGTGTGGCGATGATGGATAAATCGCGCATGCCGGCCAGCGACATATTCAGCGTGCGCGGAATGGGTGTGGCGGTCATGTTGAGAATATCGACCTGTGCGCGCATGGCTTTCATGCGCTCTTTTTGTTTCACGCCAAAGCGATGTTCTTCGTCGATCACCAACAAGCCAAGATTTTTGAATGTCACATCGTCCTGCAATAAGCGGTGCGTGCCGATGATGATGTCGATATGACCGTCGGCGACTTTTTGCAAAACGGCTTCCTGCTCTTTGGCGGTGCGAAAGCGCGAAATGGTTTCTATGCGCACCGGCCACTGCGCAAAACGGTCGCGAAAGTTTTCGCCGTGTTGTTGCGCCAGCAGCGTGGTCGGCACCAACACTGCGACTTGTTTTTCATTGAGCGCGGCGAGAAACGCAGCGCGCATCGCCACTTCGGTTTTGCCAAAGCCGACATCGCCGCACACTAATCTGTCCATGGGTTTGGCAGCTTGCATGTCGGCAATCACGGCGGCGATAGCGTTTTGTTGATCCGGTGTTTCCTCAAATGGAAACTCGGCAGAAAATTGCTGCATTTCGATATCGGGCAGGGCAAACGCTTCGCGTGAACGCGCGGCGCGTCTGGCGTGAATTTCCAGTAACTTTGCTGCAACATCTTCAATTTGTTGTGCAGCTTTCGTGCGCGCTTTTGCCACTGTTCGGAGCCGAGTCGGTGCCACGGCGCTAAGTCGGCATCCGCGCCGCCATAGCGACTGATTAAGTGCAAAGAGGTGACCGGCACATACAGGCTGGCATCGCCCGCGTAGCGCAAATGTAAAAACTCGCCGGTGGCACCGCCAATATCCAGATTGATTAAACCGTGGTAGCGCCCCACGCCGTGTTCCAAATGCACCACCGGCGCGCCGAGCGACAATTCATTGAGGTGTTTGATGGCGTTATCGGCGGCATCCACTTGCTGTTTGCGGCGGCGCTGCTGCAACACTTGTTGGCCAAACAATTGGCTTTCCGAGAGCAGCAATAATTTTTCAGTGGGCAGCCATAAGCTGCGATCCAGCGAGACCTGCGTGAGCTGCGCGGGTTCGCTGCCGTTCAGAAAATCTTGCCAGTGCTGTGCATTTTTTAGCGGCAGTTGTTGCTGCGAAAAAAGCGTATGCAAGGCTTCGGCGCGACCAGCGGATTCTGCGCACACCAACAAGCGTGTGCCGCTGTGCTGTGCTAAAAACTGTTGCAGCGGCGCAAGCGGCTGCGTTTCGCGCGCGTGCAGTGCTATGTCTGGCACAGGTTGGCTGCCGAGGTTTGCTGCGCTGGCATCGTCAGAAAAACAATCAATACAGGCAAAATTTTTCAACCGTGCAAACAATTCTTCGGTGGGAACAAAAGCCTCGTGCGGTTTTAGCAGCGGGCGGTATTGTTCGAGATGCAAGCTGTCATAGCGCGCACGAATATCCACCTGATATTTTTCAGCGGCGGCGTGGATATTGCCGGCCTGTGCAATCAGGCAGTTGCTCGGCAGGTAATCCAGTAACTGCGCGCACTGCTCAAAAAACAGCGGCAAAAAGTATTCTGCACCGGGCGAGGCAATGCCGGAGGCGATGTCTTGATACAGCGCCGATTTTTTCGGATCGCTGTGAATGAAACGCGCATGCCAGCGATCGAGAAAAGTGTTGATGCCCGATTTAGTCAGCAAAAACTCACGCGCAGGCAGCAGGCGTATCGACGGCACTTTTTCTATGGTGCGCTGCGTTTCTGGATCAAAACTGCGCAGCGATTCAATGAAGTCATCAAACAAATCGATGCGATAGGGCAGCTCGCTGCCAGCGGGAAAAATATCCATCACCGCGCCGCGCACAGCAAATTCGCCGTGATCGTTTACGGTATCCACGCAGCGATAGCCGCAGCTTTCCAGTTTTTGCCTCGTGCTATGCACATGAAAAGCATCGCCAGTTTTCACATCGAACACTTGTCCGGCGATGAAATCGCGCGGTGGCAGGCGGTTCATCAAACTCGCCACCGGCAGTACCAAGGTGCAGGGTTCGCCGCTCAACAGTTGTGAGAGCGCGGCCAATCGTTCGGAAATAATGTCTTGATGTGGCGAGAAGCCGTCGTAGGGCAGGGTTTCCCACGCGGGAAAATTCAACACGCGCAGGCTGTTATCGCCAAAAAATTGCATTTCGCGCTGTAACTGTCTGGCGCTGGCCGCATCTTCGGTCACCACCAATAACACGCCTTGATGCTGTTGCTGGGCATTGGCTAAAGCCAGCGCTGTTGCGGTGCCGTGTAGGCCACTCCAGCGTTGACGGTTGCCCGTAGTGGGGTGTAGCGGTGGGTGGAAAATACTGGGCATGGCTTTGCGGGGCTGATAGCAGGGCGGGTATTATAGCGACCCTCGTTTTTCCAATTCACCCAACCAAAAGGTAAGCACCATGGCGCAAGCATTTATCTTTGACGCTATCCGCACTCCGCGCGGCAGAGGCAAGGCCGGTGGCGGGCTTTATGAAGTGAAGCCCGTTGATATGGTCAAAAATCTGCTCGATGCGATGCAGACTCGCAACAAACTCGACCCCTCTGCCGTTGAAGACATGATTCTCGCCACCGGTGAGCCTGTGAACGAGCAAGGTCAAAACATTGCGAAAACCGCGTTGATTTATGCCGGTTGGTCACAAGTAACGACAGGCGCACAACTGCATCGCTACTGCGCAGGTGCCTTGGATGCAGTGAACAACGGCGCGGCAAAAGTGCGCGCAGGTTTTGAAGATTTGGTGCTGGCAGGCGGCGTGGAATCCATGTCGCGCCTCGGCATCGGTGCTTCCGGTGCAGCAGCGGGCGATCCGTGGGTGGCGATGCACAGCTACGGTGTGTCGCAAGGTATCGGCGCCGATTTAATCGCCACGCAAGACGGTTTGAGCCGTGAAGACATCGACCGCTATGCCTTGATGTCGCAACAGCGCGCCGCTAAAGCTTGGGAAAAAGGTTATTTCAAAAAATCCATCGTGCCGGTGAAAGATTTGAACGGTGTAACCGTGTTGGCGCACGACGAACTGGTGCGCAAAGACACCAGCATGGAAGGCTTGGCGAAACTGAAACCGTCTTTCCAAATGTTCAACGATTTCGGTCACACCGATTTCTTGAAATTCAAATATCCCGATTTAGAAAACATCACTTGCGTACACACACCCGGCAATTCATCGGGCATCGTGGATGGCGCTTCACTGGTGTTGATCGGCAATGAAAAAGCTGCCAAAGCGCACAACCTGAAACCGCGTGCGCGCATTGTTGCTTGTGCGCTGACTGGCACGGAGCCGTCCATTATGTTGACGGGCCCTGCGCCAGCGACATTAAAAGCGTTGAAACAAGCGAAGCTGAAATTGTCTGACATCGATTTGTTTGAACTGAACGAAGCGTTTGCTTCTGTGGTGTTGCGCTATCAAAAAGTGCTCGGCATTCCGAATGAAAAAATCAATGTCAACGGCGGCGCGATTGCGATGGGTCACCCCATCGGTGCTACCGGCGCAATGATTCTCGGTACGCTGGTGGATGAACTGGAGCGCCGCAAATTGAAGCGCGGTGTAGCAACCCTGTGTGCAGGTGGCGGTATTGGTATCGCTACTGTGGTCGAGTTGGTGTGAGGTAGACGACGATGAGTTACATCAAACTGAAAAAAGACGCTGACGGTATCGTGGAATTGATCTTCGATCAGCCGGGCGAAAAAGTGAACAAAATGGGCGACGAATACATCACCGCAATGAGCAAAGCGGTGGATGAACTCGCCAAAATGAAAGACAAAATTAAAGGCGTGTATGTGCGCTCTGGCAAAGACACTTTCTTCGGCGGCGGTGATTTGAACGCGCTGTTGGAAATGCCAACCAAAATGGATGAGAAAGAAGCCACGCAAAAGTTTGAAGGCATTTTGAATGCGAAAAAACCATTGCGTATTTTGGAAACACTGGGCGTGCCTGTTGTGGTGGGTATGAACGGTGCGGCATTGGGCGGCGGTTATGAAATTGCACTGGCCTGCCATCACCGCATCGCGATTGATCGCGCGGATGTGAAAATGGGCTTGCCAGAAGCGCAACTCGGTTTGATGCCGGGCGCGGGCGGCGTGGTGCGTATGGTGCGCAAATTTGGCTGCCAAAACGCTATCACTTTTATCAGCCAAGGCATGCAGTACGCCGGTGCCAAAGCGTTGGAAAAAGGCTTCTGCGATGAGCTGGCCGCTAACGAAGAAGAGATGCACAAAAAAGCCAAGGCGTGGATTCTGGCCAACCCAGCTGCCAAACAACCTTGGGATCAGCCCGGCTTCAAAATCCCCGGCGGTTCGCCGGCAGATAAAGACCCAGATCAAGGCTTGGTGGGCTTGTTCTACTTTGGCCCCGTCAATGTGATGAATTCCACCAAGGGCAATTTCCCTGCGCCGAAAGCTATTTTTGCCTGCATACACGATGTAGCGCGTGTGGATTTTGATACGGCGGAAAAAATCGAAGCGCGTTATTTCTTGCACTTGATGACCTCGCAAGTGGCAAAGAACATGATCCGCACCTTCTTCTTCCAGTTGCAGGCCTTGGAAAAAGGCGCGAGCCGTCCGAAAGGCATCAAGCCAACTTCTGTGAAAAAACTCGGCATTTTGGGTGCGGGGCAAATGGGCGCTGGTTTGGCGTATCTCGCTGCGCAAAAAGGCATAGAAGTGGTGTTGAAAGACATCAGCCTAGCCAACGCCGAAAAAGGCAAAGCGTACAGCGAAAAAGTAGGCGCGAAAAACAAGAAAATGACGCCAGAAAAATTGGCACAAATCTTGTCGCTGATTCACCCCACAGAAAAAGTCGAAGATTTGAAAGGCTGTGACTTTATTATCGAAGCTGTATTTGAAAATCGCGACATCAAAGCGGTAGTTACCAAAGAGACAGAGGCGGTGATTGGCAAAGATGCTATTTTTGCTTCCAACACTTCCGCGCTGCCTATCACGGAGTTGGCGCAAGCCTCGGTGCGCCCTGCGAATTACATCGGCATGCACTTTTTCTCACCTGCAGAAAAAATGCCGCTGGTGGAAATTATCTGCGGCAAGAAAACTTCGAAAGAAGCGCTGGCCAAAGCCTTTGACTTGGGTATTTTGCTCGGTAAAAAACCGATTGTGGTCAACGATGCGCCTGGCTTCTTCACCACGCGTGTAATCGGCGCCACCATCACTGAAGGTGCCACCATGGTGATGGAGGGTATCAATCCTGTGTTGATCGAAAGCGCAGCGGCATTTAACGGCTCGCCCGTTGGTCCGTTAGCGGCGCTGGATGAAATCAGCTTGGAAACCGCGTACAAAAACGGCAAGCAAGGACAGGAAGACGCTAAAGCACGCGGTGAAAAACAGGCGCAAAACGCCACCTTTGATTTGGTGGAGCGCATGGTCACCAAGCTTGACCGCAAAGGCAAAATCTACGGCGGTGGTTTTTACGAGTATCCAGAAGGCGGCAAAAAACACATCTGGCCCGGCTTGAAAGAGCTGTACGCCAAGAAAGGTTGGAAAGATGTGCCGTTTGAAGACATCAAAGATCGCTTGGTGTTTTCACAAGTGATTGAAGCTGTGCGCGCTATGGAAGAAGGCGTGATTGAATCGGTAGCGGACGGTAATATCGGTTCCATCATGGGTATCGGCTTCCCGCCGCATGTGGGTGGTGTGTATCAGTGCATCAATCATTGGGGCGTGAAAGAGTTTACTAAGCGCGCGAGTGAGCTCGCCAAGAAATACGGCAAGCGTTTCGAGCCACCGAAATTGCTGAAGGATAAAGCCAAGAAAAACGAGCAGTTTGTATAAGCTGCAAGTGAAATAAGAGAGCCACCTTCGGGTGGCTTTTTTATGCTCGCGAAATTTGCGTATTACTTTGTGGCTTCTTTCTGTTTTTTCTTCCAGTTGTGAATGGCTTTGCCCGCTGCGCCGCGCATGCCGGTGGTGCGCGGATAGCCGATGTATTGCACCATGTGCAAAATCATTTCGTTGACTTGTTCTTCCGTGAGATGGCCGGAGGCCAAGCCGGTTTCCACTTGAATGCCGAACACATCCGCCTCGCCCAGCGCGGCAATCGCCCCCATGGTGAACAGGCGGCGGTCGCGCAGTGACAAACCTTCGCGCGACCAAATATTGCCAAACAAGTCTTCCATCATGATTTCGAAGAACTCGTCGCCGGTGGGTTCTGTCGGCGCGGTCATCATGCCGCCGTAGACGGCGTTGAACGCTTGTACGCCTTTGGCGCGTTTGTCTGGGTTGCTCATGGTTCGCTCCTCGCTGGCTGGTGGATGCGTCTATTCTTGTGGGAGGCCGCAAAAAAGTAAAGCGTGCTTGACTATTTACTGGGCGGCTGGCTAGTATCCTCAGCCAGTTTTCCAATGCACAAAGGAGGTTTCTGTGAGTGCCAAGGCTTTTCCAGACATCCAGCCCGAACAGCGACTCTTGATTGACGGGCAGTTAGTGCCTGCCGCTTCCGGCAACACCTACAACAACATCAACCCTGCGGATAACAGCGTAGCGGGCGTGTGTGCCGATGCCGGTGTGGCGGATATGGAGCGCGCCATTGCTGCGGCACGGCGCGCGTTTGATGAGACAGATTGGTCGACTAACCACGCCTTTCGTGCAAAGTGTTTGAAGCAGTTGCGCGATGCGCTGAAAGCGCATGCCGATGAATTGCGTTACCAGATGGTGGCGGAGATTGGTTGTCCCCTCGGCTTGACCTATGGTCCACAGACCGATTTGCCGATCAGTTTTATCGATTGGACGATTGAGCTGATGGAGCAATATGAGTGGGAGCGCGAATTGCCCACGGTGAATGTGGTGGGCGTGCCGAGTAAGCGTTTGGTGTGGAAAGAAGCGGCGGGTGTAGTGGCGGCGATTACACCGTGGAATTTTCCGCTGCAAATCAATTTAGCTAAAGTGATTCCTGCGCTGGCGGCTGGTTGTACGGTGATTTTGAAACCTGCGCCAGATACCCCGTGGACAGCCACTTTTATCGGCAAAATGGTGGCGGAACACACCGATATTCCTGCCGGTGTTTTTAATGTGGTCACCTCGGAAAATCCAGCCGAGTTGGGCGATATGTTGACGGGCGATCCACGTGTGGATGTGGTGTCATTTACCGGCTCTACCGGCATTGGCAAACACATCATGAAACGCGGTGCGGATACCGTGAAAAAAGTTTTTTTAGAATTGGGTGGAAAATCCGCGCACATTATTTTGGACGATGCCGATATCAATTTTGCGGCGTTTATGTGCATCAGCGTTTGTTTTAATGCAGGACAGGGTTGCGCTTTGGCCACGCGTTTGCTCGCGCCGCGCTCGCACTACGAAAAAATTGTAGAAGTGGCAAAAAATACTTTTGATAGTGTGAAACTGGGTGATCCTTTATCGCGCGAACAATTCATGGGCCCCTTGGTGAATAAGCGCCAACAACAGCGCGTGTTGCAATACATCGAGCAAGGCAAAGCGGAGGGTGCGCGTTTGGTGTGCGGCGGCGTGGTGCCTGCCGGTTTGGAGCAGGGCTGCTATGTGGCACCCACTATTTTTGCCGATGTGCGCAATGACATGACCATCGCGCAGGAAGAGATTTTTGGCCCCGTGTTGTGCATTATTCCTTACGATACCGAAGAAGAGGTAATTCAAATTGCCAACGATTCTATTTACGGCTTGTCGGGTGCAATTTTTTCTAAAGACCAAGAGCGCGCTCTGCGTGTGGCGCGACAAATTCGCACCGGCACGATGAATATCAACGGCGCGGCTTTTTTTGCAGCCGATGCGCCGTTTGGTGGTTATAAGCAGAGTGGCGTAGGACGCGAAATGGGCTTGGAAGGTTTTGAAGAATATTTGCAAACGAAAACAGTGGCGATCCCAGGATGAATCCAGAATTAATTAACGGCAAAGTCATCGCCATTACCGGCGGTGGTGCAGGTTTGGGTTTGGCAACGGCGCAGGCGTTGGTCAAATTCGGCGCCAAAGTTGCACTGTTGGGGCGGCGACAGGATGTGTTGGATAAAGTCGTGGCTGAGTTGGGTGCGGACAATGCGGCGGGTTTTGTCTGTGATGTCGCCAAAAAATCTGAGGTGGACAAAGCGTTTGCTGCACTGCACGCGCACTTCGGCAAGTTGGACGGCTTGATAAATAATGCCGGTATTGCGCGTCCTGATCCTATCGAGAAAATGGATGAGGCGGACATCGTGGCGCAGATCAACACGAACTTGCTCGGCACAATTTTTTGTTCGCAGGTGGCGATTCCACTGCTGCGACAAAACGGCAGCGGTTTGATAGTGAATCTGTCATCCGCAACCGTGCGGCATGACAATGAAATTTCACACTTGGCGGTGTACGCCGCCACCAAAGCGGCCGTGGATAGGTTTTCCAAAGAGCTGCGCGAAGAAGTGAAAGCTGATCGCATCTGCGTCACCGTGTTCAGCCCTGGCGCGGTGTTTACCGAGTTTGGTTTGGGCTGGGATCCGCAAAAATTGTCTACAGCTCTGCACGATTGGCAAAAGAAAGGCAAAAACTTTGACGGTTATATGAAGCCGGAAGTAATCGGCAGTTCTATTGCTATGTGTTTTGCCTACCCCAAGGGTGTTGCGGTAGATTTTATGGAAGTAAAACCTGCCAAAGTTTCAGAGAAGCCCCTGTTTTAATTTTTTATTTTTGTTTGAGGTTGCGCTATGCCAAACATTACTTATGTAGAGTCCAATGGTCACGAACATACCGTGGATGTAGAAGAAAATATGAGTTTGATGGAGGGTTCCACTATCAACTTATTGCCGGGTATTGAGGGCATGTGTGGCGGAATTTGCTCTTGCTGTACTTGCCATGTGTATATCGAACCGGAGTGGGAAACAAAAGTAAATCCCATTTCAGAAGGCGAGAAAAAATTGGTGGAAGCGTCTCAACACTATCAGGAAAATAGTCGTTTGGGGTGCCAAGTGATTGTGACTTATGAAATGGAAGGCATGCGCGTACATCTGCCGCCGGATCAAAACTGATTTTCTTGTAAGGCTCAAGGCGGCACTCAAGGCAGTGCGTAGAGTGTCCATGGGCCTTTGTCTTCGCCAGCTTCACCATTGCGTGGTACCCACAAAGATGCGTCTGAATTTTCTGTGTGGTTACCCATGTTAATGGTGAAGTAAATGGCTTGTTTTTCGCCTTGTAAGCACGCTTTTTGGGTGGCGGTTGGCGCTTTGATGTCAATTTTCACCGCATGTGCGTGAGGGTGGCTTTCTATGTTGGCTGCTAAGGTCGTGGACGGTGGGCATTTGTCGCTATAGATCAGGTCGTCCGGTATTTCGTTGTCTTGCAAAAGCGTCCACGGATTGTAAAAGCCGCTGTCTACAGCGGCGGTGAGTTTTTTGTTGGGTTGCTTGACGAACAGCCGAGTTTCACCATATTTCAGAGTATTACTGTAAAGCCATTGCTTGGTGTCTTTGGCAAGGTCTTGATTGTATTGAGCTAAGGTTGCTATAAATAAATACAATGAAGCTGCAAACATTGCTGCAGTTAAGCAAAGAAAAATGCACCAGATCTGTTTAATAAAATCTGATTTTCTTTGAGTAAGCCAATCGAAAGTTGCGGTGATTAGAAGTAGTAAATAAGTGGCAGGGTACAGCTTGTAATGGCCTTGTAGTGTTTGCCCAATGTTGATGGTCGCGGCGCGAGCAACGGCGATACTGAGCATGGTAAAAAACACAAACGCTAGCAGTAAGCGTAATGCAGGGTAGGTGCGCAGCGCGCCCCGCCATAACAGCCCAATAAGTGTTGCTGTCTCAATAAATCCTACTGTGCTGGCGAGAGCAATTCTCCAATCTGTTTGACCGCTGTAATACAGTAAGTGGCTTCCCGCTAGACTGAAAAATCCAATCGCTATATTGGGAATGTTGTTGATAGCTTGCTGTAGAAAATCTGTAGCAACTAAGCCGCCGTGCCCTTCTTTGTTAAAAAAATGAAAATCGTGGAAATAAAAAACGAGGACAATGGTTCCTGTTATCAACCAGCTGAGTGTGCGTGTATTCCATAGCAATTGCTGTTTGCGGTAGTTGTCTAGCAGTGAATATGCAACAGCTAATGGCCATACAAAAACGCCATTTCCTAGCGTATAGGTTAGGCATGTGGCGGAAAATAATGCGTACGGAAGCAGCCGTGGGTTTGGTGAGCACACCAAGAGAAAGGTGCCAAGGGCAATGGGGAGTGAGCCTAGTGATGTTAGTAAGATGCTGGCCCAATAAGCGCCGTACCCTGTTTGCAGATTGAAAAATAGCAGAGCGGCAATGACAGTAATTTCTTTCTGTAGTCTGTGTTGCTGTAAGGCTCGCCAAATTAAAAAAATATAAGCGGGGAGTAGCAGGTTTCCCCATAAAACATAGTGACGGAAATTGATGCCATCCGTTATTAGATTAAGCGCATGCGTGACACCGTAGCGATGATCCTGATAGACGGCAAAAAACACTCGTAGCTTTTCTTGCCAAGTGCTAGCTGCATGAAAATTAGGCAGGAAAGTTAAAACTTCAGAGAAATCATCCAGCCGTGGCGCATTCACGGCATGGCGATACAGTAAAAAAAAATGAATCAGTGCGGGAGCGGCCAGTGCAGCAAAAAAGAAAAGTGTATTAACGCTGACAGGCCGCTGCATACACAAGTTGTTACATGTACATGAACATCAATTCGTAGATCACCGCTGGGCGCTCTTGGCCGACCACATGAATGTGGTTTTCCATCGTCACGCAGGTTTGGCCTTTCGGTGTTTTTTCTACCGAGGCTACGCGCGAACGGGTGTGAATTTTGCTGCCAACCGGCACCGCGCCGGTGAAGCGCAGTTTGTTGGAGCCGTAGTTCATCATGTGGTTGAAGCCGGTTACTTCCCAGTTGGGCGGCGTTTGCATTTTGGGCAGCAGAACCAGCGTGAGGAAGCCGTGCACGATGGTGGTGCCGAACGGGCTTTCTGTTTTGCAGCGCTCAGGATCGGTGTGCAGCCAGTAATCGTCGCCAGTCAGGGTGGCAAATTGATTGACCATCTCCTGCGTCACCTCTACTTCATTTGACCACGCGCCGAATTCGCTGGACACCAGGCTCTGCAAGCCGTCGATATCGTCGTACTTAAACTGCTTCATAAGTATTCTCCTGAGCTGGAAGGGGGAAGGTTCAACGCCTACAATACGCCCCTGTTTTTTAACGGGCGGCGGGCAAAAGAGGCGCTATGTTAGCCAGCACACTCTGCCCTGTATAGCCAGCATTCTGACCATTTACCCATCCTGAGGAACTATCCCATGACCATGAGAGAAGCAGTCATTGTTGAAGCGGTGCGCACGCCAATCGCGCGCGGCAAAGCTATCGTTGGTGATTTACACGGTTTTCACGCCACGGAATTACTGGCACTGTCGATGAAAGGCGTGCTGGATAAAGCCGGCGTCGATATGAAAGACGTGGAGCAGTTGTACGGCGGCTGCGTGACGCAAGCGGGTGAACAGTCTGGCAACGTTACGCGCAATGCGTGGCTGTCGCTAGGCAAAGATTACACCGCGGGCGCTTGCTCGGTGGATACGCAGTGCGGTTCGGCGCAGGCGGCCAACCACATCGTTTCTTCGTTGATTCAATCCGGTCAAATCAATATCGGTATCGCTTGCGGTGTGGAAGCGATGAGCCGCGTGCCGATGGGCTCGAATGTGTACAACGGCCCAGGTTTCTTCCAGCCGCAGAGCTGGCCGTGGGATTCAACGCCGGATCAATTTGCTTCGGCAGAGCGCATTGCAAAATTGCGCGGCATTACGCGCGCCGATGCGGATGAACTCGGTTTTATCTCGCAGAAAAAAGCGCAGCAAGCGTGGGCGGAAGGTCGGTTTGATCGCGAAGTTTTGAAAGTAGAAGCGCCTGCATTTGGTGAAGATGGCAAACCCAACGGCCAAACCAAATTGGTGACGCGCGATCAAGGTTTGCGCGAAACAACGATGGAAGGTTTGAGCCAACTGCGCACGGTAGCGGAAGGCGGCATACACACAGCCGGCAACTCCTCACAGATTTCTGACGGCTCGGCCGCCGTGTTGTGGATGAGCAAAGAAGAAGCGTTGCGCCGTGGTTTGAAGCCGCGCGCGCGCATCATTACTGGCGTAGTAGCTGGTACTGATCCTTACTATTTGTTGGATGGTCCTGTGAACGCGACAGAGTTGTTGTTCAAAAAAACCGGCATGAACATGAGCAATATTGATCTGGTTGAGATCAACGAAGCGTTTGCGGCGGTAGTGTTGAGCTGGCAGCGCGTGTTCAATGCCGACATGAGCAAAGTGAACGTAAATGGCGGCGCAATTGCACTCGGCCACCCGGTTGGCTCAACCGGTGCGCGTTTGATTTGTACCGCGCTGCACGAGTTAGAGCGCGCCGACAAAACCACCGCGTTGATTACCATGTGCTGTGGAGCATCAATCGGCACAGGCACCATCATCGAGCGTATTTAATTTTTGTGTTGTTTTTTTGAATTTTTGAGAGGAGAAAAGCATGGCAGTTTTAGATGGTAAAGTGGCGATTGTCACGGGCGCGGGTCGCGGTTTGGGTCGTGAAGAGGCGATTGAATTGGCGCGCAATGGCGCACGCGTGGTTATTAACGATATAGGCATTCCTGCGGCGCAAGAAGCGGCACAAGAAGCGGTAGAAATCATCAAAGGTTTTGGTGGCGAAGCGATTGCGGTGTTTGGTGATTGCGCCGACAGCAACGACGCGCAAAACCTGATGAAAACCACGCTGGAAACTTACGGCGACATGAACATCATGGTGAACAACGCCGGTTTCTGCCGCGACAAAACTATCTTCGGCATGAGCGATGAAGAGTTTGATTCCGTGGTGCGTGTGCATTTGCGCGGCCACTTTGTGAACATGCGTAACGCTACTGCCTACTGGCGTGAAAAAGCCAAAGCGACTGGCTCACACTACGGCCGTTTGATCAGCACGTCTTCTGAAGCGATGTTGTTCGGCTCTGCTGGTCAGCCCAACTACGCTGCTGCCAAAGCGGGCATCACTGCGATGACCATGGGCGCGGCGCAGTTGATGAT
Source organism: Cellvibrionales bacterium (assembly GCA_016713115.1). Lineage (NCBI taxonomy): Bacteria > Pseudomonadati > Pseudomonadota > Gammaproteobacteria > Cellvibrionales > Cellvibrionales bacterium. The sequence continues at coordinate 267,272 of JADJPU010000001.1, read as the reverse complement.
TAAATACGGCATCACTTGCAATGTCATCATGCCGCGTGCGCGCACCGCGATGACGGATCAAGGCGCAACCGCTGCGATGTTCGCCAAACCGCAAGACGGTTTTGATGTGTTTGATCCAGCGAATGTTGCGCCGTTGGTGTCTTATCTCGCTTCACCGAACGCGGGTCATATTTCTGGCGAAGTGTTCATTGTGTGGGGGCCGCGCGTCACTATCGTGCAGCGTCCAACGATCGACACACACTACGACAACCCGCAAGGCGGTAAGTGGACACAAGACGGTTTGCACAGCTCGCTGTCTGCCTACTTTGATGCCAACCACACGCCGGTGTGGGGTGGTTTTTCTGTTCCGCCACAATAAGTTTTGTAAAAAGTTGTGGTAATAAAAAGCCCGCTTCGTGCGGGCTTTTTTGTGTCTTGTGATAATGCTGAATAATTACAGCAGATCAAAAGTCTTGCTGGCTTCCAACACAAAGCGGTTTTCTTCTGGCTCAGTTTTGTCGTGCAGTGTGTTTTTCCAGTAGCTCAGTGTGAAATCCACATCAAACCAAGTGCGCGCCAAACCCACGCGGTAAATGCTGTAGTCTTCGCCGACACTGGTTTCGATATCCATGCGTTCAGCGGTCAAAATTAGCGAGAATTCTTGAGGCAAGGGCTGCACATGTTCTGCGATGATGCGGCGCTGCACACCATCCCATACTTTGCTGTCGTCGGCGTAGTAGTAATACAAAGAAGTGTTTTCCAGCAGCGTGAGGCCAGCGTACCACTCTTGGTAATTTGTTTCGTCGCTGTCAATACCGCTGTCTGTGTGATAGTAGCTGTAGTGTGTGATACCGACATCACCTTCGATGGATTCTGTCAGCGCGTGTTTATAGCCAATGGCGTAGTCCAACTCGAGGTTGGGGGTGTCGTGATCATCGCTATCCACATTGGAGGTCCAGATGCCGGCATAGAGCCCACTGTCGTGCTCATAGTCCAAACCAATTTGCAGTGCGGGTTGTGAATCTGTGGCACTGACGCCGTCAGCTACATAGTCGCTGGCGAGTGTGGTGGTCAGGCTGAGAGAGCTGGCTTGGGTCGCAGCAGAAAACAGCATGCTGCTGCCAAGCAGTAGAGCGGAGAGGGTACGCATAACCAAGGTGCTTCGTAGATGGTAAATGTGAAAAAAGCGTGAATATTGTACTTGCAGTAAATGCGAATCGCTATCATTGTTTTTCTCGCAAACGGCGATGGGCATAAAAAAACCCGCCTGAAGCGGCGGGTTCGGGGTGGTGCGGATTGTGGTCTTAGAACAAGGTGTAAATGAACGGGGCAACGGCTGAGCCGTGGGCAAACACAATCAATAAGCCAAGCAATAACATGACGATGACGATAGGTGCCAACCAGTATTTTTTGCGTTCTTTCATGAAGCCAGCAAAGTCTTTAAGTAATTCAAACATTAGTAGGGTTTCTCCATGTGTTGGCGAACGGGATTGTTGCGAGTCACGCGGTAGCTGTCTAGCGCGGCGTTCAACTGGCGGTGCATGGGGTCTTTGCCGGCCAGACGCATAACGAACCCCATGGGCATGAACAGTCCATAAAACAGAATGAACAAGATAATGCGCGTGTTGATAAAACCTAAGCCTTCGGCCAATTTCATCCACGGCTTGTAGAAGTAAATCAGGCTTGCAGGGTGTGCCAGTGCCCAAACGATCAATGCGCCACCTGCGGGGCCAACATATAGAAGCCAGCGCAACATGGTTTCTACGCCACTGTGCAGCCACGGCAATAAGCAACCAATCAGGCCAATTAAAATGGCGCCGGTTACTAAGCCAAATTTGCGCAATTCGGCAACGGTCATTTCGTTTTTTTTATCGGAAGCAGTCATCAGTCCAACTCGAATTCGTCTTGCCAGTTGTCGTTTTTCTCCCACACCGGTTGCTCCGGTTTGGCAAGTAAATAATTTTCCAACACCAAGTAGTCCATTTCACAACGCATGAAGCAGCGGTAGGCGTCTTCCGGTGTGTTGACGATCGGTTCGCCGCGCACATTGAACGAGGTGTTGATGGAGACAGGGCAGTCGGTGAGCTTTTCAAACTCATCCAGCAGAGTGTAAAAACGCGGGTTGGTTTCTGGGTGCACGGTTTGAATGCGCGCCGAGTAATCCACATGCGTGACTGCGGGAATTTGTGAGCGCGGCACATTCAATTTTTCAATGCCGAACAAACGCTCTTGTTCTAATGTCATCGGGATACGCTTGTCTTCAGCAACGGGTGCCACCATCAACATGTAAGGACTGACGGCGTTGTGCTGAAACCAATCGCTCACTTTGTCGGCTTTAACGGCAGGCGCAAATGGGCGAAAGGATTCGCGATATTTGATTTTTAAATTCATCACCGATTGCATTTTGGGGCTGCGCGGATCGCCAATGATTGAGCGTCCGCCCAATGCGCGTGGGCCAAATTCCATGCGACCTTGAAACCAACCGATCACATTTTCGTTGGCCATGATTTGCGCCAGTTTAGGTAGCAGTTCTTTGTCGTCGAGGCGCTGATATTTTGCGCCGACGCTATCTAAATAGGTTTGGATTTCTGCATCGCTGTAGCGCGGACCGAGATAGCTGCCCTGCATGGAATCTCCCAGCAGAACGGTGCGCGGTTTTTCAAGGAATTGATGCCAAATAGCCAGTGCTGCACCGAGCGCGCCGCCGGCATCACCAGCAGCCGGTTGCACCCAGATTTCAGAAAATGGGCCTTCACGCAGCAGGCGACCATTGGAAACACAATTCAATGCTACGCCGCCGGCGAGACAAAGTTTGTCAATGCCCAATTCTTTGTGCGCTGTGTGCGCCAGTTTCAAAACAATTTCTTCGGTGACGACTTGAATGGAGCGTGCGATGTCCATTTCTTTTTGCGAGACTTCAGACTCGCGCGCACGCGGCGGGCCGTTAAACAGACGATGAAACTTCTCGTTGGTCATCGTCAAGCCGGCAGCGTAATTGAAGTAGCTCATGTTCAAACGAAAGCTGCCGTCCGCTTTTACATCGATCAAATTATCAAGAATCAAATCGACATATTTCGGCGTGCCGTAAGGTGCCAAGCCCATCAATTTGTATTCGCCGGAATTGACTTTGAACCCGGTGTAGTAAGTAAAGGCGGAATACAGCAAGCCGAGTGAATGTGGGAAGTTGATGTCCCACTGTGGCGTAAGAGTGTTGCCGTCGCCAACCCACACGGAACTGGTCGCCCATTCGCCCACGCCGTCTAAACACATCACCACAGCTTTTTCGAAGGGAGAGGGAAAGAATGCTGAAGCAGCGTGTGATTGGTGGTGTTCGGTGAACATCAGCGGCGGTAATTCTGCTTCTTTTATGCCGCCGAGTTCGGCCAATTCGCGGCGCAGGGTTTTTTTCAAATACAGTTTTTCTTTCAGCCAAACGGGAATGGCTTTGACAAAGGAGCGGAAGCCTTCTGGTGCGTAGGCGAGGTAGGTTTCCAGCAGGCGTTCAAATTTGATGAGCGGCTTGTCATAGAACACCACATGCGTGATATCAGTCAGCGACATACCGGCTTCGCGCAAACAGTAACGAATGGCTTCTGCGGGAAACTCAGCGTCGTGCTTTTTTGCGCGTGAAGCGCTCTTCTTGCGCGGCGGCGATGATATTGCCGTCTACCACCAGTGCGGCGGCGCTGTCGTGGTAGTAGGCGGAAATACCGAGAATGGCAACGGGGTGATGGCTGGAGCTAGACACTACGACTACCCAATCAAGGAAAGCAGGGATTCTAGCCGAAGTCGCGAGTGGCGGCAGCCTAGAATCCAAGGCTGCGGTGCGTTAGACCTGCAATAAAGGAATGTGGTCATCCAGCTTGGTTTGATACAACACCGTTCCTTTGGCAATCTGCACGGGGAGAGGTTCAGCTGCCGTGGGTGCGGTTTCCGCTAGCGTGATTGTCCAGTGCAGGTGTGAGTTGCCTGCCGTGAGTGTGGCGCGTGGGTCTATCCCTTTCACGATGCCTTCCAGCCCTGCAGTTTTTGCGAGCGGCAATAAACTGCACCAACCCACATTTTGTACAGTCGATTCGTGCAGCGCGGCGCAATCCGCAATGTGCAATTCTGCCGTATGAGCTCCGGTTTTTTTGATGGCTAAGTGGTGATATTCCATCGGCTGAAATGCAGGGTGTACTTCCAATACGCGGATCAAGTTGTCGATATTGGATGCTTCAACGCCCAGCCATTTTTTCAAGCGTTCACTCATCACCCAGCCACTGCCCGTCATCTGAAATTCTGCCACCGTGCGCGCAGCGGCTTCACCGTATTTGTTAGCAATCGCCAGCATTAAACCGAGAATCAGCAAATGGTTTTGGATAGCAATTTCTTTGCATACGACAACGAGTGCAGCGTGTGACAGTTGTTCGAAACGCAATTGCTCAAAAACTTCACCGTTATAAAAATCTAAGCCACCTTGTTCGCGATTTGCGGTGCGCTGGATGTTGAGATTGGCGAGCAGAGATTTGCGCAGTTCGGCTGTCACTGTGGGTTCTGTTAGAGGCTCTGCATCGTGGTCGATAAAAACATTCCATTCGCAGTGCGGTGCGCGATCAACCGGTACGCGCGGCGGACGATGTACAGGGCGCATGCGCGCGCGTGGGTTGGTGGCAATCGCCGTGCCGTCGAAGGTGGGGTCTTCAATGTCGTGACACATGATTTTTACTGCGGCTTCACCGCGTGGTTCTGTTTCTAATAAAGGGCCGCAACTCGCCAACCAAAAACGCCCTTTGTCTTCTGCTTGCACTTCAAAATGTGCATCAAAATACTGGTGCGTTAAGCCGCAATCTAATTGCAAGCCTTTGAAAATGGTGGCGACATCCGTGCCGCCCGCGAAGCCCATCGCGCGCTGTATGCGCTGGGTGTAAATGGGGCTGGCGGCAAGCCAATTATCAATGGCGATATCTTTGTATGCCGCGTCGCCGTGATTCATGCGCAGCGCGGCGTAACCGGTGCGGCTGTTAAATTGCGAAGCCACCATGTATTCACGCGCCAGTTGTGCCAATTGTGCGCGAGAAAAATCTTCCAGTACTTTTCGCATGATGAAGCCCCTGTTTTTTTATAGTTGGAATGTCTGTGTTGCGATGGGTTCGCCTTGTTCGTTGAATTGCCGCTCTAGAAAATCGAGCTGACCGTCATAAGTTTGTAAGATGACAGTTGAGCAGCGTGTGCCGTAGCTATCGAAGTGTATAAAGCTGGCAGAAAGTTTTTGTTCCAACCACTGTGGAATTCCGGTGGCAGGAAGCTGTGTATCAGAAGCGGTAGTGCGATCTGCTAACAAGCAAAACAAGGATTCGTGTTGTGGGTCAGACAGGGTTTCTGTTAGTGCTTGTTTGCCGCTTTCCACTTTGGGCCACGGGGTGTCTAAAGCGGCGTTGGATAAGCCGTAAATCCCTGCAGGTAGTGCAAAATTTTCTCCACGGCTGTTGCAGTAGTGCAGCGAGCTACCGTTACTCAACAGCAGGTTGAAAGGGCTGTAGCCAGCGAGGTGATCGTGCAGTTGTGCGATGAAAGCGGTTGGTGTTTGTGTGCTGGTGAGAAAATTGCGCACCAAATGCCCGCGTGAATGCGCGCCTATTTTTGCAGAAGGGTCTCGCACATTGGTGATCGCGGCAAAACGCCCACTGCGTGTAACGCCGAGCCAAGTGCCGCCTTGTTCCAGATCGCGGCCGGCGAGTATCTGTGGCGTGTCATGCCAAAATTGCGCAGGGGCGGTTGGTCGTGCATAAAATTCGTCGCGATTAGCAGCTACCACCAGCTTGTACTGGGCGTGTTGCTGCCATGCGAACAAAATTAGACACATATCATTCGGGGTGTTTCTGTGGCAGTACAGAAAGGAAAGCCATGAAAACAGCGGCGAGGTAAGCCAGTGATTGCATCAGCAACATAAAGAGCCATGCCCATGCATCGCTAGTTTCCATGTCGTGTGAACACCATGGCGGCGGCGGCGCCCCACAACAATACAAGGAAAAATAATTCCTCGCGGCATTCGGCTAAAGCCAACATAAAGCCACCTTGATCGCGCATTTTTGGTGTGCGGAAAAAGGGAATGGTTTTGGTAAATAGACCGTAAATAATGGATTTGGCGATGGTGTGAGAAAGTGCCAAACCGGCAACGGCTGCACCTACAGAAGTGCTCATCGGCACTTTCATGTGGCTTTTATAGATGTACAAAATTTTGCCAAGTTTGAAGAAAAATAAAATCAGCGGTGGTAGCGCAAACACCAATGCCGGCGGTAATACATGTGTCGGTGCAAGTAGCATCGCAGCAGTCCACAACAGCGCACCGCCGGTGAAAAATAAATTCATGCCATCCGCAACCCATGGCATCCAACCGGCGATGAAGTGATAGCGTTGGCCGCGTGTCAGTTTGGTATCGCGTCCTTTGAATAAACTGTTGAAGTGGCCTTTCATAATTTGCATCGCGCCGTAGGCCCAACGGAAACGCTGCTTTTTGTAATCGATAAAGCGATCCGGCATTACGCCTTTGCCGTAAGAATTACTGACATACGCAGCAGACAAGCCTTCTTCAAAAGCGCGAAAACCGAGTTCAGCGTCCTCGGTGATTGTCCACTCCGCCCAGCCCAAACGATCCATCACTTCACGGCGGATCATGGTCATGGTGCCGTGTTGGATGATGGCGTTGCGATCGTTGCGCGTCACCATGCCAATGTGGAAAAAGCCTTTGTATTCGGCGTAGCACAATTTCTTAAACAGCGACCAATCGCCGTCACGATAATCTTGCGGCGCTTGCACAATGGCAATTTTGGGGTCGGCAAAATGTGGCACCAAATGTTTGAGCCAGTTTGGGTCTACACAGTAATCGCTGTCGATTACTGCAATGATTTCTGCATCGGGCGAAGTGCGCTCTAATGCCCAGTTCAGCGCGCCGCCTTTAAAACCCTCCAGTGGTGCCACATGGAAAAAGCGGAAACGCGGTCCGAGCGTTTTGCAATATTCCTCCACCGGCCGCCACACATTTTCATCTTTGGTGTTGTTGTCGATGATCATCACTTCAAAGTCGGGATAATCCAACGCAGCCAAAGCATTCAGTGTCTCTTTCACCATGTCTGGTGGCTCGTTGTAACACGGCACTTGAATGCAGACTTTGGGGCGATAGGCGTCATCGCTGGCGACACCAATGAACGGCCTGCGTCGTTGCGCCCACACAGTTTCTGCCAATTCGTGAGCTTCAGTAAACATCACAATGAAGACACCGATAGCAGCAAGTACCAACAAAATACCGAGAAGGGCATTCAGCCAAGTCATGTACTGCTGTGAATAGTCGTAGGTGACGACGACAAGAAAAGAAGCGAATAAAAACGCCACAAACGCGAGAAAAAAACGACCGCGTTGTTTTAAGCCGGAGCTGTCGATCAAGAGTAAAGCCAAGGTCAGAATGGCCATGATGACAGACACCACGGCTAGCAAGCGCCATTGCGGAATTTTGACGACACTACCTTCAAAGGGGAACTTGGGTTGGCGATTGACATCGTAAACGCCCCAGTATTTTCCTACATCGCCTTCAGCGCCAGATTTCCACAGCTGATCAAACGCTTCGATTACAAAATAGTCGTAGCCGGCTGTGTTGAGTCTGTTTAACAAAGTGCGCAAATAAATGGCTTGGTCCACTTGATTGGCTTCCGCTGCACCTCGGCTGCGACCGAAAGACGGCCAGCCCACCTCGCCGAGCAAGAGCGGTTTTTGGGAAAATACGGTTTTCAGTGCTTGCGCTTTTTCTAAAACAAAACCGACAGAAGCGCCGGCAGGAATTTTTTCCCAGAAGGGCAGGATGTGTGCGGTGACGATATCAACATGTTGTGCGAGCTCTGGATACTTCAACCAAATATCCCAAGTTTCAGCGGTGGTCACCGGCACTTTAACCTTGCTGCGCACTTGCTCGATGTAATCAATCAGGCGCGGCAAATCCACCTCGCGGCGATAGAGGCTTTCGTTGCCCACCACCACCATAGTGATGTTGCGGTTGTTGTTGATGACAGCAATCGCGCGTGCGATTTGCTCTTCGTTGTCTTTTTCAATGTTGCTGATCCAAATGCCTTGCACCACGCTCATGCCGAATTCTTGCGCTAAACGCGGAATGTCGGCTTGCGTTCCTGTAACAGAGTAGGTGCGAATGCTGTGTGTTTGCTTCGACAACAATGCAAGATCTTTGCGAATTTCATCGTGGCTGGGGTGAATATTTTTAGTGGGATCCTGCCCGTTTTGGTATGGCGAGTAGGCGTAACCGGAAATGGAGGTTGGCCAGTCAGGAGCGCTCATGGGGCGGTTATAAAAAGCCCAGACGGCGATAACAACAGCGGCGATACCGGTAACGATAGCGAGGTTGATAATGGTTTTATGGCTGATGATCATTCAAGATCCGTTTTATCAGTAAGACAAGTGGTGGCAAAGCATAGCAGTTTGATTCCCTGAAAGGCGTTTCACTACTGTGCTTTGCGTGTTTGTGACAGTGCTGCGGAAAAACGCGTTTGCAGTGTTGTCTGTTCTTCTGTGTTGGCGGAGCCGGTGCAGTGCCAATCAATCAATAGTTGTTCCAGCGCAGCGCTAGAGCCGCCGAGTGGCGCTTGCCCCAATCCCTGTTGCAGTTTTTTCAGTTGTAGCTCGCGACGCAGTTGGCGATCTGCCTCCGGTGTTGCGAGATCCAACAAAACTTCTACCGCGATACACAATTCACGGCGACGCTGTGTGTTGGTGTGGGTATCTAGAGTGGACTGCTGATTGGTAGCAGCCAATGCCTGCTGTTTGCGCTGCTCGATTGCTTTTTCCCAGTCGGCAGGTAGCGTGCACTGCTGCCAGTTGGCTGTTACTTGTTCTGCGGTAACGGCATCTAGGTTTTTTTCTAACTGTTCACACAATTGTGCGCGTCGCGCCAGTTCATCCAGTTGTTTTTGGTGTTGGCGCGTAGTGATACCGCGCAGTTGCTGATGGTAAGCATCACAGGACGCAGAAAACTGTTTTTTTAAGGCTGGCTGCAGTTTTTCTGGGATGTCCTTAATGGCTTTGTATTCACTCTGTAGTTGCTCAAAGGTGGCGGAGCTTTGTGCCAGTTCTTCATCGGTGAGTGTGGCAAGTGCTGTAATGCGTTCACAGATTGCTTTTGCTTGCGTGATGTTGTCGTCCTGTATTTGGCGCTGTTGTTGTTGAGCACTGCGGCGTTTATCAAAAATAGTTTTTCCTGCATCTTGCAGAGCTTGCCACAGCTTTCTGTCTTCGTGGTGGCGCGTAATACCTATCAGTTTCCACTGCTCTTGCAGTTGCAAAAAGCGCTCAATGGCTTTGTCGGTATCGTGCATCTCAGCAACACTTTTGGCTGTGTTAACCAGCTGTTGTTTGCGCGCTTCGTTAGCTGTTTGTATCTCTAAGAGCTGCGTGTTGATGCTGGCAAAGGCGGCATCAAAACGGGTGCGAATAGGCTTTTCTTCTTGGCGTTCCACGGGGTGGAAATTGTGAAACTCTTGGCGAGATTTATCGAGAATGCGAGAAACCGCTTTCCAGTCCGCGTGTTGCCAATCGTGCGTGTGTGCAAATTGTTCCAGTGCTTCGCAGATAGCTTGGCGCTGTTGTAAGTTGAAAGCGCGGTGCTGGCGTTCTTTCTCATAATGCGCAGCGCAGGGTTCCCACGCGGTATCGCCCGCCTGTTTGAAGCGCTCCCACAGTGCTTGCGCTTCCGGTGTGTGCGGTGGTTTGAGTGCGCGCCACTGTGCTTGTAGTTCACGCACGGCTTCGGCTGTTTCTAAAGGCTGTAATGTGCTGGAGCAGAGCTTTTCCATCGCCACACACAGCGCCTCCAGTTTTGGGATAGCGGCGAAGGCTTGCCAATCCTGCATTTCATGTTGGCGGCTAGAAATTTTTTGCTGTTTGCTTTGGTCTTTTTTGGCTTCGCGCTGCATTTTTTGCTCGGCGAGAGCTTGATTCTTCTGCGCAATGGCTAGTGCTTGCTGTGCCTCGGCTTCTGCGCGCTGTTGTGCAATTTCTGCTGCGCGTTGTGCTTTGGCCGCCGCTGCTTGCTGTATGGCGTGTTCTTCAGCCAGCTTTTGCTGTGTGACTTCTGTTTGTATTTGTTGGCAGCGTGCGATAGCGGCGGTTGCGCGGGCAATGAGAGCAGCATCTGGCGTCGTGATTGCCTGCCATTGCTGTACTAAATGCGCGAGTTCGTTGTCGAACAATGGGTGATATTGCAATTTGGCCAGTGTTTCTAATTTGCTGCAGATTTTTTCTTGTGCGTCGTGGTTGAGTTGTTGTTGCTGTTGCGCTGTTTTCAGTGTCTGCAAACGGTCGCGCAACAGGCGATTGGTTTTTTTATCCAACTGCCCACTGTTTTTTAACAGTTGTTGTAATTGATGAATGTCGTGCAGTTCATCGACAGACTGCACATTGGCCAGTGTTTGCAGGCTGTGCTTAGGTGTTTTCTTGTCGACAGGCGTGCTGCTATCGCTAGGTGCAGCGGCGGGAGTTGGCGCTGCCGCAGCAGGCGTTTTTTTCTTGAAGCCAAAGAGTTTGCCTAACATGCCAATATGGGTCTCGTGAGCCAATGAATCTGTAACTTCTCATTGTAGCGGCAGGCAGGGAGATAAGGCAGTCGGGGCGCGTGCAAAGGCGATTTTGCTATCATGCCTACTCAGGCAAGGCTGCCACTTTCAATCACCCTCGCAACGGAATTTTTGTGCTCGATCACGACACCAAACAGACTATTCAGACGGCGTACTCGCGCTTTCTGGAGCAGAAAAACCTGAAACCGCGTCACGGCCAGAAGCTGATGATCGCAGCAGTGGCGCGCACCTTAGGCAATGTCGCTTCCGATGATGACGGCCAGCGCGTGGGTGAGGAGCATGTGTGCGTGGTGGAGGCGGGGACGGGGACGGGTAAAACCGTGGCTTACGCCTTGGCAGCTATTCCAGCGGCACAGGCACAGGGGAAAAAGCTGGTTATTTCTACGGCGACGGTGGCACTGCAAGAGCAAATCGTGCTGAAAGATTTGCCGGATTTACGCAAGCATAGCGGTTTGGTGTTCAGTCATACCTTGGCCAAGGGGCGGGGGCGTTATGCCTGTTTGTATAAGTTGGATTTTTTGCTCGCGCATGGAGGAGAACCTGAAACACAAGCGCTGTATCCCGACGAGCGCGATGCATTGTTGCCGGAAAGAACACTGCGCTTGTTTCAAATCCTGCTGGATGCGCTGAGTGATTCGTCGTGGGATGGTGATCGAGACAATTGGTCGCAAGCGATAGACAACGAAGATTGGCAGCGCCTGACTACCGATCACAACCAATGCACAGGCCGTCGTTGCGCCTATGTGACGCAGTGTCCGTTTTTTCAGGCGCGGGAAAATTTAATTGATGCCGATGTGATTGTCGCTAATCACGATTTGGTATTGGCCGATCTCGCACTCGGTGGTGGCGCCATTCTGCCTGCACCGGAGCAAACCATTTTTGTGTTTGATGAAGGGCATCATCTGCCGGACAAGGCCCTACAACATTTTTCGGAGAGCACGCGTTTGCAGGGCAGTGTGCGTTGGTTGCAAACAACGACAAAAACGCTGGCAGTTGTTGCGCAGACTATGCACGACGTACATGCAGTGCAGTCGACATTGTCGCGATGGCCAGAGACAGAACAAGCTTTGTTGCAGTCACACCAGCAAATGGCAGCGGAGATGTCGGCGATTTTGTCAACGCGCAGCGATGACCGAGAAAAAAATTATCTTTTTCCGCAAGGCGTGGTTTCGCAAACAGTGCGCGAGATGGCGGCCGTGTTGTTTGAACAGTGGCGACAAGCCGGTGTGATGTTGCGCAAAGTTTCTGATGCTGTGGAAGGGTTGCTGGACAGTCGCTCACCGGATGTGGCGCGTGAAGTGGTGGAACAGGCGCACGCGGCTGTGGGTGGTTTGTGGCAGCGTTGCGCGCATGCGGAAGCCTTGTGGTTGCTGTACGCGCGTGCTGATGCGGAAGGTGTTGCACCCACGGCGCGCTGGTTGAGTTTGCATGAATTGAATAATGGCTTTGATGTTGAGGTGTGCGCGAGCCCCGTGTTGCCAACAGAACACTTGCAAAAAAACCTGTGGGAGCGCTGTTTTTCTGCGGTGATTACTTCTGCCACGCTAACTGCTTTGGGCAGTTTTGATCGCTTGCGCCAGCATACCGGTGTGCCAATCACGAGTGTCTGTTCTGTTGTGCCCAGTCCTTTTCATTACGCACAATCAGCACAATTAATCGTGCCGGCGGGCGCGGTGGAAAGTAATCTGGTGGAACAGCACACGCAGTCAGTGGTGGATTTCATCAATAACGATATCGACTTGCAGGAAGCAACCTTGGTGCTATTTGCATCGCGTCGACAAATGCTGGATGTGTATCAAGTCTTATCACAAGATTTGCGCACAGTGATTCTTTTGCAGGATGATTACAGCAAGCAGCAATTGTTGCAGTTACATCGTGAGCGCGTTGATAACAAAGAACCCAGTGTTATTTTTGGTTTGGCAAGTTTCGCCGAGGGTGTGGATTTACCAGGGGATTATTTGCGCCATGTGGTGATTGCCAAAATTCCTTTTGCACCGCCGGATGATCCAGTGGGAAAAACACTTTCAGATTGGATCGATGCAACCGGTGGTAATGCATTTATGCAAATTCAGTTGGCGGATGCCAGCTTGCGTTTGGTGCAAGCCTCTGGGCGTTTGTTGCGCACAGAAAGTGATACGGGGCGCATCAGTATTTTGGATAAGCGTTTAATAACCAAGCGTTACGGAAAAAAGTTACTCGACAGCTTGCCGCCGTACCAACGCGTGCTCAATTAAGTCTGGGCGTTTTGCTACGGCTCCATCATCTGCACACCGGGTAGGCCGGGCTGTTGATCGCCGCGAATCCCAAGTGCATACGACATTTTTTTGGCGATAGCTTCGGCTTTCCATTTCATCATGTCTGCATTGGAGCCCGTGTATAGGCTGTCAATGGTTTGTACCAAAAAAAACACCCAGCGGTGGAAGTGGTCTTCGGTCATGGCAGCTTGGTTGTGCAGTTGGAGATGTACATTGAATACATCACCGCGATAGCCTTTTTCGCCCAAAATTTGGAATGCCCAGAAGTGAGCAATTTTGGGTAGATGTTCGGGCAAATTAATCTTAGCGATGTCGGTAAAGAAATAGCCGACGATAGGGTCAACCATCAGTTTTTTATAGAACTCAGTCACGATATGCAGCATGTCTTCGTAGGTTTGGATGTCACGCATGGCCGTTCTCCTCCGGTGTCGGACTGCACGGGTTCATTGTAGTGCTGTCGGTTAGCGGCAGGGTGCGCAAGCCTGCGTTAGAATGCCGCTTTTATACGGGACATTTATCGCAGTGAATGCGCTTTCTTGGTTGGTGGGTTTGCGTTACTTGTCGGCGCGCAAGGGGAGTCGTTTTGTCTCGCTGTTCTCCTTTTTTTCTGTGGCCGGTATGGCGGTTAGTGTATTGGCCATGGTGTTGGTGATGTCGATCATGAACGGTTTTGAAGGCGAAGTGCGTAAACGCATTTTGCACGCCGTTCCTCATGCGCAAATTGCAGCGCCACAAGGCATAGTAAATTGGCCCGCACTGCTGCCGGTATTGCAAAAGTCTGGCGTGGTATTGGCTGCTGCACCGCAAGATCGTGCACGCGTATTGTTGGAATCGGACGCGCGTATTCACGGCGGTGAATTGTTTGGTGTAGATCCGCTATTGGAAGAAAAAGTGTCTCAGATAGCGCAGTCGATAGTGGATGGGCAATGGACTGATCTGCAGGCCGGCTCATTTGGCGTGGTAATAGGGCGAGCGCTGGCACGCCAGTTGCGTGTGAATGTGGGTGACAACATCAACATTATGTTGCCGCAAGTGAGTGTGACACCGTTGGGCTTATTTCCGCGCAGTCGTCGTTTCACCGTTGTGGGGATTTTTGCCGTTGGCGCACAATTAGACAGTACGCAGTTGTATGTTCATTTGGACGATGCGGGGCGCTTGTTGCGCACCGGTGGCAAAGTGGATGCATTGCGTTTGCGTTTTGATGATGTGATACAAGCACCCAATAGAATAGAAAAACTGCGTGCACTGCCAGAGTTGTCTGGTTTTACGATGAAAAGTTGGCGCGAAGAAAATAGCACGCTGTTTAATGCGATACAGATGGAAAAAATTATGGTGGCGGTGATGTTGTCAGTCATCGTGGTGGTGGCAGTATTTAATTTGGTGTCAATACTCACTATGGCGGTCGCTGATCGCCGCAAAGATATTGCGGTGTTGCGCACTATCGGCGCTTCGCGCACCACGGTGGTTTCCATTTTTTTAATTTACGGGTTGAGTATGGGCGTGATTGGCATCGGTATCGGTGCGTTGCTCGGCAGCGTACTGGCCGTGCATGTGGGCGATATTATTGCTGCGGTTGAGCGTGTCGTAACACTGATTGATGCCAATGCAGAATTGGCCATTTATTTGCCTAGCCAGTGGTTTTTTAGTCAAACCATAGCGGTTGTCGCTTTAGCGTCACTGCTGTGTTTGCTCGCGGTTTTTTATCCTGCTTGGCGCGCCTCTACCATTCACCCTGCAGAAGCCCTGCGTTATGAGTGATCATGTTATGAGTAAGGAAAATGTCGGCAATCAGCCTTGTGTGTTGGAATGTCGCAAATTGGTGAAAAGTTATCACCAAGGTGAACAAGATTTATTGGTGCTGGATCATATTGATTTGCAGGTGCAGCGCGGCGAACGCTTGGCAATTGTAGGTTCTTCAGGTTCAGGAAAATCTACGCTGCTCAATTTGTTGGGGGGCTTGGATGAAGCGCAATCGGGTGAAGTGCTGATTGCCGGAAAAAGTTGGCAGTCGATGCAGGAAAAAGAGCGCGCGGCATGGCGCAATCAGCAATTGGGCTTTGTGTATCAATTTCATCATTTGTTGGCGGAGTTTACGGCGTTAGAAAATGTGAGTATTCCCTTGATGATTGCCGGTCAGAGTCGAGCCGCGGCAAAGCAGCAAGCAGCGACGATGTTGGATGCGGTGGGTTTGGCTGCACGCTTGTCGCATAAACCCGCGCAATTGTCTGGCGGTGAACGGCAACGCGTAGCAATTGCGCGTGCGTTGGTTAATAAGCCGGCTTGTGTGTTGATGGATGAGCCGACTGGCAATTTAGATGCCGATAATGCATTGCATATTCAAAATTTATTGAACGCCTTGAATCGTGAATACGGTTTGGCGTTTGTGTTGGTGACGCACGATCGCGCGCTGGCAGCTCAGCAAGATCGCTGTTTGGTGTTGGATCACGGCCATCTACGAGTGCAGGTCTGATGTTGGCGCGTTTTATTGCTTTGCGTTATGCACAGGCGCGCAGCGGCTCTGCCTTGCTCGGTTTTATTTCGCGTGTGTCGATGGCTGGTTTGGTTGTGGCGGTTGCACTGTTGATAACGGTGCTGGCTGTTATGAACGGTTTTGAACACGAATTGCGTACGCGTATTTTGCGTGTGGTGCCAGCGATTACTCTGTATCCCGAAGAAAATGAAATTGCGGAGTGGCAAGCCGTAGCGCAGGAAGTGTTAAAAAACACGGATGCGAGCGCGTGGGATGCGTGGTTGGCAGATCCGCAATCGGTGTTAATCAGTCGCAAATTGGCTAATAAGTTAGGCGTGCAAGCGGGTGGCACGGCGGTGGTGATGTTGCCGGGTGTGAGCGGTGATAAATCAGCGCCTGGCATTCTCAGTTTGCGCATTGCCGGTTTGTACGAAACCGGCACAGAAGTGGACAACCATTTGGTGATGGCGCAGTTGCCATTGTTGCAAGCGCAATACAACATCAAAGGTGTGGCGGCGATTCGTTTTTCGGTCGATAACTGGCTGCAAGCCGATGCAATTGCATGGTCGCTCGTGCAACAGTTGCCGCCGCATTATTCGATGAAAACCTGGTTGCAAACGCATGGCAATCTTTACGAAGCCATTCGTATGTCGCGGCAATTGGTGGTGCTGATGTTGGTGATCATTATTGTGATCGCTGCATTCAATGTGGTGTGTTCGTTAGTGTTGGTGGTAACCGATAAACGCGGCGATATTGCAATCTTGCGCGCCATGGGATTGCCCAATAGCAACATCATGCGCATTTTTATGATGCACGGCCTGTTGATTGGAACAATGGGCACAGTCATTGGCGCAGTGGCGGGTTGTGCCTTGGCGCTGGCGATGCCGTCTGTTGCGCAGGGTTTGCAGGCTCTACTTGGTGTGCAGTTGTTGAGCACGGATGTGTATCCGGTCAATTATTTACCGTCAGATTTGCGTGTCGTGGATGTAGGTGTGGTGGTTGGCGTTGCGTTGTTGATCAGTGGTGTGGCGAGTGTGTATCCCGCATGGCGTGCAACATGCACGCAACCAGCGGATGTGTTGCGGCACGAGTAGGTGTGCCGGGCTCACAAAACGCACTTACTGATCGCGTTTGAAGTAGGTGATTTCCAGCGAGTACGCCGTGTTACCTTTTTCTCTTGATGCACGAGCTTTACGATTGCGTAATGCAGTGATGGTGCAAACCAGAACTGTGTGTGGCGCGGACTGTTGGGTTTACGCAAGCGTTCTACAACAACGGTGTCCAGCTCTCCCAAAGCCGTTTTAATTTTTTCTTTTTTTGTGGCGCGGAAGCAAAACAACTCGGCACCGTCATCGCTGACTACATCGTAGCAGGGTTCTTCATAGCCGCGTGCAATGTCGTCGGCCAGTGCCAGCATGTAAGTGCCCGCATCCAACTCGCCGCCTTTCAGTGGTACTTGAAACGGTTTGTTGTCCTTGCTGCCTGCTGCAATGTGTTTCTTCTGGTTGTAAACAATCTCGGTTTCGCGATTTTGTCCTAGTACGCTGCGTTTGTAGATGTAGTGCTGGGGAACAATGCCTTTTTCGTTGTATGTAAAGGTAGCGTTCTCTTCAATTTGGCCAAAAAAACCACTGGCGATACTGGAGAAATACCAATCATCACCAGATTGTTCTAATCGGTGCGTGGCTTGTAGTGGAAAGTTTTTGTACATCGCCTGATAGATAGCGGTGTATGGCGCATGTTGAATGACAGTTTCGCTGATAGCCGTTAGCGGCAGCGCGCTCAGTATCATAGTGGCGAGAATTTTTTTCATGCGTGCTCTCCAGTGCTGGACAATATTTTTCCATCAAGCACAACATCGTGCTTTCTGCAGTGTAGTCGTTCTTCACAAAACCAGCGCACAGCTTGCGGGTAAATGATGTGCTCTTGCTGCAGTACACGTTTTGCCAGTGTCTCTGCGGTGTCATTGGATAAAACTGGAACGCGCGCTTGAATGATCGTAGGACCGCCGTCTAGTTCAGTAGAGACAAAATGTACGGTTGCGCCTGCTTCGCTATCGCCTGCGTCTAGTGCGCGTTGGTGTGTGTGTAGCCCTGGGTATTTTGGCAGCAGCGAAGGGTGAATGTTTATCAGTTTGCCGTACAAGGGTGCGACAAAAACCGGTGTGAGGATGCGCATAAAGCCAGCGAGGATTACCAAGTCCGGTGCGTGCTGTTGCACTGCGTCTAACAGCGCGCGATCGTAGTCTTCGCGCGTAGCGTAGGTTTTGTGTGATAGCACCGTGGTGGCAATGCCAGCAGCTTGCGCGCGCTGCAAGCCGTACACATCCGCAACATTGCTGATGACGCTGACAATGCGCGCGTTCAGGATGTGCTCTTTTTCCGCATCGATGAGTGCTTGTAAATTACTGCCACTGCCAGAAATCAATGCGACAATTTTTTTAGGCGGCAGTGGGCTCATAGGTGTGCGACGCGAGAATTATTTGGAATTGAATACGACGCTGGGTTCGGTGTCGTGCGCGCCTTTTTCTATGGTGCCGATTACAAAAGCAGTTTCGTTGCAGTCGTGCAATACGGCCAGCGTGTTGTCGACATCGGCTTTTGGCACACACACAACCATGCCGATGCCGCAGTTAAAGGTGCGATACATTTCCAAGAGATCGACATTGCCTTGCGCTTGCAGCCAATCAAACAGCGGCCCCAATTTCCACGCGTTGGTGTTGATGCTGGCTTTTGATCCTTGCGGCAGTACGCGCGGTAAATTTTCGGTCAGACCGCCGCCAGTGATGTGGGCAATGGCGCGTACATCGACAGCGCGTATCAAACGCAAAATAGATTTCACATAAATGCGCGTAGGCTCCATCAGTCTGTCGGCCAAAGATTTTCCATCGAGCATTTCAGTGACAGGGTCTACGCCGGAAACGGCGAGAATTTTGCGAATCAACGAGTAGCCGTTGGAGTGCGCACCGGAGGAGGCTACGCCGATCAACACATCGCCAACATGCACGCGCGAGCCGTCGATAATTTCATCTTTTTCAACGGCACCGACACAGAAGCCCGCCATGTCGTAATCATCACCTTCATACATGCCGGGCATTTCAGCGGTTTCACCGCCGACTAAAGCGCAGCCCGCCTGCTCGCAGCCTTCACCGATGCCGGTGATCACACTGGCTGCAACATCGACATCCAATTTTCCAGTGGCGTAGTAATCGAGAAAAAATAAAGGTTCTGCGCCGCATACCACAAGGTCGTTGACGCACATCGCCACCAGATCAATGCCCACAGTGTCGTGTCGTTTCAGGTCAATTGCCAAACGCAATTTTGTGCCCACGCCATCGGTGCCGGAAACCAATACGGGATGTTTGAAATGACTTGGAATTTCAAACAGCGCGCCAAAGCCTCCCAAGCCACCCATCACGCCAGGTCGGCGCGTCTTTTTTGCCACATGCTTGATGCGTTCCACCAAGGCGGTTCCTGCATCGATATCAACGCCGGAATCCTTGTAGCTGAGAGAAGGTTTATTGGAGGAGGGCTGTTCAGTCATGGGCAGCAGCAGGTCAGTCAATCGGGGCGCGCATTGTAGCAGTCAGCGCCGTGCTGAGGGCGGCTGCGCAGAGGGCTTGTGGTAGACTTCGCGCCCACAGAGAACCCGCTGGAGCACACGCATGTCAGGCATCAAAACAATCGAAGGTGATTTCAATCCGGGCAAGGCGCGCTTCGCGCTGTTGGTGTCCCGCTGGAACAGTTTTGTGGTCGAGAGCCTGAAAGATGGCGCAATCGATACCCTGCGCCGTCACGGTGTAGCGGAAGCACAAATTACTTTGGTGCGTGCGCCGGGCGCATTTGAGCTGCCCTTGGTGGCGCAGCAGTTGGCCGCTTCCAAAAAGTTTGATGCCATCATCGCGCTGGGTGCAGTCATTCGCGGCGGCACGCCACATTTTGAATATGTGGCTGGCGAGTGCGTGAAGGGCTTGGCGCAAGTGAGCTTGAATGCTTCTGTGCCTGTTGCCTTTGGTGTATTGACCGTCGATTCCATTGAGCAAGCCATCGAACGCTCCGGCACCAAAGCCGGAAATAAAGGCGCGGAAGCCGCCAGCTCAGCGCTGGAAATGGTCAGCTTGCTGTCACGCTTGTGAGTACCAGCGGCGAAGCCGCCGCACTCGATATTGGCGCGCGCCAGAAAGCGCGTCACTACGCCGTGCAGGCGCTGTATCAGCACATATTGACGCAAGATTCTGCCGCAAAAATTGAGGCAGAGTTTCGCGTGGATTACGACATGAGCGCGGTGGACCTCGCGTATTTCCATGAGCTGTTGGCGAGTGTGATTGCTAAAACGGCAGAATTAGATGCGCTGTTTGATCAATATTTAGATCGCGATATTGCAGAGTTGGATCCAGTGTCGTTGGCGCAGTTGCGTTTATCCACTTACGAAATGCAGTCGCGTGTAGATGTGCCGTGGTTGGTGGTGATCGAAGAAGCCATTCGTCTCTCCAAAAAATTTGGCCCTACCGACAGTTACAAATATCTCAACGGCGTATTGGATCGTTTGTCGCGCGACCTGCGTGCCGCCGAGCGCGCCAAAGGCTGAGCGCGCATGACGAACCGGAGCGAATCTTCCTCGCTTGGTGAGTTTGAACTGATCCGTCGCTACTTCACGCCTAGTCATCTTCCTGAGCAGGTTTTAATCGGTGTCGGTGATGATTGCGCGGTGTTGGCATTGCCTGCCGGTGAAATGCTGGTGGTATCTGTTGATACACAATTACCTGCTGTGCATTTCCCTGCGGATGCTCATCCTTCTGATATTGCATCGCGTGTTTTGCGCTGTGCCGCCAGTGATTTGGCGGCGATGGGTGCCACGCCACTGGGTTTTACTTTGGCGCTGACGCTACCGACGATTGATGAAGTTTGGTTAGCAGCGTTTTCTTCGGGTTTGTTGGAAACGGCACAACAGCTGCGCTGTCCGTTAATCGGCGGTGATACCACGCGCGGCGCACTGTGCATCAGCATACAAGTACATGGCAGTGTGCCGGCAGAGAAAATATTACGGCGCAGCGGTGCGCAAGTCGGCGATCAAGTATGGGTATCTGGTTCTGTGGGCGATGGTGCCGCTGCGTTAGCATTTTAGAAAAGCGCGTGCAGTTTTCGCAGCAAGCCGAACACTATTTGCAGCAACGATTTTATCAGCCAGCTGTTGATTTTGATTTCGCTGTGCAATTACGCGCGTTAGCGAGTGCGTGTATCGATGTGTCGGATGGTTTGCTTGCCGATCTTGCGCATATTTGTGCAGCCAGCGGTGTAGGTGCGCGGATTTTTTGCGAGGCACTGCCCATTGCATCCGTGTGGCGGGACAGTGTTACGCAGCAGCAAGCGCGGCAGTGGGCGCTGAGTGGGGGCGATGATTATCGACTCTGCTTTACCGCGCCGCCGCAACACAGTGCTGCGTTGCGTGTATTGGATCATGTGTTTTGCGTGGGTGAAATTGTCGCGGAGTGCGGCGTGGTCGCATACGACGCTGAGCACAACCTTGTGGAGTTATCGGCTAATGGCTTCCAGCATTTTTGATCGCAGCATCAATCCAAAAGTATTTACAGATTGGAGACATTGTCTCGCATTTGGTTTGGGTAGCGGTTTAGCACGCAAAGCTCCAGGCACTTGGGCACGCTGGCCGCTGTGCCGTTTTGTTGCGTGCTGTGGTGGGTTTTCCCTGCATGGTTGTTTGCTGCGTTATTGCTCGTTATGTCGGTGTTGGGTGTGTGGTTGTGTAGTGTGGTGGCGCAGGATTTAGGCGTGCACGATCACGGCGGCATTGTGTGGGATGAATGGGTGGGTTACGGCATCGCGTTGTTTGCATTGCCTTTGCAGTGGTATTGGCCCGTGTTGGCGTTTGTTGTGTTTCGGGTGTTGGATATTTGGAAGCCGTGGCCAATTGCATGGTGTGATAAAAACATCCACGGTGGTTTGGGGGTTATGGTAGACGATGTATTGGCTGGCATGTTGAGTTGTTTGTGTTTGCACGGTTTTTCTTTGGTGCTTGTGCCATGAAAAAGTTTTTCGTTCTTGTTGTGCTGCCATGGTTTTTTTATTGCCTGTTGTGGCGGCAGAGATACAACAAGTACCCACTAAAAAACCGATGAATTTCATCGTTATTCTGCTGGATGATTTGGGCTTGCACGATGTTGGCTTTGCTGGCAATGATTTTGTGGAAACGCCAGCGATAGATCAGTTGGCAAAAGATGGTGTGGTTTTTACGCAAGCTTATGCTGATGCACCGAATTGTGCGCCGAGTCGCGCAGCGATTCTTTCGGGGCAATACGCGCCGCGCACCGGTGTGTACACCGTGGCAACCGGCGATATGGGGGATGTGACAAAACGCAAATTACTAACGCCCAAGAACAAAATGTTTTTGCCGGAACAGGTTTATACAATAGCGGAGTTGTTGCGTGATCATGGCTACGCCACGGCGAGTATTGGCAAGTGGAATCTCGGTCACGGCGCTGTGCGCGGCCCAGAAGGGCAGGGTTTTGATCTTAATATTGCAGGGCATCGTGGTGGTGTGGGTCAATCACACTTTGCACCGTATTCCACGCAATTGCCCAATGTGCAAAACGCACCTGCCGGTGAGTATTTGACGGATCGCCTCAACGCAGAAACGCTGCGCTTTATTGAGCAACACAAAACACAGCCATTTTTTGTTTATTTGTCGCATTACGCGCCGCACTTTCCTATTCAAGCGCCGGCAGAGGCCAAGAAAAAGTATGAGGAAAAGCGCGAGGCTTTTTGTGGTAAGAAATCAAAATTAACATTCTGTGAAATGTCTGATTACTACCCAGAATATGCGGCGATGATTGAGCATATTGATCGTGGGCTTGCGCAACTGCGTGCGCAATTGGCGAAAGATGGGCTCGATAAAAATACGACTATCGTGTTGATGTCAGATAACGGCGGTTATCCTTTCGTGCGCGATCCCAATGCGCAGCGCGGGCAAAAGTCGCAGTTGTACGAAGGTGGCATCCATGTGCCGATGGTGTGGTTGGTGCCAGGAAACCAAGCGGCAGCTGAAACGGATGTGCCGGTTTCTGGTGTCGATATCTATCCAACTTTTGCAGCGTTGGCGGGTATTGATATCAAAAAGCTATTACTGGATGGAACAGATCTTTCGCCACTCATTTTTTCGCCGTCGCGAGCATTTCCCCAGCGCGATCTATTTTGGTATTTACCGGGCTATACCACGGACAGCACGGAAGAGCAGGAAGGTGAGCAGGGTAATTTACAGCTAAAGCCGCAAGAAGGTTTTACGCAGACGCCGGCTGTTGCCATGCGCCGAGGAAATTGGAAGTTGATCTGGTATTACGATGGCGCGCCGACAGAGTTATACAATGTTCGTGTAGATCCGCTCGAAAAATACAATCAGTTTTTGGTGGAAAAAAAACGCGGCGCGGAGATGTTGCAGGCATTGAAGCAATGGTTGGTCGCGAGTGGCGGTGTTGTTGAGTTGCCAAAAAATCCTGCGTATCAGCCGTGATTGTTCAAGTCGTGCGTGAGCTATTCCGGCCATTGGTTATCGGATACGAGCGTCGATAAATCAGCGCGTGTTGCCCATTTTTCTTGCTCAAGCATGGGTTTGTCATAAAACTGTGTGACATGGCCAATGCACAAAATGGCAACAGGGTGACTACCTGCCGGCATGCGCAAAAGCTGCTTGAGTTTTTGTGGATCAAACAGCGATACCCAGCCCACGCCCAAACCTTCAGCGCGCGCGGCCAGCCAAAGATTTTGAATGGCGCAGGACACGGAGGCGAGATCCATTTCCGGCAGGGTGCGGCGACCAAAAATATGTTGTTCGCGGCGATCCATTAGCGAAACCACCAGCACTTCACCGCAATCGAGCACGCCTTCTACTTTCAGCTTCATGAATTCGTCTTCGCGTTCACCGAGTGCTTTGGCGGTCGCAACGCGTTCCTCCTCAACCAGTGCGTGCAGTGCTTGGCGTAGGGTGGTATCCGTGATGCGTACAAAGCGCCATGGTTGCATAAAGCCCACGCTGGGCGCGTGATGGGCCGCTTGTAGCAGACGGTGCAGTACCTCAGGACAAACGGGGTCGGGCAGAAAATGGCGCATGTCGCGCCGTTCAGCGATGGCGCGATAGACAGCGGCGCGTTCGGCATCGCTATAGGCGAGTGGGTTCATCGGCGATCTGCGTGGTTGCGGTCTGTAATAGTGGTTGCCATTATATCGGTGCAGTGTACGCTGTAGCGAAGTGCAGGACAGTTGGAGTAAAGCATGGCAGACGAGTTGTTCAATGTGGTCTTTCGCGGCGAAATTTTGCCGGGGCACAGCTTGGCCGATGTCAAAGCGCGTTTTGCCCAGTTGTTCAAAATGGATCTCGCCAAAGCCGAGAACTTTTTTAGTGGCAAGCCTCTGGCGTTGAAAGCCAATTGTGATCGCGCCACGGCTGACAAATTCAAAACCGTTTTAGAGCAGGCCGGCGCTGCGGTAGAAATTCGTGCCGCTGCAACACAAACCCTTGCACCGCAGGCAGCAACGCCGGCGGCGCAACCAGCTAGCGCGCCCGTACCTCAACCAGCTGCTTCTGCTGCCCCAGCGGCAACTGCACCTGTTGCAGTAAGCGCTGCGCCACAAGATTCGTGGTCGCTGTCGGCGGCGGGTTCCAATTTATTGCGTCCGAGCGAAACCCAAGCGCCTGCGCCGGTGGAAGTGGATATCAGCCATTTGAAAATCGTGAAGCCGAAATTGTTTTCTGATGAGCCGGAGGAGCCGTTAGAGCCTCCGCGCCCTGTGGTGCAGAGTCAAGTTAATCTCGCGGCTTATCAGCTCGCGGCGGCTGGTGAAGATTTAGTGCCGCAGAAGCCTTTTATTCCTCGTGACATCGACCTGAGTGAGCTGTCGCTGGATGCCGTGGGCGCGGATGTGTTGCGCGAAGAGGAAAAACAGGTGTTTGTGCCCGTTAATATCGACACTAGTGGCGTAGACATTGCGCCCGCCGGCAGTGATATGGGGCAGGTCAAGCCGCCCGCTGCACCGCCTGCGCCATCGACAGAACACATTACCCTGCAAAAATAGCCCCAACGCTGCCTTCTCTGGGTAGCGCCCTGTAGAATAGCGGCGCTGTTTTTGGAGTCCTCTCGTGCCCGTCAATTTGCAACAGGAAAAGCGCGCAGTTAGCACGCTGGCGTCTTTGTATACCCTGCGTATGTTGGGGCTGTTTTTGGTGCTGCCGATACTGTCGCTGTACGGTGCCAATTACACGGCGAGCACGCCGGTGTTAATCGGTATCGCCATGGGCATGTATGGCGCAACCCAAGCCGTGCTGCAAATTCCGCTGAGTGTACTTTCTGATCGTGTGGGGCGGCGCTGCATCATCATTGCGGGTCTTGCGCTGTTTGTGGTGGGCAGCGTCGTGGCGGCGCTGTCATCGTCGATTTACGGTTTGATTATCGGTCGCGCTTTACAGGGAGCTGGCGCGATCTCTGGCACGCTCATGGCAATGGTGTCGGATCTCACTTCCGAGCAAAATCGCACCAAAGCGATGGCTACTATCGGTGCATCCATCGGCGTTTCTTTCGGCGTAGCGATGATGCTGGGCCCCATCTTGGCACATTGGAGCGGCTTGTCGGGTGTGTTTTGGATAACAGCTGCCTTGGGTGTGGCAGGATTTTTTCTGGTGTTGTTTGTGTTGCCAGAGCCGCCTGTAGAAACACTGCATTCCCCGCACCGTGACACACTGCCCGTGCCTTCACTACTGTGGCGCGTGTTGAGTGATCCACAATTACTGCGTTTGAACGGCGGTATTTTTTGTTTGCACATGATCCTCATGGCGTCATTTGTGGTGGTGCCGCGTTTGTTGGAATCGCAAATGAGTTTGGATCGCAGTGAACACTGGAAAGTGTATTTGCCTGTATTAGGTGGTTCGTTTATTGCCATGATTCCGCTGATGGTGATCGCAGAAAAAAAACGCTTGGTGAAAGAAGTATTTGTGCTGGCTGTTGCCGTGTTGGTCTTCGCTTTGTTGTTTCTCGGTGCGGCTTATCAATTTAATACTGGTTTAGTGATGGGATTATTTTTCTTTTTCTTTGCCTTCAATTTGCTAGAAGCGCAGTTGCCATCGCTGGTGAGCAAGCAGGCTTTTGCCGGTGGCAGAGGTTCAGCGATGGGTGTGTATTCCACCAGTCAATTTTTGGGCACTTTTGCCGGCGGTGCGTTGGGTGGTTTGATGTTGCATTGGGGGGAACCGCGCTGGCTGTTTTGGATCTTGGCGTTGCCCGCTGCGGGTTGGTGTTGGTTGGTGGCAACCATGCAAGCGCCGCAATACTTACTGAATATCATGCTGCGTTTTCAAGGCGATGCTAATGCGGTGCGCGAGCAGCTGCATACCATTACCGGTGTGGCGCAGGTGTTGGTGGTGCCGGAGGAAAACATGGCCTATCTCAAGGTCGATGATGCGCTCTTGGACCGTGCGGCGCTGGATCGTTTACGCGTCTCAGAATAACTGCGCCGTGCTTGTGATACTGATTGAATATCCAGTATAGTGCGCGAGCGCCACTCGCCAGTGTCGGGCGGGCGGTATTCATTCATACAGAGGATTAAGGAGCGTTTTTATGGCCAGAGGCGTCAATAAGGTTATTTTGGTTGGAAATTTGGGTAAGGACCCTGAATCTCGTACTTCGCCCGGTGGTGGTGCCATCACCAACATCACGCTGGCTACCAGCGAAACATGGAAAGACAAGCAAACTGGTGAAAATCAAGAACGCACTGAGTGGCATCGTGTCGTATTTTTTGGTCGCTTGGGTGAAATTGCCGGCGATTATTTGAAGAAAGGCAGTAAGGTTTATGTGGAAGGCTCGCTGCGTACACGCAAGTGGCAAGATCAGAACGGGCAGGATAAATACACCACGGAAATCGTTGCTAGCGAAATGCAGATGTTAGATAGCCGCAGTGGTGATAACACTGGTTTCAGCGAACCACGCGCTCAAAACACAGGCAGCAGCCGCAGTGGAAATGCGAGCGGTGCTCGTCAGCAAGAATCTGCGCCGTCAGCAGGGTTTGATCAATTCCATGATGACGATATTCCTTTCTAACTTTCGGCGCATCCGGAAAGAAAAAAGCCCGCATCGCCGCGGGCTTTTTTATGTTTGATGAAATCAGGTGAGGCGTTGTGCGAGCTGTTTTTCCAGTGCAATTTGATCGGCAGTAAATAAACGAATCCCCTCGGCTAATTTTTCTGTCGCCATTGCATCGTCATTCATTTGCCAGCGAAAGGTTTTTTCGTCGATGGAGGGAAAGTTTTTTGCCGTGGCACGGTTTGCTGTCAGTTGCCGTTGCAGTGTGCCTTGGGTGTTGCTCAGTTCGTCGAGCAGGGCGGGGCTGATGGTTAGGTTGTCACAACCCGCTAGCGCAATAATTTCACCAGAATTGCGAAAGCTGGCTGCCATCACCACGGTGTTGATGCTGTGTGTTTTGTAGTGCTGGTAAATCTTTTTCACCAAGGCAACGCCAGGTTCTTCAGCGGGAATAAAAGTTTTGATCTCGGTATTTTTGACATGCCAATCCAGCACGCGACCGACAAACGGTGAGATGAGAAACACGCCCGCGTCGGCACAGGCACGCGCCTGTGCAAAAGAAAATAACAGGGTGAGATTGCACTGGATGTTGTCTTTTTCTAACACGCGTGCTGCTTGTATACCCTCCCATGTGGAGGCGATTTTGATCAATACGCGATCGCGTGTAACGCCGTGCTGCTCGTAAAGTTGAATGAGCAAGCGAGCGCGCTGAATAGTGGCCGTTGTGTCAAAAGACAGACGAGCATCCACTTCGGTAGAAACACGGCCGGTAATTTTTTTTGAAATTTCGCAGCCGATTTTTACAGCTAATATCACAGCAGCCCATTGCGCCGTTGTGGCGGTATCTGCTGCTGGTGCGTGTTGTTTTGCCCATGCGACGCTGTCGTTAATCAGTGAGGCATAGGCCGGCAGCACGCTGGCTTTTAATAACAGCGATGGATTGGTGGTGGCGCTAACGGGGTTGAATTTTGCGATGGCATCAATGTCGCCCGTGTCAGAAACCACTTCAGAAAATGTGCGCAACTGATTAAGCAGGGAAGTCATGTTCAAAGTGTCCTGTATGGAGATTTCCTGCCATGTTAGCACTGTGTTTGTTTCTGGATCGTTAGACCATCACCAGTTTCGCGCCGACCAAAACCATGATGGTAGCGAGCGTAGGGCGCAAGATTTTTTCTGGCACAGCGGCGGTCAGATGACTACCTACATAGATGCCGGGTAGTGAGCCTATCAGCAAATTCACCAGCAAATCCCAGTTCACATTGCCCAAGCCTGCATGGCCGAGGCCGGCAACCAAGGTTAGTGGTACGGCGTGTGCAATTTCAGTGCCGACTAAGCGCGCCACGGGAAGAATGGGGAATACTAAAAACAGAGCCACGGTGCCGAGTGCGCCCGCGCCAATGGAAGTGACGGTAACGGCAACACCCAAGATAACGCCGGTGACAATGGTGGCTTTTTCGCGCTGCGGCATGGTCATGCGCGTAAAAATGGCGTTGCTGCTGTGGCTCCAATGCAGCAATTTTTGTTTGAACACGATGGCTAAGGCGGTGAATACCAGCGTCGCGCCCAGCGCCACCTTGATGGTGTCGTTGACATGCTTACTTTCAAAGCCGACTTGATGCATAACGAAGAGTGTCAGCACTGCCGCAGGTAGGCTGCCCAGCGCCAACAGCCCCGTGATGCGCCAGTTGATATTGCCTTTGCGTTGATGCACAGCCACGCCACCAGCTTTGGTGATAGCGGCATACAGTAAATCTGTGCCGACCGCGGTGGTGGGCGGGATACCAAAGAACAGCAGGATAGGCGTCATCAGACTGCCGCCGCCTACGCCCGTCATACCGACGATAAAGCCCACGGCGAGTCCAGACAGTACATAGATCCATTCAAGGTGTAGACCAAACAATTCGAATTGCATAAAGCCTTCAGTAGCCAATGTTGCTAGGAGTGGATGGGCATCCTAGCGGTTGTCCGCTTATAACTGAAAGATTTAATTTACTTAAGTTTATTCTTTTTTGTTATTTGTGGTGTGAGGACGCTTTTTAGCGAATTCGCGGTGTGCCGACTAGTGTTCGCTGCGCACAAAATAATAAAAACGCGCCGCTTCATGTACGGTGATTAAGCTGTTGGTGGGCATGTCAGCAAATGCGCCTTCGTAGCTGGCGATTTGGCTATAGCCGTTATCGCGCAATTTTTGTAGATAAAGGCGCGAGTTGTAATCGTTTAGATCTTCCACCATAAAAATGCGCGGATTGCCGTCGAGTGGCTCAGGTAAAGCTTGAGAGAAAAGGTCGCGGCGGTCTACATTTTTGATCCAGTAAGTCTTTCCTGTTTTGTCTGACCACTGTTGCTTGAGTTGCTGTTGAAACGCCAAGCGTTTGTCATTGTGGTGCGTGCGCAACAAATTGGTTTGTAGTGAGTGTTGGATGGTGATGGGCTTCCAACTCGCAAGAAGTGTTAAGCACACCCATGCAAGTATTTTGATAGGGGCTTTCTGTGTGATGGCGGTGATGCCGATGGCAGGCAACAAAACCATCGCTGCAGCCAATCCGCAAAAACTGCGATCAAAAAAAGCAGGGATGTTGGAGAAATACAGCAAAAAAAATAGCAGAGGAATAGCCAGTAATAGCAGGGTGAATGTTTGCTTTCGTAGAGCGAGGAGGGTTGCGCCAACAAAACTGGCAAGAATTAAAGGCCAACCTAGCGTGGCATAAAAATAGGCGAGAATATTGTTGAGTTGGATAAAAAAGTTGAAGTGTTCCATTGTTTCAGGCGGCTGTGGATTTTGGTAGTACAACTGCACACTACGCACACTGAGCCAGAAATCGCGCGCGCTCATATCGCCAAACCAAAACATCATTTGTAAGACGGCAAACACTAGAGCCAATAGCAGGGCACCTTGCAGGGCGATATTCAGCAGTGTTTTTGTGTGGCGATTTTCCGCGTGCAACAATGGTGTGCAGCAGGCGAATGCAGGAAAAATGCCGAGCATCAGTTGGCTGGCTTTTCCTGCAGTGGCAACGCCAAGTACAAAGCCGTTAGCCAGTAGCCAAGTGCTGTTTTTCCAAGCGTCCTTTTGAGGGCTAACCACAATAAAATTGACCCCATGGCCGTGAGCAGTGCGTCGGGTCTGGCGTAGTGGCTACCTTGCACGGCAAGCGGAAAAATTGTGTAAAGAATGGCGCTGCACAGTGCGAGGTTGGATCCGCCAATCAGTCTCGCAGCCAGCACAACAAACAATAGGCTGACAACATCCCAAAACAGCGCAATGTGATGCAGCAAAACAATCGTAGGTGTGATGATGCCGAATAGTCGCAGTGGTTTAACAATGGCGGCAGAAAGCAGCATGTGGCCGCTAAAGTTGTAATGATGATCGCGCGCGGGTGCATCGCGCACTACGGTGGATGGAACGCCTTTTTGTTGTGCAGCTTGATCGCCGAGGCGATACCAATCCGGTTGCCAATTACCGTTGTTGACGGCATCGTCTACGGCCCACACAACAATTTGATCATCAATTTGAAAATAAGTGCGTGGGCTGGTGTCGAGGCGCAGCGCCACAAAAATAAATAGTGTAGCTGCCCACAATAAGCCAGTGAAAAATCCAGTGGGCGTAATTTTCACAGCCATGCGCGGCGCGTAGGTGTTAGTGCAGTGCGGATGAATAGCGGTATGCGCTAAAGCCCTCAATGGTGTTGCCGTTAATAATGGTAAACGGAATCCCGCCACCACCGCCCATTTTTTTCATGCGCAGTGCCGCGTTGGCATCATTTTGGATATCGTATTCTTGAAACGAAATATTTTTTTCACGCAGCCATTGCTTGGCTTTTTTGCAAGCGCCACACCAAGGGGCGGTATAGATTTCTACTTTGTTGGCGGAGGCGGTTGTATTGGTGCTGGTATTGGCATTGGTGCTGATAGTGTCGTTTGAGATTGTGGGTGTTGTATTGCGCCATGCGGCGATTTGAATCATGGTGTTTTCTAATGCACTGCCGATGATTTGTTTTAGTTGTTCGAGAATTTTTGTGGCGGTTTCAGCGTACCCCTGCAAATTATCTGGAGCTGGTTTCCCTTCATTGTCAAATAATTTGGCGAGTTGAACGGTATTCTGTTGTGGATTAACAACTTTTCCATCACTCAAAATTTGAACGGGTGATAGTTCTGCCACAGTATCGGCCGAGGCATCTTTTCCAGTTTGCTCGGGTGGTTTGTCGCCGTAGTGCACCACACCTTGTTTGTCAGTCCACTTAAACACATCAGCGCTGGCATGCAGGCTGGTAAAGAACAGGAGTATGGCGAGCAAGGTTTTCATCGGTGTCTCTCTCTGTTTTTTTTTGTGATGTTTTACTTATGTGGTGGGTTGGGCATCAAAGCTGCAGCCAGTGACATCGCGGCTATCGGAGCCCATCAGGTATAGGTACAGCGGCATCAGTGTATCGGCTGTGGGGCGTGTATTGGGGTTTTCACCGGGGTAGGCCGCGGCGCGCATGCGCGTGCGCGTGCCGCCGGGGTTGATGGCATTGGCGCGTACGGCTGTCACTTCGTCCAGTTCATCGGCCAGTGTTTCCATCATGCCTTCCACGGCAAATTTACTCACGGCGTATGCGCCCCAAAAGGCGCGACCTTGGCGACCAACCGAGGAGGTGGTGAACAGAATACTGGCATCGGGTGCTTGTGTTAGCAGCGGCAGCAGGGCTTTGGTGAGCAGGAAGGCGGCGTGGACATTGACCTGCATGATTTGCTGCCAGCGTTCGGGGCTGTAATCGGCGATGGGGGTGACGGTGCCAAGCAGGGCGGCGTTGTGCAGCAAGCCGTCCAGTCGCCCCAATTCTTCGTCGATGGTGTCGGCAATGGCCTGCGCGGTGTCCGGCGTGAGGTACTGCAAATCTAGCGGCAGGATCATCGGCTCCGGATGGCCGGCGGCGAGAATCTCGTCGTATACCAGCTCCAGCTTCGCCTGTGTTTTGCCGAGCAGAATGACGGTTGCGCCGTGTGCGGCAAAGCTGTGGGCGGCGGCGCGGCCTATACCATCGCCAGCGCCGGTTACGAGGATCACGCGTTCCGCCAAGAGGTTGGTGCGAGGTGAATAGCCAACAGGCAAGGTGTGTATGGTTTTCATGCGTTCAGTTTAGCCAGCAATGCAGGGATTTCGGTGGCGGAGCGCAGGCGGAAGTCAGCCTGCCAGTGCTCAATGTTTTCGTTGGGGTCGATATAGCCCCATTCGCAGGCAACGGTGAGCATGCCAGCGGCGCGACCGGCTTCGATGTCGCGTGCATGATCGCCAAAGTAAATAGCCTCGGATGGCTCGCAGCCGCAGTGTTGGCAGGCCAGCAGCATGGGCTCTGGGTCGGGCTTGCTGCGCGAGACATGGTCGGGGCAGACCACGGTACTGGGCGCGGTCGGCACATCCAGCTGTGCCATCAGCGGCAGGGTAAATCGGCTGGGCTTGTTGGTGATGATGCCCCAGTGCATGCCGCGCTCTACTGCCCAACACAGGCTGTCATGTATGCCGAGGAACAGGGTGCTGCTCTTGCCTAACGCCTCTTGGTAGATGGTCAGTAGCTGTTGGTTGAGTGTATCAATCGCGGGATCACCTTCGCCGAGTTCTCCTGCTAGACGAGTCATGGCGCGCGCGCCGTTGGAGACCTGTGCGCGAATGGCAGCTTCTGCCAGTGGTGGTTTGCCCAGTTGTTCACGCAGCTGATTGACGCAAAAAATGAAGTCGGGGGCGGTATCGAGCAGAGTGCCATCCAAATCAAACAGAATTGCTTTTAATTTCATTGAGTTAGCTCGGCTTTCTCGCGTGGACTATGTAGTTCACGCTGATGTCGTTGCTCGACAAAGAATACTTTTTAATCAAAGGGTTATAGGTCATTCCCGTTGTGTTTTCGAGTATCAGGCCGGCGCTGCGAATCCAGCTAGCCAGCTCAGCGGGGCGGATAAATTTGCCGTATTCATGGGTGCCTTTGGGCAGCAGCTTCAGCAGATATTCGGCACCGACAATGGCGAAGGCGTAGGCCTTGGGGTTGCGGTTGATGGTGGAGAAAAATAGGTTCGCACCCGGTTTGGCGAGATCGGCACAAGCGCGGATGATGGAGGCGGGGCTGGGCACATGCTCCAGCATCTCCAAGCAGGTCACGATGTCGTAGTGCGCAGGCTGCTCGGCGGCCAGTTGCTCGACGGGTTTTTGCTGGTAGTCGATAGTCACGCCGCTTTCCAAGGCGTGCAGCTTCGCTACGGACAGTGGCGCTTGCCCCATGTCGATGCCGGTGACCTGTGCGCCGCGCTGCGCCATCGCTTCCGACAAAATGCCGCCGCCGCAGCCGACATCCAGCACGATTTTCCCTGCCAGTGGCGCGCGCTCGTCGATGTAGTTGCAGCGCAGCGGGTTGATATCGTGCAGCGGTTTGAACTCGCTGGTCGGATCCCACCAGCGGTCGGCTAGCGCTTCAAATTTGGCAATTTCAGAGGGGTCAACATTGGCGGCTGCCATGCGGTGTTTTCCAGTAACGCAGAAAGAAGCGCTCATTATAACGGCGCGCTGTTGCTCCGCGCTTTTAGGAGGGGCGGCTTAAAATTACAGCGTGCGTTGCTGCAAATCGGGAGGCGTGGTGGCGCGCGCCCACAGTTGTTTGAAATCCTCCAACAACGGTTTTACGCGTGCACGGTAGTCGTGATAGCCGATGCCTTGCATTGATTGAGGGTTTTGTCGGAACAGCAAGCCTTTGTCATCGGTGATCAGATAATTGGGGAATTTTTCAGCAACCGTGGTTGGCAACTTGCGGATCTGAATTTTTTCAGACGCGCGATGACTGAGGCGCAGTAAGCGATGCCCGCGCTCAAGAATGACTCTGGTGTCGCGTATGAGTATGCGCACGCTAGTGTTGCGCTGTCTTTGCACCAAACTCATTACCGCATCGGCGAAGGCATCATTGTCGTACAGCCAGTCTTCAAGATCTTCGCTAAAAATAAGCAAACCAAAACGCGCAGCCTGCACGAGCTCAACGGACAGCGCGCGAAATTCATCGATGGATTCCAATCTCACCAAATCAGAGCCGCTGGTAATAAAACTGCGATCTGGTGGCAAAAAAAGCACGGTGACTTTGGGGTTGATGCTGCGTTCGGTGGAAAAACCCAAGGTGGAAAAGATGGCGTTCCATGGATGCGAAGTGGGTGCAGAGAGCCGTGCGAAACCGCGCTGCGGCGTATCCAACACAGCGCAACGCATCAGCGCTTCCGCGATATCGTTGGCGTGTTCGGTTTGTGTGACGGCTTGGCTGATGTGACCATCGTTATCAATGCATAAGTAGCCGACAACTGTGTCATTGTTTCTGGCGAGATAGTGTTCGGAGCTGGCGTCAAACGCTTGTTCTGTTTCGATGCCGGCAATAAAGCGCGAACGGCAGGACAAAATGGTTTCTTGTTCGTCAGACCAAGCCGCTCGGGCGACGCTGACGGGGTAGTATTCCACGGTGTCATTGTCGCTCATGGTTGTGCTCGCTATTTATTAGAGTTTTTGAAACACCAGCGTAGCGTTGGTGCCGCCGAAACCAAAACTGTTGGACATCACGCGCTGCAAATCGACATTGTCGATACGCTGACGCACCACGGGCATATTTTCTGCCTCGGCATCAATGGTTTCGATATTGGCAGAGGCGGCGATAAAGCTGTGTTGCTGCATCAACAGCGAGTAAATCGCTTCTTGTACACCGGCTGCGCCCAGTGAGTGACCGGACAGTGATTTGGTGGAAATGATGCGCGGAATCGCATCGCCAAACGCTGCTTTGACCGCTTTCAATTCCGCGAGATCGCCCACGGGGGTGCTGGTGCCGTGCGCGTTGATGTAATCAATGTTTCCGTTCACCGTGGCCAGTGCTTGCTGCATGCAGCGCGTAGCGCCTTCGCCGGATGGCGCCACCATGTCGTAGCCGTCGCTGGTCGCGCCGTAGCCGACAAGTTCTGCATAAATTTTTGCGCCGCGTGCTTTGGCGTGTTCGTATTCTTCCAGCACCAAACAGCCACCGCCGCCGGCGATGACAAAACCGTCGCGATTGGCATCGTAAGCGCGCGAGGCTTTTTGTGGCGTGTCGTTGTATTGCGTGGACAGTGCGCCCATTGCATCAAACAGACAGGACAGCGACCAATGTTCTTCTTCGCCGCCGCCGGCAAAAATGATGTCCTGCTTGCCGAGTTGAATGAGTTCCATTGCATTGCCGATACAGTGCGCGCTGGTCGCACAGGCGGAGGAGATGGAGTAGTTCACGCCTTTAATTTGAAACGGTGTGGCGAGACAGGCTGACACTGTCGAGCCCATGGTTTGAGTGACACGATAAGGGCCGACACGCTTGATGCCTTTTTCACGCATGATGTCAGCGGCTTCGACTTGGTTAGAAGAAGAAGCACCGCCGGAACCCATGATCAAGCCGCTGCGCGGGTTGGACACTTGTTCGGGTGTTAAACCGGCGTCGGCAATGGCTTGTTGCATAGAGAGATAGGCAAATGCAGCGGCATCGCCCATGAAGCGCAGAATTTTGCGGTCGATTAATTCGCTCAAGTTGAGGGTGATAGAGCCGGAGACATGGCTGCGGAAGCCCATATCGCGGTAGGTGTCGTTAAAGCGGATGCCAGACAAACCTTCGCGCAGGGAGTGGGTGACATCGGCGGCATTGCTGCCTAGGCAGGAAGTGATGCCCATGCCGGTGACGACAACTCGTCTCATGCGTTAAACCTCATTGCTCAATGGATGCTGACATTATGGCACAGCGGAACAGTCGTGCTGGCGGAGGAGCACTCCGCAGCGGTTAGAAATTATCGGTGGTAGTAAACAAACCGACTTTGAGATCTTTGGTGTGATAGATCTCTTTGCCGTCCACTGACATCACGCCATCCGCAATACCCATGATCAACTTGCGTTCGATCACACGGCTGAGATGGATGTGGTAAGTCACTTTTTTCGCGGTTGGCAGCACTTGTCCAGTGAATTTCACTTCGCCAGAGCCCAGTGCGCGTCCGCGCCCCGGATTGCCTTTCCAGCCCAAATAAAAGCCGACCAACTGCCACATGGCATCCAGCCCCAAGCAGCCGGGCATGACTGGGTCAGAAATAAAGTGGCAGTCGAAGAACCAGAGGTCAGGACGAATATCCAATTCGGCAATGATTTCGCCTTTGCCGTAGTTGCCGCCCGTTTCAGAAATATGAACGATGCGATCCATCATCAGCATATTGCCGACGGGAAGTCGCGCATTGCCTGGGCCGAACAATTCGCCATGTCCGCAAGCCAGTAGCTCGTCGCGATTGAATGCACTTTGTCTGCTCATCTTGGTATTCCCGATCCCTGTCGGCAAAAGTCCGTCAGTTTAGCGAGTGGCGTGTGGTTGTCCAGAGAAAAGCCGCTGAAATGCATTGATTTGCGTCGATTGTCGGGCGGCTAGAATCCTGTATGCTAACGCACCGCGCAGCGACAGATTGCGGCGGTGTTGCCGGTTCAAAACCGTTTTTAAAAAATGTTGTTTTATTTGATAACCATCTACATTTCTATCCACAGGACCTTCCATGATCAACAAATGTTTGTTCCCTGTTGCCGGTTACGGCACGCGCTTTTTACCCGCCACCAAATCCATGCCAAAAGAAATGTTGCCGGTGGTGAATAAGCCCTTGGTGCAATACGGTGTTGAAGAGGCTTTGGAAGCAGGCTTGGATGAGATTTGTTTTGTCACGGGTCGTGGCAAGCGCTCCATCGAAGATCATTTCGATCTCAACTATGAACTCGAGCATCAAATTGCCGGAACCGGCAAAGAAAAGTATTTGGAAAGTATTCAGCGCGTGATGGACAGCGCTTCATTTTCTTTCACGCGTCAGCGCGAAATGAAAGGTTTGGGTCACGCGATTCTCACGGGTCGCCGTTTGGTGGGCGATCAAGCCTTTGGTGTAATTTTGTCCGACGATTTGTGCATGCCGCCAGAAGCCGGTGTGGGCGTGATGGCGCAAATGGTCAAGCTCTACAAACAATTTCGTTGCAGCATTGTGGCTATTCAAGAAGTGGATGGCGCGGACATTGAAAAATTTGGTGTAGTAGAAGGTGAGAAATTAAAAGAAGGTATTTTCCGTGTTTCCAACATGGTAGAAAAACCTAAGCTGGCTGATGCACCAAGCAATTTAGCTGTTATTGGTCGTTACATTCTCACGCCAGATATTTTTGATATTTTGGAAAAAACGCCGCCGGGCAAAGGTGGCGAAATTCAGTTGACGGATGCCCTGATGCAGCAGGCGCAAGAAGGCGCCGTGTTGGCGTATCGATTCAAAGGCACGCGCTACGATTGCGGTAGCGTGGAAGGCTTTATTGAAGCTACAAACTATGTTTACGAAAATATTTATCGTCAATCTAAATAAGTATTGAGAAGTTTCGATGAGCGCTATTCAAATCAGTTGTTTCAAAGCCTACGATGTGCGCGGTCGCGTGCCGGATCAAATCAACGAAGATGTGGCCTACCGTATCGGACGCGCGTTTGTGCAGTTTCTCGGCGCGAAAAGCGTTGTAGTTGGACATGATATTCGTCTTTCTAGCCAGGCCTTATCTGATGCCTTGGTGCGCGGTTTGTGTGAGCAGGGTGCGGATGTCATTGATATTGGTTTGTGCGGCACAGAAGAAGTGTATTTCGCTACTTTTCATTTGGGAGTGGATGGTGGCATCGCAGTAACGGCCAGCCACAACCCGATGGATTACAACGGCATGAAGTTTGTGCGCGAAGGTTCGCGTCCCATCAGTGGTGACACCGGTTTGAAAGACATTCAAGCCTTGGCTGAAAGCGGCAATTTTGCGCCGCCGCTGGGTGCGGGCAATTATCAAGCGCAATCCACGCGCGACGCCTATGTGCAGCATTTGTTGGGTTATGTAGATCGTGCCCAATTAAAGCCACTGAAATTTGTTATCAATGCCGGCAACGGTGGCGCAGGTTTAGTGATGGATGCGCTGGAAAAACATTTGCCGTTTCAATTCGTCAAAGTGCATCACCAGCCGGATGGCACATTTCCCAATGGTGTGCCGAATCCACTGCTGGAAGAAAATCGCGGCTCCACCATTGATGCCGTAAAAGCATCGGGCGCGGATGTGGGGGTTGATTGGGATGGCGATTTCGATCGCTGCTTTTGCTTCGATGAAAAAGGCAACTTCATCGAAGGTTACTATGTAGTTGGTTTGTTGGCAGAAGCGGTTGTGTCGCGCGACAAAGGCGCGGCAATCGTGCACGACCCGCGTTTGACTTGGAATACGCTGGCAATTTGCGAGCAGTTTGGCGGCCGCGCGGTGCAGAGCAAAACTGGTCATGCCTTCATCAAAGAACGCATGCGCAAAGAAGACGCGGTATACGGCGGCGAAATGAGTGCCCACCATTATTTCCGCGATTTTGCCTACTGCGATTCCGGCATGATCCCTTGGCTGTTGGTCGCCGGTTTGGTGTGCAGTAGCGGTAAATCGCTGTCGCAATTGGTGGAGGAGCGCATGCGCGCCTATCCCGTCAGCGGCGAAATCAACCGTGAAATTGCGGATCCCAAAGCGGCCATTGCGCGCGCGCGCGATCGCTACCTTGCGGAAGCTCTGCACGAAGACAATACCGATGGCCTGAGCTTGGAGTTTGCCGATTGGCGCTTCAATTTGCGTATGTCTAACACCGAGCCGGTGGTGCGTTTGAATGTGGAGACGCGCGGCAATCAGGCTTTGATGGAACAGCGCCGCGACGAACTGGTGGCGCTGCTAGACGGCTGACACATTTGGTGGACAATTTTTGTCAGTGAAGGCTGTTTTTCCTACTTTTCATGGCTGTTGCACCTCTATCGTGCTGATTTCAATCGGATATTGAGGTTGGCACGAATCTCGCTTGTTGATAAACAAGGCAAGTGAGGAGTAGTGGTCATGAACGAGAGCAGCAGAGTATCGCGTCTTCGTGCGAAATACGAACAAGAAGAATTAGAGCGCATCAATCGCCTGACAGGTTTGAAGTTCGACACCGTTCCCGTGTCATTGTTGAGTCAACAAGATGAAAACAACGGCTTAGCCGAGTCGCTGCTCGGCAATGCACTCAGCCTCTGGAAAGAAGATATGCCGCAAGAAGCGAGCAGTCGCGCTTAGAGTGAGGCGACTGTAACGAGTTTGGGAACTTTTGCGGCGGCTTTGTCGGTACTTTGCACAAACAATTCATCGACCACATACGGTGGACAGTGATCCGGCACTTCTAGGTGCACACTCATGTCCGCAATTCTGCCTACAGCATGGATAGTTACTAGGCCAGATAGCAGGATGCTCCCACCAAACTCGCCAGAGCCACTGTCCACTTTTACTTCTTTAGTGATGTTGTCTTGATCAATAAATTTGATAGTCAGGCTGATTTTGCTGTGGCGCCCTTGCAGGAGTCGCACCCAGCAAGCGGCATTGAAGCTGCACTCCCACTGCGTGCGCGCAGACAGCTGTGGATGAGGGATATAGGAGTCAGGCACCTTGGCGATGAATTTATCTTTCATAACAGCATGCTCCGGCGTGGTTTCTGTAGTCATAAATTATGTCTTTGGTGCAGTAATTTCAGTGTGATGGTTAGTGTTTGAAGTGTGAGCCTTGTCACCAAACGCGCAAAAAGTGCCTGTTTTGCGCAATTATTGTCGGCGATAGCGCGCGATGCTGGCTTGGGTAGAGGCATCCAAGCTGCCGCTCTCGCCACCAGATAGCGCAGTAAAAATTGGCCCAGACAACTGCTTGCCCAGCTCCACACCCCATTGATCAAACGAATTGATATCCCACAACACGCCTTGCACATACACCTTGTGTTCGTACAGCGCGATCAATGCACCCAGTGTTGCCGGCGTGAGTTGTTCAATGCTGATGATATTGCTGGGGCGATTGCCAGTAATCACTTTGTGCGGTGCTAATTGTGCAATGACATCAGCGTTGAATCCTTGTTGTTGCAGTTCTGCTTCAACAGCCGCCAATGATTTTCCACACATGAGCGCTTGGCTCTGCGCCAAACCGTTAGCGAGTAAGTGGCGATGTTGTTCACTGCATTCTGGATGATGCGGTTGCAGCGACAAAATAAAATCGGCAGGAATGCAGTGCGTGCCTTGATGCAATAACTGATGGAACGAATGTTGCCCGTTGGTGCCAACCGATCCCCAAATTACTGGGCCTGTTTCGTAAGGCACATCAGCGCCCGCGTGATTGACATGTTTGCCGTTACTTTCCATGTCAAGCTGCTGTAGATAGTCAGGAAAGAAACGCAAATAGTGATCGTAAGGCAATACCACATGCGTGCTGGCTTGCCAAAAATGTCGATACCAAAAACCGAGCAAACCCAGCATCACCGGCATATTGTGTGCGAGATGTGCCTGTTGAAAATGTTCATCCATGGCGTGCGCGCCGCTGAGCAGCGCACGAAAGTGTGGCATGCCGACAGCGAGTGCAATTGGCAAGCCGATGGCAGACCACAGTGAGTAGCGACCGCCCACCCAGTCCCACATTGGCAGAATATTGTTGGCATCAATACCAAAATCCGCTGCTTTTTTTACTGCGCTGGAAACTGCAACAAAATGGCGTGCGGTTGCTTGATTATTGGATGCTGTGGCGAGCAACCAGCGGCGTGCGGCTTCCGCATTTTGCAGCGTTTCTAAAGTAGTGAAAGATTTTGACGCGACGATAAACAGCGTGCGCGCCGGCGCCAAATGTTGCAGTAAATCTTGCAGGCAAGACGGATCAACATTGGAAACGAAATGCACACGCACATGCCCAGTGTGAAACGGCTTTAGTGCATGGGTAGCCATTTGCGGGCCGAGGTCGGAGCCGCCGATGCCGATGTTGACGATGTCGGTGATGGTTTCATCGCTGTAGCCACGCCACTTACCGCTGTGAATATCGCTCACCAGCGTTTCCATTTGTGCGAAAGCCTGTTGAATAGCCTTTGCTTCAATGGCAGGTGTGGGCGAGCGCAGCGCCGTGTGCATGGCGGGGCGCTGTTCGGTGTTATTAACTGCACCACCAGTGAGTAATTGCGTGATGGCATTGGGCAAATTGGCTTGTCGCGCCAATTGCATCAATGAGTGAATGAGTGCGCCGTCGATAAAGTTTTTGGAGTAATCCAAGCGCAAGCCAGCGGCTTCGATAGTGTGTTGCGTGACGCGATCGGGATTGTTATCAAACAATTGCAGTAATGTTTGTGATTGCAAGCGCTGCTGGTGTGCTTGCAAGTCGGGCCAGCAGGCAAAGCGTTGTGCAAAAGTTGGTGCGGTCACAGAAGGCTCCTTGATGCCTCGTTTACACCGCGTATGTTAAATCATGTGCGGCGCTTGATGGCGAAATGTGCCAGTGCGGTCAGTTCGTCGCGGTAGCGAGATGCTGGCAGCGTGTTCAAACAGCCGAGTGCGGATTCCACTTCGCGCAGCGCGGCTTGTTCGGCGTACTGTAGCGCGCCGTTGTTTTGCACGATTTGAATAATGCGCGGCAGCTGTTCCGTGTTTTTGTGCGTGATGGCATCGCGGATACATTGTGCATCAGCGGTTTCGCCAAATTGCAGCGTGTAAATGAGTGGTAGGGTGAGTTTGCCTTCCGACAAATCATCGCCAATATTTTTGCCCATTTCTGCGCTGTCGCCGGTGTAATCCAGCACATCGTCAATGAGTTGAAAAGCCATGCCTAGGTGATGACCGTACTGCGCAAATTCTTTTTGTGTGTCGGTGTCGGCGCCAGCAATGATCGCGCCACATTGCGCCGCCGCTTCAAATAATTGCGCGGTTTTGCAGGCAATGACACGGCGATAGCGTTCTTCATTGGTGGTGATGTCGCCGGCGTTGACCAGTTGCAATACTTCGCCTTCGGCGATGGTGTTGGTGGTGTCGGCCATGATTTGCATGATCTGCATATCGCCGAGCGCCACCAGCATTTGAAACGCGCGCGAGTAGAGAAAATCGCCCACCAGCACGCTGGGTGCGTTGCCCCATTCTGCATTGGCGGTGGCGCGTCCGCGGCGCAGCGCAGAGACATCCACCACATCGTCATGCAATAGCGTGGCGGTGTGAATAAATTCGATAACAGCCGCCATATCCACATGCTGTTTGCCGTTGTAGCCGAGGCTGCGCGCAGCAAGGAGAACGAGCAGCGGTCGCAAGCGTTTGCCGCCTGCATCCACAATGTAGTGGCCGATGTTTTCCACCAAGGCAACACGCGAATGCAGCTGTTCAATAATCAGCGCATTTACGGCGGCAAAATCTTCTGCGACGGCTTGATGAAAGGAGAGCACGAAAAGCCTGCTGAGGTAGGGTGGAAAAGCAGGCGCATGCTAGGCGCGGCTATGGGGAGTGTCAAGGAATTGGGCTGGTTTTCAAAGGGCTTGTGATAGCATGACTGGTGTTTGTCAGCCGTATTTTTCGTGCTGTTTTTCTGTGTGTGGAGCCCTGCGTTAGATGATCGAAATAGACCAGTTTCCCGAGGCGCGCCAACTGGTGTCGCCCGTCGAGCAGGAGCGCGAGGATCATCAGGATCGCGCCATCCGTCCGCGCCGTTTGGCGGATTATGTCGGCCAGCCGCAAGTGCGCGAGCAGATGGAAATTTTTATTCAGGCCGCCCGCCAGCGCAGTGCGCCTTTGGATCACACACTGATTTTTGGCCCTCCGGGGCTGGGCAAAACCACGCTGGCCAACATCATCGCCGCTGAAATGGGCGTGGCGCTGAAAACGACTTCAGGGCCCGTGTTGGAAAAAGCGGGCGATTTAGCCGCTTTGATGACCAGCTTGGAGCCGGGCGATGTGCTGTTCATCGACGAAATTCATCGCTTGAGCCCTGTGGTGGAAGAAATTCTGTATCCCGCCATGGAAGACTACCAACTCGACATCATGATCGGTGAAGGCCCCGCCGCGCGCTCCATCAAGCTGGATTTGCCGCCGTTTACCCTCGTGGGCGCCACTACGCGCGCGGGTTTGCTGACTTCGCCGCTGCGCGACCGCTTTGGCATTGTGCAGCGCTTGGAGTTTTACAACACCGATGATTTGACTTCCATTGTCGCGCGTTCAGCCCACTTGCTCAGTATGCAAATGGAAGCCGGTGGCGCAGCAGAAATCGCTCGTCGTGCGCGCGGTACGCCGCGTATCGCCAACCGTTTGTTGCGTCGTGTGCGCGATGTGGCGGATGTAAAAAACAACGGCAATGTCAGCGCGGACATTGCTGATATCGCGTTGAAAATGTTGGGTGTGGATCACCTCGGTTGTGATGCCATGGATCGCCGCTTGCTGTTGGCTATTATCGAAAAATTTGATGGCGGCCCTGTGGGCGTAGAGAGCTTGGCTTCCGCAATTGGCGAGGAGCGCGACACGATTGAAGAAGTGTTGGAACCGTATTTAATCCAGCAGGGCTATTTGCATCGCACGCCGCGTGGACGCTTGGCGACCAAGCTGGCGTACACGCATTTGGGGATTGCACCACCGCAGCGGGGTGAGCCGTGAACTTTGCGGTGACCGTGCGTGTCTACATCGAAGACACCGATGCCGGCGGCATTGTCTACTATGTCAATTATTTGAAATTTATGGAGCGTGCGCGCACCGAGTTCATGCGCTCGCTCGGCTATGGCAAAACCGCTATTTTTTCCGACGATAAAATGTTTGTGGTGCATTCCGCCAATGTGCAGTATCTTGGCGCGGCGCGGCTGGATGATGAATTGAGCGTAACGGCGGTGCCGCTGAAAGTGGCGCGCAGCAATATTATTTTTGAGCAGTCAGTTTTCCGTGGGGGAGAACTGCTGTGTCGCGGAGAAGTTCGTATCGCCTGTGTGGATCGCGCAACGCAAAAACCGTGCGCGATGCCGGATGTGATGTTCGAAAAAGTAAAGCACGGTTTTGATCAGTAAAACTGAGTGCGTTTGTTTTGAGGGGGAAAGACCGTGGAAGCAGCCAATCAATCGCTGTCCTTGTTTGGATTATTTTTGCACGCAGCACTACCGATCAAAATGGTGATCTTGGTGTTGATCGGTGCGTCGTTGGTGTCGTGGGCGATGATTATTCGTCGCTGGCGCGATTACCGCGATGCCGAAGTGAGCTTTCATCAATTTGAGCAGGCGTTTTGGTCCGGCATTGATTTGGGGCGTTTGTATCGCGAAGGCAATGATCGCGCACAGCACGGCGAAGTGAACGGTTTAGAAAGTATTTTTCGTGCAGGGTTTAAAGAGTTCACTCGGTTGCGCAAACAACACGGCATTGAGGCTGATGCGGTGATGGAAGGCACGCAGCGTGCTATGCGTGTGGCACTGGCGCGTGAAGAAGAATATTTAGAAAACATTTGCCGTTTTTAGCGAATGTGGCATCGGCCAGCCCGTACATCGGTTTGTTTGGCACGGTGTTGGGCATTATGGATTCGTTTCACGGTTTGGCGGCGATGAAGCAGGCGACGCTGGCCGTGGTCGCGCCGGGAATCTCGGAAGCTTTGTTTGCCACGGGTATCGGGCTGTTTGCCGCCATTCCAGCGGTGATTGC
Organism: Cellvibrionales bacterium; assembly: GCA_016713115.1. Lineage (NCBI taxonomy): Bacteria > Pseudomonadati > Pseudomonadota > Gammaproteobacteria > Cellvibrionales > Cellvibrionales bacterium. The sequence goes on along the minus strand of JADJPU010000001.1, from coordinate 223,394 downwards.
CTACAACCGCTACACGGCGAGATTGAATCGTCAGTTGGCGCGCTACGAAACTTTTGCCGAGGAGTTTTCTAGCATCTTGCACCGTCAAGCGCATTCCGTGACACGCGGAGGCGGCGAGTGAGACGGCGCAAAAAGCACGAACAAAAAGCCGAGATCAATGTCGTTCCGTGGATTGATGTCTGCTTAGTTTTGTTGATTGTATTCATGGTGACAGCGCCGCTGCTGATGCAAGGTGTAGAAGTGCAGTTGCCGCAAGCCAGCACCGAGCTAATGGATACACAGGAAGAACCACTGATTGTGTCCGTGAAGCAGGACAAAACTTTTTATATCAATCTCGGTGCGGATCAAAACGCGGCACAGCCTTTGACGGCGATTGCCGAACAAGTGCAAAAAGTGCGCGTCAACAAACCTAAAACACCGGTGTTGGTGTGGGGCGATGCACGCGTGGATTACGGCACCGTGGTGGAAGTGATGGGCGCCTTGCAAGCCGTGGGTGTTGAAAATGTGGGCTTGGTGACCGAGCCGCCATCTTCTGCGCCGGCAAAAAAATGAGGGCAGTTTGTGTCTGAGGTGCGCGACGACAGCCTGATACGCCCGCTGTGGGCAAGTGTAGGTTTGCACGCGTTGATCGTGGCTCTAATGACGGTGAGTTGGTTGTGGCACACCGAACAAAAAGTGATGGCACCGCCGGCGATGATGAAAGCGGCCTTGGTGTACGCGCCTAAATCCACCATGCCGCAACAGCGTACACAAACAGAAAAAACCGAAAAAACCAAACCGAAACCTGAGCCACCGAAGCCCGAGCCGCCGAAACCGGAAGTGGTAAAGCCAAAAGAAAAGCCGCCGGAAATTAAACCGGTAGATAAACCTTCGCCCGTGGTTGTCAAACCAGAGCCGCCTAAACCGGAGCCTAAAAAGCCAGAGCCAAAGAAAACGGAGCCGAAAAAAAACAGAACCACCAAAACCCAAAGTAGAACCGAAAAAACAGCCTGAAAAGAAAACAGAGCCGCCGAAGCCTGATGCAAAGCAAGCCGCGCAAAAGAAAGCCGCACAGTCTGCGATTCAGAAAGAAAAAGTCAGTAAAGATGCTGATATGGCCATTCAAGCCATGTTGAATGACGAAGACATCACCCGTACAGGGGTGCTGAGTGATGAGCAGATCGCCAAATGGGCGGGTTTGTTTGCAGACCTGATTGAAAATAACTGGAATCGTCCGCCCAATGCACGGCAGGGCATGGTGGTGGTGTTACGCATTCAGTTATTGCCTAACGGGCAAGTGAAGGATGTGCAGGTGGTGCAGAGCAGTGGTGACCGCGCTTTTGACTTGGCGGCTGAAGCGGCTGTGCGTAAAGTGGAAACTTTTAAAGATATTACCGACAAGATGAAGCCGGAAGAACTTAAAATGTTCAGCGACTTCGATCTCAAGTTTGACCCGCAAGATCTTCTTATGTAAGAGGCAAAATTGTTATGAAGAAAATCATCCTGTCTTTTGTGTTTTTCTTTGCGTGTACTTCGGTCTACGCACAAAGATTGACCATCAATATCGACAAAGGCGGTCGCAATCCTACGCCGATCGCTGTGATTCCCTTTGCTTGGAGCGGCGGTGGTTTTAATGGCGATCAAGTCGCTGAAATTGTGTCCAGTGACTTGTACCGCAGCGGCCAATTCAAGCCTATCGAAAAGCAAAGCATGTTGTCTTTTCCGCATGCGGAATCGGAAGTGGTGTACCGCGATTGGCGTATGTCCGGTGCGGAGTATCTGGTAACAGGGCAATTGTCACCATTGGGTAACGGCGGTTTTGCCGCGACTTTTATTTTGTGCGACATCAACGGCCAGAAGTTGATGTTTAGCAAAACGATTCAAGGTGGGCCGAATAATTTGCGCGATATCGCGCACTACATTTCAGATCAAGTGTACGAAACACTGACCGGTTATCGCGGTGTGTTTCAAACGCGCATCGTGTATGTCGGTGGTGGTGTGGGCAATGTGAAGCTGTATATGGCGGATCAAGACGGTGCGCGTGAGCAAGTGTTGATGAATAGCACGGAGCCGGTTTTGTCACCCGATTGGTCGCCCGATGGCAAGCAGATTGTGTATGTGTCGTTTGAAGGCGGTCGCCCCGGCATCTATTTGCAAACACTGGCAACCGGTCGCCGCGAGCGCCTGACCAGTTTCCCCGGCTTGAACGGCGCGCCTTCGTTTTCACCGGATGGCCGCAGCCTGGCCATCTGCCTCTCGAAAGGCGGCAACCCTGATGTTTATGTGTTGGATATCGCCAGTCGCCAGTTGCGCCAAATCACCAACCACCCTGGCATCGATACCGAGCCAAGTTGGACGGCCGATGGCAGTGGCATCATTTTCACCTCTAGCCGTGGTGGCAAGCCGCAGCTCTACAGAGCCTCGGTCAGCTCTGGGCAGGCGGAGCGTATTACTTACGAGGGGGATTACAACGCCCACGGCCGCATGAGCAAGGACGGCAAGTTGCTCTCGTTTATCCATCGCCGTGATGGGGTGTTTCATACAGCCGTGCAGGACATGAAATCCAATCGTGTAACCGTGTTGACGCAGACCAGTCTCGACGAATCGCCAGCTATGGCGCCGAACGGTCGCATGATCATGTACGCCACCAAGCGCGGTGGGCGTTCGGTGTTGTCTACGGTGTCAGTGGATGGCGGTGTGCAAGTGACCGTGCCCGTGCAAAACGCCGATGTGCGTGAACCCGCATGGGGGCCGTTTCGCACGCAGTGATTTTTAGGGGTGCGATACTAATTGAGAGTGTTATAATCGCGCCCGCTGTTATTTTTCTTATCTTTCACTCGTTTACGAAGGAATACTTATGTCCATCATGATGCAAAAAATTCTCGGTGTTGCATTCGCTGTCGTGTTGATGGCAGGTTGCTCTAGCCAACAGAGCAGCGAAGATGAAAATGCTTCTGCCAACGGCGGTAGTGGCGCAGATGGTCTGAATGGCGCAGACACGCGTGGCATTGGTTCTGGCAGTGGCGATTGGGGTTCTGTTTCTGATCAATACGGCAATGTGGTGTATTTTGAATTCGACAGCGCCAACATCCAGCCTGCTTCAGAAGAAATGTTGAACGCGTACAGCGAATTGCTGAAAAGCTCTGGTCAACACGCCGTGCTGCAAGGTAATACCGACGAGCGTGGCACGCGTGAATACAACATGGCACTCGGTGAACGACGCGGTAAATCGGTAGCCGATTATCTGTCTATGCGTGGCGTGAGCTCTAGCCAGTTGGAAGTGGTGAGCTTCGGTGAAGAGCGCCCTGCGGAGCAAGGCAGCGATGAATCGGCGTATAGCAAAAATCGCCGTGTAGAAATCGTTAAATAAAAACACCGGCTTTGGGTGAAAAAAAGGGTCAGCATTAGGCTGGCCTTTTTTATTTTTGAACATGTTTTTTTAACATGAGTTAAAAACGATTGGAGATATGTTGATGAACAGTGCAAAAAAAATAGCATTTTTTGTGAGTCTGCTGTCTTTCGGTGCTGCAGTAAATGCAGCGCCCGCGCAAGTGATTGATCTCAGCACAAAGCAGCCGCGTGCAGAGGTGAATCAAGGCTATGAAGGTGGTGCGACAAGCGCCGCACAAACTTACGGCACCGATCAAAGCGCGGCGGGTGTTGGTGCAAATAATAGTGCGACAAGTGCTGGTGGCGAAGCGGGCAGTGGCAGCTTGTTTATCCAAGTGCAGCAGTTGCGCGATGAAGTGGCGACTATGCGCGGTCAGTTGGAGGAGCAGCAACACGCCATTGATAATTTGAGCAAACAGCAAATGACTATGGGGCAAAGTGCAGCTGGTGCCGCTGTTGCTTCTGCCAGTGGTGATGGCAGTGCAGCAACAAATACAGCAGCAACAAACAGCAATTCGCCAGCGGTGAATAACGATGGACAGATCGAATACGAAGCGGCCTACAGCTTGTTGAAAGAAAAAGAGTACGACAAAGCTGGCACGGCTTTCCAAGGTGTTACCCAACAATATCCCAATAGTAATTACGCGGGTAGCTCGTTGTTTTGGTTAGGATTCATTTATCAAACCAAAGGTGACATGGATAGCTCCGCAAAATCTTTTTCTTCGCTCATTGAGCGGTTTCCCAGCCACAGCAAAGCGGATGATGCGAAATACAATTTGGGAAAAATTTATAACCAGCAGGGTAAAACTGAGCAGGCGCGAAGCCTGTTAAAAGAGGTTGCTGCTGGAAGTTCAAAGTCTGCGCCGCTGGCAAAAAGCTATCTCGAATCCATGTGATTGCTTAGATTGTTGTTGTGATTGCATCTGAAAAACATTGCGCATCAGCGAGATTTTTTATTCGCTGCAAGGCGAGGCACGCACGGTGGGTTTGCCTACGGTGTTTGTGCGTTTGACTGGCTGCCCGCTGCGCTGTGTGTATTGCGATACCGCTTACGCATTTGAAGGCGGGCAGTCGATGACAGTCGATGCCATTGTGCAAGCTGTGGCGGCGCACAAGCCGCGCTATGTCACCGTAACGGGCGGCGAGCCACTTGCGCAGCCCAATGTGCACGCACTATTAAAACAATTGTGTGATGCAGGTTACGAAGTCTCGTTGGAAACCGGCGGCGCAATGGCGATTGATGAAGTCGATGTGCGCGTATCGCGCGTGGTGGATTTGAAAACGCCCGCATCGGGTGAACTGGCGCGCAATCGCTACGAAAATATTGCGCAGTTAAATCGCCACGATCAAATTAAATTTGTGTTGTGTGATCGTGCTGATTATGAATGGGCTCGCCTGCAAATCGACCAGTACCAGTTGCATGAAAAAGTGGGCGAGGTGTTGTTCTCGCCATCGTTTGATCAGTTAAATTATCGTGATTTAGCGGATTGGATCGTGGCAGATAATTTACCCGTGCGCATGCAATTGCAATTACACAAAATTATTTGGGGAGATGAGCGTGGGCGCTGAGGCGACTGCAGAAAAAAAAGCCGTGGTGTTGGTGTCGGGCGGTTTGGATTCAGCCACCGTGTTGGCAATGGCGGCAGCGCAGGGTTACAGCTGTTACACGCTGGCGTTTGATTACGGGCAGCGACACCGTTCTGAGCTGGCTGCAGCAGAAAAAGTATCAATGGTTGGCAGTGCGGTGGCGCACAAAGTTGTAACGCTGGATCTCTCCACCATCGGCGGCTCGGCGCTAACCGATAGCAGTATTGCGGTACCCACCGATGTCAGCGAAGGCATACCGGTGACCTATGTGCCGGCGCGCAACACAGTGTTTTTGTCGATTGCTCTCGGTTGGGCAGAAGTGCTGGATGCGCGCGATATTTTTATCGGTGTGAATGCGGTGGATTACTCTGGCTACCCTGATTGCCGCCCTGCCTATATTGAAGCGTTTCAGACGCTGGCGAATCTCGCCACCAAGGCCGGCGTAGAGGGGCGCACGATCACCATCCACGCGCCGCTGCTGCAACTGACCAAGGCGGCAATCATTCAGCAAGGCGTGCAGTTGAATGTGAATTACGCGCAGACCGTGTCGTGTTATCAAGCGGATAGTACAGGCGCAGCGTGCGGTGCTTGTGATAGTTGTCGTTTGCGCCGTGAAGGGTTTCAGCAGGCGGGTGTTGCCGATCCCACGCGCTATCAATGACAGAAATTGCAGTAAAAAATACTTGTTTTTTTGCGGTCAGACATTAAGATGAGCGCCTCTTTTGAGGGTCGTTAGCTCAGTGGTAGAGCAGTTGGCTTTTAACCAATTGGTCGATGGTTCGAATCCATCACGACCCACCATTTTCTCTAAGGCTTGCAGCGATGCAGGCCTTTTTTATGTCTGAGGTTTTACTTGGGGTCTCGCTGGGGGCCACGCCAGAAAAAGTAATTACTTTGAAGTGGCGGGATTTCTCTTAACCAACGCACCTACCATTGTTCAGGTGGTTTTCTGGATGTGTGGAATACGCGAAGAATTTCAACCTGCCCGTTTTTGACGCGGTACGGAATTAAATAGCGCGTATCGGGAACAACCAACTCTCGCGTACCAGTAATTCGACCGGGTGCTCCCATCGCGGGTTGGTCCGCCAGTAACGCTACGGTGTCCATGATTGTTTGCGCCACTTTCTGTGCGGCGACGGGGTTGTCTTGCGCAATGTAGGTGGCTTCACCATCAAGATTGCCCAGCGCTTTCTTGAGCCACCTAACTTGCATGCATACTCCACTTCTGGGCAACTGCATCAACCTCTGCCTGTGACGCAAAATTGCCCGCATCAGCCTCCTTGATAGCTGTATGGATTTCCTTGATCTGCCATTCATTGAGGCTGATGTACTCGGCAATCGCTTCTGCCGCCAAGTAGGATTTGCTGCGATGGGTGGCTGCAGCCAGTTGATCTAGTCGATCTTTGACGGCGGGCTCCAAGCGGATGGTCATTGTAGTGGACATAAAATCACCGTTTGTATTTGCTTGTGTACATATTAACACATGGCCACACGGGTAATCCCCTCAATTTGGATTGCAGCCCATGGCAAAACTTGGATGGGTGGAAGCTAATAAACAAAAAAAGGCTTGCATCGCTGCAAGCCTTTTTTACGGTCGACATTTAAGAGCAGATTACGCCGGTTGTTTTTCCAGTTCTTGTCGCGGGCCGAAGAACTCGAAATGCACTTGCGAAGCGGGAATGCCCCACTGCATCAAGCCGTGATACAGCGCGACCATGAAGGGCTGCGGGCCGCAGAAAAAGTAATCGGCATCGCGTCCGGAGAGCAGTGATTCCAAATATTCGGCAGTCACAAAACCGTTACTGGCATTGGCTGCGCTGACGGGCGCTGCATCGCTGTAGCGGTAATAAACTTTCAGATTTTTGTGTTTTTGCGCCAGTGCATCAAAAGAAGCGCGGAATGCTTGCACTTCAGGATTCAACACGGCGTGTACCAACACAATTTCGCGCTCAGGGAATGCATCCAACGCAGTGAGCAGAATGCTGTTGATGGGCGTGATGCCAACACCCGCAGCCAGTAGCACCAAAGGACGCGCGTGTTTTTCGCTGACATCAAGGAAAAACTCGCCGCAAGGTGGCGCGATTTCTAGCGTGCTGCCGACATCAATGTTGTCGTGCAGTTGATTGGAAACATAGCCAGCCGGTGTGTTGGCCGCTGGTGGCACTTCGCGTTTTACGCTGATGCGGAAGTAATCCTGACCGGGTTTGTCGGAGAGGCTGTAGTTGCGCATAGTAGTGGAGCCGTTCGGTGTGGCCATGCGCACGGTGACGTACTGTCCTGGCTTGAACGCGGGCAGTGGCGCGCCATCGGTATTGGCCAAATAGAAGGAAGTGATGTTGCTGCTTTCTTTTTCTTTGCGAACCACACGCAGCGATTTGAAACCTTCCCAACCGCCAGTTTTCTGTGCATTTTCTGCGTAAATTTGCTTTTCGCGACCGATCAAAATATCAGCCAAAAAGCCGTAGGCTTCAGCCCACGCATTGATGATGTCATCGGTTGCGCCTGCGCCCAACACTTCGCGAATAGAGGCCAACAGGTTTTCGCCGACAATGGGATATTGTTCAGCTTTGATCATGAGTGAAGCGTGTTTTTGTGCGATCAGCTCGACCGCGCCGCCCAGCACTTCCAAGTTATCAATGTTGGCAGCATAAGCGGCGATAGCACCAGCCAAGGCGCGCTGTTGGTTGCCCGCGCCTTGGTGAGCTTGGTTAAAGAACGGTGCCACTTCGGGATTGTGGCTGAACATGCGTTTGTAGAAATGGCGAGTCAGCGTTTCGCCGTGTTCTTGCAGGATGGGGGCGGTAGATTTAACGATCTGGATGGTTTTTTCACTGAGCATGGCTGTCTCCATAACATGTATATGATTTACATCTTATGGATTGAGCCACGATAGTCAATGATTTAGATCAATATTTATTGGTCGCTTACACCGCGACAGATACCGTGCCGTTGTGTATCGCCACCGGCCATACGCGCACTTGCAGCGCTTTCTCCAAACATTGCCCCGTAGTCAGTGAGAAATGTTCTTTGTAGAGCGGGGAGGCAACCACCAGCTCGCCGTTGATATCACCGACGATACCGCGCGCCAGCACATTGGCATTGGCGGCGGGGCACCAATTGTCGAGCGCGTAGACGCTAGGCTCCGCATCCGGCACATAGAACAGCGCGATCTGCACGCCGTTGACGCGGGCGCTGATACCGGAATAGGCAACGAGGTCGTCGAGGCTGCAGATTTCCTGCCATTCGGCTTTGGGTTGCATGGCGATGACATTACTCATACGGCTAGCTCCTTGGCAGCGATACGGTTGGCGGATTTTTCAGCGGCAGTAGCGGGGCGCGGTTGGCCGCGTTCGCTGACAAACACAATGTTTTCATCCAGCGCGCTTGGCTCGTTGATGAAGGAGCGGAAGCGTTTCAGTTTTTCCGGATCTTCGACCGTGGTTTTCCATTCGCACTGATAAGTGGCGGCGATGTGCGCCATGCGCGCTTCCAGTTGGTTGGCAATACCAAGTGAATCTTTGATGACAACGGCTTGCAGATATTCGAGGCCGCCTTCGAGATTTTCACGCCACACCGAGGTGCGTTGCAGGCGGTCGGCCGTTTCGACATAGAACATCAACAAGCGATCAATGTATTGGATCAGTGTTTCATCATCGAGATCGGTGGCAAATAATTCAGCGTGACGCGGGCGCATGCCGCCGTTGCCGCACACATACAAATTCCAACCTTTTTCGGTGGCGATGACGCCGATGTCTTTGCTCTGCGCTTCAGCGCATTCGCGCGTGCAACCAGAAACCGCAAATTTTAATTTATGCGGCGAGCGCAAACCTTTGTAACGATTTTCCAATTGAATCGCCATGCCGACAGAATCTTGCACGCCGTAGCGGCACCATGTGGAACCGACGCAAGATTTTACTGTGCGTACCGATTTTCCATAGGCATGACCGGTTTCAAAACCGGCATCAATCAATTCTTTCCAAATCAGTGGCAGTTCGTGCACGCGCGCGCCGAATAAATCCACGCGCTGACCGCCGGTGATTTTGGTGTAGAGATTGTATTTTTTTGCGACTTGACCGACAGCGATCAAACCATCGGGCGTGACTTCGCCTCCGGCCATGCGTGGCACCACAGAAAAGGTGCCGTCTTTTTGCATATTGGCGAGAAAAGTGTCGTTGGTGTCTTGCAGCGGCACTAATTTATTTGACAACACATACGCGTTGTTCAGTGAAGCAAGTATGGAGCCAATGGTTGGTTTGCAAATATCGCAGCCGTGGCCTTTGCCGTGAAAACGCACCACTTCTTCGAAAGTGGTATAGCCGTTTACTTTAACAATGTGGAACAGTTCTTGGCGTGTGTGCGCGAAGTGTTCGCAAATGGATTTATTCACTTCCACGCCGCGCGCAGCGAGTTCAGTTTCCACCACATTTTTCAGCAGTGCCGCGCAGCCGCCGCAACCGCTGCTGGCTTTGGTTTCGGCTTTAACATCAGCAAGCGAACAGCAGCCGGCAGCAATGCTGTCGCAGATATTTTGTTTGCTGACATTGAGACAAGAACAAATCGTAGCGGTCATTGGCAGTGCAGATGCGCCGAGTACCGGTTTGTTTTCACCGGCGGGAGCAATCAAGGCGAGTGGGCTGCCGGGAATCGCAATTTCATTCAGCATGTATTGCAGCAGTGTGTCGTAATCGCTGTTGTCGCCAATTAACACGCCGCCCAATACTTTGGTGGCGTCTTCGTTGACGACGACTTTTTTATAGATGCCTTTGTGTTCATCCACAATGCGATAACTTTTACTGCCCGGTGTGCGCGCATGTGCATCACCGATAGAGCCAACATCCACTCCAAGCAATTTTAATTTGGTGCTCATGTCCGCACCGTTGAAACACAATTCGCCACCTTGCAGTGCGTCAGCGGCAACTTTGGCCATTTGATAGCCTGGCGCGACCAAGCCGAATAATTTTCCGCCCCACAGTGCACATTCACCAATGGCAAAAATATCGGAGTCGCTGGTTTTGCAGTGGTAATCAATCATGATGCCGCCGCGCTCGCCCATTTTTAGATCGGCAGCTTTGGCGAGTGCATCGTCTGGGCGCACGCCCGCTGAAAAAACGATGAGGTCAGTGTCTAGCGTTTCGCCATCGGCAAATTGCATTTGCAATATGCCAGTTTTTTTCTGCTCGGAAATTTTTACGGTGTTTTTGTTGACATGTACACGGATGCCGAGTTCTTCAATCTTGCTGCGCAAAATAGCGCCGCCATCAGCATCAACTTGTGCGTCCATCAGTTGTGCCGAAAATTGCACAACATGGGTTTCGAGGCCGAGGTTGCGCAGTGCATTCGCGGCTTCTAAACCCAGTAGACCACCACCGACCACAACGCCTGTTTTGGCGTTTTTGGCAGCGGCGCGAATATTGCCGAGATCGTCTATCGTGCGGTAGACGAAGCAGTGTTTGTGGTCATGCCCCGGCACGGGTGGCACAAAGGGATAAGAACCGGTGGCGAGCACCAATTTGTCATAAGAAAACTTTCTACCTAATGCGGTGATAACTGTTTTGCTTTCGCGATCAATTGCCGTAACCGCTTCGCCAAAAATGCCCTCAATGCCGGCGGCCTCATACGCTTCGCGTGTAGCCAGTGCTAAATCGGCGGGCGTGCTGCCATCAAATACAGCCGATAAATGAACGCGGTCGTAAGCGGGACGCGGTTCAGCACCGATGACGGTAATCGCGTAGCGCCCGTCGTTCATTATTTGCTCAACAAAGTGGTGACCCACCATGCCGTTGCCCACTACCACGATTTTCTCTTGTTGCATGGCTTCTACCTCGCGCCGAAATGCTTTACGCGATATGCATATCAAGAACCGTGCCAGCGGTGTTGTTAAGACGAGAAACCCTAATTTTTGGCGTCAATTAGCGAGTTTTGCGTTATGGCGGTGCGAGTTTTTTCTTTCTGCTGCAAAAGTGTGCAAAAAAAATAGTTTGAAGAAATTTCTGTGCTGCATATGTGGCGCGTTGTGGTGCGTGAGCTGTGTGTGTTGACTTTTTATGGTGCATAGCGCGGTTTTTGCGTGGAAATCGGCAATCTATTTAGCGTTTTGTGGCGCATGGCACGGCGCTTGCTCTGTCACTGCTGTCATTGCTTATTGATGGAGTTGTGCCATGCAGAAATCGTTCTGGCAGTCGGGCCATACGCCGACTTTGTTGTCAGCCTTTCTCTATTTCGATCTCAGTTTTATGGTTTGGTATGTGTTGGGGCCGCTCTCGGTGCAGATCGCGGCAGACCTATCACTGACGGCTTCACAGCGCGGCATGTTAGTTGCCACGCCGATTCTTTCCGGTGCGCTGCTGCGCATGGTGTTCGGTGTGTTGGTGGATCACCTAAAGCCGCGCATGGCGGGCATTATTGCCCAGCTCATTATGTTGGCAGCGCTCACGGTGGCGTGGCTGGCTGGTATCCATAGCTATACGCAGGCGCTGACACTCGGTTTATTCCTCGGTGTGGCCGGTGCAGCTTTTGCAGTGGCGCTGCCGCTGGCTTCGCGCTGGTATCCCCCTGAGCACCAAGGCAAAGCTTTGGGCATCGCCGGTGCGGGCAACTCAGGCACGGTATTCGCTGCGCTATTTGCGCCGGCATTGGCAGCAGCTTTCGGTTGGACCAATGTGCTCGGCTGGGCGCTGTTGCCGCTATCGGTTGCCTTCATCGTGTATCTGCTGTGCGCGAAAGACGCGCCGGAATGCCCGCCGCAGAAAAAATTTGAGGAATACCTAAAAGTACTGCAAGACAAAGACTCTTGGCTGTTCATGGGTTTTTACTGCGTGAGTTTTGGCGGTTTTGTCGGTTTGGCCGGCGCACTGCCCGGCTACTTCTATGACCAGTACGGTCTCTCGCCGATGATGGCGGGTTACTTCACTGCGGCCTGCGTGTTTGGCGGCAGCCTGATGCGCCCCATTGGCGGCTTGCTCGCTGATCGCTTTGGCGGCATTCGTGCGCTGACGCTGGTGTACACCTTGGTCGGCATCTTGATCATTTTGGTGGGCACAGCACCGTCGCAGGCCTATGTCGCACTGGCGCTATTTGTACTGGCGATGTTGGTGTTGGGCGCGGGCAATGGCTCGGTGTTTCAGTTGGTGCCGCAGCGTTTCAATAAAGAAATTGGCGTGATGACGGGTTTGATCGGCATGGCTGGCGGTATCGGTGGTTTCTTGCTGGCGGCTGGCCTCGGCTACAGCAAGTCGCTGACGGGTTCATATCAGTGGGGCCTGTGGTTGTACGCGGTGTTGGCGCTGAGCTCTTGGGCGGGCTTGTTGTCGGTGAAAACACGCTGGCGTACCACTTGGGGTGCGTTATCCACGGCTCGGATTTGATGATGGATCGGTATCTGCGCGCAGGCGCTGATTCCTACGCCGGACAAAAACCGCGCAACGAAGATGCGGTGGGCATTGCTACACCCTCTGCAGAGAGCTTTGCCGCGCGCGGGGCGGTGTTTGCGATAGCCGATGGCATCAGCGCTTGCGACCACGGCGATCGCGCCGCGCAGTACGCCGTGCGCGGTGTGATCAACGATTACTACGCCACGCCAGATACTTGGGCGCCACCCATCGCCTTGGATCGTGTGATTACGGCACAAAACCGTTGGCTGCGTTCGCAGCGCGGAAACAGCGATGACGCAGCACTGGCGACCACGCTGTCTTTGCTGGTGCTGAACGGTTCGCGCTACTGCATCGCGCATGTGGGCGATACCCGCGTGTACCGCCTGCGCGATAAACAATTGGAGCTGCTCACCAACGACCATGTGTGGAATCACCAGCAGATGTCGCATGTGTTGACTCGCGCTTTGGGTTTGGATCAATCCATCGCTGTGGATTACATCGAAGGCGATTGGCAGGCGGGCGACAGCTTCCTACTGGCCTGCGACGGTGTATGGGCCAGTTTGCCTGAAATGGAGATCCTCAAAACTTTACTGCTGTACGACGATCCAGAAAGCTGCACGCGCCAATTGTGTGAGCAAGCATTAGAAGCGGGCAGTGAAGACAATGTTTCTGCGGTGGTGGTGCGCTGTTTACAAACCCCGCCAGACAGCGTGCAGCAACGCGTAGCAGCGGGGCGTATGTTGTCGCCGCCGACGAAGTTAAAAGTAGGTAGCGTGCTGGATGGTTTTACCATTGAAGAGTTGCTGCACGAATCGCGGGAATCGTTTGTTTATCGCGTGCGTCACCCACAACACGATGGCGATTGGGTGTTGAAAACATTGGCTCCCACAGTAGCTGATGATGAATTGCATCGCCTCGCACTGATCAGCGAAGAATGGCTGATGGCGCGCATGCCGTCGAAACATTTTGTGGATGTACTCGTGTTGCCACAGGAGCAACGCAGTGCCTTGTATCTGGTGCAGCGCTTTCACATGGGCGCAACATTGGCGCGGCGTTTGGCGAACGGGCAACGATTTTCTGTCAATGAAATCGTGCAGCTCGCACAGCAGTTGTTGCGTGCGTTAGGTGCTTTGCATCGTCTGCATGTGGTGCATCGCGACATCAAGCCAGAGAACTTGCATTTGGGCAGTGACGGCGTGTTGCGCATTCTTGATTTTGGTGTGGCATTACACGCCAACAGCAATGAGCGCCAACTGACTGCCGCCGGTACGCCTTCGTACATGGCGCCGGAATTATTGCGCGGAGAGAGTGCCACCGCGACCACTGATATTTATGCCGCTGGCGTGACTTTGTATCGATTGTTGTCGCAGCAATATCCATACGGTGAGATTGAGCCTTTTCAAAAGCCTGTATTTGGTGACCCCACACCGGTGACGCGCCATCGTCACGATGTGCCGCTGTGGTTGGACGATATTTTGTTGAAAGCCTGCGCGCGCGATGTGCAAAACCGTTTTGAAACAGCGGAAGAAATGCTGCTGGCTGTGGAGCGCGGAGAAACGCATGGCTTGGTCGTGCGTCGTCACAGCCCACTGTTGGCGCGCAATCCTATCGGGCTGTGGCGCACGGTGGCGCTGCTGTCACTGCTGGCGAATTTTTTTCTGCTGTACCTGCTGTTGGTGCAATGATCTTTATTGGGGGAGTAAGGCCATGTTGTTCGGTCGCGGTAAAAAAAATCCCATTCACCTGCACGATAAAGGTGTGCAAGAGTGGAAGTACGCCACATGCGGTTACTGCTCGGTTGGTTGTTCGATCGAAGTGGGTGTCGATAAAAACGGTGTGCCAGTTACCACGCGCGGCGTGGGCGATGCCGATGTCAATCGTGGCAAGTTGTGCATCAAGGGTTTGACGGAAGCGCAGATTTTTAAAGCGAGCGGTCGTGGCACGGATCCGTTAATTCGCAATAAAATTTTTGAACCGTGGCAGACCACGGATTGGGATACAGCCTTCGATAAAACCGCCGCCGAATTTAAACGCATACAAGAGCAATACGGTCGCGATGCGGTGGCGATAGTTTCTACCGGACAGTTGCTCACCGAAGAGTTTTACACGCTCGGCAAACTCGCGCGCGGTGTCATCGGCACCAATAATTACGATGGCAACACCACGCTGTGCATGGCTTCTGCGGTGTCGGGTTACAAACGCTCGTTTGGTTCGGATGGCCCGCCCGGTTGCTACGGCGATTTTGAACACACCGGCTGTTTGCTGGCTTTTGGTTCCAACTTGCCGGAACAACATCCGATTATTTATTGGCGTTTGAAAGAAGCGTTGGAAAAACGCAAATTTCCCGTGATTGTGGTGGATCCGCGCGTGACGATGTTTGCGCAGTTTGCCGACATCCATTTGCCGATTACGCCCGGCACGGACTTGGTGCTGTTGAACAGTTTGGCGCATGTCATCATCAATGAAGGTTTGCACGACCAAGCCTATATCGATCGCTGCGCCGTGGGTTTTGAAGAATTAAAAACACTGGTGCAAGCTTACGATCCTACTTCTGCGGCAAAAATTTGCGGCATCGACGAAGACACCATTCGTTTAGTTGCTCGTACTTATGCACAAGCCGATGCGGCGATGAGCATCTGGACCATGGGCATCAATCAAAGTACACACGGTTCGGATGGCGTGAGCGCTATCAACAATCTCAATCTCATCACCGGAAATATTGGAAAACCGGGCGGTACTTCGCTTTCGATTACTGGTCAGTGCAATGCGATGGGAACGCGCGAGTGGTCTTCCTGTTCCGGTTTGCCCGGTTATCGCATGTTGGAAAAGCAACAGCATCGCGAAGAAATGGCGCAGTTTTGGAAAATTGATGAAAGTTTTTTCCCGCCTAAACGCGGCTTGAGTGAAACGGATATTTTTCCCGCGATTGAAGCAGGGCAAATCAAAGCACTGTGGATCGTCGCCACTAACCCGATGACCTCTATGCCCAACTCGCCGCGCATTCGCAAAACGCTAGAAAAATTAGAGCTGTGTGTGGTGCAAGATTCTTATGTCGATGTGGAATGCACGCAGTACGCGCATGTGTATTTACCCGGCGCGGTGTGGGCAGAAAAAGAAGGTTGTTTTACCAACACGGAAAGACGCGTCAACATCACACGCCCGATTGCACCACCGTTCGCCAACAGCAAGCCCGATGCGTGGATTTTCTCGCAACTTGCCAAACGCTGGGAGCAAGGCAAGCGCATGCAATTTCCAGAAACATCGGAAGGCATTTTTGAAGAAATGAAAGCGCTATCTAAACTGGGTAAAGGTTTGAATGGACATCAACGCATGCTGGATATTTCTGGCATGAGCTATGACTTGATCGAACAATCACGCGGCATTCAGTGGCCGATGCGCGAAGGCGATGAAGGCGGCAGCCCGCGTTTGTATACCGATGGTATTTTTCAATTTCCCGACGGCAAAGCGCGTTTACTGGCAATGCCTTATATCGAAAACAATGAAAAACCTTGCAGCGAGTTTCCGCTATGGCTCAATTCCGGTCGCGTGGTTGAACATTTTCATACGCGCACCAAAACCGGAAAAGTGGGCAACTGCAACAAGTTTAGCCCAACGCCGTATATGGAGATCAACCCTGATGCTGCGCACGAATTGGGTGTGCAACACATGGAGTATGTCCGCTTGGTGTCGCGCCGTGGCGATGCGGTGGTAATGGCGCAATTAACTCAGCGTGTGCCACACAATATGGTGTTCATCCCCTTCCATTTTCACGATTGCGTCAATCGGTTGACGCTGGGTTTGCTGGATCCGCATTCGCGCCAGCCGGCGTTCAAACAGTGTTCGGTGCGGATAGAAAAAACCGATCAAGAAGAAGCTGCGCGACTCAATGTGCAAATGCGCAAGTTTTGAGGTGAGCTATGAGTGTGAATGAATTTGTACCGACTGCCGCTGGATCTGTAAACAACGCTGCGCCAGCGGCCAAGCAGGGCGGTTGCGGCAGCGGCAGTTGCGGCTGCAAAAGCCAGAACGTAAAAGACAACACGGTGGGTTATGCCGATTTCATCGCCAAAAAACCGACGGCCTCGCTGTTTCCGGTGCGCGATAACGAGCCAGCTTATGCGCTGCTGAATGATCCAGTGACGCAGGACACCAACCGCTACGGCAACCCGATTATTCTCGCATCGGATCGCGGTGTGAGTTTGAATATCAACGGTGTGGATGAAATCAGCACTAACCCCAATCGCACCAAACAACACGCGTTTCACTTTACTGCCGACAACTGTATCGGCTGTCACGCCTGCGAAGCAGCCTGCAGTGAAAAAAATGATATGCCGCCACATTTGAGTTTTCGCTCCGTGGGTTATGTGGAAGGTGGCACCTACCCAAATTACACGCGCATGAATATTTCTATGGCGTGCAATCACTGCGATGACCCCGTGTGTTTGAAAGGCTGCCCAACGCGCGCTTACACCAAGCACGCGGAATACGGCGCGGTGATTCAGGATCCGGAAATTTGTTTTGGTTGCGGTTACTGCACTTGGGTGTGTCCGTACAACGCGCCGCAGTTGGATCCAGTGAAAGGCCGCGTTGAAAAATGCAATATGTGTGTCGACCGTTTGGAAGTCGGCTTAAAACCCGCTTGCGTTTCTGCTTGTGTTGGCAATGCACTCAATTTTGGCGTGGTGGAAAACATGCCAGATAACCGCGAGCAGATTGATACGCGCATTCCTGGTTTTCCTGATCCGTCTATCACCAAGCCGAATATTCGTTTTCAGCAAATTAAATCCATGCCGCGCGAAGTCACGCGCACCGATTCCATGCCGATTAAATACCGCAAGGATGACGCGGCGGGTCACTACCGCCCGATGGTGGACCACAAGACGGGTATGCAGCGCTCGTGGAACTTCGGCAAGTTGTCATCGCGTGAAAATCCGTTGGTGATTTTTACGCTGGCGGCGCAGGCAGCGGCGGGTGCATTCGCCATGCTGACGCTGGGCAAATGGTTCGCGGTGCCTGGCCTGCTGGAAGTGGCACAAGCGCCGGTGGCCGATGTCATCACGCTGGTGGCGCTGGGTCTGATTGCGCTGGGTCTGTTGATGTCCACCATCCACCTCGGCAAACCGATGCGTTTTTATCGCGGATTCAACAACTTGCGCCACTCGCCTGTGTCGCGTGAAGGCTTGGGCATCGTGTTGTTTATGGCATTCGCCGGCTTCAGTTGGCTGGCGGCCTTGCCGGCAAACTCGTGGGTGCAAATGCTGACGGGCGCACTGCCAGCCGCGTGGTTGTCCCCGCTGGCGCTGGCGCGCGAGGTGTTCGCCGGTTTGGGTGTGCTGGCCTCGGCGGTGGCGCTGTATTACATGTACCGCTGCTACCGTATCAAGGCGCGGCCGTTTTGGGACCACAAGCACACGGGTTTTACCTTTGTAGGCACGATTTTGAATCTCGGCAGTGCGGTGGTGGGCGTGTTCGCTGTGCCGTATTTGCTATGGACGGGTGCGAGTGTGCTGCCGCTGCTGTCGCTGTTGGGTGTGTTAATGGCGCTGGGTATGGTGGTGGAAGGCGTGGGTCTGTACTTGCATCGCCATGATTTACACGCCGCCGAGCACGAGGGTGCCGCTTCGTTCTACATTCAGTGCACCACCTTTGGCAAAACTTATCTGGCGCGCAACGGCTTGCTCGCTGTGAACGCGCTGATCGCGCTGTCGTTGGCGCTGTTTGCCGGTGAGGGTGTGCTGTCGCTGCTGAGTTGGACGGCTCTGCTGTGCTCGGTGCTGCTCACCGCGTTAATAGGGCGCGCCCTGTTCTATGTGTTAGTGGTGCCTACCACAATGCCGGGCGCATTCTTCTGGAAGAACAAAGCGTTTGAACAGCACGCCCGTGATATCGGTTTGGCGGACATGCCGCAAGTGGGTGTGGTGCCGCTGCACCATTGATGGAGAGCCGTAGTGGTGTTTAGAAATGCAAATGTATCGCAGACCAAGTGCGGAATTTTTTCGCCATCTCCGCCAACTGCTGCGCATGTGCATCAATGGCGCGATGCCCTTCAATCACATTGCGCGTCAGCTGCAAATTGGCTTCTAGCGTATCGACGCTATCATTGACGAGATGAATTTGCTCATCCGCCGTTTGTGAAATACGCGCGATGCTGTCAGCAATATCGCCGTAATTGGCAATGACATGCGCAATACTGGTGCTGGCAGATTCTGAAATAGCTACGCCGCCGGCAATTTTTTCGTTAGTTTGCTGCAACATGCGCGAAGTTTCTTTCGCAAAATCACCGCTTTGCTCAGCCAGTTTTCGCACTTCGGTTGCAACTACCGCGAAACCACGACCGTGTTCGCCGGCGTGCGCTGACTCTATCGTCGCATTCAAAGCCAACAAATTCGTTTGTTTGGCGATGCCAGTAATTTTTTCCACTATGTCGGCAATTTGTTGTGCGGTTTGATTAATTTCACCCATCGCGCCCAGTGTATCTTGCATACCTTGCCGCGATTTTTCTGTGTCGCCGAGCGTGTTTTGTGCCAGTGCGTTTGCGTTGTTGGCCATGCTGGCGGAAAGATCAAACATTTCACGCATGCGCAGAAACGCCTGCTCTTGGTGCTGTGAGCTTTCGGTGATATGTGCTAACGAAGCAGAGGATGCATTGAGCTCTTTGGTTAATGCTTCGGCGCTGGCTTGTATCTGTTCTACCAGTTCGCTGAGAGAATCCACCATGCGGTTGAACGAGCGCGCCAGTTGTCCCAGTTCATCTTCGGAGTCGACCATGATTTTTTGGGTTAAATCGCCGTGGGCAATTAGTGCCGATGTAGTGATGATGTCGTTGATAGGTTTGCTGACAAAACGGCGCACGATGTAGGCCACGGTTACTATCAACACAATAAACAACAAAACCGAGAGCAGAATTTCGTAAGTGAGGAAACCGATATATACCTGTTTGACTTTACTGGTGCTGTAAAACAATTCCAATTTGCCGATGACCTTGCCATCAGCGATGACATCAAAGTTTTCTTGGCTGTATTCGCTTTCTGCTTCTACTGCACTGCGTTGACACTGATACAGCACATTGCCTTTCTCGCCCAACAGCTTGCAATCGGTTAAGCCGTATACCGATTGCGCACTATCCAGCAATTTTTTGATCGCCGCATCATCAAAATTCCAAATAGCCTGCGACAGCGACGGCGCAATGAAATCGCCCAAATTGCGCACGGAAGCAACATGCTGATCGGTAAATCTGTCGCGTATATAAATACCTTTGATCACCGCATTGAGAAACATGGCAGCGAAAACCGCCAGCACCGCATATTGTAAAATACGGGCGACAACGCTGTGTTTCATAAATTGTAGAGACAGTTTCAAATCATCACTTCCAATCTTTGATGTTGTAACGCTGAAGTATTTTTGCCAATTCGCCATTGGCGCGTAATTCAGCTATCCCTTTGTTTAACAGCTCGACATACTCTGGGTCCGCGGTGCTGAAGCCGATGGTACAGGCGAGTGGTTCTTCGGTATTGCCCGCAAGGCGGATTTTATTGCCTAGCCCGATTTGTGCGGCTTCGTAGCGAATGACGGCATCATCGTCCATGATCGCCGCTAACCGGCCGCTGTCGAGCATTTTCAGCAGCTGTTGTAATGGAGCGTCGCCAGAGATTTCTACCAACAAGCCCATCTTTTGCAAAGTGGGTGAGAGATCAAAGGAATAGCCCTGCGGAATGCCCACCTTGCCACCCAGAGCCTTGAGACTCGCTTCAGGGTTGGCGGGGTCAAAACTCCAAGTGCTGTTGCTGGCAGTAAAAATTGAAACACTGGGCATGCCCATTGCTGCGGTTTGGATAAAGCGAGCCGGTTTGCCATTGGTTTTCTGATACAGCGTTTCTGCCTCGGCCAAGGTAGGGGTGTCAACGCAAACAGCGCCGCTCAATGTGCCGTTCAATACTTCCTGCATGGCGCGCTGAAAGGCCATGGTTTTGTATTCAACGGTGTAGCCGGCTTTGCCCAAAATGGCTTGGGCAATTTCTATCATGTAGCCGGGTTTGGCTTTGTCTTCTTCAGCGCAGTTATAGGGACACCATTCATCGGCAGCGAGCGTGATGGTTTTGGCGGTTGGGGCAGCTGTTTGTGCCAGCAGGCTGCTGCAGAAAAAACAGGCGGCAATACCGACCAGTTTCGCTGGCGAGAGCAGTGTTTGCAGGGGGCGTGTGTTATGCGCTGCCATGACTTACCTCATCAACTGTGATCTGTGTGGGTGAAGAATACTCCGAACATTACGGTCTTGCGTCATTACCAAGTGTCATAAGAAACATGCGTCAGCTGGCCGCCGAATGCATTGGGCGCTTCGTATTGTGGTGACACAGAAGAGCCGGTATCGCGCCCAATGTCCAAGCCTTCCCAACCCACCATAAAGGGCTGGTTGATGACCACACTGCCATTTTCTTTGCCGTTGATTAGTAGGGTGCCGGAGCCTTTCAACACGCTCAACAAGTTGAAGCTGAGACCCTCTGAAAATAAACCTTTTGCTACAGCGAAACCCGTGGAGACTTTGTCATAGCGCAGTTGCACGGTGCTGTTGCCTACGGGAACGGGATCGTTAGAAACCAGACGGATCACATCAATACCGGTGTTGCGCTCATACACCAGATGATTGTCTTTCAAGTACAAGGAGTAGCCGGAAAATCTGTCGCCCTGTGCGGCAATCACGCCGTTTTGTTGCGCGTTGTCGCGATGGATATTGGCTGTAATGGTATAAGACTTGCCGGGCAAAATCGGCGCAAGATTGTGCGGCACAGTGCTGCCGCCCACAGGAAATTCCATGTGATTGGGTTGTGGCAAGAGTACAAATTTTGAATACAGCGCGCGTTCGAGTAAGCCGACATCGACCAACGGTAGTGCGTTGTAACGCTCGGCTGCTGCCCACCATTTTTTCTCCAGCTCTTTCACTTTTTTAGGATAGTCAGCCGCAAGATTTTTGGATTCCGAAAAGTCATTGTTGAGATCAAACAGTTCCCACTGCGGTTCATCAAAGGTTTGGCTGCCTTCACGGTAGGCCGCAATTTTCCAGCCGTCGGCGACATAACTGCGATTGGCTTCTAGTTCGTAATACTGTTCTTTTTTGTGTGAAGGTTCTTGCGCTTGCGTGAAGGTATAGGCAAAGCTCGTGCCTTCCATTGGTTTGACAGCGTGTCCTTGATATTGCGTAGGCTGAGGAATGTTCAGCAGTTCTAGGAGTGTGGGCGCAAGATCGTTGACATGGTGAAATTGCGGACGAATTTCACCGCGTGCTGCAATGCCTTTCGGCCAGCTAATAATAAATGGCACATTTACGCCGCCGCCGTGCGTGGTGCGCTTGGTGTGTTTGAACGGTGTGTTACTCGCTTGCGCCCATCCCAGTGGATAGTGCGGATGCGTATTGGGGCCACCCAGTTCGTTGAGGTGCGGTAAATTTTCTGCCGTGGTGGTTTTGTTGTAGTGGTAGTACGCCAAGCTATTCCACTGGCCTTCTGCGTCACCTTCTGGGCTAGCGCCATTGTCTGAGAGAAAAACAAAAATGGTGTTATCCAGTTGATTGGTTTGTTGCAAGTAAGCGCGCAACTTGCCAACTTGTTGATCCAGATTGTCGACAAAACCTGCGTAATTTTCTTGGAAACCGGCGTACATTTTTTTCTGATCAGCGGTGAGCGCATTCCAGTCGCCAACTTTCGGGTTGTGTGGTGTCAGTTGCGTATTGGGCGGAGCAATACCGAGTTGTTTTTGTTGCGCTAAACGCTGCTCGCGAATTTTGTCCCAACCTTCGGCATATTTTCCGCGATAGCGTTCGCGATCCTCCGGTTTGGTGTGATGCGGAGCATGCACAGCGCCCGGTGTGTAATACAGGAAGAAAGGTTTTTCGCGATTCACAGCGCGCAAATCTTTAATCATTTGTATCGCGTGATTGCTCAAATCATCGGGAAAGTAATAGTTGGGCGTTTTCGGCATGGCTTGGACTTCGTTGCCGCTGACAATTTCAGCGGGTTCAAATTGATCCGTTTCACCTTCTAAGAAACCCCAGTAGCGATCAAAGCCTTTTTGTGTCGGCCACGAATTAAAAGGGCCGATGCGCGAGCGGTGTTCGCCATTGGTGAGGTGCCATTTGCCAGCGGCGTAAGTGGCATAGCCGTGTTGTTGCAAAATTTGCGGCAGGGTGACGGCGTTGGGTGCCAATTCACCGCGATAGCCGGGGTAGCCGAAGTCCCACTCGGCCACCCAGCCCACACCAGCTGACTGATCGTGGAGACCGATGAGCAGCGCGGCGCGCGTGGGCGAGCACATCGCGCTGGCGATAAATCGGATGGAGCGCAAACCGCTGTCGCCCAGCTGCTGAATATTGGGGGTGCGAATTTCACTGCCATAGGGAGAGGTGTCGGCATAACCGAGGTCGTCGACCAACACGATCACGATGTTGGGTGCGTTAGCCGGCGCCTGTGGATCTAGGCGGAAGTCGGGGGTGGAGTGGCGAATGCTGTCCTCAATATCACCCGTAAAAACGGTTTCTTTGCCATCGGCGGTGGTGGTGTGGGTGAGAGGTTTTTTATTGCAGCCGGTGAGAGAAAGTAGCGTGAGCGCGGTAATCACCAAGCCGACTTTAATGTTAATCATCCTGCTGTTTCCTGTGTCGAGTTGGGGGAGTATATGGCAGCTGACAGAGCTGTAAAGCCGGATGCCTCCTGTCTGGTCATCGGTTATGCTGAACGGATTCACACAGTAGGAACTTATATGTTTGGTTTTGGTAAAAAAACAACACTGCCGCAAAATGAACAGGATCGCTCTTGGTACATGTTGGAAAAACTGGTCAACGAGTCGCAAACCGAACAGCGGCGTGCGCGGCGCTGGGGAGTTTTTTTCAAATTATTGACATTCGTGTATTTGATTGGTGCGCTGTTTTTATTTTCACCAGTCGCTCAGCAGGGCGGCACGGGTAATTTACTTTCGGCGAACAAAGATCATACAGCGGTTGTGCGTGTGCGCGGCGTTATTGCTGAGGATAGCGAAGCCAGTGCTAATGCAGTGGTGACGGGTTTGCGCGCGGCATTTGAAAGCAAAAAAACGAAAGCGGTGTTGTTGGTGATTAACAGCCCCGGCGGCAGCCCAGTGCAATCCAATTATGTGTATGACGAAATCAAGCGCTTGCGCACAAAATACCCAGCCATTCCTTTGTATGCAGTGATTGGTGATATCGGTGCATCCGGCGCGTATTACATCGCGGCGGCGGCTGACAAAATTTACGCCAGTGAAAGCTCCTTGGTGGGTTCCATCGGTGTCACAGCGGCTGGCTTTGGTTTTGTCGAAACCATGAACAAATTAGGTGTGGAACGGCGTAATTACACTTCCGGTGCGCACAAAAGTTTTCTCGATCCTTTTTCTCCAGCCAAGCCGGATGAAACGGCGTTTTGGCAGCAAGTGCTGGATCAAACGCATGCACAGTTCATCAAGCGCGTGCGCGATGGCAGAGGCAATCGTTTGAAGGAAACACCAGACATGTTCAGTGGTTTGATATGGAACGGCGAGCAAGCCTTGGCGCTGGGTTTGATCGACGGCTACGGCAGTCCAGGACAGATAGCGCGTGATGTGGTGAAGGCGGAAGATATTGTCGATTACACCGCAAAGAAAAACCCATTCGATGCCTTGGCTGGCAAATTAGGCGCCAGTGCGGGTGCGGCGATTGCAGAAAAAATGGGATTGTCAGCTTCGTATCAACTGCAATAGTTGCGGTGGTCGTGTTGCGAATCAGCGTCGAATCACACCGACGCTGATGCCTTCAATGCTGCAAGCCTGCTCACGCAAATCCACTTCGATCGGTGTGTAGTCGCTGTTTTCTGGCAGCAGCGTCAGTTGGTGCGCGCTGCGCCCTT
The DNA here is from genome assembly GCA_016713115.1 of Cellvibrionales bacterium. Taxonomy (NCBI): domain Bacteria; kingdom Pseudomonadati; phylum Pseudomonadota; class Gammaproteobacteria; order Cellvibrionales; species Cellvibrionales bacterium. Next base: position 199,183 of record JADJPU010000001.1, on the reverse strand, counting down.
TTTGATAGCGTTTTACCGTCACTTCATCATCAATGCGCGCCACCACAATTTGGCCGTTGCGTACTTGTGTGGTGCTGTGTACGGCGAGCAAATCGCCGTCCATGATGCCGACATCTTTCATGCTGTCGCCGCGCACTTGCAGAAAATAATCCACGGCGGGATGAAAAAAATTGGCGGGAATTTGGCAGTAATCCTCAATGTGTTGCTCTGCGAGGATGGGGTTGCCTGCGGCCACGCGCCCCACCACGGGAATGCCCTGATGCTGCTGTTCCGGCAGGCGAATGCCGCGCGATGCACCTGCCACCATCTCAATAGCGCCTTTGCGTGCCAGCGCTTTCAAATGCTCTTCAGCGGCGTTGGCGGATTTGAAGCCAAGGCGCTCGGCAATTTCGGCACGCGTGGGTGGATAGCCGGTTTCGTCGATGTGACTGCGGATGAGATCGAGGATTTCCTGCTGGCGAGCGGTTAATTCCTGCATGACGGCATCTCTGTTTATGTATACAGCTTGTGATTATATACAGTAATGCGGCGGCGGCAAGGGCTGCGTTAAGGTGCTGCTCATTATTGATGAGGAAGAGAAATGTCTCGGCGCTTTTTACTGTGTTTGTTGTTGTGTGTAGTTATTTGGCAGGCTGCTCAGAAAAACAGGAAGATCCTGTCGTTAAAACCGCACAAGGTGATGTGCAAGGTTTCATCAAAGAAAATGTGAATATGTTTTATGGCATTCCTTACGCAGCACCACCGGTGGGTGACTTGCGCTGGAAAACGCCGCAACCGCATGCCAACTGGGAAGGCGTACGCAAAACTACTAGCGCGCCGCCACTGTGTTTTCAATCCATGTTGTATATGCAACGCGGTCAGGAAGATTGTTTGTACTTAAATGTTGCGACACCAGATATCAAACCCGCAAAACCTAAACCGGTGATGGTGTGGTTTCACGGTGGTGGATTTATCGGTGGCGATGGTTTGCAGGGTACGCCTTTGCAGCGTTTGGCCGCACGCGGTGATGTGGTAGTCGTCAGCTTGCAATACCGCGTTGGCGCATTGGGGTTTATGGCGCATCCAGCGCTGTCAGCGGAATCAGAAAAAACGAACAATCAATCTGTATCCGGTAATTACGGTTTGATGGATCAGCAGGCTGCATTGCGTTGGGTGCGCGACAACATCGGCGCTTTCGGCGGTGATTCCAAGAATGTCACGATTTTTGGTGAATCAGCCGGAGGCATGAGTGTTTGCGCGCATTTGGCTTCGCCCGTGAGTGCTGGGTTGTTTAAGCAGGCAATTATCCAGAGTGGTCCTTGCACAAAAAATAATGCGGATTTATCCGCCGCAGAAAAACAGGGCGAATGGTTGGCGATCCGCGCGGGCTGCGAAGGTCGCGGAAACTTATTGCAGTGTTTGCGCGACAAAAAACCGGAAGAAATTTTGCAGGCGCTGCCGAATGATCCTGCGTTTGTATTTGGCGAAGGTGATTTCGGTGTGTGGGGGCCGGTGACTGATGGGCACATACTCCCAGAGAGTATTCAGCAAAGTTTTCAATCGGGGCGCTTCAATCGTGTGCCGGTTATCAATGGCAATAATGATGATGAAGGCAGTTTGATGGTTATGTTTTCACATGAATATCGCTTCAAACCTTTGCAGGCAGAGGATTACGAAAAACGCATTCGTTATTTGGTGGGTGATAACCAAACGATTATTGATAAAGTAAAAGCGCGTTATCCCTTAGAAAAATATGAGGATCCCGGTGCGGCGCTGGCCGCTGTTTAGGGTGACGAGTTTATGTCCTGCAATATCCATGAAGTTTCGGATTGGTTGTCTCCGTGGGCACCTGTTTACGCTTACACCTTCACCTACCCAGATGCCGCGTTTGTGTTGCCAGAGATGAGAAAGCTAGGCGCATTTCACAGTGCGGAGTTGCAGTTTGTTTTTCACGCTCCCATGAATTGGTTTCGCAGTTATTTTTCTGGCGACGAACTAAAACTATCCAATGCTATGATGGATTACTGGTCACAGTTTGCGCATACTGGCAACCCGAATCGCGCGGAGCAGTTGGTTTGGCCTTTGTACGCAGAACAAAAAAATCAAATGATGTTTGATCGGAAATTGTCAATTGCCAATAACAGCAAACAAGAGGCTTGTGCTTTTTGGCGGTCGTTAGGGCTGGACAATCGACGCGCACTGCAGCAATTTGAAGTGCAGCCCATAAAAAAATAAAACCTACAAATAATTTTGCAAACGGGGTAAGTGATGGATAGCGCAAAGATGGTGGAAGCTTGGCGCGTGATGCGCATTCAAGCGGAATTGGTGGATGGCATAGAACATTTAACAGGCTTGGGACCTGCGGTGACGGTGTTTGGCAGCGCTCGGCTACAAGAATCTGACGAATATTATGCAGATGCGTGTCGACTCGGGCAGTTGTTAGCTGAGGCGGGTTTAGCTGTGATTACCGGTGGCGGCCCCGGCATTATGGAAGCGGCTAATCGCGGCGCTTTTCAGCAAGGTGGGCGCTCTATCGGGTTAAATATTGAGTTGCCATTTGAGCAAGGGGCGAATCGCTATCAAACAACCACCATGACTTTTCGTTACTTTTTTGTGCGAAAAATGATGTTTGTAAAACATACGGTCGGTTTTGCAATTTATCCGGGTGGTTTTGGCACGATGGATGAATTATTTGAAGCCTTGACTTTGGTGCAGACAAAAAAAGTTTCCAAATATCCTATCGTGCTGGTGGGGCGCGATTATTGGGGTGGTTTGATGGATTGGCTGCGTAAAACGATGCTAGCTTCTGGCTGTATAGGTGAGGGTGATTTAGATTTGATTCAGTTGGTGGATACGGCTGATGAAGCGGCGCGCATCATCATTGATCGCCATCACGCTTATCCTGATGTGATAGGCGGCGGGTTTTAGTTTTTAGTCGTCTGTGCCTGCAGTGGCGACAAATTCACATTGTTTAGCATAGTGGTGAGTGCAATCAGCGGAAGCCCCACTAATGCACTGTGATCGCTGCTGGTCACAGATTCTAATAGTGCAATGCCTAACGATTCACTTTTGCAACTGCCCGCGCAATCAAAGGGTTTGTCTTGTTGTAAATAAAATGCAATTTGTTCGTCAGTGAGCGTGCGGTAGCGCACCGTGGTTGGAATCACTGCTTGTTGCAGCTTGTTGTTGATGACATCTAATAATGCAAGTGCACTGTGCAGCACCACTGTTTTGCCGCTGAGTATTTTCAGTTGCTGTACAGCAGCATCATAGCTGCCCGGTTTTCCCAATATCTGATCTTCAAAGGCGAGTGTTTGGTCGGCGCCGATAATAAAAGCGTTAGGAAATTTTTCTGCAATCGCTTGCGCTTTTTCGGCGGCCAAGCGCGCAGCGAGTATCGATGCGGATTCTCCTGTCAGTGCGAATTCGTCGATGTCGGGGCTGGCGCACACAAAGGGCAATCTCAGTGTTTCCAGCTGGGCTTTGCGGTACGGTGAGGAGGAGGCCAGTACGAGTGTTTTCATGGTGAGTTGCTGCGTGCTATGGTAATGCGGCGATATTGTCAAAACGCGGCGATGATAATTCTCGCGTAAAACGCTTTTTACGGCGATAAGGAAAAATATCTTCTACGCTGCCGTGGCTGATGCGATCTTGCATCTGACGCCAAAAATCAACATGGTATAAATCGCTGTGGTATTTCTCAAACGCGCGTTTAGCCTTGGGGTTTCCTGTAAAAAACAAGCGGAATTCTTCGGGAAAAACATCAAAAGGTCCCACGGTGTACCAAGGTGTAGATGCCATTTCTTGCTCTTCGGTCTGCGGTTCTGGGATTTCACGAAATACGCATTCTGTTAAGAAACAAATTTCATCGTAGTCATAAAAAACAACGCGGCCATGACGAGTAACCCCAAAGTTTTTTAACAGCATGTCGCCGGGGAAAATATTGGCGGCGGCAATTTGTTTGATGGCATTGCCGTATTCATCCATCGCTTCTTCAATTTGCTCGTCTGTTGCACTATTCAAATAGAGGTTTAGCGGCGTCATTTTCCTTTCGGTGTACAGGTGGCGTATCACCAGTTCGTCGCCCTCAAAAGTCAGTTGCGAGGCAGCGACGGTTTTTAGTTCGTCGAGTAGTTCTTTTGAAAAGCGCTGAAGTGGAAAGCGAAAGTGGCTGAACTCTTGTGTGTCTGCCATGCGGCCTACGCGGTCATGTCGCGATACGAGACGGTATTTTTCGCGCACGGTTTCATGGCTCATCTCTTTGGGAGGATCAAAACGATCTTTAATGATTTTGAACACAATGCCATAAGAGGGTAGCGTAAATACCGACATCACCATGCCTTTAATGCCAGGGGCAATGATGAATTGATCATCAGAGTGTTGTAGGTGCTCCAGAAAGCTGCGATAGAACTCGGTTTTGCCGTGTTTATTTTGTCCGATAGCGTTGTAAAGCTCAGAAATTTCTTTGTTGGGCATCAGTTGCTTCAAGAACGCGACAATCTGCCCTGGAATGGGTGTGTCCACCATGAAATACGAGCGCGTAAAAGAAAAAATGATACTGACATCATCAGCATCAAAAATAGAGGTGTCGACATAGATCGCGCCGCGTTCATTGTTGATCAGTGGAATGACAAACGGCATTTGGCGGTCGCTGCTGTAAATGCGTCCGACTAAGTAAGCACCTTTGTTGCGATAAAAATTGACTTCAGTAATTCAACCGTGATGCCGTCGCGTGCTGCGGGCATGTTGGGCAGTACGCGCTCTTTGATAGCTAGCACGATATTGCGCACATCGCGCTCAATATCTTCCATTGCGATATTGAGTTGGTAATCGGCGAGGATGCGATAAATCAGTGCGCGCACACTGTTGCCAATGGAGTAGTGATTAACCAAGCTGTCGTCAGTTTGGTTGGGAAGTGTGCCGGCATCTCCTGTGACAAACATCATTTTGTCGTCGATGCGCACATGACCAAACAGGTAACAGCACACGGAGTTATAGAAGGTTTCTAGTAGCTCGCGGTTATCGAGTGTCTCGATATGGTTGCGAAACACGGGTTTGAGCGTGCGCCAGAACTGGCTGTCGGCACAGGCTGTGCCTAGCTGTTGTTGCAGCTCCTCGGTGATTTCAACGACAATTTCTTTATATAAATCAATGCGTTGCCTGGAAACTTCCTGTGCCTCTACCCATTGGGCTTTTTCAAAGAGCCCACGAGCGCCCTGCGTCATCAGCTGAAAGCATTGAAAATAGCGTCCAAAGCCGGTAAGAATAAGGCCGGTGGCCTGCTCAAGGTTTGACATCTGGTTGATTGCCCCCTGTTTTATGGGCAAACATCCTACCATGCAGACAAATAACGCCATGAAGAAAAGGCATGCGATGCAGATAACAAATAGACAGCAGAAAGCAGTTGTTTCTCACCATAACACCATGTGGGTGCGTTCGTTATTTTTGACGACGGCGTTGCTGTGTACCTCATGGGCGGATGCGGCGTTTTATGTGTATCGCGGCCCACACGGCGAAAAAATGGTGACCAATATTCCGCGCAACGAATACGGCTACAAATTGCTCGGGCAAGATGAAAATGTAGAAGGCGTCAGTAAGTTTATGGGGCGCAAGGGTTGGACAGCTGCAGACTTACCAACTTGGGCCAAAGCTGGTAAACCCTACAAAAGGAAATGGGTAAATTCTTCCGAGTTTGATTCGCATATTCGCATTGCAGCATTAAAATATGGCGTTGAGCCGGCCTTGGTGAAAGCGGTTATTCAAGTGGAGTCAAATTTTGATCCTGAGGCCGTGTCGCGCGCCGGTGCTCGTGGTTTGATGCAGTTGATGCCAGGCACGGCAGCGCAATATTCTCTCGGCATGCAGCAAATTTATAACCCACAAAGAAATATTGAAGCGGGTGTGCGGCACTTGGCTTACCTCAAAACACTATTTCCCAATAACACGCCGTTTGTGCTCGCTGCTTACAACGCGGGCGAAAATAATGTGATTAAGCACAACGGTATTCCGCCGTTTCCTGAAACGGTAAATTATGTGCAGAAAGTGGCTTATTCGCACAATATTTTTAAGCGTACTTTCTTCTAAAGCAAGATGACGAACTATTGAAGCAGAGGAGATAGCTTGCTGTTTAATATGGGAGCTATTTTTTCGGAGACTTTTTCTGCATAAAAATGTGCTCCGGTTTTATTCCAGTGTGAATCGACGCGGAAATTTAGCGGGAACCGATCCGTTGATCTGAATTCGTCCAGTAGCGTAAAAGTGGGGAACGGCGTTTCTGCCTGTTTGCTGGAGAAATAGCGATAGTTTTCCAGTGCGTAAGGCCCCAGTGTGTCAAAACTGCCATTCTCCCAAGACTCAGGGGCTTCCTTATCAGTGTATTGCCAATGGCGCGGCGGGATAAACACAATAAATGGCACATCAAACTGGTCGTTAATATAGCTATTCATCTGTAACAGCGTGGCGTAAATATCATCAAACAGGTTGAGAGATTCTTCCATTGGCTGACGCGCCACAAAATAGCCGCCCGCACCGGAGTAACCAAACAGCTTTGTGTGCCAGTCAACTATTGGCTCAATCGCCCCTAGCAGCTCCTTGAGTACAAAACAAAACCGCGGATAGCGCACGACATAGCGGTAAAACCCTCGTTGTTGCAAAGTGGATTTATAAAACCATTCATCGCGATAGTCGGACATGTCCAGCGTTAGTAGTATCAGATCTGGTTTGTATTTTTTTCCAATATCCTGCAATAGCCTTAGATCTAGAATGGGAGAACTGGATGTCCAGCCAAAGTTGATGACATTGATGTCATTGCGGCGATATTTTTCTCGCAGAATCATTTCTAGTTGTGTTGGTGGCGCTTGCGTTGGATTGAGAAGAAATCCGTAGGTAAAGGAGTCGCCTAAAAAATGATATTGAAATCACTGTCTTTGATGTTGCTAGCTTCGTGGTGCGAGCGAATATTGTCGCTGTTGATGCCGCTGAAGTGTTTGTCGTCTTGCGACATTCTGTGGTCTGGGTCTGCCACGATTTTTGCAAACATCTCCATCTTGAATAAAAATCCAGGTAGTTTGATAGCCAAAAAAGCAACAAGGCACAGAAGAATAGTTGCATGCAAAAGTCGGATGGGTTTTGCATAGAAATATTTGATTAATCGTTGCATGTTATTTTGGATTCTGTCGTAGCGTCTCAAATAGACACACACCTGTTGCTACCGAGACATTCAAGCTGCTGGTTTCGCCTTGCATGGGAATGGACACCAATTCATCGCAGTGTTCTTTGGTCAGGCGACGCATGCCGCCGCCTTCTGCTCCCATGACCAAGGCCATCGGCAGAGACAATTTTGTTTCGTAGAGTGAGGCCGTGGCTTCGCCTGCGGTGCCAATGATCCAAACGCCCGCTTGCTGTAGCTGTTTGAGTGTGCGCGCCAAATTGGTGACTACCACCAGCGGTAAGTAATCGGCTGCACCTGCTGCGACTTTGCGCACGGTGCTGTTCATGCCGGCAGAGTTGTCGCGCGGCACCACCACCGCATGTGCGCCAGCGGCTTCTGCGGTGCGGATGCAAGCGCCGAGGTTGTGGGGGTCGGTTACGCCGTCTAAAACCAATAGCAGCAATTTTTTGCCGTGTTGCTCAACTAAGGTGAGTAAAAAATCTTCGTCGTACTGCTCACCTTGTTGACACTCAGCAATGATGCCTTGGTGATTGCCTGCGCACAGTTTGTCCAGCTGTTTGCGCGGTGTGTGGATGATTTCGATGTTGTTGCGCTGTGCGGCATCAATGATTTTTTGCACACGCTCGTCTTGGCGGCCTTGCTGCACATGAATGCGCAGTAAGCGCTGCGGTTGTGATTTTAGGATAGAGGTAACGCTGTGGATGCCGTGTACCCATTCGTGTTGGCTCATGATTTCTTGCTGCCTTTCTTGAGTTCTTTTTTGCTTCGTTTAGTCGCGCCAGCCGTTTTCTCTAGCATTTCCAAATCAATTTTCCTGTCGTCAAGATCGACGCGGATAACGCGCACCTTCACGCTGTCGCCCAAGCGATAAATGTCGCCACCGCGCTCGCCGATCAATCGCTGATTAGCGGCATCAAAGCGGTAGTAGTCGCGTTTGAGCATGGTGACATGCACCAATCCTTCTATATAAATGTCTTTGAGTTCGACAAATAAACCAAAATTGGTGACGGCGTTGATGACGCCCTCAAAACTGTCGCCCACATGCTCCAGTAGGTATTCGCATTTGAGCCAAGCGACCACATCGCGCGAGGCTTCGTCAGCGCGGCGTTCGCAGGAGGAACATTGCGCGCCGAATGCATCCATGGCGGCATCGTCATACGGGTAGATTTTTTTCTGCGGCAGTGCGGGAGCGGTTTCAACGCAGCGCACGGTTTTTAATTCGCGCTGATTGCGAATGAGATAGCGAATAGCGCGATGAACCAACAAATCAGGATAGCGTCGTATCGGCGAAGTGAAGTGTGTGTAGCTGGGGTAGCCGAGGCCAAAATGCCCGATGTTATCCGGCTGGTACACGGCTTGGCTCATGGAGCGCAGCAGCATGGTTTGAATCAAATGTGCATCGTTGCGCTCGGCAACGGCACCGAGTAGGGCTTGATAATCCTTTGGTGTAGGTTTTTCGCCGCCGCTGAGTGAGAGGCCTAAGCCGCCGAGAAACGCGCGCAGATTTTTGAGTTTCTCTTCGCTGGGGCCTTCGTGCACGCGAAACAAAGCAGGTATTTTTTGTTTTTCCAACAGCGCCGCCGCACAGGTGTTGGCAGCCAACATACATTCTTCTATCAGTTTGTGCGCTTCATTGCGTACCACGGGAATAATACGCTCAATTTTTTTATCGGCACTGAACAGGATGCGCGTTTCTTGGGTGTCAAAATCCATCGCGCCGCGTACATCGCGCGCAGCATGCAATGCTTTATATAGAAGATAGAGTTGATCGATGTGCGGCACCAAATCAGCGTGCTGTTGCCGTGTGGCGCTGTTGCTATCGGCTTGCTCGGCAATAATGTTGGCGACGGTGGTGTAAGTGAAGCGCGCCTGCGAATGCATCAAGCCTTCATAAAATTGAAAGCTGGATACGCGACCTGCCGCGCTAATTTTCATCTCACACACCATGCACAGACGATCGACATGCGGATTTAACGAACATAGACCATTCGATAATTTCTCCGGCAACATGGGTACAACACTGCCAGGAAAATACACCGAGGTGGCGCGATGAGTGGCTTCGCGATCGAGCGGGCTGTTCGGTGTCACATAATGCGAAACATCGGCGATGGCAACATACAGCGTCCAACCGCCACCTTTGCGTGCTTCGCAATACACGGCATCGTCAAAATCGCGCGCGTCTTCGCCATCAATGGTGACTAAAGGCAAGTGGCGCAAATCCACGCGATGTTTTTTGTCTTTTGCTAAAACGGTATCGGCCAGTGCATTGGCTTCTTTTTCCACATCGTCAGGCCACTGCCAAGGAATGCCGTGATTGTGCACAGCGATGCGGATTTCCATGCCAGGATCGAGATGGTCGCCGAGCACTTCGGTAATGCGTCCTGTCGCCATGTGGTGATTGTCGGGATAGCGTTCGATATCCACGATCACCATTTGCCCATTTTTAGCGCCGTTGCGATGTTGCGACGGAATGAGAATTTGCATGGCAATGCGCGTGCTGTCTGGTTTTACAAACAGCACGCCGTTTTCTTCGATCAATTTTCCTGCCAGTTGTTGATGCGCGTGTTGTAGCACTTCAACGATATGTGCTTCCACGCGACCGCGTTTGTCGATGCTGCACGGGCTGGCCAATACAGTGTCGCCATCAAAAACTTTGTGCATTTCGCGCGCGCTGAGAAACAGATCTTTACCGCCATCTTCAGGGCGCAGAAAACCAAAACCATCGCGATGCGCGAGCACTTGGCCTTTTACCAAATTCGCTTTGTGTGCAGGGACAAAACCGTCGCGGCGGTTTTGCAGTAATTGTCCATCGCGACACATGGCGCCGAGGCGGCGGCGCAGTGCTTCTATTTGTTCTTCGTCGCGAATTTTTAGCGCGGTGCACAGTGCAGGGTGATCCATCGGCCCTTTGCTGTTTTCCAAAATAGAGAGGATGAACTCGCGGCTGGGAATGGGGTTGCTGTATTTTTCTGCTTCGCGACGATGGTGTGGGTCGCGCACGGTTTTGGCTTTGCCTGCGGCTGGTGGTGCTGAAGATTTTTTTGTCTTTTTCATTGGTGCGCCGTGAAGTGGGCAGAGCGATGGGATTGGTTGAATTGCTGTGCCGGATTATTGCAGAGCGCGCCGCGCATAGCTACGCGAGCGTTGACAGTGTGCAGCCCTGCCAGTACAGTTCGCGCCCTGAGCCCAGATGGCGGAATGGTAGACGCGCTAGCTTCAGGTGTTAGTGACTTATGGTCGTGGAGGTTCAAGTCCTCTTCTGGGCACCAATTAAATAGAGACAGATAAAAAGCCTCGCTAGTCGAGGCTTTTTTGTGTGCGCAAGATTTGCTGGTATTCCTGCTGTGCTTGTTGAATCGGCTATGATGAGCACGCTGCTTCTATTCATTTATCTCTGCATAACATTCAGGTGAAAGAAATGCGTCTGCGATTGCTCTCGGTGCTTGTGCTCTTGTCAGGTTTGTTGCAAACGGCGTTTGCAGAAGAAATTGGCCATGTGGATACCGTGTTCAAATGGGTAGGCCCCGATCACAAAATTGTGGTGGAAGCGTTTGATGATCCGCAGGTGCAAGGCATTTCTTGTTATGTGTCGCGCGCTAAAACAGGCGGCATTAAAGGCGCGTTTGGTTTGGCAGAAGATCCGTCTAATTTTTCTGTCACCTGTCAGCAGGTGGGGGCGATCAGTTTTCTGGAGCCGCTGCCGCGCAAGCAATCGGTTTTCAAAGAAGGTGCATCGTTGGTGTTCAAGCATGTGCAAGTGGTGCGTATGGTGGATGAGAAGCGCAACACACTGGTGTACCTAACTTATTCCGATCGCGTGATTGAAGGCAGCCCTGAAAATTCAGTCACCGCGTTTGCGATTCGCGATCAAAAAATTCCGCTGAAGTGATTTCGTTGAGATAAAAAAAAGCCCGACTCTCTGGGGGGAGGAAATCGGGCAAAGACCATTAAGGAGTGAAACATTTAAGGAACTGAACCCTATGGACGGCTTGCGCTGCCCAACCCTTCTGACTTGTGGGGGGGGGGGGGTCAAAAGGGCGAGTTCAGTATCGGCCAACCGAGCCAGAAAGCCAAGCGCTATTTTCTTGGAAAGCGAAAAAAGAAATTTATCTAGGTCTATTTCTTTATTTATCAATTAGTTATGGGTTGTTTCTGATGTTTAAGGTGCAGACTTTCAACAAGATTGCCGTAAAAGGCCTCAATCAATTCGGCAGAGACAAGTACGAGGTGGCCAGTGAGATCAGCCACCCGGATGCCATCATGCTACGCAGCCATAAACTGGCTGCGGCAGATGTGGGCGAGAGCGTGCTAGCCATTGGTCGAGCTGGCGCAGGGGTCAATAATGTCCCCGTGGCAGAGATGACGGAGCGTGGCATCGTGGTCTTTAACGCCCCTGGTGCCAATGCCAATGCAGTGAAGGAATTGGTGCTGGCGGCGATGCTGCTGGCCTCCAGAGACATTCTGGGCGGTGTGCGCTTTGTGCGAGATGAGCAGCAGGAAACCGACGACGCGGCGCTGTCGCGCCTGCTGGAGGCGGAAAAGAAACGCTTTGCGGGGTATGAGCTGGCCGGCAAGACGCTGGGGGTGGTCGGACTGGGTTCTATAGGCTCGCTGGTAGCCAATATGGCGCTGGAGCTGGATATGCAGGTGCTGGGCTTTGACCCCGCTATCTCGGTCGATGCCGCTTGGCGTTTGTCGCACCGCGTACAGCGCGCCGAGAACTTGCAGAGCTTGGTGTCGCGCTCCGATTTCATCACCCTGCATTTGCCGGTGCTGGATGCCACGCGCGGTATGGTCAATGCCGAACTGCTCAAGGCTTTTCGCCCTGGGGCTTGTTTGCTCAACTTTGCCCGCGAAGAGATCGTGGATAACGCGGCGGTGCTGCAGGCACTGGAGCAAGGGCAGTTGGGGCGATATATCACCGATTTCCCCACACTGGCGCTGCTGAAACACCCGCGCGTGATTCCAATGCCGCATATTGGTGCCAGTACGGAAGAGGCGGAAGAAAACTGCGCGGTGATGGTGGCGAACCAGCTGCAGGACTTTCTGGAGAACGGCAATATCCGCAATGCTGTCAATTTTCCTTCCGTGTCGTTGGAGCGCACGGCGGGCTTCCGGCTCGCTGTCACCAATCGCAATGTTCCCAAAATGTTGGGACAGGTGCTGTCGGTGATCGCGGAGTCCGATATCAATGTCGCGGACATGATCAACAAAAGCCGCAATGACATCGCCTACAACTTGATCGATATTGCCGCGCAGCCAGACGCCGTCACGCTGGATAGAATTCGCGCTATCGATGGTGTTATCAATGTGCGTTTGATTGATTTTTGAGCAGCGGCCCTCGGGTTTATCTGCTCGGCGGCTAGCGTGTAGAATGCCCCAATCTTCAACAATTACTTTAAGAATTCGCTCTGACTGATCTTTCGCTAAAGTTGTTTATTTTCAATGAGTTGCGTTTGATTTCTAAGGAATAGAATTAAGGGTTTTCTCTCTATGCGGCTCAAACATGTCAAGCTGGCTGGCTTCAAATCTTTTGTGGATCCCACCACGGCCACCTTTCCCAGCAACCTCACCGCCATCGTAGGACCTAACGGCTGCGGTAAATCCAACATCATCGATGCCGTGCGCTGGGTAATGGGTGAGTCTTCCGCCAGAAACCTGCGCGGCGAGGCGATGACCGATGTAATTTTCAATGGCTCCAACAGTCGCAAGCCGGCAGGTCAGGCGAGTGTCGAACTAATTTTTGATAACTCGGATCACACCCTGTTGGGCGAGTACGCCGCTTACAGCGAAATTTCGATTCGTCGTTTGGTGACGCGCGATGGGCAGTCGCAGTATTTCCTAAATGGCACCAAATGCCGCCGCCGTGACATCACTGATATTTTCCTTGGCACCGGTTTGGGGCCGCGCAGTTATTCCATCATTGAGCAGGGCATGATTTCGCGCTTGATCGAAGCGAAGCCAGAAGATCTGCGCGTGTTCATCGAAGAAGCTGCCGGCATTTCCAAATACAAAGAGCGCCGCAAAGATACCGAAAGCCGTATGAAGCGCACACGCGAAAACTTGGAGCGTTTGACCGATATTCGTGAAGAGTTGGAACGCCAGTTGATGCACTTGCAGCGCCAAGCGGCCGCGGCAGAGAAATATGGCATCTATAAAGAGGAAGAACGCTTGCTGAAAGCGCAGTTGGCGGCGTTCCGTTGGCAGAAACTGGATGGCGAAGTAAGCCAGCGCGATCATTTGATTCGCGAGCTGGAAGTGCAGGTGGAGGCCTTGGTCACAGCGCAGGTTTCTATCGACACGCGCATTGAAAAATTGCGCACGGATTTCACTGAGCAGACCGACCGTCTGAATACTGTGCAAGCGAGCTATTACGCCAGCGGTTCAGAAGTGGAACGCATTGAGCAAACGATTCGTTTCAACCAAGAGCGTGTGCGCAATTTGCGCGAAGATTTGACGCAAACCGATAACAGCATCGGCGAATCGCAGCGTTTGCTGCAACAAGACGAAGAGAAAATTGCCATTTGGCGCGGCGAGCTGGACGAGTTGCTGCCTGAGCTGGAAATGGGGCGCGAAAGCGAGTTGGAGTTGTCTGAATTGCTGGTGCAAGCCGAACAGGCCATGCAGCGCTGGCAGCAGGAATGGGATGATTTCAACCAAGCCGCCAATGCGCCGCGACAAGAAGTAGAAGTGCAGCAGTCGCGTTTGCTGCATTTTGAAAAATCACTGGCTCGCATGGGTGAGCGCATCGAACGATTGGAGCAAGAAAAGAAAGATTTAATTCAAGATTCTGAAGAACAAGAAATTTTGTTGCTGCGCGAGCAGTTGGCAGAATTGGATGCACAGGCAGAAGGGCAGCAAACGGAATTGGATGCCTTGATGCAAACCATCGGCACTTTGCGCGATGAAAATGTGCAGCGCGTGAAGTCATTAGATGCCGCGCGCTTGCAGTTGCAAACCCTGAGCGGACGACAGGCTTCGTTGCAGGCTTTACAGCAAGCGGCGTTGGGTAGTGGCGATGAAAGCGTCAATACTTGGTTGGCCTCACAGCAGTTAGAAAAAAATCAGCGTTTGGCTGAAAAACTGCGCGTAAACAGCGGTTGGGAAGTGGCTGTAGAAACTGTGCTCGGTAATTATCTGCAAGCCGTGTGCGTAGAGAGTCTCGACACATTCGCACAACAAGCAGCCGCGATGGAGAAGGGCAGCTTGGTGTTGTTGGATGCGGCAAATGCCATTTCAAATACCGGCAGCGGCGATTGGCTGGCGCAAAAAATTGAAGGCAGCACGCAAGCCAATGCCTTGTTGGCGGGTGTGCGTTGCGCGGAATCACTAGAGGCTGCGTTGGCCTTGCGCGCTCAATTGGCTGCGGGCGAATCCGTGGTTACACGCGAAGGGATTTGGCTGGGCAGCAATTGGCTGCGCGTGTCGCGTGACACCGATGTACACGGCGGTGTGTTGGCGCGCAAAGCCGAATTAGAAACGATTTCTGCTGAATTGGAGCAAGTGCAAGCTGCTGTTGATCAGTTGGATCAGGATTTACAAGCTTCGCGCACCGCACTGACTGACAAGGAGACGCAGTTGGAGGCGACGCGCCAAGCCCTCGCTGCGTTGACGCGCAAACACGGCGAAACACGCGCGCAATTGTCTGCGCGTGAAGCGCGCGTGGAGCAAATTTTGACGCGCCGCGATGCGCTGGTGCATGAAATTGGCGAAATTCAAGAGCACTTGGCTGTTGAAAAAGAAGCGCAAGCAGAAGCGCGTGCTATTTTGGAAGCGGCGATTGAAAGCATGGAGCGCGACACGCAGCGCCGTGAAGCGCTGCTGGATGTGCGCGATAAAAATCGTCAAACACTGGACGATGTGCGCCAAAAAACACAGCATCAACGCAATCGTACACATGAGCTGGCGATGCGCGAGCAATCTCTGCGCGCCCAGTTGGATGCGATGGTGCAATCTATTGAACGCTTGCGACAACAAGTGGCGAGTTTGAATGAGCGGCGCGTGCAGCTGAGCGAGAGCCTCGAGCACAACGATGATCCAAATGAAGAATTGAAATTGCAATTGGAAGAAAAACTGCAGCAGCGTTTGTTGATTGAAGATCAATTAAAACAGGCGCGCATTATTCTCGATGAAGTGTCGCATGATTTGCGCGAAGCTGAGCAAAACCGCTCCGTGGCAGATCGCAATACACAAGGCGCGCGTTCTCGTTTAGAGCAAGAGCGTATGGCGGCGCAAGAGGCGCAAATTCGTCGCAAAACGCTGGATGAGCAGTTGAGCGAAACCGAGTTTGATCGCGGTGTGTTGTTGAATGAGTTGCCAGAAGATATCAGTGAAGAGCGTTGGGTGGCTGATTTAGAGCAGGTGTCGGTGCGCATTTCGCGCCTTGGCCCACTTAACTTGGCAGCTATCGATGAATATAAAGCGCAATCGGAGAGAAAAACTTATCTCGATGCGCAAAACGATGATTTGCAAGAAGCCCTGCAAACCTTGGAAAACGCTATTCGAAAAATTGATCGTGAAACGCGCACGCGCTTCAAAGAAACCTTCGATAGCATCAACAGCGGCTTCCAAGAATTGTTCCCGAAAGTATTCGGAGGCGGTCATGCGTATTTGGAAATGACGGGCGAAGATTTGCTGGATACCGGCGTATCCATCATGGCGCGGCCACCGGGCAAACGAAACAGCACGATACATTTGTTGTCGGGTGGTGAAAAAGCCATGACAGCGATCGCGCTGGTGTTTTCTATCTTCCGTTTGAATCCTGCACCGTTCTGTATTTTGGACGAGGTAGATGCACTTTTGGATGACGCGAATGTCGGGCGTTATTCCAAAATGGTGGTGGAGATGAGTGAAAAAGTGCAGTTTATTTTCATCACGCACAATAAAGTGACGATGGAGGCTGCCAATCAGTTGATGGGTGTCACCATGCACGAGCCGGGCGCGTCGCGTTTGGTATCGGTGGATGTAAACGAAGCCGTGGAGTTAGCAGCTGTATAGCGAGGAGTGAGTATGCGCCGTTGGTTGGTATTGCTGTCGGGATTGTTGGTTGCCAATATTTCTTTGGCGCAAGATGTGCGCAACGCTGTAGTGCAAATTTTTAATCAAGGTCATGATGTTAATTTCCAATACCCGTGGCAAAACGGCGACATGGTGTCGGGTTCCGGTACCGGTGTCATTATTGCTGGCAATCGCATCTTAACGAACGCGCATGTGGTGGATAACAGCTTGCTGTTGCAAGTGCGCAAAGTGGGTTCGGATAAAAAATTCACCGCTGAAGTGGCTTTTATGTCGGATGAACGCGATTTGGCGTTAGTGACAGTGAAAGATCCTGAGTTTTTCCGTGGCACTGAAGCCATGAGCTTAGGTGCGCTGCCTTTGTTGGGCGATGAGGTGACAACTTACGGTTTCCCAGTGGGCGGCACGCAGCTGGCAATTACACGCGGTGTGGTCTCGCGTATTGATTACGATGTTTACGCACACTCTGGTTACCCCAATTTAATTTGCCAAGTGGATGCGGCCATCAATCCCGGTGCCAGTGGTGGTCCGGCAATTGTGAATGGACATCTTGCAGGCTTAAATTTTCAAGGCTTGCCCAGCGCTAAAGCTGCCAATGTGGGCTATATCATTCCGCCACCTGTCATTGAATCTTTCTTAAAAGATATTGCCGATGGAAAGGTAGATGGCGTGCCAGAAATAGCTGTTGTGACACAAAGCACAGAAAACCCGCAGCTGCGTCAACGCTATGCTTTAGCAGAGCAAGATGGTGGCGTATTGATCACCAGCCTTTCTGGCTTGGAAAAAGAAAAAGGTTTGTTTAAAGAGGGAGATGTCGTGGTGTCGATAGATGGACAATCTATCGGCAATGACAGCACGGTGCGCTTTGCTACCGCAGATCGCATCGATATGAATATTTTGATCGCTCGGCGACAGTTGGGTGAGAGTCTTCCGATCTCAGTGATTCGCGAAGGCAAAAAAATAGATATCAGTTATCCACTGACTTATACCCTGAAAGATGCGCGTATTTTACCTGGGCATCAATCCAATTTTGTGCCGGACTATGAAGTAATCGGTGGCTTGGTTGTTGTGGAAGTGAATCAAGACATGATGCGCGGTTGGAAATTTATTCCGCCGGTTGTTGATATTCAGCGGTTTGAATATCGCAAGACGGGCGCGGCAGTTGAAGATCGCCTGTTGATGGTGATAAACATTCTGCCTGACGAAATGAATATAGGTTACGAGTATTTGCAGTTTAGTATCATCGACAAAGTGAACAATATTTCAGTGTCTAATTTGCAGCAATTGCGTGAGCAGATAAAAAGATTGATAGTGAATATCTCGCGCTGGGTTTCGCGCCACACAATCCACAAGTGCTGTTTTCGCGTAAGGTATTGGCGGAGCGAACGCCAATTATTACAGAACGCTACAAGGTAAAACCTTCCGTGAAATCCCCACCTGCGGCATCTGCAGAAATTCCGTCTGCTGCCGCTACTACGCAGTAATTATTTTGCATGGCGCCGCCGTATGTGTTGGTGCTGGATCAGGGTGGCCACAGCAGTCGTGCGTTAGTTTTTGATGCTGTTGGCTGTGTGATCGCAAATGCAAGTGAAAAAGTTTCAACGCAGTATCCTGCTGTTGGTTGTGTCGAACAAAACCCCTCAGAGATTCTGCAGTCTTTGCGCGATGTAATTGCAGCGGTTGCTGCACAGTTGGGTGATCGCTGCAAAGACATTATTGCAGCGGCATTGATCGTGCAGCGTTCTAGTCTTGTTGCTCTCGATGAGACTTCTGGTGAGCCGCTATCACCTATATTGAGTTGGCAAGACACACGGCATGCGTGTTGGCTGACAGAAAAAAGTAAAAACCAATTGTCTTTTTTGCGGCGGTTAACTGGTTTGCGTGCCAATGCCCATTACGGCGCCAGCAAAATGCGTTGGCTGCTGGATAACACGGCAGTGGTACATGCGGCGGAAAGACAAAACCGTTTATGTCTTGCACCTTTAGCGGGTTATTTGTGTCGCTGTTTAACAGAAGCTAAACACACGGCTATAGATGCAGTGATTGCTTCGAGAACTTTGTTGACAGAAATGTCGGCGCTGCAATGGTCGCCTACCTTGTTAGATTTTTTTGCTATTCCTCAAGCTGTTTTACCAGAAATGCGTGCCAGCCTTGCTGATTACGGCGAAATAGCTGTGGGCGATATTAAAGTGCCATTGCGTTTACTGGGTGGGGATCAAAGTTTTTTTATGCTGTCTTACGGGACGCAGTTTGATGACGGCACGGTATTTATCAATGCAGGTACAGGCGCATTTGTGCAGCAATGGATGCCGACGACAGATGTTCCGCAACAATTATTAGTCTCGCCATTGATGATTGCAGCTGACCCCAAAAATACCGTTGTGGTAGCAGAGGGAACGGTGAATGCGGCTGCAACAGCTTTGGATTGGTGGCAACAGCAAAGTGGCATCGTGTTATCGGACGAGTTTTGGCAGAAAGCGGAGCTTACCTGTTGCCGTTATCCCAATGAAGTGCCGGTATTTGTTAATCGCATCACGGCAAGCGGCTCGCCTGATTGGTTGCCGGCGGGCGAGTCTTTTTTCAATGCAGAAGCCGCCTTGCCATTAAAAACAATGGCAGTGTTGGAGGCTATTGTTTTTGCTTTGCAGAGAAATATGGATTTACTGGAACAGAGAAAACCGTGTAGCACGATTGTGATGAGTGGTGGGCTGTCAAAGTTGGATATTTTTTGTCAGCGTATTGCCAGTTTATCGGGGAAGCTCGTGCTGCGCAGTGATGATACGGAAGCCTGCGCGCGTGGCGCAGCCATGCAATTGCTGCCTAGTGCCACAGGTGATCAACAATTTGAACGGTTTGATCCGGTAGTCGATGAAAATTTGTGTAAACGCTATCAGCGGTGGACGACGCAAATGGATCAATTGTCTATGGCTGATGGGTGATGGAGCGGTAAGTCGCGCGTATCGGCTTTTTGCTGTCTTTTGCCTAAATATTTCTGCACCAGTGGTAATAGTTTTTCTGCTGTTGCGCGATACGCGGTTAGTTTGCCGCCGTACACACTAATCAATCCATCATCATCAAGAAAGCGTGTGTCGCGTTGGCGGAAAAATGCTTTTTGCTCAGAGGTTGGTAATACGCGTAGGCCGCTAAAGTGGGAGGCAATCGATAAATCCGCATCGGGGAAATATTGTTTTACGGTCTTGAGTAAGTACTGAATCTCTTTCTCTGTGGGTGCAGTATTTTCTGGTGCTGTTTGATATGGTGTTTCTGTGGTGCCGACGAGTGTTTTTTCATGCCAAGGCAGCACAAACACGGCGCGGCGATCATCGGCTTCTAAATAGAAACAGGCGTCACTGATTTTTTTGTTAAGAACAATGTGCGTTCCCTGCACGAGTTCTACATCTAGGTGCTCGCTGCGTCCGCAACGGTTAATCACATCATTTACCCAAGGGCCGCTGGCATTGATAAGCAGGGAGCCTTGCATCGTTTTTACGGTTTTTTTGTGATGAATGTCTAGCAGCCAGCCAGATTTTCCTTGGATGGCGCTTAGTAATTCGGCTTGTTCTAGCGCGACGCAGCTTAGCGATTCTGCGCTATTTTTAACGGCTATCGTCAACAGCTTGTCGTCAGTTTGTGCATCTTGGTAAGAAAATACAGCGAAGAGATTTTTTGTGTTTAATCCACCAAGTGTGTGCCACTGCTTGCGCGGGATAATGCGAAATTGGCTGTGTGTGTTAGTAAAGCCTGCGAGTAGGCGATAGAGCGACAGTCCAATGAAAATTTTCCACGCAGGAAGTTTTGAATGTTTGTAAATGGGGATATAGAACTGATTGATGCGTGCTAGCGATGGCGCATTTTTCAACAAGCGCTCTCTTTCTTGCAGGCATTCACGCACCAGTTTTAGCTGTCCTGTTTGTAGATAACGCAGACCACCGTGCAGTAATTTGCTGGATTTGCTAGAAGTAGCCGAGGCCCAAGTTTTTTTTTCCAGCAGTAAACAGCTGTAACCGGCGGCTGAACAGGCTTGTGCGATGCCTGCGCCATGGATACCGCCGCCGATGATGACGACATCGAAATTCGCAGGCCGCATTTTTGTATTAGTCATGTGTTCCCAATAGTTTTCCGATGGTGAAAGTTTCAATGAGGTCTGCACCGCGTTCTAATAGCGCGTGAGCGAGCGCAAGGTTATCCACTTCATAAAGAGCAACACGGCAGTTTTCCATGTGTAGCGTATTTTTCTCTGGAATGCGCAGGAAATTGCAAATAATCATTTCTGCTTGGAGTTCATTGGCGATGCTGTGGCGAGATGGCCAGTTGCGCAAGACGGCACCCAATCGTGTAAAGCCGTGGTTTTTCGCTGTGCGCAAAGCGTCAATATCAAAACTAATTAGGATGCAGCGCGATAAAACAGGCTGCAGAACATCGTGTATACGCTGCAAGCAGAATGTCGCGCCATAGTCGCGTGTTGCTTCTTCCTTTAATTCCACGAGTATTTCTATGTGTGGGTTTTTTTGTATGATGTCTACGAGTGACTGCAAGGCAGAAATCTTTACTTCGTTAAATTGATTCTGTAATCGTTCGGGTTCATTGGCACTAAATGCTGAAAGCTCAGAAAAAGTATATTGCTTCAGTTTTCCTGCAATGCCGGAAATGCGTTTTAAGTGATCATCGTGGTAGAGCACGGGGATTCCATCGCTAGAAAATTGCACATCAATTTCAATATAGTGCGCCCCGTATTCAATGGCTTTTTGGATGGCTAAAGGCGAGTTTTCAGGAAAATATTGTTGGTAGCCGCGATGTGCAATCAACTGCTGAGGGGATAATCTATTCTGATCAGGCGGCGTGGGCATGGTAACAATATAAGCTGTTGTGACTGGTTTCAGTATAGTCCTAATTTTTGAGAGGGTGCTGACAGTTTGTTAGACTGGCACCTGATGTTTTTCAAACGAGTCGAGTATTTCTATGAAAGTTGCCGTGGTTCCCGTTACCTCGTATCAACAAAATTGTTCGCTGATTTTGTGTGAAGAAACACAGCAAGTTGCTGCTGTTGATCCGGGTGGCGATTTAGAGCAGTTAGAAGCGCAAATTGCAGCCATGGGCGGCAAGTTAGCGGTGGTGTTATTGACCCATGGACATATGGATCACTGTTCACAAGCGCGTGTGTTTGCAGATCGTCACGGCGTGCAAGTGATTGGCCCGCAGAAAGAAGATAAGTTCTGGATAGATATGCTGCCGGAAACTTGCGCGCGCGTGGGCTTTCCGCCAGCGGAAGCGTTTGTGCCGGATCGCTGGTTGGAGGATGGCGACACGGTATCGTTTGGCAAAATAACTTTGCAGGTATTGCACACACCCGGCCATACACCGGGGCATGTGGTGTTCTATCACAAGGGGCAAAAGTTGGCGTTTGTCGGTGATGTGATTTTTCAAGGTTCAATTGGCCGCACAGATTTTCCGCGCGGTGATTTTGATACGCTGATCAATTCCATTAACAACAAATTATTTCCGTTGGGCGATGAGGTGACCTTCGTGCCAGGTCACGGGCCGCTCTCTACGATTGGCGAAGAAAAACGCAGCAATCCGTTTATGAGCGGCACTTATCGCTAAAAATTAGTGGTGATGACCACCTGGGCCGTGTACATGGCCGTGATCCAGTTCTTCTTGCGTAGCGGCGCGTACATCCACAATCGTGACATCGAAGTTGAGATGCTGACCGGCTAGTGGGTGGTTGGCATCAATTGTCACGGTGTTGTCGTTTACTGCGGTGACGGTGACGCGCTGCATATAACCGGATTGATCTTGTGCTTGGAAAGTCATGCCCGGCTCAATGGTGTCTGAACCTTGAAACATTTCTTTGGGCACTTGTTGAATCAGCTCCATCACCACTTCGCCGTAACCATCAGCCGGTGCAACACGCACGGTCAGTGTTTCGCCCGCTTTTTTGCCGGCCAAAGGATTTTCTAGACCAGGAATAATGTTGCCTGTGCCTTGCAGATACACCAGTGGTTCGGAGCCTGCGGAGCTATCGATGACATCACCGCCATCATTGGTGAGTGTGTAGTGAATAGAGACAACGCTGTTGTGTGCAATTTGCATGGTGTGTACTCGTGGGGTGAAAAAAATAAAAAAGGATTATTGTTGCAGAGCGTTTTTGTAGGCGTTAATTGTGCGTGCAAGACCGTTATGTAGTGCATCAACCGTCAGTGCGTGACCTATGGAAACTTCATCCAACATTGGCAATGCGTTAACCAGTGCGGGCAGATTTTCTGTGTTGAGATCGTGTCCGGCGTTCACGCCCAAACCCAGCTGTTGTGCATGTGCCGCCGCCGCCGCATGTTGTTGCAAAATGTTTTGCCAAGTGGTGTTGTCGTTTTTGCGATATTGATAGGCTTCGGCGTATGGTCCTGTATACAATTCAATGCGATCTGCGCCTATTTCTTTGGCAATGCTAATTTGCTCGCAATCAGGGTCCATAAATAAACTGACACGACAACCATAGTCGTGTAGCTGCTGAATAATAGGGCGCAAACGCTCGCCATCTTTTTGCAAATCAAATCCGTGATCAGAAGTGAGTTGGCTGTCGGCATCCGGCACGAGCGTGCACTGATGCGGTGGTGATTGTTTTACGAGTGCGATAAATCCTGGGTAAGAACCTTGCGCATCAGCAAACGGATTGCCCTCGATATTGAATTCTACTCTGGGAAAATTGGCTAGAAATTTTTTCAGCGCTGGAATATCGCTGGCACGAATGTGGCGCTGATCGGGACGAGGATGCACAGTGATGCCGTTTGCGCCCAACGCAATACATTGCTTGGCGTAGTCGAGCAAATCGGGAAAATTGCCTGCGCGGGAATTGCGCAGCAGGGCAATTTTGTTGATGTTGACGCTGAGCGCTACCACGATCTTTTTTATGGCAGGCGTTTGGCGCTGATAATCACTACATCTTGCAGTGGTACATCTTGATGCATACCGCGTTCACCGGTTCGCATAACGGCAATTTTTTCAACGATATCCATGCCTTGTATCACTTTGCCAAATACAGCGTAGCCCGGCTTGCCAGGATTGCCGTTGAGGTTGGCGTTATCGACGAGGTTGATAAAAAACTGTGCGGTGGCGCTGTCTGGGTCACTGGTGCGCGCCATGGCGATAGAGCCCTTCAGATTTTGCAAGCCGTTGGTCGATTCATTGATGATGGGTGCGCGCGTTGGCTTTTGCTCCATGCCCACTACAAAACCGCCGCCTTGGATCATGAAGTCAGGGATAACGCGATGAAATATTGTGTTGTTATAAAAGCCGTCGTTTACATACTGCAAAAAATTGGCAACCGTTTTCGGTGCCGCTTTCTCATTCAGTTGTAGCGTGATATCGCCTGCACTGGTTTGCAGTAAAACGCGAACATCGGTGGGCTGATTGGCAAAACTGCTCAAGCTAAAGCAGACGAGTAGGCAGGTAAGAAGAAAGTTTTTCATTAGTACCATCCATCATTACGGCGTTTGGTGAAGAGTTTAGACAGCAGCACGCTGACTATGCAGCTGAGTGCAACCAGCAGACCGCCATACAAAAACCATGTCTGATTCTGACGGTCTTTCAGGCGTTCGTTGTCTGTGGTTAGCAGTTCCTTGTCTGCAATCAGCAGGCTATTTTGTTTAACCAATTCGGCATTGCGTGCGTGAGTGTCAATTTGTGAGGTGGATATTTGTTTCAGGGCAACTAATTGCTCTTCAATTTGATTTTTTTCTGTTTGCAGCTGGGCGATGTGCGCGTTGGCTTGCTCAAGCTGCAGGTTGACCGGTGCTTCGGTGCTGAGGTATTGCACGCGCACCCAGCCTTCAAGATTGTCTGCAGAGCGAATACGGGCATAGCCTGTTTTGTTGTTTTGTTCCAGTACGGTAATAGCGGTGCCACTAGCGAGGCCGTTACTCAGGAGTTTGCTTTTGTCATTCTGCTCCGCGTATACGGGTGCGTAGACTTTGTCGGTAATGTAATGCGTGGGTTCTTCTGCTAGGCAGATCCCACTGGTGAGCAATAAAAATACGCTGAAGATTTTTTTCATGGTGACTCTTGGTTTTGATTGGTATTTTCTGTATTGGAAGATTCTTTGATGTGTGGGGCAATAATAAAAGCAGAAATAATTGCTAAAACAGGCGAAGACGCCATGCTCCATAATTTGTATTTCACCCAGAACTCTTCAGGGAATTGAAAGGCAACAAAAAGATTTAGCGTTCCTAATAATAAAAAATAACCCGCCCACAGAAAGCTGAGGCGCGCATAAATATTGGCCGGCAGTACCATTTGTTCACCGAGTGCGCGCTCAACCAATCCTTGTTTGGAAAAAAGCTGTGTGCCAGCAAATGCCAGCGCAAGCGCCCAGCTGAGCACGGTGGGTTTCCATTTTAAGAACAGCGGGTTGTGCCAAAAAAGTGTTGCGCCGCCCAATAGTAGAACCATGGCTAACATGGCAATTTGTCCATTGGAGAGTTTGCGTTTCCATAACCAAATGCAGAGAAATACCAGCGCGGTGGACAACATCAGTGCGGCAGTGGCGCTGTAGATGCCGTTGAACTGATAGTGGATACCAGCAGCGTCGATTGTTTTTCCGTTCAGAAAATAAACGACACCGAAAATAACAACAGGCAGAATTTCGAGTAGAGCCAGCATGAGGTCTTTGCACAAAATGGGGCGTTCGACATTCTAACCGAGTCTCCCGATAATCTCTGCCACGACCTTTTGGAGGCGGTATGAGCCAATTTTTCCAGATCCATCCTGAAAACCCTCAGCAGCGTTTGGCTAAACGCGCGGCAGAGATGATCCGCGACGGTGCGGTGGTGGTTTATCCCACAGATTCTGCTTACGCATTGGGCTGCCATCTGGGAGATCGCAAAGCTTTGGATCGCATCATGGCACTGCGTGCGGTGGATAAGCACCACAACTTCACCTTGATGTGTCGAGATTTATCAGAGCTGGGTACTTACGCCAAGGTGGACAACAGTATGTTTCGCCTACTGAAAGCAAACACCCCGGGTGCTTACACCTTTGTACTGCCGGGTACCGGCGAGGTGCCTAAACGCCTGTTACATGAAAAGCGCAAAAGCATTGGTTTGCGGATTCCGGATAACGCCATTGCGCTCGCAATTTTGCAAGAGCTGGGCGAGCCGTTGCTCACCAGTACATTGATATTGGCGGGCGAAACCGAGCCGCTGAATGATCCTTACGATATTCGCGACCGATTGGAGCATCAGGTGGATTTAATTATTGATGGCGGCTACTGCGGTTTACAGCCCACCACGGTGGTGGATTTGCGCGATGGTGCGCCTGTCATTTTGCGTGAGGGCGCAGGGAGTGTGGCGGCGTTGGGTTTGTAAAATCAGCTTACCAGAATACGCAGAAATACTTTCAGGCTGCGCAACAGCGCCTTTATGTTCCAGTGGCGTAATATCTTCAAGACACGGCGTGGTGAAAAATAGAAACGGATGTTGGCCATACGCAGGGTATGTGCGAGAGGATAGCCATAAGCCTGTGAGTACCAGGATTGGGAATTGCGATAAGTGCCTGACTCAATCTGGCTTAGGCGTTGTGTCACATCATGATTTTCTTTTAGGGCCAGATCATAAAGTGGTGTGCCAAATTGCGGCACCACCGAGAAAAAGAAGGCGAGTGTTAGGTCACTGTTGATGGCAAAATCAATGGTTGCTTTGATTTCTTCCGGTGTTTCTGTCGGAAAACCCAGCATGAAGAAGCCGGTAATCTGGATATTGCGTTTGCCGAACAATGCAATGGTGCGACGGGTTTTTTCAATATCGAGATGTTTTTCCACCAGATTTTGCAAGCGTGGTGTAACAGTTTCCACGGCGATACATACGGCGTAGGTGCCTGCATCACACAATGCAGTCACCACCTCTTCGTCGATGATGTCGGCTCTTATGCCATTGGGGAAAGTAAATTTCAGCTTGCCTGGCCAGCGCTTCTGCACTTCAGACATGATCGCTTTCAGTCGTGGTTTGTGCAGGTTGAAAATATCATCAACAATCTGAAACTCATCCACACCGTATTGCTCATACAGCCGCTCGATTTCTGCAATCACATAATCTACGCTGTGGTAAACGAATTTCTTTGAAAAATATCGTGGCAGTAATTGCACAGATAAGGGCATCCACGCGAAGTAAACAGCATGGCATAGCGCTTGCCCTTCAGATTGGCTGCCATGTTGGGTTCAGCAGCGTAGGCATCCAGATTCACCATGTCCCAGGCGGGTGGTGGCAAACTGTCGAGATCATTGATTTGATCCTGTCTGGTGGAAGTGTAAACAGACCCATCATCTCGGCGAAAAGATAAGCCGAGTATCTGTTCATCAATCGTTCTGTTTTGCGCAAGTCTTTTTAGTGCTTCAGGAAACGATCTATCGGCTGCACCCTCAAAAACCCAGTCAATATTCTCATCGTTGAGAATGGTTGGTGCATTTTTTAGTGCGTAGGGGCCGCCGAAAACAGTGATGATGGATGGATTGTATGCTTTGATGTGTTTTGCAATTTGATGTCCTGCGTAGGCTTCGTAATTGAGTGCTGAAAAGCCCACGACATCCGGTTCATATTCTTCGAGAATGCTCAGGATTTTTTCTGGTTTCATGCGGTGCAGTTTCATGTCGATAATGCGTATTTCCGCAAAATCGCCAAGCACTTCTCGGATGCTAGAGGCTATGTAAAGTAAGCCGAGTGGTGGTGCTTGCAGTGGTGCTGCGATTGACTGAAATGGTTTTAGTAGTAGTACGCGTAGTTTCCTAGTAAGCACATGATTTGCAGCAGCGGTGGGTGCGCTGCTGATTTCGCTAAATTGAGAAAATGCAGTTTTTGTAGATGAGATGATCATTATTTAAAAAACATCTGAACAAAACCAACGAAGCTTCGCCAAAAATTTCTATAGCCTAGATGTTTAAGTATGCGCGTTGCTCTTTTAGGCGATAGATAGAAGCGTAAGCTGGCATAGCGGGTCAGTTTGGTAAGCGGGTATTGATAAGCGTGTTCATACCATGAGTTTTGTCTATAACGAGCTGCGTCAATTTCCCCTAATTTTTTTGTGACTTCTGGGTTTTCTTGTATGGCAAGATCATACATGGGGGTTCCGGGTTGCGGGGTAACAAAGAAAAAATAAGCGAGAGTTATATCGCTGCTGACTGCGAAGTTTATGGTGTTTTTTATTTCTTCGGGTGTTTCTGTTGGAAAGCCCAACATAAAAAAGCCATTAATGTGTATGTTTCGCTTGCTGAGCATGTGTATAGCGTTGCGAGTTTTTTCAATATCTAGGTTTTTTTCGACAAGCTTTTGTAGTCGCGGCGTTACAGTTTCAATGGCAACGCCAACTAGATAGGTGCCTGCGTCCGCTAATGCGTTAATTGTTTCTTCGTCGAGAATGTCTGCGCGTAATCCATTTGGAAATGCAAATTTTAATTTTCCTGGCCAGCGACGTTTTACCTCTCCCATAATAGCTTTGAGGCGAGGTTTATGAAGGTTGAAAATATCATCCACGATGTGAAATTCGTCAACGCCGTACTCTTCGTGCAATCTTTCTATTTCTGCAACAACATAGTCAACGCTATGGTAAACAAATTTTTTTGAAAATAGGTCGTGACAGTAATTGCACAGGTAGGGGCATCCGCGAGATGTAAACAGTAGTGCGTAGCGCTTTCCTCGCAAATTATTTGCCATGTTGGAGACTTTTGCATAAGCGCTGATATCAATGGCATCCCATGCGGGGGGCAGCAAACTGTCCAAGTCGTTGATCTGATCTTGCCGTGTAGAGAGAAAAATAGAGTTATCTTTTCGCCGAAAAGACATGCCAAGAATTGATTCATCGGGCAATCGTCCTTGTGCTAGTTGTAAAAGAGCTTGAGTAAAGGTTCTGTCTGCGGATCCTTCAAAAACCCAGTCAATATTGGAATCTTGTAGAATTTTTTCTGCATTCTTAAGTGCGTAAGGGCCGCCAAACACAGTGATAATTTTGGGATTTTGGGTTTTGATGCGTTCTGCTAAAGCATGCCCAGCATAAGCTTCATAGTTCAGTGCGGAGAAACCCACGACATCAGGTTGAAACTCTTGCAATATCTGATCAAAGGTCTCTTCTTTCATCAGTCGTAGTTTCATGTCTACAACACGGACCTCAACATGCTCCTCCAGTGCTGCTCGAATGTTAGACGCAAGGTATAACAGACCTATCGGAGGCGCGTGAGCCGGTACAGGTATGGGCTGGTAAGGCTTTAGAAGCAAAACTTTAAGAGAGCGAACAATAGGGTGGTTGATAGTGTCTTGGGCACTTGTGTCAGCGCTGTAATCAACCAACCGAATAGCTTGAGCTTTCATGATAGATATACCACTGCTAATCTGAGGCAACCTGAGCAATCGTATAGTAACGGTGATGTGTTTTATAGATGCTTGTTTTGTGTGCTAGACAATATCAAGCCCTAATCGCCGCCAACACTTCTTTCGCTGCCACCGGAATCTGCGTGCCGGGGCCAAACACGCATTTCACACCAGCGTTGAACAGGAATTCGTAATCCTGTTTCGGAATTACGCCGCCGGCAATGACGATGACATCCTCTGCGCCGAGTTTTTTCAGTTCGGCAATCAACTCTGGTACTAATGTTTTGTGACCTGCGGCCTGTGACGAACAGCCGACGATGTGTACATCGTTTTCCACCGCTTGTTTGGCCACTTCGGCTGGTGTGGAGAACATGGGTGACAGGTCGATGTCGAAGCCGAGATCGGCAAAGGCGGTGGCGATGACTTTCGCGCCGCGATCGTGGCCGTCTTGCCCCATTTTGCACACCAACATGCGCGGGCGGCGACCGTGTTTGTCGGCGAATTGCTTCACGTCTTCCACAATGTTTTGCCAATCCTTATCCATCTGGTAAGCGCCTCCGTAAACGCCGGAAATGGTGCGGGCTTGTGCGTTGTAGCGGCCGAATTCTTTTTCTAACGCAGACGAAATTTCACCCACGGTGGCGCGTGCGCGCGTGGCTTGAATCGCTAAATCCAGCAGGTTGCCGTTGCCAGTTTTTGCTGCTTCAGTCAGTTGATTCAGAATGGCTTCAACTTTGGTGTTATCGCGCTTGGCTTTCAAATCATTCAAGCGTTTGATTTGCGATTCACGCACCGCGACGTTGTCGATTTCAAGAATTTCGACATCGTCTTCTTTTGCCAGTTTGTATTTATTCACGCCGACGATGACATCTTCGCCGCGATCAATGCGCGCTTGTTTTTTCGCGGCCGACTCTTCGATACGCATTTTTGGCAAGCCGGATTCCACGGCTTTCGCCATGCCGCCCTTGCTTTCGATTTCTTCGATCAGCGCCCATGCTTTGTCAGCCAGTTCTTGCGTGAGTCTCTCCATCATGTACGAGCCGCCCCACGGGTCGACCACATTACAAATGCCGGTTTCTTCCTGAATGATGAGCTGCGTGTTGCGAGCGATGCGCGCGGAAAACTCGGTTGGGAGCGCGATGGCTTCGTCGAGTGCATTGGTGTGCAGCGATTGCGTGCCGCCGAACACCGCTGCCATCGCTTCGATGGTGGTGCGCACCACATTGTTGTACGGATCTTGCTCGGTGAGCGACCAGCCGGAGGTTTGGCTGTGTGTGCGCAGCATTTTCGAGCGCGCGTCTTTCGGATTGAATTCGCTGACGATGCGCGACCACAGCAAACGCCCAGCGCGCAGCTTGGCAATTTCCATGTAGAAGTTCATGGAAATACCCCAGAAGAAGGACAGGCGACCGGCGAAAGCGTCGATATCCAAACCGGCGGCGAGTGCAGTGCGGATGTATTCCTTGCCGTCGGCCAGCGTGTAAGCCAGCTCCAGCGCGGCATCGGCACCGGCTTCTTGGATGTGATAGCCGGAGATGGAAATGGTGTTGAACTTCGGCAGGTTTTTCGAGCAGTAGGCAATGATGTCGCCGATGATTTTCATGGAGGGCGCAGGCGGGTAGATGTAGGTGTTGCGCACCATGAATTCTTTCAGGATGTCGTTCTGGATAGTGCCAGCGAGCAGGTCTTGCGACACGCCCTGTTCTTCAGCGGCGATGATGTAACCCGCCAGCACCGGCAACACCGCGCCGTTCATGGTCATGGATACCGAAACCTTGTCGAGCGGGATACCGTCGAACAGCACTTTCATGTCTTCCACCGAATCGATGGCCACGCCCGCTTTGCCCACATCACCCGTTACGCGCGGGTGATCGGAGTCATAGCCGCGGTGGGTCGCCAGATCGAAAGCCACGGAAACACCTTGACCGCCCGCCGCCAGGGCTTTGCGGTAGAAGGCGTTGGATTCTTCGGCGGTGGAAAAGCCCGCGTACTGGCGAATCGTCCACGGCTTGCCGGCGTACATGGTGGCCTGTGGGCCGCGCACAAAAGGCTCGAAGCCGGGCAGGGTGTTGGCGTGGGGCAGGCTGGCGGTGTCGGCAGCGGTGTAGAGAGGCTTGAGGGTGATGCCTTCCGGTGTTTCGGTGTTCAGGCTGTCCAGCGGCTTGCCTTTCAGTTGTTTCTCTACAGAGGCTTGCCAGTCGGCGACGGTTTTGTTGGTCATGTGGGCTGTCCTAAAAGGCGTATCAGTGATGGTCGTCAGCGGGCTGGTTAATTTCAATCAGCACGCCGTCGCAGCATTTGGGGTGGATGAAAATGACTTGGCAGCCGTGCGCGCCGGGGGTGGGCGCATCGGAGAGGAACTGATAGCCCTTGGCTTGCAGCATGGCCACATCTTCCAGAATGTTGTCGGAGCGGAAGCAGATGTGGTGGATGCCACCTTTGCCGTTCTTTTCCAGATATTTTGCGATGGGGCCTTCGCCGTTCAGCGGGTGTACCAGCTCAATTTGTGTGCCAGCGATAGGGAAAAAGGCCGTGGTGGTTTTGGCGGCTTCCACATCTTCCGTGCCGTTGAAGGTCAGGCCGAAGTCTTCCAAGAAGCGGCTGATGGCTTTTTGCAGGTCGGGAACGGCGATGGCGATATGGTCGAGATGGGTAATCATCGGAGCCTCAAAGAAGGTGGGGAGCCACAAAGAGGCGGCATTTTAGCGGGCTGAGGCAGGGCGGGGCTAGTCAAACAGCGACTAACTGCACCATTGACTCTCACAAGGAATGCCATCGTTATCGCCATCCATTTTGGTATTGGGGCAGTTTCGTAGAAAGTAAGTTGCTTCTTCACAGGAGGTCATTTGTGAGCAATGGACGCGGCCATCGCAAGTGAATTTTTGGGGGGGGCTTGCGTTGGCGCTTTGTAAAAAAGGAATGTTGTTGGGTGTCATACTTGGTATACGGATGCTGCCTTGCTCCGTCAAAACTGCAAATACGAGCAGGGCCACGCCAAAAACCTGTATAAAAAATGACTTTTTAGCCACTTGCCAGTGAAAAATCAGGAAAAAGAGCGAGATAAAGGGGATAAATAGAACGCCCAAGCCCCACAGTATGCTGGTTCTAAAAGCGGCAACCAGAAACATAATGCCGCCGACAAAGGCGATGGCTAAGCCCAACAGAATGGCGGTATCCGACATGCATTTTCCTCCCAATTAGAGCGCGTAATTTGCCACAGATTCATGCACTTGGCTTGCCCAGTTTTCCACGCGCAGATCGGGGTAGTGCTGGAAATCCTGTTCGTTGTTGGTGACTAGCGTGAGATCAAGGCTCAAGGCGTGAGCCGCAATCAAGCGATCCAGCGCATTGCGTTGGCGGTCGCGCACGGCGGCGCGCAGAACGCCGTAGTGCAGCGCCTCGTTTTCAGTGAAGGGCAGCGCCGGAATATCCTCCAGCAGCGCGGCAAGCGCATGTTCGTTTTGCTGACGGTTGGCAGGATGCATTTCTACGCCCGCGCGTAGCTCGGCCAGCGTCACCATCGACATCACCACATCGCCGCGATACAGGCTTTCTAACTTGTGCAGCACTTGCGGCGGATGCTGGCGAATCAAGTAGATACAGATATTGGTGTCGAGCAGGTAGCGCATATCACCAGCCCGCTCTTTCGGCTTCTGGCTCGGCGGCTGGGCGACCTGCGGCCATGAAATCCACGCTGAATGCCGCCAATTTGCTGCGCAAACTCGTCAACCGATGTTGGCGGAGTGGGCGAATGATTAGCTCGTCACCACGGCGCTCGATCTCCACATCTTGCAGGCCATCGGGAAAACCCAGTTCTTTGGGAATACGGACGGCTTGCGAATTGCCGCTTTTGAAAACGCGCGTTTGCATGATGTGAGCCTTCACTAAGTTGTGCGTGATTACAGTATATACATAATATGACCAATCTTCCAACAGCCGCCGCTGCTATGATGCCGCCCATGATCGAACCCGCCTCTCCATCTTCTAAAACGCCTGTTCAGCTCGTGACTGTGGATGAAAACCACGACGGGCAGCGCATCGACAATTTTTTGCTCGGGCAGCTCAAAGGCGTGCCGCGCACACTGGTGTATCGCATCCTGCGCAAAGGTGAAGTGCGCGTGAACAAAGGGCGTGCCAAGCCGGAACATAAATTGGCAGCGGGCGATGTGGTGCGCATTCCGCCGTTGCACATTCCAGAGCCAGATGCGCCAGCGAAGGCGAGCAGCAATCTGTTGGAAGTTTTAGAAAGCCGCATTTTGTTTGAAGATCAATATTTGGTTGCGATTAATAAACCAGCCGGTTTAGCAGTGCACGGTGGCAGCGGTATTCGTTTGGGCTTGATCGAAGCACTGCGCCAGATGCGTCCGCAAGAAAAAATGTTGGAGCTGGTGCATCGTTTGGATCGTGATACTTCCGGCTGCATGTTGATTGCGAAACGGCGCTCTGCGCTGACAGCATTGCACGAAGATTTGCGCGCAGGTCGTGTGGATAAACGCTATCTGGCGCTGGTGTATGGGCGTTGGCCAGCGCGCATCAAAGAGGTGAAAGTTCCGCTGCTGAAAAATGAAGTGGCGAGTGTGGTACGCGTGAGTGATGCCGGTAAATCTGCCCACACAGGTTTTACGATCAAGCAGCAGTTTGATGTCTATACCTTGCTAGAAGCCAAACCCTACACCGGGCGTACGCATCAAATTCGCGTGCATGCAAAACATGCAGGGCATTCCTTGGTTGGCGACGAAAAATACAGCGATGCAGAAAAGAACGCTGTTGCAAAAATGCTGGGGTTTAAGCGTTTGTGTTTGCACGCGGCATCGCTCGTTTTTACGCACCCGATTAGCCAAGAAAAGCTGCATATCGCCGCTGAGTTGCCGGAGGATATTGCTATGCCGTTACAAAAACTGGAGACAAAAAACTGATGTTTGCTATGCATAGGATTTTTATTTCCATATATGCTAGCGTTATCAACCATAAGAAATATGGTTGATACTCAAGATGAATGCAGGAAAAGTGGTTAAGTCAGATGGGGTAAACGACAGCGAGCGCCTGCTGGCTGACTTATGTGAAAAATCATTTCTGAAGCTCTGGAGCTACCCAAATCCATTCAAAGATGACCGAAAGGAATTATGCGATCTTCTAGCCGTATTTGAAAATCATGTATTTATATTTTTTGATAGAGAAAACCAACAGCTTGAAAACCCTGATAAGGATCCTGAAGTCCTTTGGAGAAGGTGGAAAAAACGAGTAATTGACGATCAGGCAAGGACTGCGCATGGGGCTGAAAAGTACATCCGTAGTGGGAGGCCTATATTCCTCGACAAAGATTCAAATATGCCGTTCCCGTTAAAGTTTAATCCTGAAACTGCTGTTATCCACAAGATAATCATTGCCCATGGAGCGGTGGATGCCTGCAAGCGGCATTCTGACAAGAATATTTTTGGTAGCTTGGGTATTTCATATTCTGATATTTTAGAAAATGATCTTGAGACTCCATTTATTGTAACTATTGACAGGGGTAATCCTGTCCATGTTTTTGATAGCCATAATCTCCCCGTCGTCTTTGGCGAGCTGGATACATTTTATGAATTTTCTGTCTATTTGGACGAAAAAATACGAGCCATAAAATCGCTGTATTTGTTGTCATATTGCGGAGAGGAAGATTTGCTTGCGCACTATTTACTCAATTTTGATGATAAACAAAATAGGCATTTTATAGGGGTGAAATGCGAGGTTGTAAATGGATTGACAATTGGGGAGGGTGCATGGAATGACCTTCTCCAACATGAGAATTATCACAATAAAAAAATGGCGGATGAAGTTTCATATATGTGGGACGAATTGCTGCAGAGGACTTGTCAAAATGAACTGGACGGCACATTGCTTGGTGACGGCCTGATATTGTCGGGTTGCAGTGCCATACATGAGATGGCAAAAGAGCCGCGCTTTATGCGTAGGGCGCTGTCACAGAATATGATTAATGCCATACAGTCATTTCCAGAGGGCTCTGGTTTATTTGTAAGAAAAATGTCATTTATGCCTTCATATTATGAAAATAAGGCATATGTTTTTTTGCAATTGAAGTTTGATGACATTAAAGACTTTGAAAGTGAAATTCGCCCAGGACGTCAAAAAATGCTTGAAATTGCCTGTGCGGCAGCAAAAGAAAAGTTTTCGCATTTGACTGTTATTGTTGGCATTGCCATCAATGCGCCAAAATTTCATCGAGAAAATTCTGAGGATTTTCTGTTATTGGATTGCTCTGATTGGTCAGAAGAGCAGAGTCAACACTACAAAGACCTTAATCAATATTTTGGATTCTTCCAGTCTGAATCTTTGGTCAGTGTTGAGAGAAGAATTCAGGAGTTTCCTTCATCCAGAGACGTGTTTGGCTAAGGTGGCTGATGCGTGCGCTAATTAATCGCGCCACCTGCCTTGTGCTATCGCGCCAAATCGTGCCATAATCGCGCCAATTCGCTGGCGCGATTCAGTGTCAGCGCAAAAAATCAGGAATAAACCGGCGCGCACGATGAAATCCACCAACGGCAAACAAGCGGTGATTGAGGTAGTGGCGGCCTTGCCCCAAGGGGGCGAGGGTGGATGCCATAGCCGCGCGCCTGCCCGATATTCCTCGCCGTACCTTGCAGCGTCTGCTCGCTGAGCTGGTGCAGATCGACCAACTCACTCGCAGCGGTAAAGGCCCAGCTACGCTCTATACCAACGGCAAACAGTCTCTGGCAGTCGAGGTCGGTGGGGATTACACCCACTTCATTCACCTTTCGGATACCAGTCTCAGCTTGCTAGCGCAATTGCGGCGACCATTGGCAGCCCGCACACCCGTGGCCTATCAGCGCGAATGGTTGGCGGACTACCAGCCCAATAAAACCCACTACCTAGACGAACACACGCGTAGCCAGTTGCGCCGCGTGGGGGATACCGGCCTCACCAGCAGCCCAGTGGGTACTTATGGTCGCGACATCCTTGACCGCCTGCTGATCGATCTTTCTTGGGCATCAAGCCGGCTGGAGGGCAACACCTACACGCGGCTGGATACCGAGCGACTGATTCGCTACGGCGAGGAAGCTGCAGGCAAAGATGCGCTGGAAACCCAGATGATTCTCAACCACAAGCATGCGATTGAAATGCTGGGGGAGTCCGCAGGAGAAGTGGGCTTCAATCGCTACACTTTTCTGAACCTGCACGGTCTGTTGTCTGAAAACCTGATGCCAGACCCAACCGCCAGCGGGCGCTTGCGCCTGCGCGAAGTGGAGATCAGTGGCACAGTGTACAAACCTTCTGCCATTCCGCAGTTGGTGGAGGATTGCTTTCACGAAATTCTGCACAAGGCTGAAAAAATTCGCGACCCATTTGAACAGGCATTTTTTGTGCTTACACATCTGCCGTACCTACAGCCGTTTGAAGATGTGAACAAGCGCGTGGCGCGTATCGGCTGCAATATTGCTTTCATCAAACACAATCTGTGCCCACTTACCTTTGTGGATGTGCCTGAGCGTGCTTATGTGGAAGGTTTGTTGGGTGTGTATGAGCGGAATGATGTATCACTGCTGCGCGATGTATTTGTATGGGCGTATGAGCGCTCCACACAGCGCTACATTCAGGTCAAGAAAACTCTCGCCGAACCCGAGCCTTTGCGCTTGCAATACCGCAACGCACTGCACCAATTGGTAGGCGATGTAGTGCGCGCCGAGCAAACACAATACACCGCCACGGTGGAGGCATTTGCTACGCAAATCCCTAGCAACGACCGCAACGCATTTATTGCCATGGCCTTGGATGATATTCGCCGTTTGCACGAAGGTGTGTTGGTACGCTACCGCCTGACACTAGCACAATTCCGTACATGGAAGGACAAGCAGTATGTTTGAATACTTGTTAAACACTGATACTGGAGTAAGGTAAATGTTGTTGATTTTTGATTGGGACGGCACGCTGATTGATTCAGCGGCAAAAATTGTGACCTGCATGCAGTACGCAGCAGAGGAGTCGGGTGTGGAGCCTCTGCCGGATGAGCCGATTCGTCACATCATCGGTTTGAGTTTGCCGCAGGCGATTGCGGTGCTGTATCCCAATGAATCATCTGCACTGCACGAAGATATTCGCCAGCGCTACGTGAGCCATTACATCGGTATGGATCAAACGCCTACACCTTTATTTGCCGGCGTAACAGAAACGCTGCACACGCTGCGTGATGCGGGCTACACCTTGGCAGTGGCGACGGGCAAAGCGCGACGCGGTTTGGATCGTGTGCTGGAACAAATGGGTATGCAAAAGTTTTTTCATGCTACGCGCTGTGCGGATGAAACGCGCTCAAAACCGCATCCGCAAATGCTGCATGAATTGTTGGATTTTTTTGTGTGCGCGCCGGAACAGGCTTTGATGGTGGGGGATTCGAGTTACGACATGGAAATGGCGCAAGCCGCAGGCGTGCCGCGCGTGGCGGTGAGCTACGGCGCGCACAGCGTGGAGCAAATGCTGCGCTATGAGCCAGTGGCTTGTTTGGATCAATTTGCTGATTTGCTGCCTGTGGTGACTTCTATTGTGGATTTGGGCGTGCAGCCAATCGTCAGCAAGGGTTGAAACGGCTAGAATTGGCGCCTCATTTTTGGGCGGCATCACTGGGGGCTTTTTGGAACAAGCAGTCAAGCAGCGGCTGGTGGGTGCAATGGTGTTGGCGGCCATTGCGGCGGTCACTTTGCCCATTATTTTTGATGCTGAGCGCCCACAAGGTGTGCAGGTACCTGAGACTATTCCGCCTGCGCCGGTGTATCAGCCTGTGATAACACAACCCGCTAAGCCGGTTGCCTTGCCTGCGGATCGTCCTACGGAAGAACCCACGCCTGTGGCGGATATGTTCGCCATGAATCGGGATGTCGATCCGCAAGTCGCAGCTGAACCGATAGCGACAACCCAAACAGCAGAACAAAAAGCTACTGAGCAAAAAACGGCAGCGGTTGCGCCAGCAGTGCCTAACGGCAAAAGCGTTCCCGCTGTTCCATCAGCGCCTGGCGGCAAGCTCAATAAGCATGGCACGCCAGAGGCTTGGGTGGTGCAAGTTGCAGCGATGACAGACAAGCAGAAAATAGATCAGCTGCAAGCGAGTTTGAAGTTGCGCGGTCACACCGTGTTTACGCGCACCACGCCAGATAGCAAGGGCAACAAAATTACGCGCGTGTATGTCGGTCCAAAGCTGGATAAAGCGCAAGCGATAAAGCTTAAGCAGCAGATTGATAGCGAGCAAAAACTGCAATCTATCGTTAAACCATTTGATCCAAATCCGTGATCGCCGGGGAACGCTGTTGAACGAAGTGTTGTCGCAAACAGGATTCAATGGTGCCGATTGGTCAGTTGTTGCTGTGGTCGGCATTTCTATTTTGATTAGCTTGTCGCGCGGTTTTGTGCGCGAAGCTTTGTCTTTGTTGGTATGGGTGGCTGCGTTTGTGGTGGCATTTTTCTTTAGTGAAAAAT
The DNA here is from genome assembly GCA_016713115.1 of Cellvibrionales bacterium. Taxonomy (NCBI): domain Bacteria; kingdom Pseudomonadati; phylum Pseudomonadota; class Gammaproteobacteria; order Cellvibrionales; species Cellvibrionales bacterium. The sequence continues at coordinate 161,194 of JADJPU010000001.1, read as the reverse complement.
TGTCGCCGTTGTTGGTGAACGCAATTGAAGTGCCATCCCTGCGTTATGCCGCCGCGTTTGCGCTGTTGTTTGTATTAACGCTGATTGTTGGTAGCTTGGTGAGTTATCTCGTGGCGCAGTTAGTGAAAATGACAGGGTTATCGGCAGTCGATCGCTTATTGGGCAGCATGTTTGGTCTGTGTCGCGGCGTATTGATTGTACTGCTGGTTTTGATTTTCTTGCCCAAGATTTTGCCGGTGCAGCAAGACAATTGGTGGCAGAAATCGGTTTTGATTCCACGCGTATTGGTGTTGGAAAACTGGTCGCGTGAAACTGCGTCGTTATTGACGGGTTGGGGCGCAGAACAGTTATCGCGTAAAGATGAAGTGATTCAGAAAGTACAACCAAATATCCCAGTGCAATCGAATATCCAGAGGCAATAATTCATGTGTGGTGTTGTCGGAGTTGTTGGAACCAGTAGCGTCAGTGTTTCGTTATATGACGCATTGACGATGTTGCAACATCGCGGACAGGACGCTGCCGGTATTGCTACCTGTCATCGCGGGCGCGTGTATCAGAACAAAGGCAACGGCATGGTGCGCGATGTGTTCAAAGATGAGCACATGCAAAATTTGTTGGGCAATATGGGTATCGGCCATGTGCGTTACCCAACGGCAGGTGGTTCCAGTGACTCTTTGGCGCAGCCATTTTATGTCAATTCACCTTACGGTATTTCATTGGCGCACAACGGCAATCTCACCAACACGCAAGAGTTAATGGATGAGTTGTTCCGCACGGGTTTGCGTCATATCAATACCGAATCCGATTCCGAAGTGTTGCTGAATGTGTTGGCTTTGGAACTGCAAAATCGCGGCCAATTGATTCCAGCAGCGGAAGATATTTTTGCGGCGGTTGCTGCGGTGAATCAACGCTGTCGTGGCGGCTATGCGGTAACGGCAATGATTGCGGATTACGGCATCGTGGCGTTCCGTGACCCTCTCGGTATTCGCCCGCTAGTGTTTGGTAGTCGTGAAAGCGAGCACGGCAAGGAATACATGATCGCTTCCGAAAGTGTGGCGCTGGATGTACTGGGTTTTCAGTTGATCCGCGATGTGGCGCCAGGTGAGGCGATTTATATTCAAAGCGACGGCACCTTTCATGCAAAAGTGTGTGCAGAAAACCCGCAGCTGAAGCCCTGCATTTTTGAGTATGTGTATTTCGCGCGTCCCGATTCCATCATGGACGGCATCTCGGTATACAAAGCGCGTTTGCGCATGGGTGAAAAGTTGGCGGAAAAAATCCAACGCTTACGCCCAGAGCACGATATTGATGTGGTAATTCCAGTGCCGGATACCAGTCGCGTTGCTGCGCAAATTTTGGCGCACAATCTTGGTGTGAAGTTTCGTGAAGGCTTGATGAAGAACCGTTATATCGGCAGAACTTTTATCATGCCAGGGCAGAAACAGCGTAAGAAGTCCGTGCGTCAAAAATTAAACGCAATTGATTTGGAGTTTCGCGGAAAAAATGTATTGCTGGTGGATGATTCTATTGTGCGCGGCACAACCTGCGAACAAATTGTACAAATGGCACGCGATGCTGGCGCGAACAAAGTGTATTTTGCCTCGGCAGCACCTGCGGTGAAGTATCCCAATGTATACGGCATTGATATGCCGTCGGCAACTGAGTTTATTGCGCACAATCGCACGGAAGACGAAGTGTGCCAGGCAATCGGCGCGGATTGGCTGGTGTATCAGGATATGGATGATCTGGTGGAGAGTTGCGGTGAGTACACGCATCTGGAGAGCTTCGAGTGTTCGGTGTTCACTGGAGAGTACATTACCGGTGATGTCGATCAGGCTTATTTAGATCGTTTGGATGCGCATCGCAATGATGCGGCAAAAAATAAAAGTGTTGGCGGGGATGTCAATGGCAGCGTGGTTGGCATACACAACGCGCGCTGAGCAGAGCGAAGCCAGTTGATGCTTTACGCTCGCTGGCACTATCTGTTGTGCTTGCCACTGTTGTTTTTCGGTGGAGAAGCTTTTTTTAATCTCGTACAAGTCATTTCACAGCGCGCTGCCTATCCGTTTGAGTTGGAGTGGATGGAAGGTGGTGTATTACAACAAGTGTTGCGGGTGGTGCAGCATCAGCCCTTGTACGGTGAGCCATCACTGAATTTTGTGCCGGCCTTGTATATGCCGTTGTACTATTGCTTTTCCGCGATTTCTGTTGCGATTTTTGGCGAAAATTTATTTGCTTTGCGTGCAGTATCGGTAGCGGCACTGGTCATTATTTTTCTGCTGGTTTTTTTGCTTGCCAAGCGCATGGCGCACTCCCGTATGGCTGGGGTGTTGGCGGTATTGTTTTGTGCGGCGATGTACCCGCACACTAGGTTTTGGTTTGATCTGGCGCGCGTCGACACCCTGTGGGTGATGTGGTTGATGTTGGCGTGGTGGTGTCTGTTGTATTGGCGCGATCGGCCGACACTTGGCGGCGCTTTTTTATGCGCGTTTGTCAGCGTGTTGGCATTTTTTACCAAACAAGCTTCGCTGTTTTTATTGCCGTTTGTGATGTTGGCCATCGTGTGTTGGATGGGATGGCGCGCGCTGCTGGCTTATGTGTTGTGTTGTGCGGTCGTTGGATTGCCAGTGCTGGGCGTTTTGATAATTGGCACAGGCGGTAAGTTTTGGTTTTACACCATGCAGATGGCGAGCACGCACGGCGTTACCTTATTCGGTTGGCGGCGATTTGCGGAAATTGTGCTGTGGGCTGTTCCTACATTTTTAGTGCTGTTGCCAATTTTTTTCTGTCTGATGGGAAAAACGTGGCGCGAGCGTGCGGGTTGGTTTGTCCTCGTCGGTGGCTTTGTTTTTCTCTCGGGTTTGTCTCGCGCGTATGCCGGCGCATTTTTTAATGTCTTGATGCCGATGTATGTGTGTCTCGCCGTGGTCGCTGCGGTGGTGGTCAGTTTGCTGTTGGAGCGTTTCTCCAAGCAGCGCACGGTGATGATGGACGTGTTGTCTGTTTTGGCAGTGGCGGTGTTGTCTCTGGATATTGCCCGCTTTCGTTATGACCCTGCACAACAAGTGCCTGCAGAGCGCGATATGACAGCTGCACAATTCTTGTTGGATAAAGTGCGCGCTGTGCAAGGCAATGTGTGTATCACTTCGCACGGTTATCTCGCTTGGATGGCGGGTAAAGCATTTTGCGCGCACAATACCCAAGTCACCGATGTGATGACGGGTAGCGACCCAGTGATGGCGAATAGGCTGCGAGAGGACGCGCGCAAGAAAATTCTCGGCGGATACTACGCGGTAATTGTTTTAGATCGAGAAAAAGAGTTGCGTGACCTAGGTTTGGAGTTTGCAGAAATTCCTTATGCTGTGAAAAAGTTGAGTTATCCCGATGGACCTATTCGGTTTCCGGTGAATGGTTACAGCCCAATGTTTTGGTTGGAGAGAAAGTAATGAGTAGAAAAAACAATCACAGCGATGATTGGTCCTTTGAAACGCTGGGTGTGCGTGCAGGTTTTGAATCCACTGCATTCGGCGAACACAGCGAGCCGTTATTTCTCACTTCCAGTTATGTGTTTGATTCTGCCGAGCAGGCAGCTGCGCGTTTTGCTGGCACCGATCACGGCAATGTGTATTCGCGTTACACCAATCCAACTGTGGCCATTTTTGAACAGCGTTTAGCAGCACTAGAGGGCGGTGAAATGGCAGTGGCTACCGCTTCTGGTATGGCGGCTATTCTCGCGACCTGCATGGCTCTGCTAAAAAGCGGGGATCATGTGGTGTGTTCGCGCAGTGTGTTTGGCACCACCACAGCCTTGTTCACTAAATACTTGCAGAAGTTTGGTGTGGAAGTCAGTTTCGTCACGCTGATTGATCTTGCTTCGTGGCAAGCGGCAGTGCAGAACAATACGCGGTTGTTTTTTTTGGAAACGCCATCTAATCCGCTGAATGAAGTGGCCGATGTGGCCGCAATAGCCAAGATCGCTCATGCAGCGGGTGCTTTGTTGGTGGTGGACAATTGTTTTTGCACGCCAGCATTGCAACAGCCATTAAAGCTCGGTGCCGATATCGTTGTGCATTCAGCCACTAAGTACATCGATGGACAAGGGCGTTGTTTGGGTGGTGCTGTTGTGGGCGCGAAAAAATATCTCGATGAAGTGTTAGTTTTTTTGCGCACCACAGGGCCGACACTCAGTGCGTTTAATGCATGGGTAATGTTGAAAGGTTTGGAAACTTTAGCGTTGCGTATGCGTGAACATTGTCGCAATGCCATGGCTTTGGCGCAATGGTTGGAACAGCAGCTCAATATCGAAGCGGTGCATTACTGCGGGCTACCGTCGCATCCACAACATGCGCTCGCTAAACAGCAGCAGCCCAACGGTTTTGGCGGCGTGCTGTCGTTTGCGGTGAAAGGTGATCAGGCAGCAGCATGGCGTTTTATCAATGCCACCACGATGGTTTCGCTCACGGCAAATCTCGGTGATGCCAAAACTACGATTGTGCATCCGGCGACGACAACCCATGGCCGTCTGACACCAGAAGAACGCGCGCAAGCCGGTATTGGTGATAACTTGATTCGTGTGTCGGTGGGCTTAGAAACCTTGGTGGATATTCAGGCTGATATGCAGCGTGGGTTATCTGCGTTGTAATGTTGCGAGAGAAAACTATGCAGGATGTCAATAAAACACTAGACGAAATCGTCGCTGCCGTAGGGCAGGTATTGTTAGGCAAGGATGAAAAAATTCGCTTAGCTTTGGCGTGCATGTTGGCGAAAGGGCATTTGCTGCTGGAAGATCTACCTGGCATGGGTAAAACCACTTTTGCCCATGCGCTGGCGGCAGTGCTTGGCTTTAGTTATCGCCGTGTGCAATTTACCAGTGATATGTTGCCGGCCGATATTCTGGGCACCAACATTTTTGATCCGGAAAAACGCGAATTTGTTTTGCACCGTGGCCCCATCTTTACGCAGCTGTTGCTGGCGGATGAAATTAATCGCAGTTCGCCCAAAACGCAGAGTGCTTTGTTGGAGGCGATGGAAGAAAAACAGGTGTCGATTGATGGACAGAGCACGGCACTGCCGGATCCTTTTTTTGTGATTGCAACGCAGAATCCGCTGCATCAGTCTGGCACTTATCCACTACCAGAATCGCAATTGGATCGGTTTTTGATGCAGATTTCCTTGGGGTTTCCCGATCAGCAAGTGGAGCGTCAGTTGTTGCAAGGTAAGAATCCGCGCGCGGCTTTGCAAAATATCAAACCGTTGTTGTCGATGGATGCTTGGTTTGCACTGCAGGCGCAAGTCAGTGCCGTGCAGGCGACAGACAGCGTGTTGCGCTATGTGCAGCGCTTGGTGGATCACACGCGTTACTCCGGTGATTTTCAGTGGGGGCTTTCGCCGCGCGCCACACTGGGATTGATGCAGGTGGCGCGTGCTTGGGCGCTGTTGCAGCGCCGCCAGCATGTGGTGCCAGAAGATGTGCAGGCAGTCTTTGCACCCGTGGTGTCACACAGGCTGCGCTATCAAATGCGCAGCAATCAACAGATTGATCCGGCAAAGTTGGTATTAGAGAAAGTGGATGTGCTGGGGTGAATCATGTTGCGTTGGCTGACGGTTTTTCCCCATAGTTGGCAGCGCCGTTATCAAGCTTGGCTGGATCGTAGAATTCCACGCTGCTCATCCGTGCAGCTGAGTCAACGCAATGTATTTATCTTTTTGTCGCGTCACGGCCTGCATTTTTTAGTGCTGGACGCTCTGCTTTGGGTGGGCGCGACTAACTATCAAAACAATTTAATTTATGCGCTCAGTTTTTTACTGTTAGCCGTGTTGTTTATTGCGATTTTATTAACTTTTTCAAATGTCAGTGGCTTGCAGTTGCGTTTTGTGGATGCAGAGCCGGTTTTTGCTGGTGAAGTTTTGCATGCGCGCATTGAATTGTCGGCAAAGTCCTTGCGCCAGCAGTTGGTGTTTAATTGGCCTGAGCAGCAGGCTGTTGCTTTCACAGTTTTTCCTGATAAACCTGCGATGTTGTTACTGCCGCATGCGACGCAGAAAAGAGGGGTAATGCGGTTGGGGCGCTTGCGCCTGCAATCGGTTTATCCGCTGGGCATTGTGCGCTGTTGGAGCTGGCTGGATTTGGCGGTGCAGGCTATGGTTTATCCGGTGCCTGTGGAGGCGGATTATCGTTTTTGTAGCCGCGGTAATGCTGAAGAAGGTGTGGTGGCTGACCGAGTGGTAGGTGGCGATGAATACTTTGCGCTGAAACCCTATGTCACGGGTGAACAAAATTCGCGCATTGCATGGAAACAGTTTGCGGCGGGGCGTGGCTTATTTGTGCGCGAGTACGCCGAGGAGCGTGGCGGGGAAGTGATGCTGGATTTTTCTGTGATGAGCGATCTCGATCTTGAACTGCGTTTATCAAAACTTTGTTACTGCGCGTGTTTTTTGCACGCACAAGGGCGCGCTTTTGGTCTGATCTTGCCTCACCAGCCCGCGATTGCGGTTGATCACGGCGAGCAGCATTTGCGTGCTGTGTTAGCAGCGTTGGCGTCGTTTACGGTGTAGCGCATGTCAGCTCAGGATAATGGTCAGCATTTCTCCAGTCAGTTATCGCGCCATGCGTTGTTGTATTTACTTTCCTCTTTTGTGGCATGCAATGCCTTGCTAACAGCTTTTTTGCCGTGGTGGCTGTTTGCTGTGGCGGCGAGTTGTTTGGTGTGGCGAGGATTGATTTTCACGGGTCGCGCTTCTTTTCCTGCCAAATTATTGCGTGTGGCATTGGTGCTGCTGTCTGGCGTAGCCTTGTTTTTACAATTTCGATTTGCTTTATCTATTGATCTGTTTGTCACGCTGTTGTTGTTGGGTTTTTCGCTCAAATTGTTGGAGTTGTATCACAAGCCAGACGCGCAGCTTTTGCTCTATCTATCACTGTTTGTGTTGATGACGGTTTTTTTGTTCACGCAAACGGTCGGTTATGCCGTGTTGGTTTTTGCGGCAGTGGTGGCGGTACTGGCCTCATTGGTGGCTGTTCAGAGTGATGAAAAGGTATTGCAGAGCACTGCTTGGCTGCCATTGCGGCGTGGGGCGTGGTTGTTTGCTGCTGCGCTACCTGTCATGTTGTTTATGTTTGTGGTGATGCCGCGTTTGCCGCCGTTGTGGTCGATGCCGCTGCAAACAAAACAAGCAAAAACGGGGATGAGTGACAGCATGAGTTTTGGCGATGTCGCCGATTTGGCAAAATCATCCGACATCGCTTTTCGCGCTTCTTTTTCTGACGGAGTGCCGTCAAGGCAATCACTGTATTGGTATGGTTTGTTCTTGGATCAATTTGATGGTTTGCGCTGGTCTGAATCTTGTAAGTATTGTTGGCAGTCAACATCGGATACGAAAGAAAAAAATAGCAAGCCGTATCAGGTGGTGCTAGAGGCTTCTGGGCAGCCGTGGATTTATCTCTTGTGGCCATCAGCAATAAATGGCTCACAAATGAAGGTGAAGCCAGATGGGATAGTGCGGTATGTTAAAAAATGTGACGGAGCGGCGGATTTATTACGCAGATCTTTTGGCGGCTGTTGATAAGCAGCCGTTAAGTGCTACAGAGCGCGTACATTATCTTGCATTGCCAGCAACTGGCAATGAAAAAGCCAAACAGTTAGCTGCGCAGTGGAAAAAGCAATCTTCAAATGCAGATGAGGTTGTGCGGCTCGCGTTTGAATTTTATCGGGCATCATTTCATTACACCTTGCAGCCACCGATAGTAACTGGTGATCGAATTGATAATTTTCTTTTCAATACGCGTAGAGGTTTTTGTGAGCATTTCGCAGGCAGTTTTGTTTGTTTGATGCGTGCTGCCGGCATACCTGCGCGTGTCGCCGTGGGTTATATGGGCGGTGAGGTAGATGAGGCAGATGGTTTTGTGGTGGTGCGCCAATACGATGCTCACGCATGGGCAGAAGTTTGGTTTGAGGGACGCGGTTGGCAGCGGGTAGATCCAACTACGGCGGTTGCGCCAGAACGAATTGAAATGAGTGTTGCGGATGCTTATGCGTCGAGTGCAACATTTGCCGGTGGAGCGGGTGGTTTTTTGCTGCGGCGGTTTTCGCTGTTGAATCGTATGCGCTTGGAGTTTGATCGCTTGGATTATGTGTGGTCGCGCTGGGTATTGGGTTATAGCGATGAACAGCAGTTGGCGTTTTTGCAAAAATTGGGATTACTGACACCGTGGCGCATTGCGATGTGGGGTGTCGGTGTTGTTGCGCTGGCGTTTATGGCCTTGTGTGTCTTCCTGTATTGGCGCGAACGAGGTGATGTGCGAGAGCATCCAGCAACGCGGCAGTACCGCAAACTGTGTAATGCATATGCGCGTTTAGGTGTTGTGCGAGAAATGTCCGAAACGCCGCTGCATTATGCCGAGCGTGTTTGTGCGGCTGGGGCAACACAAGCGAAACAGTTTTTGGTCTTGTCTGAAGAATATCATGCTTGGTTGTACCAAGCTGAGCTAAATAATGCTGTGCCGTCACCCAAATTTATGGCCGAATGTCGGTGCTTGGCGTGGCGGTTGCGGTGGAAATTTTGGCAATAAAAAACGCCATCTTCTTGGAGGAAGATGGCGTTTGATTGAGCGTAGATAAATCTTACGGTAGCTCGACTGTTGACACTGTGGCTTTTGTTGTTGCGCCAAATGAAAAGTTGGCTTCTCTGACGCTGCCTTTTCCATCTTCACCAGGTGTGACGATAGATTTTCCACCTACAAGAGTAGTGATAGTGGCTTGTGAATTGTTTTTACTCAATTGTATATAGCCTTTTTGTAGTGAAACGCTGGGATAAACAACCGTTATTGGCGTAGAAACTTTTTCTACGACAACAAGACCGCTGGAGGTATTTTTCACTGGGTTAATTAAGAAGGGAAAGAATTGTGGAATGCCGGTGGCTGCATCGGGATCGAACAGTGTGCCCCAAGTACCAGTGGCCAATGCGCCTTGTGAAATATCACCATTTAGCGTGAAATAAATGAGTTTGCTCTCGCCTGGATAGCTCCAAGTGCCATTCAGTGTGAAAACAGGCATGTTATCCAATCCTATAGCCGGTGCAGTGACACGAATAACGCTAGTAAATGTGCAGTCTGATTTTAGTTCCATATCCTGGCTAACAGCAGTCATAAGTTTATTGGGCAGCTTATTGGCCCCAAAACCAGTAAGACTCACTTTGATCGTGGTCCCCTTCTCTACGGCAGTAAGGTTGTAGTAATCACCGTGAGTGCCAGTGCCGCAGTTGCCAGCAAAGGTTGATGTTGAGACGAGCGCGCTGGCTCCAAGAGCCAATGACAAGAATGCTTTGAGTGATGACTTCATAAATATCCTCGGAAGTTACTTTAGGTTTATTGGTGGTTGTTATAGAGCTAGAGGAGCTGCCCAGCTCACCATGTTATAGCCAAAGATGGGTTTTTCTGAGAATTAGTTCACAAAAAAAGGCATTTTTTATTGGGCATGTGCGGCAATATTCTAGAATTTACTTGAGGTATTGCATGGAAGTGTATATAAGGAACACAATATGCCGTTGGAAAATAACAAATACCGTGTGATAACAATGGGGAGTTTCGGGATGATCAACCGCAAGATGACAAAGGTTTTGCTGCTGCTAGGAAGTTTTCTGGCGAGCCAGGCGTACGCACTGGGCCTAGGCAATATTACGCTGCAATCAAATCTTAATGAGCCTTTGTCAGCTGAAATCCAGTTGGTTGCCTTAGGTGAAGTCTCTGCTAATGCTGTGTTGGTCAATCTTGCTCCACAGGAAGATTTCGACAAAGCGGCGGTGGAGCGCACCTATCTGTTGAACAGTTTGGTGTTTCAGCTGGACGCCTCTGATAGCAATAATCCAGTAATAGTCGTTTCCTCTGCGAGTCCTATCCGCGAACCTTCGTTGAACTTCATTGTTGAGCTGCGTTCACCGTCTGGGCGTGTGTTGCGTGAATACACCCTGTTGCTAGATATCGAGCAAGGTGGAACGATTAGGGAGCCGGCGCAGCGTCCAACAATGGTGGTAAAGCGTGCGGCAAAAAAGTCTAAACCAGCTGTTGCTGCTGTAGAGCCGGCAAGCGCAGCATCATTAGCTCCAGCTCCAGCTCCAGCTCCAGCTCCAGAACCAGCTCCAGCTCCAGTTCCAGCTCCAGCTCAAGCTTCAGCTCCAGCTCCAGCTCCAGCTCCAGCTCCAGCTCCAGCTCCAGCTCCAGCTCCAGCTCCAGCTCCAGCTCCAGCTCCAGCTCCAGCTCCAGCTCCAGCTCCAGCTCCAGCTCCAGCTCCAGCTCCAGCTCCAGCTCCAGCTCCAGCTCCAGCTCCAGCTCCAGCTCCAGCTCCAGCTCCAGCTCCAGCTCCAGCTTCAGCTCCAGCTCCAGCTCAAAGCGTGATTGATGCTGCGGCTGAAGCAGCGGCTCAAGCTGAATTGGCAGCGCAATTGGTTGTTGCACAGGAGCAAGCAAATCGAGCGGTGGCCGACAGCGAAGCCTTAAAAAAGCAAGCAATAGATTTAGAGAGGCAGTTGGCTGAAGCCAATACTCAGTTGAACGACCAAAATACACAGCTGCAGAGCATGAAGACGGCGTTAGACGCAGCTGCAGCGACTAAGCAAGTAGCTGTGGTCGAACCAGCGCCTGCACCGGCTCCAGCTTCGCAAGGCGCCGCACCTCAGCCGACTGATCAGCCTGTCGTTGAGCCTGTTGTAGTAGCACCGCCTGCCGTGGTCGAGCCAGCGCCTGCACCGGCTCCAGCTCCGCAAGACGCCGCACCTCAACCGACTGAGCAGCCTGCCGTCGTTGAGCCAGCAACACCTGCAGCCGTTCCAGCAACGCCTGCAGCTGTTCCAGCCAGCCAGCCAGCGCCACAGGGCGAGCCTGATGACAGTGGTAGCTTAGGAACAACGCTCACCGCCGTGTTGGCTGTGTTGTTGATTGCAGTGGGTTTGTGGTTTGTGCGCAAGCGCCAGCAACCGGATGATGCAGAACAAAGCTCTACAGCCACCGCAACAGCAGGATCGACTGCTGATGTGGAAACGGATCAGATGATGGCGCAGTACAGCGCGGAGCATCCGCTTCAAGCACAAGAAGCGTCTGAGCCTCTCACAGAAGAAAAACCACTAAGCACAGACGAAGCATTGGATCTCTTGTTGGCAGATGCCGACTTGGGTATCGCGGAAGTGCCTGCAGAGGCAGTTGCTGCTGCTCAGCCAGAAATCGAAGCGCCTGTGATGGAGACCTTGGCTGATGACGCACTCGAGCTTTCCGATGATCTGATGCCAACAGTCGAGTTGGAAGATTGGTCAGTTGATACTTTGGCTACTGAAGCGGCACCAGCCGTTGATAAAGAATTCGTGTTCGAGCCAGAGTTGTTTGTTGATGAAGTGGTTGCTGCTCCAGAGGTTGCAGAAGTGCCAGTAGCTGTCCAGCCAGAGCCCGTGGTTGATGACGCGTTTCACGATGCGACGGACCGAGACTTCGTTGTCACCAAACTGGAGCTAGCTCGACAGTATCTGGAAATGAGTGACGCGGAAAGTGCGCGCGACTTGTTGCAAGAAGTCTTGGAAGAAGGCGACGAGGAGCTTAAACAAGCAGCAACGGATTTGCTGAAGAAAATTTCGTAATTGAGGTGAAACCACCAATCTGCGCATTTGCAGATTGGTGGGCATGAATGGACTCGAACCATCGACCCCCACCATGTCAAGGTGGTGCTCTAACCAACTGAGCTACATGCCCTTGCAAAAAAAACTGTCTGGTCGCAGACAGGGGCGGCAATGTACCAGTGCCTTCCTATCTTGTAAACCGCAAAATTCTTTCGCAAAAGCGCGTAGAGAACCCTTAAAACAGGGAAGGATATGGCGCATTTCGCTATCATATTGCTCTGCCTCCGCACACGAGAAAGATCATGCAAAAGAGCATCCCCGCCAGCTCAGCTGAAACCGTTCGCTGCCATCACAACAAGTTGACTAACTGTGGCGATTGTCGGCTCAACACGCTGTGTTTGCCCATTGCCTTGAATGCCACTGAAATTGATCAGCTGGATGAAATTGTGAAGCGAGGTCGTCCACTGGCAAAAGGCGAGCATTTGTTTCGTCAGGCAGAGCCGTTTAGCGCGGTGTACGCCGTGCGCTCTGGCAGTTTTAAAGCGTATGCCACTTCGGATGATGGTACCGAGCAGGTAACAGGATTTTATTTGCCCGGTGAAATTATGGGTTTGGATGGTATTAGTAACCTGTCGCATTGCAGCTCTGCCGTGGCGCTGGAAACAGCAACCGTTTGTGAAATCCCTTTTGCGCGATTAGAAGAGCTCAGTGTGCAGCTGCCTGCTTTGCAGCGTCGTTTCTTTCAAATGATGGGTAAAGAAATTGCACGCGATCAACAAATGTTTACGCTGCTGGGAAAAAACTCTGCTGAAGAGCGCATTGCTTCACTGTTGTTGAGTATTTCGACACGCCATCACCATCGTAATTTATCTGCCATTCGTTTTCGCTTGAGCATGTCGCGTGCAGAGATGGGTAACTACATGGGCTTGACTGTTGAAACGGTGAGCCGCGTATTTAGTCGTTTGCAGAAACAAGAAATAATTAAAGTGGATAATCGCGAAGTTGAAATATTGAATATGGATGCGCTAAAAACGGCCGCCAATGCAACTTGATGGTTTGTTGAATCTCTAAGTGAGTGAATAGTGATGTCGCGGTTTTTTTTACGACACAGTGTGACAGCGATATTGCTGAGTGTTTTGTGTGTTCCTTTGCAAGTGGTTGCAGAAGGTGATGTTGGATTTCAAGCGTGGATACGCAGTTTTCGCGCAGAAGCTTTAGCGCAAGGTGTTCGGCCGGATATTTATGATCGCGCGTTTCGCGATGTGACGATGCAAGACGCAGCGGTATTAGAAAAAGCGCACTACCAACCTGAGTTTCGTGCGGAAGCCTGGGAGTACATGGATAACCGCGTACAGGAGCGTTCCATCAACACTGGTCGTGAGATGTTGCGGCAATACAGCGATGTATTGCAGGCTATCGAGCGCAGCAGCGGTGTCAGTCGTTTCGTGTTGTTGGCGATTTGGTCAATGGAATCTGGTTATGGCGCTGCGCTGAAAAAGCCCGATAGTTTGCATTACATTCCGCGCGCACTGGCGACACTGGCGTATGCCGATCCTAAGCGTGCCAAATTTGCGCGTTCGCAATTGATTGCGGCGCTGAAAATTTTGCAGCGCGGTGATGTGTCACAAAACGCATTGTTGGGTTCGTGGGCAGGTGCGATGGGGCACACGCAATTTATTCCCACCAGTTATTTGGCTTATGCCGTAGATGGTGACGGCGATGGCAAAAGTGATATTTGGCAATCGGTGCCGGACGCACTGGCAACAGCGGCACAGTTGTTGAAAAAAAATGGTTGGCAGTCTGGCTCTAGTTGGGGCTATGAGGTGTTGAATTCAAATGATGCGCGAGGCAATAAAGTATTGGCCTTGCAAGGCGATAAAGGCCCTGTATTTGCGTTGCAGAAAAACTTTTCAGTAGTGAAGCGTTATAACAATGCCGACAAATACGCGCTCGCTGTGTTGTTGTTGGCTGATCGCATTGCAGGCAAGCCTGCGCCGCAGCGCGATTGGGTGCGTCCTTACACGCCTCTGACAATGACAGAAAAAGAAGAATTGCAGCGCTTGTTGTCGCAAAAAGGATTTTATTCTGGTGTGGTGGATGGGTTGATTGGCGATGAATCGCGCAAGGCAATTATTCGCTTTCAAACCAGTCGCGGCGTTGCACAAACCGGCTATCCATCGAAAGAAGTGTTGTTGGCACTGCGCGCGCGTTAATGTTTTTTTGTTGTTGTGGACAGTGAATCAATAATAGGGCAGCGTTGCTCTGTAGTAGAGCTGGCGCAACACGACACCAGTGTTTGCAGTGTATTTTTCATGCGCGACAAATCATCCAGTTTTTGTTGAATATGTTTAATTTTATGACTGGCAATTTCGCGAATGGTTGCTTTGTCGGTGTGATCATCCAGCGTCAGTAATTCATTAACTTCATTGAGTGTGAACCCCAATTCTTGAGCGCGTTTGATAAAACGAATGCGTTCAACCATGGAAGCAGGGTATTGCCGATAGCTGCCGCAGCGCGTTGGTATCGGCAATAGATTGCGTTTTTGGTAGTAGCGAATGGTTTCTACGCCGACATCAGCGTACTTGGCAAGGTGGCCGATGGTTAATGATGTGTTGTTCATCAGGAAGCCCTTGACTCTGTTCTTGGGTACAGAGTGTATAGTCCTCTCGCTGAATTGCTAGTGAGATGCTCTATGCCATATCGACGATGTTTATGTTTACCTATCTTCAGGTGGCTGAGTTTCTTGGCGTGCACACTGTTACTGGTGAACACAGGATGGGCAGCGGAATACCAGCTCGATATTCGCCAAGAAACGGTGAACATCACTGGCAAACCCATGCAGCGGATCACGGTAAACCGCCAATTTCCTGCGCCGACGCTGACTTGGCGCGAAGGTGAAGAAGTGGTGGTGCGCGTCACCAATCACATGAATGAACCGAGTTCGGTGCATTGGCACGGCCTATTGCTGCCGGGGTATATGGATGGTGTAAAGGGGTTCAACGGCTACCCTGGCATTGAACCAGGCCAGACATTTACTTATCGCTTCACCGTAAAACAAAACGGCACTTACTGGTATCACGCCCACACCAAGGGGCAGGAGCAGGATGGACTGTACGGTGCGTTAATCATTCATCCCAAAGATCACGAGCCGGTACACGCTGATCGCGAACAAGTGGTGATGTTTTCTGATTTTAGTGCGGAAACGGGCGATGAAATTCTTGCGAATCTGAAAAAATCGTCTGATTACTACAATACCGCGCGCCGCACGGTAGGTGATTTTTTTGACGATGTACGCGACAAGGGCTGGAAATTGGCGTGGCAGCATGCGCGCGATTGGAACACGATGCGGATGTCTCCAACGGATTTATCGGATGTCAGCGGTTATACCTTTTTGGTGAACGGAAAAACGCCGCAACAAAATTGGACTGGCATATTCAAAGTGGGCGAAACAGTGCGCTTGCGTATGATCAATGCTTCGGCGATGTCGTTTTACGATGTGCGTATACTCGACACAGAAAACAAGCGTTTGCAGATGACAGTCGTGCAAGCGGATGGGCGCAATGTGGAGTCGGTGTCGGTAGACGAATTTCGTTTTGGTGTGGCTGAAACTTACGATGTGTTGGTTACGCCGACAGAGGACAAAGCGTACACCATCGTGGCCGAGCCGATTGATCGCAGTGGATTTGCTATTGCAACTTTGGCGCCGCGCGAAGGCATGAAAGGTGTAATGCCAGAACAGCGTCCTCGCGCACTGTTGACGATGGCCGACATGGGACCGATGGACATGAGCGGCATGGATCACAGCAAAATGACGCAAGAAGAAATGAAAGACATGGCGGCGCAGATGCGCAGCGGCTGGGCAAAAACCGGTGCACCGCGCGGCGACAAACTGTTGTCCTACGCGGATTTGCGTTATCTCGGTAAGCAAAACGATGTGCGCGAACCGCAGCGTGAAATTGTTGTCACTTTGGGCGGCAATATGGAGCGCTATATTTGGACGATCAATGGCAAAACAATGCAAGAGGCGGAGCCCATTGCGCTGCGTTACGGGGAGCGCGTGAAACTCACTTTTGTCAACGAAACCATGATGGCGCACCCCATGCATCTACACGGTATGCTTGTGCAGTTAGACAATGGTCAGCCAGCAGGAAAATTGCCGGATAAAACCGTAGTTACTGTGCCGCCTGGTAAATCGTATTCGGTGTTGGTAACAGCCGATGCAGAGGGCGAGTGGGCATTTCACTGCCATCTGCTGTATCACATGAGTACAGGCATGATGAACAAAGTGGTCGTGGCAACGCTGAACGATGAGCAAACACCGGCACCAGCTTCGCTACCTGTACAAACGAAACAGGAGCGTGCACATGCGCATTAAAAATATGATAGTGATGCTGTTGCTGCTTGTTGTGGCAACCGCGCAGGCGCATGAGCACGACGCAATTTTTCATGCGCTGCGTTTGGAAATAGATGCGGGCGAAAGTCGAGAGAATGAATCTGTCGCCAACTGGAATCTCAACGGCTGGATTGGTGGTGACACGCACAAGCTGTGGTTAAAAAGCGAAGGCACAGTGAGTGATCACGAAACAGAAAGCAGTGAAGCATGGGCGTTGTACAGTTATAACGCCGCTACTTTTTGGGATCTGCAAGCCGGCGTGCGCTATGACAACCGCCCAGCCAGCGTGGGATATTTTGTGGCAGGTGCGACGGGTATGCTGCCATTTTTTATCGACACTGAAGTGCATACTTTTGTCAGCGATGAAGGTGATGTCAGCGCGCGTTTGCATATAAAGCGCGATTGGCTGCTGACGCAAAAATTTATTGCACAACCATATTTTGAAATGAATGCCTTTGCACAAGAAGTGAAAGCGCTGGAAGTCGGTTCTGGTTTGTCAGACGCCAAACTGGGTTTGCAGTTGCGCTACGAGATCACGCGCAAGTTTGCGCCGTATATCGCCGTGGAATATGAGCGCTTGTACGGCGACACGGCGGATTATGCTAATCAGCGTGGTGAAGATAGCGGTGATAGCACGATCAAAACCGGTGTGCGTTTGTTGTTTTGAAAGAGGAGAAAAGCGTATGAGCGATTGTTGTCATAAACAGACCGCGAATACAGAACAGGCGGCAACCCAAGTATTAAAAGATCCAGTTTGCGGTATGACCGTGCAGCCGGATTCTCCACTGCATCACAAACACCACGGCACCACTTATTATTTTTGCGGCAACGGCTGCTTGAAAAAGTTTTCTGCCAATCCGCAAGCGTATCTCGGTGAAAAGCCACCGGCACCGGTTGAAATCCCTGGTGCAGAATACACCTGTCCGATGCATCCCGAAATTGTGCAAATCGGTTTTGGCACTTGCCCAAAATGCGGCATGGCCTTGGAGCCGATGATGCCGACGGCAGAAGAGGAGGAGAATCCTGAGTTAACAGATTTTCGTCGTCGCTTTTGGTTTTCGTTGCCGTTGTCGCTGATCGTGATGGTGCTGGCGATGTCCGGGCACGCCGTGAGTTGGTTTGCACCCGGCGTGCAGCCGTGGGTGGAATTGGTGCTGACGGCACCGGTGGTGCTGTGGGCGGGGTTGCCGTTTTTTGTGCGCGCCGCGAGTTCTTTGCGCGAAGCCAGCCCGAACATGTGGACGCTGATTGCCACCGGCACTGGCGCGGCATTTCTCTACAGCGTGGTCGCCACCGTCGCGCCACAGGTGTTCCCTGCGGATTTTCAAATGCACGGTCAGGTTGGTGTGTATTTCGAGGCGGCGGCCGTCATCATCTCGCTCACGCTGTTGGGGCAGATGTTGGAGCTGAAGGCACGCTCGGCGACTTCGGCGGCGATTCGTGCGCTGCTCGGTTTGGCTCCCAAAACAGCGCGCCGTTTGAATACTGATGGCAGCGAACAGGATGTGCCGCTGGATGCAGTGCAGTTGGGTGACCGCCTGCGTGTGCGCCCAGGCGAGAAAGTGCCGGTGGACGGTGTAGTGCTGGAAGGG
This sequence comes from Cellvibrionales bacterium, assembly GCA_016713115.1. Classification (NCBI taxonomy): domain Bacteria; kingdom Pseudomonadati; phylum Pseudomonadota; class Gammaproteobacteria; order Cellvibrionales; species Cellvibrionales bacterium. The sequence continues at coordinate 143,611 of JADJPU010000001.1, read as the reverse complement.
CGCAGCGCGGTAGATGAATCCATGCTGACGGGCGAGCCGCTGCCGGTGAGCAAGCAGGTGGGCGATCATTTGATCGGCGCAACGCTGAATACTTCCGGCGCGCTAGTGATGCGTGCAGAGAAAGTGGGCGCGCAGACCATGCTGGCGCAGATCGTGCAATTGGTAGCACAAGCGCAGCGCTCCAAAGCGCCGTTGCAGCGCATGGCCGATGTGGTGGCCGGTTATTTCGTGGTGATTGTGGTGGCGATTGCACTGCTCTCGCTTTTTGCGTGGGGCTTGCTCGTCCCGCAGCAGGGCTGGTTGTACGGCTTTATCAACGCTGTGGCGGTGCTGATTATTGCCTGCCCCTGTGCTTTGGGTCTGGCGACGCCGATGTCGATCATGGTGGCGACAGGTCGTGCCGCTGCGCGCGGTATTTTGTTCAAAGATGCCGCAGCGATTGAGCATTTGTGCACGGTGGATACGCTGATCGTCGATAAAACCGGCACGCTCACCGCAGGCAAGCCGAGCTTTGATGTGGCGCTGCCAGCTGAGGGCTACACAGCGGAGCAGGTGTTGCAGTTGGCAGCGAGTTTGGATCTGGGCAGCGAACACCCGCTGGCGGAAGCCTTGGTTGCGGCGGCGCGCGAGCAGCAGCTGGCACTGCAAGAGCCAGAGGCGTTTTTGTCGGATACAGGCATGGGTGTGACGGGGCGCGTGGCAGGGCATCAGCTCATCTTGGGCAGTGTGGTATTGATGGCGAAACACGGCGTGACAACTGAACAAGCACAGCACACAGCAGCAGAAACCCTGCGCGCACGCGGTGCCAGCGTGATGTTTTTAGCGGTGGATGGGCAGTTGGCTGGACTGCTGGCGGTGTCAGACCCTATCAAACCCACCACCGTTGAAGCACTGCATACGCTGCGGGCTGCGGGTGTGCGCGTGGTGATGGCCACGGGCGACAGCACCACTACCGCCAAAGCCGTGGCACAAACTTTGGGCATTGCCGAGGTGCATGGCGAAGTGTCACCAGCAGATAAACTCGCGTTGGTACAAAAGCTGCAGGCCGAGGGGCGTGTAGTGGCGATGGCGGGTGACGGCATCAATGACGCGCCAGCATTGGCGCAGGCCAATATCGGCATTGCCATGGGTACGGGTACGGATGTGGCTATGCACAGCGCCGCTGTGACGCTGGTGAAAGGGGATTTGCGCGGCATTGCCGAAGCACGGGAGTTGTCTGTTGCCACCGTGCGCAACATGCGCCAAAACCTGTGGTTTGCGCTGTGCTACAACGCGTTGGGCGTGCCACTGGCGGCGGGCTTGTTGTTTCCGCTCACAGGCTGGCTGCTGTCACCGATGTTTGCCGCCGTTGCCATGAGTTTGAGCTCGGTCTCGGTGATTTCCAACGCGCTGCGCTTGCGGCGCGGGTAAATTGCGAGCATAAAAAAAACCCAGCCTTGTGAGCTGGGTTTTTTTGTGCAGCAGATGAAAAACCTTACGGTTTGTCGCTGCCCACGATCCACATCGAGAAGAACTGCGCGCCGCCGCCATAAGCGTGGCCCAGCGCTTTCTTCGCGTTGGGCACTTGACGAGCGCCCGCCATGCCGCGCACTTGCAACGCGGCTTCGGCGAAGCGAATCATGCCGGAAGCGCCGATCGGGTTGGTGGAGAGTACGCCGCCCGAGCAGTTCCAAGGAATGTCGCCGTTTTGGTCGAGTGAGGTCGCACCGCTGTCAGTGAGTTTCCAGCCATCGCCCACATCGCAGAAGCCGAGGTTTTCCAACCACATTGGCTCGTACCAAGAAAACGGCACATACACTTCTGCCATGTCCAGTTCTTTACGCGGATTGGTGATGCCCGCTTGCGAGTACACATCTTTCGCGCAGTCGATACCGGCTTGTGGATTCACCTCTTCGCGCCACGGATACATGGTTGGCTCCGAGCGCATCGCCGTGCCGTGTATCCACGCCGGTTTGTTGGGCGATTTTTTCGCGAGTTCTTCGTTGCACAACACCATGGCGCAGGCGCCATCGGAAGAAGGGCACACTTCAGAAAAACGCAGCGGTTCCCACAACATGAACGAATCCAAATATTTTTGCAGATCCAAATTTTCTGCGTCTTCGTGCATGTGTGCGTGCGGATTTTTCAGTGCGTGTTTGCGATCTTTCAACGCGACTTTACAACCGATATCCAACGGCGCTTTGGTGCGGTTCATGTATTCGCGAATAATCGGCGCGAAGAAACCACCAGCACCAGCGTTCAAATGCGGCGAGAACGGTTGTTGTGATGACAAGGCCCACATCGCATTCGATTCGGATTGTTTTTCATACGCGAGCGTTAACACGCGTTTGAACATACCGCTTTGAATATAAGAAGCGGCAACAATCGCGGTGGAACCACCCACGGAACCGGCCGTGTGTACGCGCAGCATCGGTTTGCCTACGCAACCCAAAGCGTCAGCCAAGTACAACTCCGGCATCACCACACCTTCGAAAAAATCTGGCGCTTTGCCGATGATAACGGCGTCGATATCAGCCCAAGTGCAGCCCGCATCGTTCAGTGCATTTTGTGCAGCTTCACGCACAAGACCGGCCATGGATTTTTTGATTTTTGCTTTGTAGCGTTCGGTCTGGCCGATACCTACGATGGCACAAGGATTACCCATCTTATTTACCCTCCAGAACTGCAACCAAGTTTTGTTGTAAGCAAGCGCCGGATGTTGCGTGTGCAACGCCGCGATTCGCTTCGCCATTCATGATGCGTGTAGCAACCGCGCCGATGCGATCCAAACCGGCTGACATAAAAATGTTGCCAGCGAGTGGGCCGCCTGACGGGTTGATCACGGTGCTGTCATCGAGGCCGAGCGCTTCTTTGACCAGCAGTTCTTGGTGGCTGAACGGTGTGTGCAATTCTGCGATATCCACTTTGCCTTTTTTCACGCCAGCGTGTTCACCGGCAATGCGCGTGGAAGAAGATTGCGTGAGATCGCGCGTGCCGAATTGATGCGATTCAATGCGGTGATCAATGCCGGTGATGTACGCAGGGCGTTTGCCTGTGCCAGCCAACATTTTTTCAGCGATTTCTTTGGTGGCGATAAACAAGCACGAAGCGCCGTCTGTAATCGGCGGGCAATCGTGTTTGCGCAACGGCGAAGACAACATCGGCTCGGCCAATAATTGTTCTACGCTGTAATCACCTTTTAGCTGTGCGTTGGGATTGGCTTTGGCATTTTTGCGGCTTTTTACTACCACTTCGGCCATTTGTTTTTCCGTCAACTTGCCAGCATCCATCATCGCGCGTGCTTGCAAACCGGCGAGGCTGATTTGATCAGGCCACAGCGGTTGCAAATAGTAAGGATCGAGTTGCAACGCGAGCACTTCATGCATCGGCCCGTGCGAACTTTTTACCAAAACCGTAAATCAAGGCGGTGTTGAAGTGACCGGTTTGAATTTTCAACCACGCTTCGTACAGCGCCCATGCTGCATCCATTTCCACATGCGATTCAGACATTGGCGGTACAGCACCAATAGCATCCAATGCGCCAACGAATGCAAACGCAGCGCCACCTAAATAGTCGCAGCTGCCGGAACAAACGAAGTCGATATCGGCATTGGTAATTTTCAACTGATTTTTTACGCCGTGTACGGCTTCCATCACCAGCTCTACATCATTTTTTGCGCCTGCATCACGCACCATTGGTGTTTGGTGATAGGCAATAATCGCTACTTCACGCATTTTTGTGTGCCTCCACGGCTTTGAGGCGTTTTGCCTTCAAGTCTTGAATGTTGATTGGTGCTTCACCTTCAATCGGTTGAAAATATTCGATGTTGTTGAAGCTGTAACCCCATTCGCTCTGATCACGCCACACCGCTTTTACGCGTGTGCCAATTTGCACATCTTCGTTTTTGCAACCGGAGATCAAATGAATAAAAGTTTGATCGGTATCGTCGAGTACCAAGTTAGCAACGATGAACGGCGGCTGCACTTTCGAGCCAGGGATGGGCAAATGCACGATGGTAAAAGTCACCACGGTGGCGGTATCAGGCACAGAAACTTCTTCGGTAGTTGGCGTGCCAGATTCAGCGTCAGAGCCGCGTGGCGGCACGATCACTTTGCCAGTTACAGAAGAACGCTGTCCTACCAATTTGCCTTCTTTGATGGATTTCAGAAAACGCGAAGTCGCACGGCCAGCCGCAAAGCTGTATTGCATGTAGACCGGTGATTCCATGATTTCGACGGGTTTAACTTCTACAGGTTTTTGATCACTCATAACGATTCTCCTCAAACCGGCTCAAAGCATTCGATGTCAGTGATAAAGCCGCGTCTTTCTGCAGCCCAACGCACTTTCACTTTCATGCCAGTTTTCATATTGCTTTCACTGCCTGCGTCCACTTTGTGCAGCATCGCCGTGTCCGCGCCGTCAATTTTGATCAACGCCCAAGCGAAGGCTTGCGTCAAAAGGTGTTTTGGATGTGGCTGGTTGATCCAGCTCCAAGTGGTCACGGTACCGGTGGTGGGCAGATCGACCAACTCGCTCAATTCTTCCGAGGTCTGTGGGTCGTATTCCGTCGGTGGGCAGATCACTTTGCCGCCGCTGCCCTTGATGCCGAGCAGCTTGCCGTCGCGCAAACCGGTGAGAAACGCCCCGATGATGGGGCCGGTTGAGCGGGTGTAGGTAAAGCCGAGTTCAAAGCCGTCGCGCAGTACATCATCGTCGTACTGTTTTGCGGCATGTGGATTGGCCATGCGTAGTCTCCTAGGGTTAATGAAAAGGTGAAAAGAAAAACGAAAAAATACCGAAAAATTGGGTGGTGGCGCACGGTGCTGCGGCCAAAGTGGCGATTAGGGTAGGGATTTGGTGCAAAGCTGTCTACTGCTGATTACACGCGGTATAGGCTGATCTCAATTGCGATTTAGGTGTATATTGAAATGGCTATTTAACTGTATACAAAGGAGTGCCGTATGGAACATTTACTGACCCACAAAACCGTCTCTCTCACCGAGCTGCGCGACCCCGCCAAAGTGCTGGAAGAAGCCGGCTCCTCGCCTGTGGCCGTACTCAACCGCAATAAAGTGGTGGGTTACTTCGTGCCGGTGGCGGCGGTGGATGAGCTGTCGTTCGAGCCTGCACAACAGGAAGATATCATGCGTGCTTTGGCTGAAACACAGAAAGAAATGCAGCCGGTATTGAATTATTTGAGAGACAAATAAGGAGTAGGGACGATGAAATTCTTGAGTGCACAGGATGTGGTGCAAATTCATGATGCTGTGATTCAGCCGAACGAATTGCAAGGCATGGCAGGTGATAAATCGCTTGATGCAGTGATTGCGCGAGTCGAAAACCGTATCCATTACGGCATGATCGAAGATGTGTATGAACTAGCTGCTTGCTACGCCACTTATATCGCAGTTGGTCATACTTTTAATGATGCCAATAAACGCACCGCTTATGCCGCCATGCGAATTTGTTTACAGATCAACGAGATAAAAACTGATTTGGGATCAGCTGTAGAAGTGGGCGACATGATCATCCGCGCCGCGCAACAAATGCTCGACGAAAAGGAGTTGGCGCAATGGTTGCGGCGGCGGAGTTAGTGTGTGAGTGAGATAGCAATGAGTGAAGTGCGTTTGTGTACGCAATCTAAGGCGCTGCATTGAACGGCAGCCATTGCTTATCCACTAACATTTCCAGTGGTTGGTACTGGCTTTTGTAGCGCATCTTGGCGCAATCTTTTATCCAATAGCCGAGATACAAATAGGGCAACCGTTCCCGTTGCGCGCGCGCAATTTGATTTAAAACAGCATACACACCGAGGCTGCGTTTCTCTTCTGCCGGATCAAAGTAGGTGTAAACCGCAGAATAGCCATTATCAAAACGATCGCAAACCGAGACGGCAATCAGTTGCTCGGTGTGCTGCTGTGGATCGATTTGATAATAGGTGAGATAAAAACTGTTGGGCCAATGCACGCCGAGAAAGTTTTGGAATTGTTCGCGTGTAGCAGGGTACATGTCACCATTGCCGTGGCGGGTGTTAATGTATTTTTCGTACAACGCATAGCAGGCATCGTTATCAATGGTGTCTACTTGTCGCACGATGAGATCGCTATTGCGTTTGATGCAGCGCGTTTGATTGCGATTGGGTGTGAATTGCTGCACAGAAATGCGCACGGGGATGCAGGCTTGGCAGGCTTGGCATTGCGGGCGGTAAACATGCTGCCCGCTGCGGCGAAATCCTGCTTCGGCAAGGCGGGAAAACAGAAACGGTGTGATTTGGCACTCAGGATTCACAAAGGCCGTAGAGGCCTGCTGTTCGGGCAGATAACTGCAAGGGTGCGGGTGTGTCACCAACAGGGTGATGGTTTGGCTGGTCATGGTGTGCGGTATCGTGCGTTAGCAGTCATCTGCAAGGTTCGGTACCATTCTATCCAGATTGTGTATGCAGATTGCTAGGAATCCGAGGAATGAAAATTTTGTTGTGTGGCAGTGAATCACCCTTGGGGCGCTCGCTGTTGTTTCGTTTGGAGCAGTTGCAGTTTCCCTTGGTAGAGTTGAGTGCGGATGCTTTAGCTGCAATCACGCTGCCGCAGTTGGAATCTTTATTAAAAGAAAAACAGATACACGGCATCGTCAATGTGCAGCATTTGCCGTTTGGTGGCGGTGATGTAGATCCTGCGACCAGTGAGCAAGCGGTGCAGTATGCGCGCAATCCAGAGTTGTTGGCGCTGGCGGCAGCGATGAGCAATGTTTTCTTGTTGCAGTTATCCGATTGCCAAGTGTTTTCTGGGCAACAATCGGGTGCGTATCGCGAAGCAGACGAACCCGACGCACAAACTGCGTATGGTGCGCTGCGCTGGGCGGGTGAACGCGCGGTAATCGACACTTGTCCGCGTCATATCATTTTGCGCACTGGCGAATTGTTTAGCAGTATTGGTCGCAATATTTTGACAGATTTATTAAAAGCATGGCGCAATGGTGGTGTCGCGCGTGTGTCAGCGCGGTATCGGTTTTCTCCAACCTCCGTGCGAGATGCGGCGCGCGTGATTGTGGCGATTTTGCATCAATTAAGCTGTGGTATAGAACCTTGGGGCGAGTATCACTACAGCGGCACGGATGCGATCAGTTATTACGATTTTGCGCGCTTGATCAAACAAATTGTTGAAAGCCAGTCGGAGTTAAATTTAACAACGGAGATGCAGGAAATGGCAGACAGTGCGGCGCCGCTATCGTGGGCGCTAGATTGCGGAAAAATTCGCAACACTTTTGGTATCAAACAGCACCCGTGGCGCGCAGGATTAACAGGCAGTGTGCGCCGCGCTATCAAAGTGTTGGATGCAGAAGACGATGCAGTCACCGCGCAAGTAGAGCAGGAAGAAAACGAAGCAGGTGATTAAAGCTAGGTTGTTTTTAATCGTTGCTTTGCATGGTCTGGTATTGCAGATACAGCATGTACGATGCCCATAAAAATCCTGCACACATCACCACAAGACCAATGCCGAAACTGATTTTTGCCAACGCATAGCAGCTTTGTACGGCATCTAACATCGTAAGGATATTGCCCCAGTCGTGATTGACTTCCGTTGCGCCACCGACAAGCGGGAGGGCGCGATATTCGGCATCGCGGATATAGGGTGCTACATCGATAAAGCTCTGCCCGCACCATGCCAACATGAGCGCTGCAGAAAAATTGTCGTGTTGCTGAAAAGTGAAAACAGCCAGCGGCAGCAAAGGCAATAAAATTTGAAACAAGCTGCCGCCGAGAAACATCATTAGCGTACCAAAAGGGCTAAAAAAGACATGGCCAAATTCATGGAAGGCAAGGTTAATGTTGTGCATGAACGAGCCGCCGATCACTTCCCAGTCAATGCCGTGTATGGCGATGGAACCCCACCAGAGCATGATGGCCGCCAGTAGTGCGATACGCGCCCAGAAAGTTGTAGGGTCTACAGTGCTAGGTGTTGCTGTGAACGAGGCAACAAGGCGTGGAAAAAATCTTTCCTCGTTGCTATCAACGCCGTTAGAAAAAACATCTGAATCTGCTGAAAAATTTTCTTTGTATTCATTGTTTGCATTTTGATGTCGGTCTATCCACTTTTGATAAGCGATGCCGCAGGCAGGGCAGATGCCTTCGTGGATATGCGCGTCACTGGTTTTGCGCTCATAGTGGCATTTCGGACATTGCATTAGATGGCTACCTGTATGGTGAGTGGTTGCAAGTCGATAGCGCGTGACGAGGTGCCCAGCCAGAGTTTGTACTGTCCAGCATGAATAATCCACTGCTGCTGCTCGGTGTCGTAACGCGCTAATTTTTGCACAGGGATGCTTAGCGAAATGTTTTTTTCTTCGTTTGGGTGGAGGAATATTTTTTTAAATGCCATGAGCTTTTTTAATGCGGTAGGTTCTTCAGCAGGATTTTCCTCGCCGATATAACACTGCACCACTTCGCTGCCGTTATGTGCGCCGATATTGCGGATGGTAATGCTTGCGGTGATTGTGTCTTGCGCGCTGTAAAGTGACTTATCTGTGTGCGGTGTATGGTAGTGAAATTGTGTGTAAGAAAGCCCAAAGCCAAAAGCAAAGGCAGGCGTTTGTTGCTGTTTGTCGCACAAGGTGTAGCCGTGAAAATAATCGTAGTGCGCTGTGCTTGCCCAACAATCAAAAGCGGGCAGTTGATTTTCATGTGCGGGAATGGTGAAAGGCAATTTGCCTGATGGGTTCGCTTCACCAAACAGAATGCGTGCCAGCGCGTTACCGCCCTCCATGCCGAGATAACCGGCATGCAAAATAGCGGCGGGTTTTTCTTGCCAGTTGTTCATCATCACGGCGCTACCGGAAACCAGTGCGACAACTGTGTCGCGATTAGCGGTGCAGACGCGTGTAATCAGTTGTTGTTGCTGCGTGTTGAGATGCAGTGAAGCGCGATCACCGCCGCGAGGCACTTTGGGATTGGCGACGGGTTTGCGATTAGAGGTGAGATTTTCACCTTCGTCTTCTGCGTGATAACCGGCTACTAAAAGCACAACCGTGGCGGTACTGGCAATGCGTTCAGCGTTGGCAATATCACTGCCATCACAGTACGCAATATGAATATTGTCTTTTGCGTATTGCTGTAAGCCAGCAAGAAATGTGACAGCGTGAGGCGGCGATACGCGACTGCTGCCGTGATCGCCCAAGCAGGGTAGTGCGGCCAGTTCGCCGATCACGGCAATAGTCTTTCCTGTGAGCTGCTGTTTGCTCCACGGCAAGACGCCATTATTTTGCAGCAGTACAACAGATTGTTCTGCCGATTCTTGCGCTAATTGCCTGTGTTGCAGACAGGCAATGATGTCGCGCGGTGGCTTTGCTGTGTTCAGTTGTGATAGCCAGTGCAGTTTTTTTCGCAAAATACGCCGCACGCTGGTGTTGATGGTTTCTTCTGATACATCGCCGTGTTGTACGGCTTTTGCTAAGCGCTTGCCATAAAAATGCCCTCGTGGCATTTCAATATCCATACCAGCGCGCACAGGTTTTACGGTTTCATAAATTCCCCACAACCAATCCGATGAAACAAAGCCGTCGAACTGCCACTGCTCGCGCAGTATGTCGTGCAGTATATGGCGGTCGTGTCCGCAGTATTCGCCGTTGATTTGGTTGTACGCACTCATTAAAGAATCTACGCCATTTTCTACCAGTGTTTTGAAGTGTGGTAGATAGACTTCGTGTAATGATTTTTCATCTATATACACATTTAAATAAAAACGAGAATTTTCAATGCTATTGACGGCAAAATGTTTGGCGCAAACCATGACGCGTTGCGATTGCACGCCATGCATCAAGGCTGTGCCCATTGCGCTGAGGTGGTGTGAATCTTCGCCATAGGTTTCTTGTGCGCGCCCCCAGGCAGGGTGGCGCAATAAATTTACACACAAACCAGCAAAATAATTAGCACCACTGGCGCGCGCTTCCGCGCCTATGGCTGCGCCAATGCGTTGCTCCAGTGCGGCATCAAAGCTTGCGCCGCGCGTCATGGCGGCAGGAAAGCAAGTAGCGTTACCGATAACCACGCCGCGCGGTCCATCGGTAAACGAGAGCGGTGGAATATGCAGGCGATCGTTTTTTCCGGCATACATATTTGGAAAGCGTTTGAGTAAAAAAACGAAGAATCCCAATTTCAGTAATGCAAAATTGCCGCCATCACCAGACATCTGTGCGATTTTTTCAGTTAGCGACATTTTTTCTAATAATGTTTCTACAGCATGATCAATTTGCTGTGCATTCATCGACTGCGGCCAATGTACCGCATAGGATTCAATATCTGTGGGAGCAAACAGCGTTTTAAGTGTTTGCCACACGCGCATCAGAATTGCCGCGCGATGATGTAATGCGCCAATTCACGCAGCAGCATGCCTTTATCACCAAAATCGTTCAAAGCGGTGATGGCGTCGTCGTACAAAGTTTTTGCGTGTTGTTTGGCGACGGCAAGCCCTAGCAAGCTCGGGTAGGTGGACTTATTAAGCGATAAATCAGAACCTTGCTGTTTGCCGAGTTGTTCTGTGCTGCTTTCGATATCGAGAATATCGTCTTGCACTTGGAAGGCGAGACCAATGGCTGCAGCGTAACGATCTAACGCTGCCAATTGTGTTGAGTTGGCGCCGACAGCCAAAGCGCCACAGCGCACGCTGGCACGAATTAAAGCGCCGGTTTTGTGTTGATGCAGTGCTTCTAATTCTTGCAATGCAATTTGACGGTTTTCTGCCTCGAGATCCATGCTCTGTCCGGCGACCATACCCGCCGCGCCAGAAGCCCGTGCCAAGCTCAGTATCAATTCGCAGCGCAACTCAGCAGGCAAAGCCGCTTGTGCTAAGTATTCAAACGCCAGTGTTTGCAATGCGTCGCCAACGAGAATGGCGGTCGCTTCGTCAAACGCGATGTGACAAGTCGGTTGCCCGCGTCGCAAGGCATCGTCGTCCATGGCGGGTAAGTCGTCGTGCACTAAAGAGTAGGCGTGTATCAATTCCAACGCGCAGGCGATGTTGTCGGTGTGTGCAGGCGCTTCGCCCGCAATACTCATGGCTGCGGCGTATACCAGTGTGGCGCGCACGCGCTTGCCGCCATTGAGTGCGCTGTAGCGCATGGCTTGCTTGAGTTTTTGTGCGGGTTCTACTGCGGTAGGGAGAATATTTTCAAGCGCGTTTGTTACGCGCTGCTGGCTTTGCTGCAAAAATTGTTGGAAATCTGTCGTCATGACAAAAATGCTTAGTCGTCGTCAAACGGCTCGCTTTTCAGCGCGCCATTTTTCTCAACCAGTAATTGCACTTTTTGTTCGGCGGCAGCCAGCGTTTGTTGGCATTGTCGCGTCAGGATGATACCGGTTTCAAAAGCTTTTAGAGATTCTTCTAAGCTGAGATCACCTTTTTCCAAACTATCCACCAGCAATTCCAATTTTTCCAGCGAGTTTTCAAGATCTAACTCGCCGTCATTTTTTTTCTTGCCAGCCATGTTGTTTCTCAGGTGGAGAGCAAATCGAGGTTGAGGCGATCAATAATTTCTAATGCTTTGCCGCCGCCTTTTGCTACGCAAGAGAGGGGATCTTCTGCCACGATAACCGGCAAGCCTGTTTCTTCCATCAACAACTTGTCGATATCGCGCAGCAATGCGCCGCCGCCGGTCAACACGATGCCGTTTTCAGCAATATCAGAAGCCAGTTCTGGCGGTGATTGTTCCAGTGCTTGCTTCACTGCTTGCACGATGCCTTGCAGTGGTTCTTGCAGTGCTTCCAGAATTTCATCGCTGTTGAGTGTGAATTGACGCGGCACACCTTCGGCTAAATTACGGCCGCGCACATCAATTTCACGCAGTTCACGACCACCAAATGCACAACCTACTTCTTGCTTGATACGCTCTGCGGTGGCATCACCAATTATGCTGCCAAAATTACGGCGTACATAAGTGATGATGGCTTCGTCAAAACGGTCGCCGCCGATGCGCACAGAGTCAGCATAAACAACGCCGTTCAAAGAAATAATGGCGATTTCTGTAGTACCGCCGCCGATATCAACTACCATCGAACCGTTGGCTTCTTCTACATTTAAACCAGCACCAATGGCAGCGGCCATCGGCTCATCAATCAAACGCACTTCACGCGCACCTGCGCCGAGTGCGGATTCACGAATTGCACGCTTTTCAACTTCCGTTGCTTTACACGGCACGCCGATCAGCACGCGTGGGCTGGGTTTCATGAAGCTGTTTTCGTGCACTTTTTTGATGAAGTGCTGCAACATTTTTTCGGTGATTTGGAAGTCTGCAATCACACCATCTTTCAGCGGACGAATGGCTGTGATGTTGCCCGGTGTACGGCCGAGCATGCGCTTGGCTTCGATGCCAACGGCTTCAACGGTTTTTTGGCCGTTGTGATGACGAATGGCCACTACGGAAGGCTCGTCAAGCACGATACCGCGCCCGCGCGCAAAAATGATGGTGTTGGCCGTGCCGAGGTCGATCGATAGGTCGGTAGAGAACATTCCGCGGAATTTGTTGAGCATGGGAATACCTGGGTTGGGAGGGCAGCGTCATGCTGCCAATAAGGCGCGCAACTCTAACAATGACGGGGGATTTGGGCAAGGTGGCAGGCGCTGTTGTAACGGATTTATACGGCGAAATATGGTATTTTGCCGACCCTTTGCTGCGCCCCCTTTGGGTGTTGCTTGCCGTATTTTGCAACCCATATTTGGAGTATCTCGATGGTCTTTGAACGCCAACAGGTCGAGCAGCTGGCGCGGCTTGCGCGCCTTGGGCTGGATGATGCGGTGCTGGCGCGCACCACGCAGAGTTTGGGTGATGTGCTGACCCTTATTGACCAGCTGCAGGCCTTGGATACGGCGGGTGTAGAGCCGATGTCACACCCGCTGGATGCCGTGCAGCGCCTGCGCGCCGATGTGGTGAGTGAACCCAATCAGCGCGATGCCCTGCAAGCGATTGCCCCCGCTGTGGCAGACGGCTTGTTTCTCGTGCCTAAAGTGATTGAGTGAGACGAGCGATGACAGCCATTCATGATCTCACCGTTGCGCAGCTCGCCAAAGGTTTGGCAGAAAAACAATTTTCCAGCCGCGAAGCGACACAGCAATTTTTAGATCGCATCGTGCAGCACGATAAAACTTACAACAGTTTTATCACCGTGACGGCGGAACAGGCCTTGGCAGAAGCTGATGCAGCCGATGCGCGTCGCGCCGCAGGCAATGCGGTGTTTTTGACGGGTGTTCCATTCGCGCACAAAGATATTTTTTGTACGCAAGGTGTGCGCACCAGTTGCGGTTCAAAAATGCTCGACAACTTTATTGCGCCCTATGATGCAACTGTAGTAGCGAAATACCGCGAGCAGGGCATGGTGATGCTCGGCAAAACCAATATGGATGAATTCGCGATGGGTTCCTCCAACGAAACCAGTTTTTACGGCGCGGTAAAAAACCCTTGGGATATCAATTGCGTCCCTGGCGGTTCATCCGGCGGCAGTGCGGCGTGTGTCGCCGCGCGTTTAGCGCCTGCAGCAACGGCGACTGACACCGGCGGTTCGATTCGTCAACCCGCCGCCTTATGCGGTATTACCGGTTTGAAACCCACTTACGGCCGCGTGTCGCGCTGGGGCATGATTGCGTTTGCTTCCAGTCTCGATCAAGCGGGGCCGATGGCGCGCACCGCAGAAGATGTCGCCTTGTTGCTCGGTGCAATGGCGGGTTTTGATGCCAAAGATTCCACCTGTTTAGAGCGCGAAGTGCCGGATTACAGCGCAACGCTCAATAGCGACTTAACCGGTTTGAAAATTGGCGTACCGAAAGAATATTTTGGGGCAGGTTTGAACGCGCAAACCGCCGAGCGCGTGCAAGCAGCACTGCGTGAATATGAAAAACTCGGCGCCACTTTGGTGGAAATTTCACTGCCGCATTCGCATCTCGCTGTGCCAGCTTACTATGTGATTGCGCCGGCAGAATGCTCGGCAAATTTGTCGCGCTTTGACGGTGTGCGTTACGGTTATCGCTGTGAGAATCCGCAAGATTTGTCGGATTTATATTGTCGTTCACGCGCCGAAGGTTTTGGCGAAGAAGTGAAGCGCCGAATTCTCGTCGGCACTTATGTGTTGTCTGCCGGTTTTTACGATGCGTACTATCGCAAAGCGCAGCAAGCACGCCGTTTGATGCAGCAGGATTTTGTCGAGGCATTTAAACAAGTGGATGTCATCATGGGGCCAACTTCACCATCGCCGGCGTTTGCCTTTGGCGCGAAGGGTAATGATCCAGTGGCGATGTATCTCGAAGATATTTATACGATAGCCACCAATTTGGCGGGCTTGCCCGGCATGTCGCTGCCTTGTGGTTTGGTGGATAACAAACCTGTGGGTTTACAAATCATCGGCAATTATTTTGATGAGGCGCGCTTGCTGAATGTGGCACATCGCTTCCAACAAGTAACGGATTGGCATATGCAGCAGCCAACAGGAGTTGCCGTATGAGTTGGGAAACAGTCATTGGTTTAGAAATTCATCTGCAACTCGCCACAAAAACCAAAATTTTTTCTGGCAGCTCGACAGCATTTGGCGCGGAACCCAATACACAAGCCTGTGCCATTGATCTCGCTCTGCCCGGTACGCTGCCTGTATTAAACGAAGAAGCCGTGCGCATGGCGGTGATGTTCGGTTTGGCAATTGATGCCGAGATTCCACAGCGTTCGGTATTTGAACGCAAAAATTATTTTTATCCTGATTTGCCGAAAGGCTATCAAACCACGCAGTTGGCTGAGCCGATTGTGGGCGCGGGGCATGTTGATGTCACCTTGTCGGATGGCAGCGTGAAGCGCGTGCGCATTCACCACGCGCATTTGGAAGAGGATGCAGGAAAATCTCTGCACGAGCTGTCTTTTATAGACGGCGCGGGCATGAGCGGCATAGATTTGAATCGTGCAGGCACGCCGCTGATAGAAATCGTCACCGAACCGGATATGCGCAGCGCAGAAGAGGCCGTGGCATTTGCGAAAAAATTGCACAGCATCGTTACCACGCTGGGTATTTGTGATGGTGAGATGTCGCAGGGCTCGATGCGTTTTGATGTAAACATTTCGGTGCGTAAGTTAGGCGCGCCACTGGGTACGCGTACAGAAACTAAAAACTTAAATGCATTTCGCTTCATGGAAGACGCCATTGCCTACGAAGTGGAACGCCAAATTGAAGTGATTGAAGATGGCGGCAAAGTGGTGCAGGAAACTCGGTTGTATAACGGCGATACCAAAACCGGCCGCTCCATGCGCAGTAAAGAAGAAGCCAACGATTACCGCTATTTCCCTTGCCCAGATTTGTTGCCCGTGGTGTTGGATAGCGATTACATCAGCGCATTGCGTGCGGCGCTGCCGGAATTGCCGGATGCTAAGCAGGCGCGTTTTGCGCAGCAGTATGGGTTGTCAGATTACGATGCCGGTCAGTTGAGCGCAGAGCGCGCCACAGCCAATTTCTACGAGCAAGTGGTTGCCGCGTGTAGCGATGCCAAACTCGCCGCCAACTGGGTGATGGTGGAGTTGCTCGCCGCGCTCAATAAAAATGGTTTGGATTTGGCGCAAAGTCCTGTGTCGGCTGCGCAGTTGGGCGGCATGATTGCGCGCATTAAAGACGGCACGATCTCCGGCAAAATTGCCAAACAAGTATTTGAGTTGTTGTGGAATGAAGGCGGTAATGCCGATGCCATCATCGAAAAACACGGTTTGAAGCAGGTGTCGGATTCGGGTGCTATCGAAAAAATTGTCGATGACATCATTGCGAGTAATCCGCAACAGGTGGAGAACTATCGCGCTGCCACAGAGGACAAACGCCCCAAAATGCTGGGTTTTTTTGTCGGTCAAATCATGAAAGTTTCACAGGGCAAAGCGAATCCACAGCAAGTGAATGAAATTCTGTTGAAGAAATTACTTTGAATTTACGCAAGAGTGCAAACAATGACTGAGCCAGTTATCGTTAAGAAAAAGACAAGAAAGTTGTCGAAGATGAACACCGTACCGATGAGCAGGTGCGTGAATTACTGCATGTGCTGCCGCCGGCAGGTTTTGATGCGGATTTTCACGCGCTGCACAATGCATATAAATGTTTAAAGCCAGATGAGTTTGAAGTGTTTGTTGTATCTTTCAAAGAGGCGGGTAGAAATTTGGCAGCAAAAAGCCCCTTCGGTGAAACGATCGTGGATTTAATCAAGCAACATCGCCACGGCGCAGAGTACTTGCCGGCGTTGCAGTAAGTTGAGCAAGTGATAGGCATAAAAAAACCGGCTTAGCCGGTTTTTTTATGCGTGTTGCACCACAACGCCTTAGCGGCGTGTGAACACAATCGGCATGTCATCGCTAGGTTTAGGCAGCGGGAAGGTCTGCATGTACACATCCGGTTTGGCATGACGCGCTTCAAAATCGTAACGCTTCATGAATTTGAACAGGAAGTTGCGGTATTCCATCTGCGCAAAGTGCATGCCGATGCATTTGTGTGCGCCACCGCCGAAAGGGTGGAACTGGAACTGGTGTTTTTTGTGCTCGGCGCGTTCTGGCGAGAAGCGCTCTGGATCAAATTTGAATGGGTTGGTCCAATACTCTTCCATCCAATGCGTGAAGCGCGGTAGCGTCAACACCATGGTGTTGGCCGGTACGCGATGTCCTGCCATTTCGCATTCGCGAATAGTGCGGCGTGGTACTGAAGGCACAGAAGGACGAATGCGCTGCACTTCGTTGAATACCATCTGCATGTAAGGCAGTTTTTCTTGGTCTTCCCACAGCAGGCCGTCGAGGTCGATAGAATCAATTTCTTGCTGCAATTTTTTCTTGATCTCTGGATTGCGCGCCAAGTAGTAAATGGTGTGCGTGATGGCGGCGGTGGTGGTGTCGTGTGCAGCAAACATCAAGAAGATCGCTTGGTTGGTTACTTCTTCTGGTGAGAAGAAGTCGCCGTTTTCATCGGTGGCGCGGCTGAAAACACTCAGCATGTCCAT
This sequence comes from Cellvibrionales bacterium, assembly GCA_016713115.1. NCBI lineage: Bacteria > Pseudomonadati > Pseudomonadota > Gammaproteobacteria > Cellvibrionales > Cellvibrionales bacterium. Next base: position 126,649 of record JADJPU010000001.1, on the reverse strand, counting down.
GCCATCGCCACGGCGCTTTTGATCGATCATCGGGCGGAAAAAGTTTTGCAATCTGTTTTTGCCTTTCATGCCCGTGTGATACACAAAACCGGGGATATTCCATGGCACTAAGTACATCAAGCCTTTGGTTGCATCGACAAAAGCATTGTTGAGATAGCTCACGCGATCACTTTTGTATTCGGTTTCACCGGCAAAAATTTCAGCGGCAACGATCAGCAGCAGCTCTTTAATGTAGGTAAAGAAAGGAATGGTTTTGCCTGCGTCGGCATCCCATTCATTCAGTGCGCGGTCATAGATGCGGTTAATTTCACGCGTGTAGTGTTGCAGTGCTTCATTTTTGAATGCGTTTTGTACGATACGGCGCTGGTGTTTGTGGTGATCGAAGTCCTCCATGATGAGGCTGCCTTCGAAAAACTTTTGCACGCGATCGCCAAACCCCATCTTGGAAGAGAAATTGCGATCAGTGTCGAGCAATATTTGTTGTGCCAAATCGGGGCCCATCGCCAGAACGGCGCGCATACCGATCGTTGAAACCCGTTGCAACGGGCCGTATTTTTTGAAGCGCTCCTGCGCCCAAATGAATGGGTCTTTAACATAGCCAAAAGTATTGCCAACCACCGGCAAGCCGTAATCGCCTGGAATATGATCCAAGTCGTTGCAGTTAGGCTGATGAATGTAATCGCCGTACGGTTGAATAATTTTAGCCATGAGTTCACTCCTTACAGATGGCGAGCATCATAAGGAGTGCGGAGCTTGTTACCTATCCGATATTCGTCGGGTATGCCGCTCAGCCAAGGCTAGCGGCGACGCATCACGATGGGCATATCATCATCAGGCTTAGGCAGCGGGAAGGTCTGCATATAGACATCCTGTTTGGTATGGCGCGATTCAAAATCAAAGCGTTTCAGGAACTTGAACAGGAAGTTACGGTACTCCATCTGCGCGAAGTGCATGCCTATGCACTTGTGCGCCCCGCCACCGAATGGGAAGAATTGGAAGGCGTGTTTCTTGTGTTCGGCGCGTTCGGGTGAGAAACGCTCAGGGTCGAACTTGGCCGGGTTGCTCCAGTACTCCTCCATCCAATGTGTAAAGCGCGGCATCACAAATACCATGGTATGCGCAGGGACTTTGTGGCCAGCCATCTCGCACTCGCGAATGGTGCGACGCGGAACCAGTGGAACAGAGGGGCGGATGCGTTGTGTTTCGTTGAATACCATCGACATATAAGGCAGTTTTTCTTGGTCTTCCCAGAGCAGACCATCCAGATCCACGGAATCGATTTCCTTCATCAGTTTCTCTTTGACTTCAGGATTGCGCGCCAAGTAGTAGATGGTGTGCGTGATGGCAGCCGTGGTGGTGTCGTGCGCGGCAAACATTAAGAAGATAGCTTGGTTGGTAACTTCTTCGGCGCTGAAGTATTCGCCAAACTCGTCTTTTTCACGACTGAAAAGACTCAGCATGTCTTTGCCATCGCCTTTGCGTTTTGCGTCAATCATTGAACCGAAGAATTGTTGCAAAAACTTTTTGCCTTGGATGCCTCGGTGGTAAGTGGTGCCTGGGATGTCCCACGGTACGAGATACATCACGCCGTTGACGGCATCCAGAAACGCTTTATTTAATTGGCGTACGCGTTCGCCTTTGTAATCGGTTTCGCCGGCAAAAATTTCCGCGGCGACCACCAACAACAAATCTTTGATGTACATGAAGAAAGGGATAGTTTTGCCGACATCCGCGTCCCACTCGTCGAGTGCACGGTCGTAGATGCGATTAATTTCACGCGTGTAGTGTTGCAGTGCATCGTTTTTAAACGCGTTTTGTACGATGCGACGCTGGTGTTTGTGGTGCTCGAAATCTTCCATGATCAAGCTGCCTTCAAAGAAGGTTTGCAGGCGCGTGTGGAAGCCCATTTTGGAGGAGAAATTGCGATCCATATCCAGCATAACCTGCTGCGCCAAATCAGGCCCCAGTGCCAGCAGACCGCGCACGCCGGTGGTCTGCACGCGCTGCAGCAAGCCGAATTGTTTGTAGCGTTCCTGTGTCCAGATCAGCGGGTCTTTCAGGTAACTAAATGTATGGCCAATCAAGGGCAGGCCGTAATCACCTGGGATGTGATCCAGCTCGGTGGCATTGGGTTGATGTATGTAATCGCCGTAAGGTGTAATCACTTTTGCCATGCAAAAATCCGCCCGTGTATAGAGGTAGAAGGAGTGTGGAAAACGGCTCCATTCTAGGCGCGGGGTTTTGATGGAAAGATGTGCTAGGTCAAAAAGTTGTGGGTTTTTAGTTTGATCGAAATCAAGGCAGCTCGCCCAGCTCGCGCAGGGTTTTGCGCATCAGCTCCAGTTCAATGAGTCGTGTTTGGTGGGTGAACTTTTTATTCCATTCGGTATAGCGTTTTTCAAAAGCCTCTAAGGGCACTTCTGTGTCTTTGATGCCGATGCCGACGATAGTTTGCGGAAAATAATCCGGCCCGTACCAGCCGACATGCGCTTGGCGGAATGGTTTTAGCAGTGAGCGAAATGCATCGGGCGTGTAACGCCAAAAGTCATTAGGCGTTTCATGAATAAAGAAATCCAACACGGAACTCATCACCAGCAAGCCACCGGGTTTCAGAATGCGATAGATTTCTGACAGAGCTTGGTGCGGATATTCCACATGCTCCAGTGTGTCCATTAAAAAAACGGTACCGGCGGTGTTATCGGGCAAATCGATGTGGTGCAGGTTCAGCACTTTATCCACGCCTGGGCCGGCGCGCATATCGCAGCCGACAAACACTTTGTCTGCAAACAACGGACGCAAATCCGTTTCTTGGCCGGAGTCTTCCACTTGGTATGCGCCGAACTCATAAATAGGTTCGGCAATGGGCAGCGTCTCCAGCACGATATTGATGTATTTCCACAGCGACTTGCGCATTTATATTTCCAAAAATTGAGTGACGATCTGCCAAGTGCGCGCACGGATGCTAGTGCTTTCATTGGCGAGATGATGGCGTGCTTCAGCAAGATAATGCAACTGTGCGTTGGGTATTTTTTTGCAGATAGTGGGAATGTTGTAGCGCCAGTCTACGGTGTCGTCCAATTCGCCTTGCAAAATGAGCGTGGGAATAGCAATGGCGGGTTGTTTAGAAAAGCGGCGTAGCCAATTTTTCATGGCAGTGACCCAGGCGACGGTGAGGTAGCGCGGTTGCAGTGGATCTTCATAGTGGCAGAACTGTAAAAATGCCTGATTAGAGGAATTAGCGCGAAAATTTCTGGGGATGTATTGCACAAAATGGCGCAGCGTGAGGTACAGCGCGTGTGCTTGTGGCTGCCAGTGATGGGGGCGTAGCAGCGGCGAAAACAAAATCAGTTTCTGAATGCTGTTGTTAAAACCGGACATTTGAAAATTCATCCACGCGGCACAGCCTGTGCTTGGTCCAAATCCCAGTGTGATTGGCGGTAATTTTTTATTGGCACTGGCTACAAAAACGGCGTGTATAGCTTGTGCGTATTCGTCAAAATCGTGGATCACGGCGCGCGCGCCGGAGGACAAGCCGTGGCCAGGTAAATCAAACGCAATCACCGCAAAGTTTTTTTTCAGCAGGTAGTGGATGACATGGTGATACAGGCCGACATGATCAAAATAGCCGTGTACAAGCAATGCTGTTTGTTGCGCATTCTCTGGTAGCCAATACTGCACAGCGAGCGTATGTATGCCGCTGGCAACAGAGCCGATGCGGTGTGGCGCAGGCAGCTGATCTAATTGATAAAAATGGCGGTATTCCTCAAAGCCTTCCGGATTGGAGTCCAGCGCCACATCAAATTGTAGTGGTGTGAGGGCAGTTTTGAGCGGGAGGAAGCTTTGCATGACGACAGTTTATCTCAGGCATTGAGACGGCAACTTTGATACCTTTATATTCCTTATGGGAATATAAATATGAAATTATATTCTTTTTGGTTTTTTGTGGGTGCGTATATCGTGCGCAGCCACTGAGCAGACATTATCCGGCGGTTTTCCATGAAAGACAGCAGACAAGATGAAAGTAATAGCCTAGCGGCAGTAACCGATGATAGCCGAGTGCTGGTTGAAGTGAGCAAGGCCTTGACGGGTTTGCGGTATGGCTCGATCGAGATCATGGTGCATGACGGCAAAGTTACCCAGATTGAGGCCAAGAAAAAGATCCGCCTGAACTGATAGCAACGCATTCTGACCTACCGGGTTGTACCGGCGGTTTTATACACAACCACTTGAACACTCTCGGCTGACCGGACCACCGGAAGTCGAATTTCCTCACCACTATTGGAGATTCGACTATGAAACCCTTTACCCGCCATCGTGCCGCATTGACGGTATCTACCCTTGGGCTAATTTTTGCAACGCTATCCGGCAACGGCTACGCGGCCAACGGAGAAATTCCTCCAGAAGTGCTGAAACAATTGCAAGACTTGGCCAAACAAGTTGAGCAGTTGCAGAAGCAGGTGATTAACCAACGCAATCATGCTGTGTCGAATGATGGCAACGGTGAGCTTGATGCGTTGCGCCAAAAAGTGTTGGTGCTGGAACGAAAACAAGAGCTTGCTGCTGCTGATGCCGCTGAGCTGAAGAAAAAAACGCCAGTTGTTGTGGCTGGGGATAAGGGCTTCGGTCTGAAATCGCCAGACGGTGCCTACGAGATCAAACTGCGCGGTTTATTGCAGGCTGATGCGCGCATTTTTAATAGCGGTATCAAAGGCCTACATGCATACACCGGCGACACAGCAACGCAAGTGCGCGATGCCGACAATGCCACACGCACTGCGACAGATAATTTTTTAGTGCGCCGCGCGCGAATCTCGCTGGAAGGAACGCTGGGAGACACTTACGGCTTTCGTATTACGCCTGACTTTGGCTCAAACGGCTCAACACTGGTTGATGGATATATCGATGCCAACTACAGCCCTTATGCCAAGGTTCGTGTGGGTAAATTCACGCCGTCATTAAGTCTTGAGCGCTTGCAGAGTTCCTCCGATACCAAGTTCAACGAACTGGGTCTCTCCAGTAATTTTCTGCCGAGTCGTGATATCGGTGTTCAGTTGAGTGGTGATGTTTTCAACAAGACGCTGAATTACGCCGTTGGTTATTTCAACGGTGCGAATGATGGGGCGAATGGAGATATCGATCCGAATACCGACAAAGAACTGGTGGCGCGTGTATTTGCGCAACCATTTGCCAATACACCGGGTTTCTTACAGGGATTGAGTTTCGGTGTGGGGGTTAGCAGTGGCGATGCGGTAGGCGCCAATGGCAACCCTTTATTGAGTAGTTATCGCTCGTCGGGACAAGAAAATATTTTTAGCTACCGCACTGACACCAGTGTCAGCAACACAGTGTTGGCCAACGGTACGCGCGACCGTTTGGTTCCGCAGTTCTCCTACTACAACGGTGGTTTTGGCATTACCGGTGAGTATGTGGATGAAAAACAAGATACCAAGCGTGTTTACGGCACGGCGCTGAACCAAACGCGTGAAGAGCAAATCAATCATCAAGGTTGGAGTTTAACAACTTCATATCTGCTAACTGGAGAAGAGGCTTCATTTAAGGGTGTGAAGCCCGCGAAGAACTTTGATCCAGCGAAAGGCGGCTGGGGTGCCTGGGAAGTGAAGGCACGCGCGAGTTCATTGGATATCGACAAGCGCGCTTTTTATGACAGTCGCGGCGTGCTGGGTGGTACAGATTCTTTTGCACAAGCTACGCGTTCAGTACAAGGAGCGGATAACTGGGCTGTGGGTGTGAATTGGTACCCAAACAGCAATTTGCGCATCTCATTGGATTATGAAAACACGGCATTTGACTGGGGTGGTGGCGGCACATCGCTGGATCCGCAGGATCGTGATGATGAGCGTTTGTTGCTTGGTCGCGTGCAGGTTTCGTTCTAATTGTAAAAAACTGTTAGTAAAAATCATTTTTATAATCGAGGAAAAAAACATGAAAGCAATATTCAAATCTAAAAAACTTCTTGTTGGATTGGTGTCAAGTGTTCTAAGTGCTGGTGCATTGGCAAAAGATATCACTTTGCTAAATGTGTCCTACGACCCTACGCGCGAGCTGTATGCCGAGTACAACGCGGCATTCAGTAAATATTGGCAAGAAAAAACAGGCGACAAAGTCACCGTCAATCAGTCACATGGTGGTGGTGGAAAACAGATTCGTGCAGTGATTGACGGATTAGAGGGCGATGTGGTGACTCAGGCGTTGTCTTACGATGTGGATCAGTTATATGAAAAAGCAAGGTTGATTCCACAGGATTGGCAATCGCGCCTGCCACGCAATAGCTCGCCTTATACATCGACCATGGTGTTTCTGGTTCGCAAAGGCAATCCCAAAAATATCCGAGATTGGAGTGATGTAGTGAAGCCTGGCATCGGCGTGGTAACGCCGAATCCTAAAACATCGGGCGGTGCGCGTTACAACTACTTGGCCGCTTGGGGTTATGCCTTGAAGCACAACAACAATGATCAGGCTGCAGCCAAAAACTTTGTTGCTCAGTTGTATAAAAATGTCTCGGTATTGGATTCCGGTGCGCGTGGTTCTACCACAACTTTTCTTGAGCGTGGTGTGGGAGATGTATTGCTTACTTGGGAAAACGAAGCGTTTTTAGCACTGAAAGAACAAGGGCCAGAAAAGGTAGAGATTGTTGTGCCAAGTTATTCCATTCTTGCAGAGCCGCCTGTGTCTGTCGTGGATAAATTTGCTAACAAACACGGCACGGCAGAAGTGGCGAAGGCGTACCTAGAATATTTGTATTCACCAGAAGGGCAAGATATAGCGGCGAAGAATTATTACCGGCCTACAGATCCAGCTGTTGCTGCGAAATATCTCGCGCAATTTCCTAAGTTGGAGCTGTTTTCTATCGACGCAATATTCGGCGGTTGGCAGCAAGCTCAGAAGGAGCATTTTGGTGACGGCGGTACTTTTGACGATATCTACGGCAAATAAGCAAAACAATTTCCGATAAATGTTTGAGAGCATGATATGAAATTATTGCGATCTTCTTCCGTGTTGCCGGGTTTCGGTCCTGCTCTCGGTTATACGGTGTTCTGGCTTAGCTTGATTGTGCTGATTCCCTTGTCTGCGGCGTTTATTAAAACGCTGGAGTTAAGTTGGCTAGAATTTTGGCAGGTGGTAACGGCACCGCGTGTACTTGCTTCATACCGCTTGTCTTTTGGTGCATCCTTGATTGGCGCGTTGTTAAATGTTTTTTTTGGATTGATCGTCGCTTGGGTGCTAGTGCGCTACCAATTTTTTGGCAAGAAACTGGTTGATGCCTTAGTTGATTTGCCATTTGCTCTGCCGACAGCGGTAGCGGGTATTACTTTGTCGGCACTGTATGCCAGCAATGGGTGGATCGGGTCACTGCTAGAGCCGTACGGCATCAAAGTAGCTTATACGCCTATCGGTATCGTGGTGGCACTTGCTTTTATTGGCCTGCCATTCGTGGTGCGTACAGTACAGCCGGTGTTGGAGGATCTGGAAGGTGAAGTGGAGGAGGCGGCGGCGAGTTTAGGTGCTTCGCGGCTGCAAACTTTTACACGCATCATCGTGCCGGCGTTGACTCCCGCGTTGTTGACAGGGTTTGCACTGGCGTTTGCGCGTGCTGTAGGTGAATACGGCTCGGTAATTTTTATTGCAGGCAATATTCCAAAGGTGTCAGAAATTACACCGCTATTGATCATCACAAAATTGGAACAATATGAATACAGCCAAGCAACGGCGATTGCTGCTGTTATGTTGCTGATTTCTTTTTTTCTTCTGCTAATTATCAATGTGCTGCAATGGTGGAGTGGAAATCGTCATGTCCGTAAATAACAGTACTGCATCCAATATTTCAACTGCGGAAGCGCCGTGGGTCAGAGTCTTACTTATCGCTGTAGCACTGACATGGTTGGCGCTATTCCTGGTATTGCCATTGGCGTCAGTTTTTGCAGAGGCGTTTCGCAAAGGTTGGCTGATGTATCTCGCGGCGTTTGAAGATGCCAATGTTTGGGCGGCAATTCAACTCACGGTATTGGCAGCGGTTATTTCTGTGCCGCTGAATTTGGTGTTTGGTGTGTCGGCAGCTTGGTCGATTGCGCGTTTTGATTTTCGTGGCAAAAGTTTATTGCTGACTTTAATTGATTTGCCATTTGCAGTGTCGCCCGTCATTGCCGGTTTGATCTATGTATTGGTTTTTGGTTTGCAAGGTTGGTTTGGTGAATGGTTGTCTGATCACGACCTCAAAGTAATTTTTTCCGTGCCAGGGATTGTGTTGGCTACGCTGTTTGTCACATTTCCGTTTGTGGCACGGGAGTTAATTCCTTTGATGCAGGCACAAGGTAAAGATGAGGAAGAAGCAGCCATCGTGTTGGGCGCTTCCGGTTGGCAAATGTTTTGGCGTGTCACGCTGCCGAATATTAAATGGAGTCTGTTGTATGGCGTGATCCTGTCGAATGCGCGAGCAATGGGCGAATTCGGCGCAGTATCGGTGGTATCTGGTCACATCAGAGGCGTTACCAACACGCTGCCGCTGCATGTGGAGGTTTTATACAACGAATACAACCATGTCGCTGCTTTTGCTTGTGCGTCTGTTTTAGCACTGCTGGCGCTGATCACGCTGCTACTAAAAACAGTGGTTGAATGGAAAGTACAACAAAACATTGCCAAAGATTATTGAGAGAGATAGTTATGAGTATAGAAATTAGAAATGTTAGTAAGCAGTTTGGCAACTTTAGGGCGTTAGAAAATGTGTCATTGGATGTGCCTACTGGTGAGCTGGTGGCATTGCTCGGTCCTTCTGGTTGCGGAAAAACTTCACTGCTGCGCATTATTGCAGGTATGGAAACACCGAATATCGGCAGCATCTATTTTCACGGTGCAGATACCACACATGCAGATGTGCGTGAGCGTCAGGTTGGTTTCGTCTTCCAGCATTACGCCCTGTTTCGCCATATGACGGTGTTCGAGAATGTCGCTTTCGGTTTTGCGTGTGCGCCCGAAAAAACGCGACCTTCGGAAGCTGAAATTCATCGCCGTGTACATGAGCTGCTGAGTTTGGTGCAATTGGACTGGTTGGCAAATCGGTATCCGCCTCAATTGTCCGGTGGGCAACGCCAACGCATTGCCTTGGCGCGCGCCCTTGCGGTTGAGCCAAAAGTGTTGCTGCTTGATGAGCCCTTCGGTGCGTTGGATGCCAATGTGCGCAAAGAACTGCGCCGCTGGTTACGCAGGCTGCACGATGAGTTACACATCACCAGTGTTTTTGTCACGCACGATCAAGAAGAGGCTTTGGAGGTAGCAGATCGCATCGTGGTGATGAATAAAGGAAAAATAGAACAGATAGGCACGCCAGAACAAATTTACGATGAACCTGCGTCACCATTCGTCTATCAATTTATTGGTAATGTGAATCTTTTTCACAGTCGCGTGCGTGATGGATTTGCGCGTATTGGGGCATCGGAAATTCCGGTAGAGGAACATGCGCATGTTGAGGACGCGCATGCAACGGCGTATGTGCGGCCGCACGATATTGAAATTCAGCGCGAGCCAGGCAATAACGCGGCATTTAGAGTCAAAGTTGTTCATATTCACACGATTGGCTCAGTGGTGCATTTGGAGCTGCATAGCGAAGATGAATCTGAAGTGATTGAAGCAGAATTGTCTCGCGAGCGTTTTCGGGAGTTGTCGTTGCAAAATGGTGAGCGGGTGTGGGTTAGGCCATTAACGGCGCGTGTTTTTCTTGCTGAAAACACGCACGCTTGAGCGATGCGTTCTCATAACAACATCGGAATTTGGTTTTGTGCGCTGGCGCTCGCCGCAAAAAACCAACACTCAATCGCGTAGCGCCTGCCGGTGATGGCGGGCGACCACGCGGTGCGATGCAAATTCATGTGATCAAAAAACAGTGCGTCACCGGCTTTGAAAGCGGGGCGCTGCCACGGGGTGTTGCTGAAGTTTTTTTCTACATAAGCGGGGCCGACGGTCCAATCAAAACGCGCGCCGTCGGTGCCGGTTTGCACGATGTCTTCGAAGCGGTGTGGCACCACATCAATGCCGGGGTTGACGGAATCGCCGCCGCAATCGCTTAAGGCAATCCACAAATTCATGCTGCGCACTTCTCTGCCCATGAATGCGCCGTCTTGATGCCAGTCGGCTTCGCCGGCGATGGGATCGACGCGGCGCAGCACCCATTTTTTGACGGAGACACAGGGTGTTTCACCAAAATAATCTGCCAATAATTTTTTGAGTTGCAGTTGACGATACAGCTCCATCACGGAAAACAAACCGCGCGGGGAATCGGCTGCCCATACGCCGCCCGTTTCGGCAATAAACTTTCTACCCACACCGAGTTTGTGGTGTGTGTTCAAATACTGTGACGGCGAGTAGTGCGGGTTGTTGCTATCAATCATTTCACCGGCGGCGCGCTGATTGCGCGCGTTGACTGCACACTCAATGTTGTCGCGCAAAGTGTCCAACATGTTTTTTGGCACGAGGTTGCGCACTAGCAGCGAGCCGTGTTGCTGTACAGCGGCGCCCAGTGTGTTGGCATTCAGTTGTGTGACAGTAATTTCTGGAATGCCATTGACCAGCGAAAAAGTGTTGCCGCAGCCAGATGGAAAAACTGGCGGCCAAACTGTGTTGGGTGCTGGGTGTACCGTGTGCTGAAAACCTTGTACGCGCCAATCGATCAATTGTTTTTCCAGCGCAACATCGGCGTGCAAACGATTTTGCTCCGATAGCAGCGCAATGGCTTCTTGCCACTGTCCGCTTTCGGTAAGTTGAGTCGCTTGTGCTTGCACGCTTGTCATGGTGCTTAATCCCTAGCTATGCGAAATGGGTGGCCTGTTGATACTAGAGAATATCCAGCAGACGATCCAGCTCGCTCAGTTCATCGGTGGCGGAACACAGAAACACTTCTTCGCAACCGGTAGCGGCCATTTCTGCCAGTGTGTCTTTAATGGCGTGTTTATCAAAATTTTTCATACTGTTAGCCACAGGGCGTGCAATTTTATCGCCGAGAATTTTAGATAATCGTAAACATAGTCTTTCATTTTTTCTTCGGCGTTGTCGGCCAAGCAGTACCAAAAACCGCCTACTTTTTGTGGGGCGGTGCTGCGTTCGGCAGCTTGCCAAGCTTGTTCAGCCATTTTGAAAAAACCTGCGGTTTCTGCGGCGGAGCCCGACATAGAGAACGAATACACACCGTCTGCCCAGTGCGCTGCGCGTGCCATGGCTTTGGGCCCCATGACTCCCGCCAAAATCGGTGGGCCGCCCGCTTGCACAGGTGTGGGGCCAACGGGGTCGGCACCATCAAAAGGCGGTAGCCCCGCCCAGATATTTTTCATGGTGAGAATGTGTTGATCTTGTCTGGCGTGGCGCTGTGAAAAATCGGCACCCACGGCGCGGTAATCCACTTCGCGTCCACCCACGCCCACCGTCACGGTGACGCGACCATTGGAAAGTAAATCCAAGGTGGCAATCTCTTTCGCGGCCCATACGGCGGAGTGCATGGGCAGCACATACAACGAAGGCACGATGCGCACGCGTTCGGTGACAGCAGCAGCAAACGCGAGTGTGTTGCGCATCTCCAAGGTGTAACCGGTAATGCGTTCACCGCAAGACAAACTGTGAAAAGGTCCTTGTTCGATGCGTGCGCACCAATCAAGAATCGTGCGCCGTGTGATCGTTTTTTTCATGTAGGGCAAACAGATGCTGATTTTCATGAAAGGCTCCACAGCGTGTAACTGAATAATTATTCGGGTAAATCTTCGATGTAACTTTTACCGCCCAAGCGCTGCATGTTACGCAGTATCCAGCGCTGTCGGCCGCGGATATAGCTGCTGGGTTTATTGGCTTGATACACGCGCGGATTGGGCAATACCGCAGCGAGTAGCGCGGCTTCGGAGGAGGTTAACTGCGCGGCATTTTTTTTGAAAAAATATTGTGCGGCGGCTTCAGCACCGTAAACGCCATCGCCAAGCTCCACAATGTTTACATAAACCTCAAGAATACGCTCCTTGGGCCACAGTGTTTCGATCAACACAGTGAAATACACTTCCATGCCTTTGCGAAACCAGTTGCGTCCACTCCACAAAAAAAGATTTTTGGCGGTTTGTTGCGAGATGGTGGAGGCGCCGCGCGTTTTTTTGTGTTTTTGATTATAGATAGCGGCTTTCTCGATGGCTTTCCAGTCAAAGCCAGCGTGTTCGGCGAACAACTGATCTTCTGCCGCTACTACCGCAACGCCCAGTGCTGGGTTGATTTTTTCGATAGCCGTCCATTGGTAGTGGCGTTGATACGGTTCATCAGAAAACCATGACTCGATGCGACGCTCCATCATCAAGCCGGAAGTGAGCGGTGGAAAAAAACGCAGCAGCAGCGTCAGGGCAACGGTGCTAAGAAAAAAGCCTAACGCACAAAATGCGGCAATTCGCAGTAGGCGTTTCATAGGCTGCGTTTACTGTGCGCTCAGCTGTTGCAAATTGCGCTCGGTGCTAGGGTCATCGCGCACCACGGATAATCCGCGTATCGCCATTTGTCGCGCGCGTGTTGTGTCGCCGCGCTGTTCGTAGATACGCGACAATTCTAGGTAAGCCCGTGCTTCTTGCGGTGCCAGTGTTTGCGCGCGTTCGGCCAGTGTTTGCGCGCGGGTGTAGTCACCCTGTGCGCGTGCTTGCGCCGCGTCTTCCAACAAGTTGGCTGCAGCAGGATTTTGAATCGGGCGCGGCGCCGCCTCGGGCTGTGGCTCAGCTGCAGCAGATACGGGGCTGTTGGTGCCGGCGGCGGTTGGCGCCGTGTGGTGCGCGTGCTGCGCGGAGCTGCCGATTTCTTCGATAGGTGCAGGTTTAGAGGAGGAGCTCGGTTCGATAGCACAGGCGCTGAGCAAAACGCTGCCAACAGCCAAGCAGCACAGCTTCAGTGAGCGTTGTAATGGTGGGTTCATGATTTAGTGTCCGAGAAACTGATCCAGCAAGTTTACCGGCGAGCGGCCGCGACAGGAAACATAAGCAGGTTGTGGGGAACGGCGATCAATGGGCATACGACTGGCGCCACTACAGCCTTCATCGGTGCGATTGCCGCTGGCTTCATCTATCCACTGCCATTCAATATTGGCGTGCGAGGGTTCCGGCAGTGTTTGGTTGGGCAGAGAGGCCATCAAGCTGATCCAAATGGGCAGCGCGCCTGTGGCACCGGTGAGTGGCATCTTCTGGTTATCATCTCGACCCACCCACACCACGGTGTTGTAGTTGCCGGAGAAGCCGGCAAACCAGCTGTCGCGCTGGCTGTCGGTGGTGCCGGTCTTACCGGCCAAGCGCAGGCCGAAGGGCAGGCGGTCATAAGCTGCTCGCGCGGTACCTTCGCGCAGCACGGCTTGCATTGCCCAAGTAATTTCTTGTGTGTAAGCCGCATCAACGGTTTGTTCCATTTCTAAACCGTAGCGTTTGATGGGCTTACCTTCGGCGGTGTACACATCGCGGATGGTGCGGATAGGCAGGGTGAAACCGCCCGAGGCGAGCATTTGATACAGGCGCGCCACTTCCAACGGCGACATGCCACCTGCACCGAGCAGGAGGGAAGGCACGGGATCCAGTTCCGATTGCACACCGGCGCGTCGAATCACCTGGACCAGCGGTTTCACGCCCACCTGCAAGCCCACGCGTGCCGTGGCCAAGTTGTAAGAGTGTGCCAGCGTTTCTAGCAGTGAGACATTGCCGTGCGATTTGCCATCGTAGTTTTGCGGTCGCCACCACGAGCCGTTGGCATTGCGCCAGCTCAGCGGTGAGTCATCTACCTGCGTGGCGAGCGAAAACTTGCCACTTTCCAGCGCGGATAAAAAGATGAACGGCTTCAGCAGTGAGCCCACGGGACGGTTGGCATCAATCGCACGATTAAAGCCGGAAAATTTAGGAGTGCGATCGCCAACCAAGGCAACAACTTCGCCATTGGTGGGATTGGTAACAACCACAGCACCTTGTAGCTGGCCCTTGGCCGCCGTCAGCGACTTGTGCGTATTTTCCAGTTTGTTGATGCCGTTTTGCAGCGCTTGTTCGGCTAGCCACTGCACCTGTGGGTCGATGGTGGTGAAAATCTTCAAGCCTTCGGTCAGCAAGTCTTCGTCTTTGTATTCTGTGTTCAGTTGGCGGCGCACCAATTCTAAAAATGCTGGATAAACGCCAATGCGTGCCTGTCCACCGCTACCTACACCTAATGCCTGCTTGTCTGCCCAGTCGTACTCCGCTTGGCTGATAACGCCTTGGTCCAGCATCGTGCCCAATACCACGCGGCGGCGCTCGGTGGCGCGTTCCGGATTGCGCCATGGGTTGTAATAGGAGGGGCCTTTCACCATGCCAATCAACAGTGCCATCTGGTGCAGTTTTAGCTCGTTCAATGGCTGGCGGAAGAACTGTTGGCTGGCCAAGCCGAAGCCATTAATGGAACGCCCGCCTTCCTGCCCGAAATACACTTCGTTGATGTAAGTTTCCAAGATTTCGCGTTTGCTGTAGTGCACTTCCAGCAACACCGACATCCACACTTCTAAGATTTTGCGCGACAGCGTGCGCTCAGAATTGAGGTAAAAGTTTTTCACCAACTGCTGTGTGATGGTGCTGCCGCCTTGCACCAAACCACCGGCAGAAATATTGATCCACAGCGCACGCAGAATGCCGCGTAGGGAGATGCCATGATGGTCCATGAAGTAGCGGTCTTCAGTAGCAACCAAACCCGCCAGCATCACCGGCGGCACATCTTCCAATTTCACTAGCAGTCGATCGTCATGCTTGCCGGAATACAAGCTGCCGATCATCAAAGGTTCGAGGCGCAAAAGCGGCAGTGTTTTGCCGCTTTTATCGTAAATCTGCGTGATGCCGCTGCTGTTGAAATCCAGTCGAACATGGCGCGAAGGCTCCGGTTTATCCGCAAACGCGAAGCCGCGGGTATGCATTTCTACGCTGTCACCTGTCTGGCGGTACTGACCGGGAAGCCCGCTGCGCTAGAGGCTTGATAGCCCAGCAGCGTTAAGGCATCGGTCATGCCCTTGGCAGAGAATGGCTGCCCGGGATACAGCTCTAAGGGCTTGGCGTATACCTTGGCGGGGATCGTCCATTTGCGCCCTTCAAATTTGTTGCGCACCAGTGAATCCACATACACGCTGGCAAGCAACACAAAGGGAATCACCACGGCGGCACATTTGGCAGTAAAAATCAGCAGCGACACCCACCAGCGACGACTGTTGCGGGCAGGGTGTTTGCGACGGGTGCGGCGGGGAGAGGGGCGGTGATTTGGCATCGCGTCAGTGTACGCAGGCGGGCATTACAGGCAAGGCTTTTGTGGTGGATAATGCCAGCTCGTTTAATTAAGTGAATAAAAAACAATGCGTTATCACATTTATGGCATAGGCGCGGCACTGGTCGATACAGAGATCGATGTGTCGGATCAGGATTTGGCGCAACTGGACATCACCAAAGGGCACATGACCTTGGTGGATGCAGAAAAACAGCAAGCCATCATGGCGTATCTCGCCGATCACACGATTCACAACAAACGCAGCGGTGGCAGTGCAGCCAACTCGGTAATCGCCGCCAGTTATTTTGGCGCGAAAACTTTTTATTCCTGCAAAGTCGCCAATGACGACAACGGCAATTTTTATCATCACGATATGCAAGTGGCTGGCGTGGCCTGCAACGGCATAGAGCCGTCTGCAGCGGGTGAAACCGGTAAATGTTTGGTGCTGATTACGCCGGACGCCGAGCGCACGATGCTGACACATTTGGGTATCAGTGAAACGCTATGCAGCCAAACATTGAATGCAGCGGCGATTGCACAAACGCAGTATGCGTACATTGAAGGTTATTTAGTGACATCGCCCACCGGTCGCGCCGCAGCGATTCAACTGCGCGAGACGGCTGAACAGCACGGTGTAAAAACAGCGCTGTCTTTGTCGGATCCAGGGATGGTGGAGTTTTTTGGCGATGGCTTGCGCGAAATGATTGGTGGTGGTGTGGATTTATTGTTTTGCAATGAAGATGAAGCGTGCGGCTTCACTGCTTGCAGCGATATGCAATCCGCCGCAGAAGCACTTAAAAAATATGCAAAAACTTTTGCTATCACGTGCGGCTCACGCGGTGCTTTGATTTTTGATGGTGAGCAGCTGCACACCATCGCGTCGCACGCGGTAAAAGCCATCGACAGCAACGGCGCGGGCGATATGTTTGCCGGTGCATTTTTGTACGCCATCACGCACGGTTATTCATGGGTAGAAGCGGGTAATTTAGCCAGCCGTGCAGCGGCAGAAGTGGTGAGCCATTATGGGCCGCGCCTAGTTGCAGAAAAACACGCGCAAATTTTCCAGGAAGTATTGGGCTGAATGTCGAACGGACTGCCAATTCAAGCAAAGGCGCAATTCACGACGCAGAAGCGTGAGGCAATTGAGTCGTTTTTGCGATTCTCTGAAGGGCAGGAGTTTCCGCGTTGGCCGTTGGAAGTGTTTCTGGAAGTAAGCAATATCTGTGATTTGCAGTGCGCGATGTGCCCAACATTCTCTGCTTTGAATGTTGATCGCTTTTTTGCGCTCAAACGCGAAGATCGCGGTGTGATTGCTTATGAAACAGCCACTGAGCCGTTAGAAGAAATTTTGAAGCATGCGTTGATCATTCACGCCAGTGGTTACGGTGAGCCTACCATACACCCGCAATATAAAGAGCTGCTGCAGTACTTGTCGCGCTACGAAGCACTGATCGACTTTTTTACTAATGGCATGCACTTGGATGACGAGTTGTGTCAGCACTTGGTGCAGGGTCATGTGCATCGCATCTCAATCAGTTTTTCCGGTGTGACTGCAGAAGAATATGAAAACATCTATATCGGCGGTGATTTTGATCGTGTGCTAGGCGGTATTCGTCGCTTGGCAAAAGCCAAACAAGCAGCGGGCAGTCAGTATCCGCGCATCGAAATTAACAGCTTGGCTTTTCAACACCATATTGAAAAGCTGCCTGCATTTGTGCAATTGATGGCCGATGCAGGTGCCAATGTTATTCATGTCAAACCGCTGCGCTTGTACGCAGGAAAAATTGCCGAGTTGAAACATCACGAATCACACATGCATCCAGAGCGAGAAGCGCATCTTGTGCAAGAGGCAAAGGCGCTGGCAGACACTTTGGGCGTGCGTTTGGCAAGCGCGCCTTATGAAGCTACGCAGAAACACGCGCTGAATTATGAGCGCACATTTAACGCCATGCCGGATGTAGAGCGAGAAGCGTTATTTCAACGCATTCTGGATGAGAAACTGCCTGTCTCACAGATTAAAGCCGTGGCGAATTCTTCTGAAAAGCGTGAAGAGAAAAAGGTGGCGGCGAGTGATGAAAGAAAAATGCGTGAGCGGCGTGCACTGTCTGTTGCGGACGACAATTTTTTTGCGCACAAAGGCACTCCCTGTTTTGAGCCATTCAAAACCTTTCACGCCTCGTTTGATGGCAGGGTAAAAACCTGTTGTTTTACGGAAACGAAACACTGGATAGGTCATTTGCAAGAAGCATCCGGCAGTGAAATTTGGAATAACGCAGCTTATCAAACCATCAGACAGCACGCGGCAAACGGCGAATACCTCACCGCTATGTGTGGCGCTTGCATGAAGAAAAGTGCGTATCCCAAACAGCATTCCTTTCACAGCCACTTCACTATGTACGCAGAGTGGTTTGAAAAAGTTTTTCAACAGGTGTTTATGCCAGAAGCACGAGATGCAGTGCGCGCTGTGCCATCCTCTGCGAATATTTTGGCGGTGCATCAGCGCAGAGAAATAAAGCTGTGAAAAAAATACTGGGCTGGCTGTTGGTCTGTTTGTTATGCAATGTTGTACAAGCTGCGCCCTTGCCACCCAATTTCGTAGTGATTATTGCCGATGATTTGGGTGCCAATGACTTAGGGGTTTTCGGTCACTCGGTGATCAAGTCGCCCAATATTGACCAGCTGGCCAAGCAGGGCATGCAATTTAATAATGCCTTTTTGTCGACTTCTTCTTGCACAGCCAGCCGCGCCAGTATTTTGACGGGGCGTTATCCGCACAACACCGGCTCACCCAAACTAAATGATGTATTGCCTGCGGAGCAGAAAACCGTGGCGGCGTATTTGCGCAATGCCGGTTATTACACGGCGTCTATTGGCAAGTGGCATAACGGCGGTTTGGTGGTGCCGCAGTGGGATGTGGTGAAAGACCCGCCAGGGGAGAGCGGTGCGGAAGGCTGGGTCGATGCACTGCGCAATCGCCCAAAAGATAAACCGTTTTTCTTTTGGTTTGCCAGCCGCGACCCGCATGTGCCGTATGCGCCACTGCAGCCAGATGGCCCGTATCAGCCCCAAGATGCCGTGATTTTGCCGGCATATTTAGACGGGCCAGATGCACGCTACACCATTGCGCAGTACTACACAGAAATTACGCGCCTCGACAGTTATGTAGGAAAAGTAGTGGATGAGCTGCGTGCGCAAAATTTGTTGGATAACACCTATATTATTTTTCTATCAGATAACGGCGCGCCCATGCCACGCGCAAAAACCACGCTGTATGACGCGGGCATTAAAACGCCCTTGATCATGGCAGGTGCGCGTATTGCTGCGCAGTCACAAAGTAATGCCTTGGTGAGTTCAATAGATATTATGCCAACGGTGTTGGAGCTCGCTGGCGTAGCTTCTGCTGAATCAATGCAAGGGAAGTCGTTCGTTTCTTTGTTTAAAAATACCACCGAAAATTTCCGCTCAGAAGTTTTTTCTGAGCAGTTTGATCACGGCTTCGTGTTAAATCGCCGCGCGGTGCGCAATAAAGATTTTTTATATATTCATAACTTTGCAGAGAGCAAATACCGCTGCTTGTTGGAAGCGCAGCCCATGGGTAAGGCGTTGATACAGGCTTTTCAAGCGAGCAAGCTCAACTCAGAACAGGCGCAGTGTTTTGATCGGCGTTCGCCTGTGGAGGAGTTGTACGATGTGCGTAGCGATGCGTTAAATAGGCATAATCTAGCGGAAAGTTCTGCGTATGCAGAAACTAAAAATGCTATGCGCCAACTGTTGTTGCAACAGGCAAGAGACACGCAGGATGTGGTGTATCTTCAAACCGCGCGCTGATGGCTGTGCTGAATTTTTTCTAGGCGCTGTTCGATAGTTTGGGTGATTGCTGCAGCAGAAAGCCCGCAATCATCCAGTAAGTCGCTGTGCTTGCCGTGATGGAGAAATGCATCGGGCAAGCCGAGGTTTAACACGGGCATCACCATGCCTTGTGCGGCTAAAAATTCGTTGACGGCAGCGCCGGCACCACCCATCAGTGTATTTTCTTCTAGCGTCACCAGCAGTGTGTGTTGTGCTGCCATCTGCAGAATCAGCGCTTCATCCAACGGCTTCACAAAACGCATATCAACAACGGTGGCATTCAATGTTTCTGCTGCACACAACGCGCGTTGTAACAAAGCGCCAAAACTGAGTATGGCAACGCGCTGTCCTTCGCGTTTCACAACACCTTTGCCGATGGGCAATGCCGTCATTTCACGCGCTACCACGGCGTTGGGGCCGGTGCCGCGCGGATAACGCACCGCTGCCGTGCCGCGGTATTGATAGCCGGTGTATAGCATTTGCCGGCACTCGTTTTCATCAGACGGCGCCATCACTACGATGTTCGGAATACAGCGCAAAAAACTGAGATCAAAACTGCCGGCGTGCGTAGCGCCGTCTTAACCGACGAGCCCTGCGCGATCAATCGCAAACAACATGTCCAGTTCTTGCAGCGCGACATCGTGTATCAATTGATCGTAAGCGCGTTGCAAAAAAGTGGAGTAAATCGCGACAACCGGTTTCATGCCATCGCAGGCCAAACCTGCCGCGAGTGTGACGGCATGTTGCTCGGCAATCGCCACATCGTGAAATTGTTCAGGAAAGCGTTCGCTGAAAGCCACCATGCCTGAGCCTTCACTCATGGCCGGTGTAATCCCGATCAGTTTTTTATCAACCGTAGCCATGTCACACAGCCAGTCGCCAAAAATATCCTGATATTTTTTGCCTTTCGGTTTTTCATCCACCAACTGCACTTTTTTCGGTGCGGCTTCAATTTTGGATAAAGCGTGATAAGTGATCGGATCGGCTTCTGCTGGTGCAAAACCTTTGCCTTTGGTAGTGATGATGTGCAGCAACTGCGGGCCTTCCAACTCGCGCAAATTGTCCAGTGTGCGCACGAGGTCGCTTAAATTGTGGCCATCGATAGGGCCGATGTAGTTAAAGCCCAATTCTTCAAATAAAGTGCCGGGCGCGACCATGCCTTTCATGTGCTCTTCGGTGCGACGCGCCAATTGAAACGCCGGTGGAATTTTTGACAGCACTTTTTTGCCACCGCTGCGCACGGAGGTGTACAACTTACTCGCCCAAATTTTGGCAAAGTAAGTGGCGAGGCCGCCGACATTGTGTGAGATCGACATATTGTTGTCGTTCAACACCACCAACATATTGGCACCTGTGTGGCCGGCGTGATTCAGCGCTTCAAATGCCATGCCCGCTGTCATTGCGCCATCACCAATCACAGCCACGGTTTTGCGCGATAAGTTTTGTGCTTTAGCGGCGAGTGCCATGCCCAGTGCAGCAGAAATGGAAGTGCTGGAGTGACCGACGCCAAAGGTGTCGTACTCGCTTTCACTGCGTTTTGGAAACCCCGACAAGCTGTTTTGCTGGCGAATTGTTGGTAGTTGTTCGCGGCGACCGGTGAGAATTTTGTGCGGATAAGTTTGGTGACCGACATCCCACACCAAACGATCTTCCGGTGTGTTGTAAACAAAGTGCAATGCGACTGTGAGTTCGACCACACCCAAGCCGGCGCCAAAATGCCCGCCGCTTTGCCCTACGCTGTACAGCAAATATTCGCGTAATTGATTGGCGAGTTCTTGCAGTTGTGATTCATCCAACTCGCGCAGTTGTGCCGGCGTATCGATGCGATCCAGCAGCGGCGTGTGCGGGCGCTGTTGCGGGATTTCATGAAACAGGGTGGGTGCGGTCGGAGGAGTCATGGGGTGATGCAAAGCCGAGCAGCAAAATGAGAGTGGCTATTGTAAACGCACAAAATACGACGAATTAAATCCAATGATGAATTTTATTGCGCAGAAGAAGGTTGTTGTTCGTTGCTGAGGCTGCGGTTGTTGTGCGCGTATGGACCGAGCGCGTATTTCTGCAGAAGTGCTCGTTCCGCGCGTGCTAAAGCCGGATCTGGCCGAGGATTGATGATGCGCAACGCCTTCTCTGCCTCTGGGGTATTGGGTTCGGTGAAGGCCGTCAGCCCTTTGTCTAAGCGTCGGTGCATGCGTTGCAAATCTTTCGTGCTGTAAACGCTGGTGATTAATCCAACAACGAGTAAGACGAGGGCAATCCGTCGAGAATGTACGCCATCGCGCAGCAGCATCAGTATTACCGACCAAAAGGGCAACATCAGCGTGGTGTAGCGGCTGGCCAACAACTGCTCCAAACCCATGCCGCCGCGCGAGAGAGCCAGTAACCCTGCTGTGCCTACGCTGAATAGCACCATGCTGTACCACGATGCATGCTTAAGGTGGCGAGGTTTTTTTCGCAGGACAGCCACCAGCAAGCCCAATCCGAGCAACCCAGCCATACCAGCTGCCACTGGATGTAGTCGCCCAATCAAACCGCCGAGGCCAACCAAAAGACTTTTAGCCAAGCCTACGCTGCTGGTGATCAATGTTATGTCGCGGGTATCCGTGTGTGGCACGAGTGCAGACGGTGAGCCTAGCCACCGGAAATATAGCCAAAAATTGACGGCTGTTAGCAGCAGCCAAGGCCAGAACAGCCCATCGCGACGCTGGTATACCAATGGCAACACCGCGAGCCAGAACACCATGCCGGCGGCAAAACTGCCACTGGCCAGCACGCCACAAGCAACGGCTGTCAGTCCTGCTCGTAACGGAGAACGAATTTCTTGCAAGGCGAGTATCCCAGCCAGCACAGCGCTGAGGCATAAGGGAACTTGCAGCTGCCATCCCCAAATCCAGTTTTCTGCTTGGGCAAAGGAGAATGCCAGCAGAGATAGACCGATGCGCAACAACGGCGCTGATGTGGAGGCGTGGTTTGGTAGTAGCAGGCGCAACAGCAGGGCGTAATTCAGGCAAGTCAGCAACAGACTGACGAGCACCTCGGCGCCAGTGTGCCACTGTGTGAGCAGTGCTAGGCCGAGCATCAACAGTTGTGGGAACAGCAGGATGTGCCCGTTATGTGGCGCGAGAAAGTCTGTCAGTGTGAGGCGGTTTTGATAATAGGCGTCCAGCAGGGGCAGTAAGTCCCATTGGTCATGGTAGGGAACATTGACATGCAGCATCCCAATTGCGCCGAATGGCAGTAGCGCCAGTGACCAAGCTAGCCCAGTTTGCTGTCGGATGCTTATCGCCATGCGCTTAATGGCCTTGAAGGAAATACGGCGGGTCTTGTGTTTCACCGATGACGGTGCGGTGAAGTAAATCCAGCGCGATGGCTGCCGCGCGCTGTTGGCAGTGTTTGCGCGTCTCGCCGAGCTGAAAGCAGTGTGCTTGCAGTTGTTGTTGGTTGCCCCATGCAATCCACACGGTACCGACGGGTTTTTCTGTAGTGCCGCCATCTGGCCCAGCAATGCCAGAGAGAGCGATGGCGTAATCCGCACCGCTGCGCTGTAGAGCGCCCAGCGCCATTTCGCGCACGGTTTGCTCACTCACTGCGCCGTGTTGCGCCAGCGTGGACGCTTGCACGCCGAGCATGGCGGTTTTCATGGCATTGGAATAGGTGATGAATCCGGCGTGAAAGGCGCGCGATGCGCCAGGGATTTCTGTTAGCAGGGACGACACCAAGCCGCCAGTACAAGATTCCGCGCAGGTCAGTGTTTTGCCTTGTGCAATGAGTGTTGCCAGCAATGTGGCTGCCGGTGTGAGTGGTAATTCTGAAAAAAAAGCGTCCGAATCACATGCCTGCACTGTTAATCACCCACTTCACCAGCAACACGATGCTGCTAATGAACAATGTGGTAAAGATAAGCCCCGCGGCGATGTACACCTTGATGTTGCCGTGCACAAAATCGCGCTCGCGGTTTTTGTTGCTTTGGATGCCAATGGCCGCTGCGAGTGTGCTCATCACAATCGCGCGGAAATTGGGTTTGTTGGAATTTTCTTGTTCGCTCATTGCTTGCCTCAGTGTTCGTAGCTCAGTGCCGGCGACAAATCGTACTCCACTTGCGCGATATCTTGCTGTTTGCGTGCGGCAATGGCTTCCACTTGGTCTTTCATGATTTTGCCCACGGCAAAGTAGCGCGCATTCGGGTGTGCCATATACCAACCACTCACGCTGGCGGCTGGCAGCATGGCGTAGTGTTCGGTGAGCGTTACACCGGCGTTTTTTTCTGCATCCAATAAGGCAAACAGTTTGCGTTTTTCGGTGTGATCGGGGCAAGCGGGGTAGCCTGGTGCCGGGCGAATACCGCGATAGCGTTCACGAATCAATTCTTCATTGTTGAAATTTTCTTCAGCGGCGTAGCCCCAGAATTCTTTGCGCACGCGCTGATGCAAATGCTCGGCAAAGGCTTCAGCCAAACGGTCGGCCAGTGCTTTTACCATGATGGCGGAGTAGTCATCGTGCTTGGCGTGGTAGGCCGCGACAAGCTCATCCGTGCCGGTGCCAGCAGTCACAGCAAATGCGCCCATGTAATCTTTCAAGCCGCTGGTTTTTGGCGCCACATAATCGGCTAATGACAACAGCGGTGCTTCATCATTTTTGTGATTTTGCTGGCGCAAGTGATGCAATGTGGTTTGCACGGTGCTGCGCGTTTCATCGGTATAAATCTCGATGCTGTCGTCATCAATTTGATTGGCTGGCCACAAGCCAAATACCGCACTTGCTTTCAGCCGTTTATTGCTGACGATGTCTTGCAGCATTTTTTGTGCGTCGGCAAACAGGTTTCTTGCCGCTTCGCCCACCACATTGTCTTCCAGAATATTTGGATACTTACCGGCTAGCTCCCAAGTAATGAAGAACGGCGTCCAGTCGATGAAAGGCACCAGTGCTTCTAGCGGGTAATCATCCAGCACATGCAAGCCTGGTTGTTGTGGTACGGCGGGAACATAACTCTCCCAGTCAATTTTGGAGCCGATTTTTTTCGCGTCTGCATAAGACACCAGGTTTTCACCCGCGCGGCGTTTGGCTGTGCGCTCGCGCACCTGCACATATTCTTCTTGCAAATTCTTAACGTAGTCGTCGCGCAAATCGGCTGACAATAAAGTGGTGGCAACACCTACAGCGCGCGAGGCATCTGGCACATACACCACTTGGTTGTTGGTGTATCTCGGCTCAATTTTTACCGCTGTGTGCGCTTTGGATGTGGTAGCACCGCCAATCAACAGTGGCACTTGGTAGTCCAAACGCTGCATTTCGCGCGCGACATGCACCATTTCATCCAGTGAGGGCGTAATCAAACCGGAGAGGCCGATAAAGTCTGCGTTTTCTTCTTTGGCAACTTGCAGGATTTTGTCGCAGGGTACCATCACGCCGAGATCGACCACATCAAAGTTGTTGCAGCCGAGTACCACGCCGACGATGTTTTTGCCGATGTCATGCACATCGCCTTTTACGGTTGCCATCACGATCTTGCCATTGCTCTTTTTCGCGGCAGCAGATTTTCCGGCTTCAATAAAGGGCGTGAGGTGAGCCACCGCTTGTTTCATCACGCGCGCACTTTTTACCACTTGCGGTAAAAACATTTTTCCAGCGCCGAACAAATCGCCGACCACATTCATGCCGTCCATCAGTGGGCCTTCGATTACATCCAGCGGTTTTTCGCTGTTCAGTCGCGCTTCTTCGGCATCTTCCACAATCCAGTTGGTGATGCCGAGCACCAGCGCATGTTCAATGCGTTTGTTGACCGGCCATTCGCGCCAGCTCAAATCTTCTTCTTTTTTCGTCGCGCCGCCGCCTTTGTAATCGTCAGCAATGGCAAGCAGGGCTTCGGTCGCATTGGGGTTGCGGTTTAAAACCACATCTTCGACTTTGTTGCGCAAGTCTTCTGGTAAATCGTCGTACACCGCGAGTTGCCCGGCGTTGACGATGGCCATATCCAAACCGGCTTTAATCGCGTGGTACAAAAACACCGAGTGAATCGCTTCACGCACAGTGTTGTTGCCGCGAAACGAGAACGACACATTTGATAAACCACCAGACACTAGCGCGCCAGGCAGGTTTTGTTTAATCCAGCGTGTGGTTTCGATGAAGTCCACCGCGTAGTTGTTGTGTTCTTCTATTCCAGTCGCAATCGCAAAAATATTTGGATCAAAAATAATATCGTTTGGATTAAAGCCCACCTCATTGACCAGAATGTCGTAAGACTTTTGGCAGATTTCAATGCGGCGTTCCAATGTGTCGCCTTGGCCTTTTTCATCAAATGCCATCACCACAATCGCTGCGCCGTAGCGTTGACACAGTTTTGCCTGCTCGACAAATTTTTCCACGCCTTCTTTCATGCTGATGGAATTGACGATGGCTTTGCCCTGTGTGCATTTCAGGCCGGTTTCGATCACATCCCACTTGGAGGAATCCAACATCACCGGCACTTTGGCGATATTCGGTTCAACAGCGATTAATTGCGAAAAATGTTTCATCGCATAAAACGAATCCAGCATCGCTTCATCAAAATTGAGGTCGATTACTTGCGCACCGTCGCTCACTTGTTCTTCCGCCACCGCGAGCGCGGCGTTGTAATCGCCGTCCATCACCAAGCGTTTGAATTTGGCGGAGCCGGTAACATTGCAGCGTTCGCCCACATTGGCAAATAAAGAATCGTTATCCAGCGTGACCGCTTCCAAACCGGATAAACGCAACGCAGGTGGAATCACCGGAACCGCACGCGGTTTGCATTCCTTCATTGAAGCGGCAATCGCGGAAATGTGTGCGGGTGTGGTGCCGCAGCAGCCACCGACGATGTTGAGAAATCCACTGTCGGCGTAATCGCGAATCATCACTTCCATGGATTCGGGGGTTTCATCGAAGCCGCCCATTTCATTCGGCAAACCGGCGTTGGGGTGCGCGCTGACATAAACGCCCGCGATGCGCGAGAGTTCTTCCACATGCGGGCGCAATTCGTCCGCGCCCAGCGCGCAGTTCAGGCCGACGGAAATGGGCTTGGCGTGCGCGATGGAGTTCCAGAACGCTTCCACGGTTTGGCCCGTCAGCGTGCGGCCGCTTTTGTCGGGAATGGTGCCGGAAATCATGATCGGCAATTCCAGCCCGCTGTCGTCGAAATACTGGCGCGTGGCGAAGATGGCCGCTTTGCAGTTCAGGGTGTCGAACACGGTTTCGATCAGGATGATGTCCGCGCCGCCTTCCACCAAATGTTGGCAGGCCTCGTAGTAGTCGCGCACCAGCTCGTCCCACTCGATCGAGCGTTTGGCTGGCTCGTTCACATCGCAGATGGTGCAGGCGGCCTTGGTGGTGGGTCCGAGTACGCCGGCCACGAAGCGCGGTTTGTCGGGCGTGCTGGCGGCATCGCACAGCTCACGGGCGAGGCGGGCGGCTTCGCGGTTCAGCTCCGGCACCAAATCTTCCAAGTGGTAGTCGGCCATCGAGGCGCGGGTGGAGTTGAAGGTGCTGGTTTCGATGATGTCGGCACCCGCATCCAAATAGGCTTGGTGAATCTCACGGATCACTTCGGGTTTGGAGAGTACCAGTAAGTCATTGTTTCCTTTGACATCGTGATGCACATCTTTGAAGCGTTCGCCACGGTAGTCCGCTTCTTCCAGCCCGTAAGTCTGCACCATCGTACCCATCGCGCCGTCCAAAATCAGAATGCGCTGCTGCAAAGCCTGCTGGAGCAGAGCGGTGCGAGCGGCAATAGAAGCGGCATTGGGTGCGGACATGGCGGGATTCCTAGCTGTGCTACAGAGAGTGGGCATGATAGCAGCCCGCCAACCTATATCAAAGTTTTTTGATATAGGTTTTTCTTGGCGTTGGCGTTGGCGTTGGCGTTGGCGTTGGCGTTGGCGTTGGCTTGTGCTACGGTTGCTTCTAAAATAAGCAAAAAATAATAAGGATGTTCCATGAGCTGCACATTCTTTCACGGTATCTTCGCTCCTATTAAACGGAGCTTGTGCAATCAATTAGGGTTGTTGTTTGTTGGTTTACTGCTCAGTCCATTGTGTTTGGCGGCTACCAGTAGCGATATCCGTATTCGATCCATAGAGTGCTATAACGGTACGGATTGGGCCACACGAACTTTGACGCAAAGGTGCGGCAGCGCTTTTCCAGGCATATTGGGTTGCGATGATGCCTTGACCGCTTGCGGCCTAGGGAATCCGCCAGTCAATAGTAGCGCTACCAATACATCGGTTAGTGGAACCATCACCCAAGTTAAATACCAAACCGCTACCGGCGGTCCTGTGTGCGCCCGCGCTGCAGGGCAAACACACTGCTGGACACACTCTTTCAACGGTACCAAAACTACGGTTACCTATCAGGGGGTGTTCCCAGATCAAGATAATGATTCTTTACGCGACGACTATGATTTAGATGACGACAGGGATTCTGTTCCAGATACTTCGGATAACTGTGCCTCCATTTATAACCCTGATCAGTTGAACTCCGATGGTGATAGTGAAGGCAATGCCTGCGATACCGACGACGACAACGATGGTGTAGCGGATGCCTCTGATGCCTTCCCGCTGGACGCATCTGAATCTCTCGACACGGATGGTGACGGCGTAGGTAATAACAGCGATTCAACGCCCAACGGCGACACCGACAATGACGGCATCGACAACCTCGCTGACAACTGCGCTGCGGTTGCTAACTCCGATCAACTCAACACGGATGGCGATAGCGAAGGCAACGCCTGCGATAACGACGACGACAATGACGGCGTAGACGATGCGAGTGATGCCTTCCCAATAAATCCCGAAGCAACTACTGATACCGATGGCGACGGCAAACCCGATAGCATCGACACCACAAAACTTCCTGTATTCAATGATTTTGAAAGTGGTGACGGCGGTGGTTGGGTATTCAATTCATGGTACGAAACTGCGGGAGCCAGTTGGGGTGTTTCCACAAAATACAGTGTAAGCCCATCACATTCGCTGCGTTTGATCACCTATCGCGATGCTTCACACAGCACCAATGTGGCATCTTTATCTATCAGCTTGCAGACAGGGTCGACCATTTCTTGGTATCAGCGTGGAGCTTCTTCCCTTGGTGTGTATGGTGTAGAAATCAATGGCATTCCTGCTTACAGCTCATGCACGGCTTCAGGTGTGTGGTCTTTTTGTGTTGTGACAGTAACGCCGGGTACAAATACATTTGCAATGAAAGTGAATTCTGGCACACCGCCAATGACTGGCTCCTATGCAGAGATGTTCATTGATGATTTGCGTATCGGTTCGCCACTTATCGAAGATACAGATGACGACAACGATGGCGTGGCTGATGCGAGTGATGCCTTCCCTCTTGATGCGTCTGAATCGGTAGATGCCGATGGTGACGGCATTGGCGATAACAGTGATGCTTTCCCGAACGATCCTGACGAATCTGCCGACGCGGACAATGACGGCGTGGGTAACAACAGTGACAACTGCGCCGCTGTTTCTAACAGCAACCAATTGGATTGGGATAACAACGGCATCGGCGACGCCTGCGATGCGCCGGTGCCTGTACCTAGTGATGTAGACGGCACAGCCAAAGCCGAAAAAACAGGCGCAGCGGTGGCGTTTGCCGGTGATTTCGATGGCGACGGTTACGGCGATTATGTGATCGGCTCACCGGGCTACAGCGTGCGAGCAGCGCCGCCAGCGAAAGCGATTGTTGGCGTAGGCAAAGCTGAAGTCATTTCCGGCAAAGACGGTAGCGTGATGGCGTCGATTACTGGCAATGCCGCGAAAGATGCGATGGGTTTTGCGGTGGCTGGCAACGCGGATATTGATAAAGACGGTTTTGCCGATGTGGTCGTGGGTGCTCCCAACGCCACGGCGCTGCGCGTTGGCAGCGTCACCGTGTTGTACGGCGGTGCAGGTGAGCGCAGGCACACCTTCTGGGGCGCAATGAAAAACACCGGCTTTGGTTCGGCGTTAGCGCTGGGTGATGTAAACGGCGATGGCTATGCGGATGTGTTGATCGGTGCGCCGAAAGATAAAAGCCCTGTCGCGCCACAAAAAGCGGCGGGCAGCGTGACCGTTTATGACGGCAACAGCTTACAAAGCCGCAAGCGTTTTTACGGACTCTCAACAAACGCACACGCGGGCACAGCCGTAGCAGCAGGGGATGTGGATAACGATGGTGTGGCCGACATCATCGTCGGTGCGCCGGATGAAAGCGGCGTGGGCAGTGTGCGCGCGTACAACAGCAGCGGCACTGAGCTGCTGCAAAAACTCGGCACCAACAAAAAAGCGCGGTTTGGCAAAGCGCTGGCGAGTGCAGACATCAATCATGATGGTTATACCGATATTGTGATCGGCGCACCGCTGGACGATGACGCAGACAGCCGCACCAAAGATACCGGCAGTATCAGTGTGATTAGCGGCAGCGATGGCGAATTGTTATCGACAAAATCTTTCGGTGCGGTGAAAAAAGCCTGGTTGGGCAGCAGTGTGGCGCTGGGTGATGTAAACGGTGATAGCACGCTGGACATCATTGCCGGCGCGCCGCAAGACAACAACATACCCGCAGCAACAAACGACACCGGCAGCGTCACCGTGTGGAACGGCGCGACTTATGCGCCTATCAAAACCGTGTACGGCGATGCGTTTGGAGATTTGTTTGGCGCAGCCGTGAGCACTGGTGACATCAATAGCGATGGCAAGGCGGATCTCATCATCGGCATTCCCAATCAAGATGTGGAGCTGGAATCTTCCGTGCAAAAAGATGCGGGTGGGGTGAAAGTCATTAACGCCACGGCGTTGTAACTGGTAGGGGCGCTGCTGGGGCTGCTCCCTGTTTACAGGCATAATGCGGCACCAGATTTTTAGTAGTAGTTAGCTATGCCGCCCAGCAGTCCTTCGACCCGCGACTTACGCATCGACTTCTTTCGCGGGTTGGCGCTGATCTTCATTTTTTGGGATCACATTACCGGTAGCTTCTTTGGCTATTTCACAATGCGTAATCTGGGTTTCAGCGATGCCGCTGAGTTATTTGTTTTTTTATCGGGTGTTTCTGCGGCCATTGCTTACGGCAAGCGCCTGCAGCGCAGAGGCTATGTTTCAACCACGATGCACATTTTGAGCAGAAGCTGGACGCTGTATATCGCCCATGTTTTTGTGCTCACGCAATTGATGGCGATGCTGTTTCTTGTCAACGACCATGTATTGACGCGCGATTATGTCAATGAAAGGGGCTTGAGCTATTTTCTTGAGAATCCCAAAGCGGCATTGGTTGCCAGCTCGCTGCTGCGGTTTCGCCCAGGGTTGATGGATCCGCTGCCTTTGTACATCGTGCTATTGGCCATGATGGTCGTGGTATTGCCATTTTTACTGCGGCGGCCGCGTTGGGTGTTGCTCGCTTCAGGAGCACTTTATTTACTGGCAACATTTAACGAGTGGAACTTTGAAGCGCGTCCCAACAAAGAGTGGTTTTTTAATCCGTTCACTTGGCAGTTTTTGTTTTTTATCGGCGCTTTGGTTGGCTCGCATCGTGAAGCAAATGCACAGTGGTTGGCGCGTTGTAGTGTGCGGTTTCGGCAGAGTTTATTGTGGGGTGCGCTCGCTTTTCTCGCTATTTGTGCAGTGGTTACGGTTTCTTGGAGTTGGCCTGCGTGGCACGATTCATGGATGCCCTTGCCAGTAGCCGAGTTGCTGTATCCCATCAGTAAATCCTATTTAGGTGGTGCACGCTTACTGCACTTTCTAGCCTTGGTCTTGGTGGCTGTGTTGTTGCTGCCACAAGGTAAATGGTTGGATGGAAAGTTTTCTCAGGCTTTGCAAATGATGGGGCGTCATACCTTGCCGGTTTTTTGCGTCAGTGTGTTGTTGTCTCCCATGGCCGATGCGTTAAATGCTATTGAAGGCGATGATTGGTGGATGCAATGCATCACGGCAGTGTTGGGTGTTGTGTTGTTATGGGCAGTGGCGCAGTTGCTGGAGTGGTATCGCAGAGATGAAAGCAAAGCGTGAGGTGGCGATATGTCTGTAAATGATCTCGATGAACAAGCCTTGGCCGCATCGGTAGAGCGCGAAGTGGTGCGTGCGTATTTGTCGCATCCGTTTGCGCCAGAAATGTCGCCGGAACAAATCAATGTCAGTCGCCAAACCATTTTGCGTTTGCTGAAAGAAAATAATGCAGCCTTGGTGGCGCATTATTACACCGCACCGGTTGTTCAAGCCTTGGCAGAGGAGAGCGGCGGTTGCGTGGCAGATTCTTTGGAGATGGCTCGTTTTGGTCGCGATCATCCAGCGACCACCTTGATTGTGGCCGGTGTGCGTTTCATGGGGGAGACCGCAAAAATTCTCACGCCGCATAAGCGTGTGTTGATGCCCACTTTAGAGGCGACTTGCTCGCTGGATGTGGGCTGTCCCGCCGATACATTTACGGCTTTTTGTGATGAGCATCCCGATCGCACGGTGGTGGTGTACGCCAATACTTCTGCTGCCGTGAAAGCGCGCGCGGATTGGGTGGTCACCTCCAGTTGCGCGGTGGATATCGTCGAGCATTTGGATGCGCAGGGCGAAAAAATTATTTGGGCGCCGGATAAACACCTTGGTGATTATGTGCAGAAAAAAACTGGCGCTGATATGTTGCTGTGGAACGGCAGTTGCATTGTGCACGAGGAATTCAAAGCGCGCGGTCTGTTGGATTTAAAAGCGATTTACCCCGATGCAGCGATCTTGGTGCACCCCGAATCACCCGCTTCGGTGATTGAGTTGGCTGATGTAGTGGGTTCTACCTCGCAGATGATCAACGCGGTAAGAACCATGGAGCGCAAACAATTTATTGTAGCGACCGATCAAGGTATTTTTTACAAAATGCAGCAGGCGGCTGGTGCAGAAAAAGAATTGATTATCGCGCCGACTGCAGGCAGCGGTGCAACTTGCCGTAGTTGCGCTAACTGCCCGTGGATGGCGATGAATGATTTGCAGGCGCTAGAGGCGGTGTTACGCAATCCCAGTGCTGGGCAAGAAATTCATGTGGATCTGGCGCTGGCCGAGCGCGCCATGATGCCGCTGCAGCGTATGTTGGATTTCACAAAAAGCTACAGCGCGGCGACGAATAAATAATCAGCCATCCAATAATTTCTTGCTTTCCATTTCGGTGATGTCCTGCAGGCGTTTTTGCACGCGCCCACTTTGTGAGCGATTGTCGCGGTAAAAATTGAGGGCATAGGTGAGTTGTTGGCGCGCTTTGTCGAAGTCGCCGTTTAAAATGAAATATTCTGCGCGTGCGGTGTGTATGCCACCAGTATCACCGGCTAAACCGCGTAGCTCCGCCAATTCGTACCACACATTGGGTAAGTCTTCGTAGTCAGGTAGCAGTTTTTCTAATTCGCGCGCGGCGCGTTTGTGGTTTTTCATATTTTCGAGAATATTGCTGGCAACCATCGTTACAGGATAATTGCGCGGGTGTGTGGTCAGTAAGCGTTCTGCCAGTGTCAGTGCGTCGTCGTATTGACCCAAGCCATTTAGGATGTCGGCTTGCGCTAATGCATAAAGTAAGTTGTTTGGCGTTTTGGTGTAGAGAGGTTTTAGTGTTTTCTCGGCGGCATCAAATTGACGCAATTTAATTTGTGCCAAGGCTATGCCGTACTGACAGGCGTTGGAGGGCAAACGGTCTCCGTTCATTTCATTTTGAAAGCGTTTAATAGCAACAGACGGATTTTCTGCTGCCGCTAACAGCGCGCGCGCTTTAATAAGTGCAAACTCAGGATCCGTGTCGTATTTCTTGGTGGGGTATTGTTCTGCGCGATTGCGTGAATCGGCAATTCGTTTTTCGGTAACGGGGTGGGTGAGCAAAAACTCTGGTGGTCTCTCGCCGGCGTATTGTGCGGCGCGTTGCATGTTTTCAAACATGGCGGGAATGGCGCGCGGATTCATGTTGACATTAACCATGGTTTGCATGCCGATGCGATCAGCTTCAGCTTCGTTCTCTCGGCTGAAGCGCAGCATAGATTGCATGTTTGCCGCTTGCGTAGACATGATGGCCGCCATGCCCGCATCAGAAGAATTGGAAGTGGCGAGCAATATCAATCCAGCCAGCATGCCAGCCATCGTGGGTAAACGGTTTTGCTGTTGTTGTTCAACACTGCGCTGCCAGTGTTTTTGCGAAAGGTGACCGAGTTCGTGTGCGATGACGCCAGCCAGCTGTTGTTCGTCGTCGGTGTGTAAAAACATGCCATCGTGTATGCCCATGATGCCGCCTGGCACGGCAAATGCATTCAGCGTTGAGTTTTTTACGACAATTAATGTAATGCGTTTATCTTCTAAGTCAGAGCCTTCTGCCATCTTGTATACGAGTTTTTGTGTGTAGTCGTACATCACAGCATCGTTAGATTCAGGCGCTTTTGCACGAAATTGGCGCAGCCACTCTTGGCCTAGATTGCGTGTTTCTTCATCTGATGTGAGTGAGCCTGCGCTGTCACCCAATTCCGGCAAGAGAATTTTTTTCTCTTGCGCCGCTGCGCTGAGGCAGAACACAGTAAGCATGGCTGTGACAATAAAAGAAGTGAGTGCTTGTCGTGTGTGTGATGTGGGTACAGTCATGGTCGTCAGTCAGAAAAGGGCTGTGGGCTATACTACACGGATGAAGTCTTTGAGAAGAGTGGCGTGAAGTGATGACACTGGAATTGCCGGAAAAGTTTCAAGCGCTGCGCATTGATAAGCGGGTGGATGCTCGCGGTTTGAACTGCCCGTTGCCACTGTTGAAAGCGCGACAAGCATTGCGCGACATGGCTGCTGGTGAAACGCTGCTGGTGCTTGCAACCGATGCCGGTTCTTGGCGTGATTTTGCAGCCTTTGCGGAACAAAGTGGTCATGTGTTGCTCGAAGCTGCTGAAATTGATGCGGTGTTTTACTACTTGCTTCAGCGTCGAGTCTGATTTTTACACCGTATTGCCAATGTAGACGGAGTTTCCATGTCCCAATTGTGTATTTTATTTTCTCGTTTGCAGCGACTTCTGCTGATATTTGCGGTGTTGTCTGTGTCGCAGGCCGTAACAGCACAGACGGCAGTTACCAAACTGCTGGATGCGCCAGTCAAAAGCGATATCGATCAGCGCGGCTATCGCAATCTTGAATTAACGAATGGCATGAAGGTGTTGCTGATTTCTGATCCAGCGGCAGATAAAGCCGCCGCAGCGGTTGATGTGGAAGTAGGCAGTGGCAGTGATCCAGAGTCTCGCCAAGGTTTAGCGCACTTTTTAGAGCATATGCTGTTTCTCGGCACCAAAAAGTTTCCCAAGTCTGGTGAGTATCAGGCGTTTATCAGTGCAAATGGCGGCACACACAATGCGTACACCAGCTTGGAGCATACAAACTATTTTTTTGATATTGACCCCAAACAGTTACAGCCGGCACTGGAGAGGTTCTCACAATTTTTTGTCGCGCCATTATTTAATGATGAATATGTAGAGCGAGAAAAAAATGCGGTTAACGCCGAATACAAAGCGCGTATCAATGATGACAGTCGCCGCGCTTTTGATGTTTATCGCGAGCTGTATGCCAAAGAGAATCCGGCAGCAAAATTCAGCGTGGGTAGTTTGGATACACTGGCCGATAGACCTAACGATAAAGTGCGTGATGACTTGCTGGCTTTTTATCAACAGCATTATTCGGCAAATACGATGACGCTAGTGGTATTGGGAAGGGAGTCCTTGCCAGCGCTGCAGGCGTTAGTGGAGCAATATTTTAGTGATGTGCCGAATCGTCATGTGGCAATAGACAACACCGCAAAGCCAGTATTTCGCCAAGGTTTGCTGCCTGCGAAAGTGTTGTTGCAGTCCAAAAAAGATGCGCGTCATTTGACGCTGGCTTTCCCTCTGCCTGCAATGCAATCGTTTTATCGCACCAAGCCTGCTGCTTATGTTAGCTACTTATTGGGGCATGAAGGGGAAGGCAGTTTGTTACATGTGCTCAAGCAGAAAGGTTGGGCGGAAAGCCTGATGGCTGGCACGGGATTTTCCAATCGTTTTGCTGCGTCTATGGATGTAACGATCAAACTCACAGAGGAAGGCTATCGGCATATTGATGACATCACGGCATTATTTTTTGACGCGGTAGATTTGCTGCGCAAACAAGGTGTTGAGGATTGGCGCTACCAAGAGCAAAAAAATATGACAGATATTGCTTTTCGGTTTGTAGAGAAAGGTGATGCCATGTCGTTCACCAGCTCACTGGCCAATAATTTGCAATATTTTCCTGCCAAAGAGGTGATGCGCGGCGATTTTTTAATGGAAGGTTTGGATAAAAAGCAGGTTAATGCGGTATTGCATGAGATGAGGCCGAGCAATGTGTTGGTAAGTGTGAGCTCGCCGGATATTCAGGGTGATAAACATTCGCTGTTTTACAATGTGCCGTACCGTGTTGCCAGTCTTTCCGCTGACGATATAAAAAAATGGGAGCATCTATCAAATAATTCAGGGCTTGCTCTGCCTGCTGCTAACCCCTTTGTGCCAGATAACTTGAAGTTAAAAGCGGTGGCGCAGCCTAGAAGCAAGCTGGAGACCATTCCACAAAAAGTTGTTGCCGAAGAAAATTTCAATTTGTGGTTTTTTCAGGACACGCAATTTCGGGTGCCAAAAGGTGATGTAACGGTGTATTTGCGCAGTGACCTCGCGGCAGACACGGCGCAGCATGCCGCAATGACTGAGCTGTTTGTGCGTTTGGTGCAAGACAAGTTAAATCCATCGCTGTATGCGGCGATGATGGCTGGTATGGATTTGTCCATTGTTAGACTTTCACGCGGTATTAGTTTTTCGTCGTCTGGTTACAGTGAAAAACAAGTCACGCTGTTAAAAATGCTGGCAGATTTGTTAAAAGCTCCTGAATTTGATGAGGCGCGATTTCAGCTTGTGAAAAGAGAATGGACTGATGAGTTGCGTAATGAGGATAAGCTAGCGCCTTATGTGTTATTGAGGGACGATGTTTCTACCGTCTTGGTGC
Organism: Cellvibrionales bacterium; assembly: GCA_016713115.1. Lineage (NCBI taxonomy): Bacteria > Pseudomonadati > Pseudomonadota > Gammaproteobacteria > Cellvibrionales > Cellvibrionales bacterium. Next base: position 90,551 of record JADJPU010000001.1, on the reverse strand, counting down.
ATCGCTATTGGGAAAGAAAGCAGCTGCTGCGAGCGCTGGAAACCATATCGTTAAATGATGTACAGCAGCTGATGGCACAGGTTGTGCGCGATGCGCAGGCAGATGTTTTGGTATATGGCAACTTCGTTCAAGAGGATGCGATGAAATTGGGCGGGATAGTGCAGGGCATTGTATCGAGAGGCAAGCAATCGCCAGTGCCATCGCAAGTGGTTTCTTTGATGCCTGCATCACAGCCTGCTTTGTATGTTGATGCGATGCCACATAACGACGCAGCGCTGATCAAGTATTTCCAAGCGAAGAGCGATGATATAGAGCATCAGGTGCATCTGCAGATGTTGGGTCAAGTGCTCGCTGCGCCATTTTTTGATCGGCTGCGTACCGAGCAGCAGTTGGGCTATATCGTTGCAGGTCGCTACTTGCCGTTGGTTCGGGTGCCAGGGTTAGTGTTTATTGTGCAGTCGCCATCGCACAGTGTTGCCGATATCAATGCACGAGCAAACGATTTCATCCGGCAATATTATTCAGTGATCGAGAAGAAAGATGATGCGTGGTTTGAGCAGCAGAAACGCGCGGTGATGGTGCAATTAGAGGAAAAACCTAAGAACCAAGCCGAGCAAGCGATCCTGTTTTGGGTGGATTTAATATTGGGCTATGCGAACTTTGATTCAAACCAACAGAAAATATCGACACTGCAAAAAATGACTAAACAGGATTTGTTGCAGGCGTACCACGAAGTGTTGTTAGCACCAGAAACGCGCGAGCTACTTTTTGTTAGCCCTGGCAAATTAGGCATTCAAGCTTGGCTGGATGGTGAGGCAAAAGCGTATAAAAAAATTGATGATATTGACGCCTTCAAAAACGGCTTACCAAGTTATTCGCTGCCCTAGGAGAAATCCCACTGTCGCCACGCTTCATAAGCTACAACAGCAACTGCATTGGAAAGGTTGAGACTGCGACTGTCTGGCTGCATCGGCAAGCGCAGAATGTGGTCATTGGGTAGGTTGTCGCGGAAGGCTTGTGGCAAGCCGCGCGTTTCAGGCCCAAAAACCACGGCATCATTTTTCTGGAAACCAATATCACAGTAAGCACGCGTACCTTTGGTGCTCAGTGCAAAAATGCGAGACGGTTGCACGGTGTCGATAAATTGCTGCCAATTGCGATAAGTGGTGGTGCAGGCGCTGTCGCGGTAATCCAAGCCTGCACGGCGCAATTGTTTTTCATCCAGTGTGAAGCCCAGCGGTTCAATGAGATGTAGAGAAAAACCTGTATTGGCGCACAGCCGCATGATGTTGCCAGTATTCGGTGGAATTTCTGGTTCGTACAGAACGATATGTAGCATAGTGATGTCATGTGTGTTCAGAGTGTGCACAATTTTACGGTTTTTCCCGCTGTGTCGGGGCGCTGGTAGTTCGCTATGATGCAAGAAAATCTATGAGGGATGGGGTGATGCATAAACAAGTAGAGTTTCGCACCACGCGCGGCAACTTGCGTTTAATAGCGGATGTTTACGGTGATGCGCAGCAGCAGCCGGTAATTTTGGCGCATGGTGGCGGACAGACGCGCCATGCTTGGGGAAAAACCGCGCAGCAAATTGCCGCTGAAGGTTTTTATGCCGTGGCGGTGGATTTGCGCGGTCACGGTGAGAGTGATTGGGCGACTGATAAAGATTACGCCTTTGATACTTTCGCGCAGGATTTCATTGATATTGCGCGCTGTTTTCAGAAAAAACCTGTAGCGGTAGGTGCGTCGCTAGGCGGCATTTCGTCGCTCGCGGCACAACACATTACGCAGCATGATTTATTGCATGCGCTGATCTTGGTGGATATTACGCCGCATTTGGAAGCTGATGGTTTATCGCGTATCCGTGATTTTATGTTGGAGCGTGCAGTGCAGGGGTTTGCATCTTTGGATGAGGCGGCCGAGTTTGTCGCCAGTTATACCTCGCACCGCAAACGCGGTGAGAACAATGAAGGGTTACGCAAAAATTTGCGACTGTGTGATGACGGTCGCTATCGCTGGCACTGGGATCCTAATTTCATTATGCGCGCCAATCACGCAAAGCATGAAGATGGTTCCACTATCCGTGTCAACTTTTTGGAAGATGCCGCCAAAGCGTTACAAATTCCTACTTTGTTAGTGCGTGGTCGTATGAGTGATTTGATCAGTCCAGAATCGGCGCAAGCGTTTTTGCAAATGGTGCCGCACGCACAATATGCGGATATTAAAGACGCGGGCCACATGGTGGCGGGCGATCAAAACGATGTTTTTTCAGCGGCGGTCTTGGATTTTCTCAGGCAGTTGCGCTGATTTGCTATGATGCTCCCACTGTTTAGGAGCCCAACATGATCGACGAAAAATTACTCAGTATCTTGGTCTGCCCAGTGAGCAAAGCACCACTGACTTACGATGTCGAGAAGCAGGAATTGCTGTGCAAGGCCAGTGGCTTGGCGTACCCCGTGCGTGACGGTATCCCCGTGATGCTGGAAGAAGAAGCCCGCCCGCTAACCGCCGAGGAAAAAGCTGTCTAAATAGGCAGCATAGTCAAGCTTGCACCCCTCTATTGTTAGGAGTAGGGTTTGCCACCCCATTGTGAGCCGGTACCCGAGCCGGAAATCGCATTCATGTCTGACCCTTTGGCTTCTTCGTCCACTTACATCGCCCCGCCCGTGACTGTTCTGCTCGTTGAAGACGATTACAGCGTGCGCCTGAGTGTGGCGATGTTTTTGGAAGGGCTGCAGTACCAAGTTACACAGGCTACTAACGGTCTTGAAGCGTGGGAGTCTTTTAAAAAGAATCCACCCTCGTTGGTGATTAGCGACATCAAAATGCCGCAGATGGATGGATTAGAGTTGCTGCGCCGCATTGCAGCTTCTGAGCATCCGGTTCCCGTTATTTTGTTGTCGGGCGTGAGTGAAGCTTCCGATGTGGTGGATGCACTGCGCAGCGGTGCCTCTGATTTTTTGATCAAGCCGATAGTCAATTTCCATATTCTGAGTCACGCCGTTAATAAGTGCCTTGAGCGCGTGCGCTTACTCGAGCAAAACCGCGCGTATCAAGCGCAGTTAGAAAAGGCGAACAGCGAATTGAAAGCGCATTTACACGCGCTGGAGCAAGATCAACAATCGGGCCGTCAGTTGCAGTTAAAGTTGTATCCGCAACAGGATTTGCAGATTGGTAACTACCATTTTTCACACCGTATGATCCCTTCGCTGTATTTAAGCGGCGATTTTCTGGAGTACATACGATTCGGTGACGAACACTTGGGTTTTTATATTGCAGATGTGTCGGGTCATGGCGTGTCATCGGCATTTGTAACTGCATTGTTGCGTCATTTTTCTTTGAATATTCACCGCGAAACGCGCGAAGCCACACTGGATGGTAAGCCCATCCCATTTCCAACGCCGGCAGATGCCATGGCGTATTACAACCGCGAGTTGTTGGCGGCAGGCATTGATAAATACGCCACGATATTTATGGGTTTGATCGATACCAAGCACAACACCCTCACTTACAGCGTGGCAGGGCATTTGCCGATGCCGATTTTGGCGTCCGGCGACAGCGTGCAGTATCTAAAAGGCAGCGGCATGCCGGTGGGGATTTTGCTGGAAGCGGAGTACCAGAATGTCACCGTGCAGCTGCCGGAGACTTTTACGCTAGTGTTGTGTTCGGATGGTGTATTGGAGATCCTTCCGGCGGATAATCTGATCGACAAAGAAGCTCTGCTGTTGGAGAAAGTTGCCGACAGTGACCGCACGCAACAGGGCGTAGAACAGGCGTTGCTGCTTGATGTTGTCAGCGGAGCGCCGGATGATATTGCCGTGATGACCTTGGTCAAAACGGTGTGATGACAGTGTTTTTTTTTCGTAGAAAACGCACGGCGTTTTCAGGTGCAGGTGTGAGATGGACGGACGCGTTCTAGTTGCTGAACACAACGGTGCTTATGTCTTGAAGTTGGTGGGCGATGTGCGTCTAACATTGTCTTCAACGATTGATCAATGTGTTGAGAGGATGTTTGCTAGTACCGCTTGTCAGTCTGTCATTATTGATCTGACGGAAACAGAAGGTTTGGATAGCACAACGCTAGGCATGTTGGCAAAAATGGCTTTGTTTGTGCGCAAGCAATTGCATCTGCGTCCAATAGCAGTTTCTGATAACGACAGTATTATTCGGTTGCTCAATAGCATGGGCTTTGAGCAAATTATGGATATTCAGTGTGCGCAAGCTGTCAGTGCAATGGCGGATGGTGAATTGCACGCTACAGCCATGGATGAGACGACATTGGATGAAAAACAAGCAAAAGAAAAAGTGCTGCAAGCACACCAAGTACTGATGACCTTGAATCAAAAAAACAAAGCTATGTTCAAGGAGTTGGTAGACAGTTTATGTAAGGATTGTTGATGTCTGATTCTGTTTCCCGTTTTGATGCTATTCGCCCTTTTCGTGATGAAGAAGTCCCTGCTGTTCTCGCGCGCGTTCTGGCTGATGAAGAGCTGATTACTGCGCTCATTCGCTTTCGATTTCCTCGCCTGCCAACATGCGTGCATAGTCTTGCAGCGCCGCTTGTGCGTTTGTTTCTACGGAGAAAAGTGCGCGCAGTACGCGATGTGAGAGGTTTTCAGGCGATCGTTGAAGCTTACATGCAGCACATGGTTTCGAGTACAACCACAGCCTTAACGGTGTCTGGCTTAGAGAAGCTGGACTCTCAGCAGGCGTATTTATTTGTTAGCAATCACCGCGATATTGCGATGGATCCAGCGTTTATGAACTGGGTGTTGTGGCATAACGGCATGGATACAGTGCGCATTGCCATTGGTGATAACTTGCTTTCTAAGCCTTTTGTTTCTGATTTGATGCGGCTCAATAAAAGTTTTTTGGTGCAGCGCGGTGAAACGGCACCCAAAAAGATTTACGCGGCATTGAAACAGTTGTCTGCGTATATTCATTTTTCTGTCATGGAAGAAAAATCATCTGTCTGGATTGCGCAGCGCGAAGGGCGTGCAAAAGACGGCTTGGATCGCACGGAAGAGGCGATTATTAAAATGTTTGCCATGAGTAAGCCCAAAGAGCAGTCGTTGACGGATTTTGTGCATGAGTTAAATATCGTACCGGTATCCATCTCGTATGAATGGGATCCTTGCGATTTTGCCAAGGCGCGGGAATTGCAGCAAAAAGCAGAGCTGGGCAGCTATCAAAAAGATACGCATGAAGATGTGCAGAGCATTGCTTTAGGTATTTCTGGCAACAAAGGCCGAGTGCATGTCAGTTTTGGCGATGTGTTACGCGGTGATTACGCCTCAACGGAAGCGGTGACGGCAGAAATTGATCGTCAGATACTCGTCAACTATGTGTGTTTCCCGTCTAACTATTTGGCCGCAGAAAAGATGGGCTGGGATGCCGTGGGAACTTATGGCTATCCCGCTCGTCCATTCAACAGCGCAAATGTGACAGCAGAAAAGGCTATTTTCCAAGCGCGTATGGCGCAATGCCCTGATAACTGTCTCCCATATTGGTTGGCGATGTATGCCAATCCTGTGCGGCGTATAGAAATAAACTGAGTAGTAAGCGACTTCCAAAAAATAATGGTGATCCATGATCCGTATTGAAAATCTGACGCGGCGATTTGGCGCGTTTACGGCTGTAGATAATCTGAGCTTTCAGGTGGCGCCTGGTGAAGTGTTGGGCTTCCTTGGTCCAAACGGCGCAGGGAAATCAACCACCATGAAAATGATCACGGGTTTTTTGCAGCCTACGAGTGGGCGTGTGGATGTTTTTGGCTATGACATGTGGCGCAATCCGTTGCCGGCCAAAAAAGTTGATCGGTTATTTGCCGGAAGGTGCGCCGAGTTACGGCGAAATGGCGGTGCGCGATTTCTTGGCGTTTATTGCGGATGTGCGCGGTTTGCGTGGTGCAGAAAAACAACGCGCTATTGCAGTGGCGGCAGAAAAATCCGCGCTGACCGAGGTGATGTTGCAGACGGTCGACACTTTGTCGAAAGGTTATCGCCGCCGCGTGGGTATCGCACAGGCTATTTTGCACGATCCACAAGTGTTGATTTTAGATGAGCCTACCGATGGTTTAGATCCCAATCAAAAACACCATGTGCGCGAATTGATACGCAGCTTATCGCAAGAAAAATTGGTTATTGTTTCGACGCATATTTTGGAAGAGGTATCAGCGGTATGTACGCGTGCCATGATTATTGTGCAGGGGAAAATATTGGTGGATGAAACCCCTACAGCATTAGCAGCGCGCTCGACGACAGGGCGATTAGATGATGTGTTTCGCCAGCTGACAGGGGGTGTGTGATGTCAGGTTTTGGGGTTGTTACTGCGCGCGAGTGGAAATCTTATTTTTCTACACCGTTGGCTTATGTTTTTTTGGTTGTGTTTTTGGTGTTGTGTGGGTTTTCCACTTTTGAATTGGGTGGTTTTTATCAAAGAAATCAAGCCGATTTATCCGTGTTTTTTTCGTATCAACCGTGGCTGTATCTTTTCTTGGTGCCGGCCATTTCTATGCGCTTGTGGGCAGAGGAGCGTAAAAGCGGTTCGATTGAATTGTTGCTGACCTTGCCGTTGCATTTGCGCACTATTGTGTTGGCTAAGTTTTTTGCAGCGTGGTTGTTTATTGCCTTGGCGTTGTTGCTGACCTTCCCTGTGTGGGTGACAGTCAATTATCTTGGCTCGCCGGATAATGGTGCGATTTTGGCGGCGTATTTAGGCAGTTGGTTGATGGCCGGTGCTTTCCTTTCTATCGGCTGCTGTTTGTCAGCCGCCAGTAAAAGCCAAGTCATTGTGTTCGTACTGACCGTCACAATCTGTTTTTTATTCGTGTTGTTGGGCTTGCCGCAGTTAATTAACAGTTTGCAGGGTATTTTTCCGCAATGGGCGATTGATGCCATTGCGCAACTCAGTTTGCTGGCGCATTTTGAGGCTATTTCACGCGGTGTTTTGAATGTGGCAGATTTGTTGTACTACGCCTTGTTCATTGTTTGCTGGTTGGCAGCCAATGTGGTTGTGATTGAAAAGAAAAAATCAGAGTGAGATGGTGATATGACAGGTCGTAACATTATCCAGTGTTTTAGCTTGCGGCTTGCGGCACTGGTTTTAGTGCTGTTGGCAGGTGCTGCATCATTGGCATGGCTCAATAAATGGCAAATTGATCTGACGCAGGGCAAGTTGTACACCTTGTCACAAGGCACGCGCAATATCATTGCCGGTATCGAGCAACCCATTACACTCCAGTTTTATTACAGCGAATCCCAGACGCGTGACATTCCAATGCTGCGTAATTATGCGGGCCGTGTGCAGGACATGTTGCGTGAGTATGAGCGCAAGTCACAGGGAAAAATTCAGCTGAAAATTGTGCATCCCGAACCGTTTTCTGAGGCTGAAGATGAGGCAGCCACAGCGGGTTTGCAGGCGATGCCAGACGGTCGCGGTGACAAAATCTATTTGGGTTTAGTGGGTAGCGTCGGCGATCGCTCAGAAAATATTGCTGTGTTTAATCCGCAGAAAGAAAATTTGTTGGAATATCAATTGAGTCAATTGGTTTATCGACTCAATAAGCCCAAACAAATTACAGTGGGTGTTATTGGTGATCTTCCTATTTTTCGTGGTGTAGACCCTAAAACAAACCGTGTGCGCCCCGATTGGTTGATTGTTAATCAATTGAGGCAGTTGTTTGATTTGCGGCGCATGATTGATCCGAATGTCGATAAAATTGATGATGACCTCAGTTTGTTGATGGTGGTTCACCCGCATAAATTTCCTGAAAAAACATTGTTTGCGATAGATCAGTTTGTCTTGCGTGGCGGAAAGTTGTTGGTTTTTGTTGATCCCTTAGCGGAAGCGGATGACAGCGACACGCGCTTGCTGGCTACGGGATTTTCCGATCGCAGCTCTGATTTGGAGCAATTATTTGCTGCGTGGGGCGTTGATTACGATGCCGGCCAAGTGGTTTTAGATTTGGGTAATGCGCACCGTATTCCTGCACAACAAGCTGGCCAGCCTGTGCCGCATGTGGGTATTTTGAGTTTGGAAGGCGATGGAATTAATCGCACACAAAATGTGATCGCCGATTTAGAAAATATCAATATTGCCTCTGCAGGGTCACTTGCGCAGCACCCAGGAAGTCGCATGCAATTTGTGCCATTGCTGACATCCAGTCTACAAACAGATCGTATGGATACGCAGACCTATAGCATGATTGGTAATCATGCAGAGCTGTTAGAAAAAATGCAGCCGAGTAATCATCGGTACACTTTTGCTGCTTGGGTAAGCGGTGCGGTAAAAACGGCTTTTCCGGAAGGGAAGCCTGCAACTAGCCAGTTTTCTGGTGAGGTATTACAGGAATCAAAAGAACCGATACAGGCGATTGTGGTGGCCGATACCGATGTGCTTGCCGATCGCATGTGGGTGGATAGGCAAGAGTATTATGGGCAAACCGTTGCCACACCCTTTGCCGCCAATGGCGATATGGTGGTGAACATGTTGGATGCGCTCGGCGGCAGTGTGGATCTGATCAATTTGCGCAGCCGTGGCACTTACCAGCGACCGTTTACGCGCGTGGATGATTTGGAGAAGGCTGCCAGTAGTCGTTTGCGCGAACAACAAGACGCATTGGCAAAAGCTTTATCGGACACAGAAAGTAAAATTTCCCAGTTGAATGCGGCAGCGGCCAATCAAGAGACGGGAGAAGTGCAAGAACTCACGCCTGCACAAAAACAAGCGGTGGAAATGTTTGAGCAAGAAAGACTCAAAATTCGCAAAAATTTGCGCGAAGTACAGCATCAGCTAAACAGTGATGTCGATAAGTTAGGCGCTATTCTGAAGATTATTAATATTGCTGCTGTACCGCTGCTGCTCATTGTTTTGGCGTTATTGGCGGCAGGATTGCGACGCTATCGCATGCGCCGAATTGGATAGGTCGTCGCACTTGCTTGCTATCTGGTCAGCGAACAAATCATTTGACGCTGATGCATCCTTGTTAGCGCAGCGGCTGTCTGTGCCGCTGTTGTTATCGGAGGCCGATGAACACGCACGCGCCGCGTATTCCTTTTTGTTTGCGTTGGACGAACAGGGATATAGTTTGCTGCAAGGCAAACAGAAAATTGCGGTGGATTTTGTTGCAGGTGCTAGCCGTCATCGCCGCTTGCATGGCGGTGGACGCAGTCAGCCGATAGCAAAAGCAGTCGGTATTAAGTCGGGCAACATTATTCCTTCGGTGTTGGATGCAACGGCGGGTTTGGGCGGTGATGCCTTTGTCTTGGCAACATTAGGCTGTCGTGTGCAGTTGTGTGAACGCTCGCCTGTAGCTCATGCGCTGCTTGATGATGGTATCGCGCGTGTTAGTCATTGTGATGAGCAAAGTCTGCGTGAAATTATTGAGCGCATGCAGTTGTTAGCCGTCGACTCGAAACAGCACATGCAAAACTTGTTGGCGGCTACTGCCGTCACAGAAAAACCAGATGTGGTTTTTTTGGATCCTATGTTTCCTGAAAAGCGCAAAAATGCCGCACCTAAAAAAGAGATGGCAGCATTTCATGTGTTGGTGGGGGCAGATGAAGATGCAGACGCACTGTTACCGCTGGCCTTGCAGGTGGCGCAGCGCCGTGTTGTTGTTAAACGCCCGCGTCATGCGCCAGTGTTGGCGGGAATAAAACCCAGTTTGGTGATGGATGGTGAGTCAACGCGCTTCGATATTTACGCGCTGCGCAGCATGGCTGCAGATGCAGTATCAGTGTGAGTGCGTGGTGCGGTATAGAGTCATGTCTAAGGTAAACAGTTGCGCATCCTCTTTGCCGTCGGCTGTTGGATAGTAGTTTTTGCGCGAGCCAAAAGCAGTAAACCCTATGGTTTGATAAAGCTGCTGCGCCACCACATTGGAAGCGCGCACTTCGAGAAAAATCTTTTGAACGCCATCCTCAAGTTGCAATAGGGATTGTTGCAACAACTGTTTGCCAAAACCTTTGCCCTGCATAAAAGGATGAACGGCAATATTCAGTAAAGTGGCTTCGTCAATAACGGATTCATAAATTGCAAAGCCAATCAGCTCGCGTTCTTTCTGCAAAATAAAACACTGGATGTGCGGCTGTTCTATGCACCAGCGCAAGGTAGATTCAGACCACGGATAGTGGTGCGCTTGTTCTTCAATAAACAGCAGTTCGTTGAGGTCTTTGAGTGTGGCTGTGCGCAGATTCAAACGCGCACCAAAATTTGCAGCGTGCGCCAGGTGTCGGCTTTTTTGCTGGGTGTTTCTAACATTTCATGAAGAGAGCAAACAGCAATAATCGGCCAGTCGCGGTATTGTGTGGTTGGCGTGCTTATATCGTCGTTGTTACTCAATAGCGATACGGCATTGCTGCCAAAACATAAAATTTGTCGCGCGCCTGTGTTTTTTAAGACACCGCCATCGAGCATGCCTTGAAAGTGATCACGCGCAGCGGCCAAACCTTTCACTCGGTGTTGCGGCAGTGGCCAAGAAAATTGGCTGGCATTGGCGAGCTGCTCGTTGCGGCCAATGGCTTTCAAAATATTGCGCAGTAAGGTGAGCTGCGCGTTATCCATGCGCGCTGTTTCTGCCAAAACGAGTAAATCATCCACTTGCCACAGTGCGATCTGGCAATGAAAAACCGTGTTGTCTATTGGCTGTGGCGACGCAGCAGTTTTTTGCGGGGTGATACGGTGCTGTGATGCGAGTGGCGATTGTGGGCGCGATATTTCTGCATCCAATAATTGTCGAAGCTGTTGTGCGTTATTTGCGGATGATGCGCTGGTTTCTATAGCGTCATCAAAAACATCATCTTGTTCAATTTCTGGTGAGGGCAGCGCGCCCAATAGAGGAAAGCGCGCTGCGTACTGAACAATGCCCATGGCATCCAGATAATCCAGTCGCAGCCGCTCGTTCATCATGCGTTCTCCATCACCGCGTTAAACATGATCGCCTTCCTGCGGGTTGATGCGCAGTTTGCCGGAGGCGAGCAAGTTCAGGGCGTTGAGATACGCTTTCACTGAAGCCACCACAATGTCGGTGTCAGCGCCGTTGCCATTAATCACGCGCCCTGCATGTTCCAAACGCACCGTTACTTCGCCTTGTGAATCTGTGCCGCTGGTGATGGCGTTGACGGAGTACAGCAACAAATCTGTACCACTTTGCGCAATGTTTTCAATTGCTTTGAAAGCGGCATCCACGGGACCGCTGCCTTCGGCTTCCGCTTGTACGGTTTCTCCTTTTACGCGCAAAGACAATTTAGCGTGCGGACGGCTGCCGGTTTTGGATTGCACTTCCAAGGTGTCGAGTTGGTAGGTTTCCTGCACTTCACTCGGTTCCATATCGCTGACCAGTGCTTGCAAATCTTCATCAAAAATTTCTGATTTTTTGTCAGCGAGATCTTTGAAGCGTGCAAAGGCTTCGTTTAAGGCGTTGTCATCTAATTCAATGCCAAGATCTTTCAGGCGCGTGCGAAACGCATTGCGACCAGACAATTTTCCGAGCACCAATTTATTAGCATTCCAGCCCACATCTTCAGCGCGCATAATTTCATACGTTTCGCGGTGTTTGAGTACGCCGTCTTGGTGTATGCCAGATTCATGCGCAAACGCATTCGCGCCAACAATCGCTTTGTTGGGCTGCACAGGGTAGCCGGTGATGCTGGATACCAATTTGGATGTCGGCACAATTTGTGTGGCGTCAATGCGCGTTTCCACCGGAAAAATATCTTTGCGCGTGCGCACCGCCATCACAATTTCTTCCAGCGAGGCATTGCCTGCACGCTCGCCAAGACCATTGATGGTGCATTCCACTTGGCGCGCACCGTTCATCACTGCAGCGAGTGAGTTGGCAACCGCCATGCCGAGATCATTGTGGCAGTGTGTGGACCAAATCACTTTGTCCGAGCCTGGCACTTGTTCAATCAACTGCCGCATGCGTTCGCCCCACAATGCGGGAATGGAATAGCCCACGGTGTCGGGTACGTTGATGGTTTTTGCGCCCGCTTTAATTACTTCGCTAAAAATGCGCACGAGAAAATCCATGTCGGAACGCACAGCATCTTCGGCAGAAAACTCCACATCATCCGTGTATTCGCGCGCCAGTTTGACCGCCATGATCGCCTGTTCCACCACTTGATCGGGTGCCATGCGCAATTTCTTTTCCATGTGAATGGGGCTGGTGGCGATAAAGGTGTGTATGCGACCCGATTGCGCCGGTGTAATCGCTTCACCCGCGCGGCGCACATCATTGGCATTGGCGCGCGCCAATGAACACACGGTGGAAGTTTTGATGGTTTTAGCGATAGTTTGAATCGCTTCAAAATCACCGGGGCTGGCGGCGGCGAAACCGGCTTCAATCACATTGACGCCCAGTTTTTCTAATTGACGCGCAATGCGAATTTTTTCATCGCGTGTCATGGAAGCGCCGGGGCTCTGCTCGCCATCGCGCAAAGTGGTATCAAAAATAATTAACTGCTCTTTAGTGGACATGATTCTGCTCCAAAAATTTGTTTGCTATTAAAAATGAAGAAAATGCGTGCTTGGGTGCCCCGCGCGGGGCGTGCGATATAGATGCCCCTCAGGGCAGCAGGAGCAGGCAAAAGCCATGCGGGGACTGCAGGGCGAGTCCGCGGTGAGTGCAATGCTTGTCGAGAGGCTTGCGTTGCATGGCTAATAGGAGGCGTTTCAAATGATGTTGCGGGAATGATAATCCCGCAGAGTGGGTTTTTCCAAGTAGTGCTCAATGTGCCATAGCTTGTTGCGCGGCTCTTGCCAAAAAACCGCTGCGTGTTTCGCCGTGCGCTTTGGCATATTCATCCACGCGCGCCAGTACGCGTTTAGGCAGCGTGATGTTGATTTTTTCTGATTTGCCTTGATAGCGGCTTATATCAACATCCACTAACGCCCACACCCAGCCAGCAAACTCTGGGTCGGCTTGACGGTTGGCCAATGGCTGAGGCGTGGGGATGTCCATGCCATCCTCGCACAACGCTTCGCAATACAGTTCAATCGCTTCCACGGCATTGGCGAATGCTTCCTCTGCAGAGTCTCCCGCGGAAAAACAGCCGGCTAAATCTGGCACCACCACGCCCCATGCGGTGTTCTCTGTGGCAGGTTCAATAGCAATGGGAAATTTCATAAAACACCTCACTTAAGTCCAGCTTGCTTCAGCAATTTATGCACCAAACCCACGCCTAAATCTCGTTTAGGATGCGGCACGGTAATATGCCCCAGTTTGGTTGGGTGGTTAAAAACATGGTGGCTGCCGCGCATACTGCGCAATTGCCAGCCGTCATCTTCTAGTTGCTTAATAATGTCTTTGCTGTTCATGGTGGTTATTGTAACCACTGCATGGGGCTTTGAGGAATGGGGGGCAATGCGGGTCAGAGTGACATTCGATAAACCGTGATTGCGGCAATCAATCCCCGCAATACACACAACCGCTGGTGCAGGTTTCTTTCACGATAATCTTACTCAGTAGCGGCAGCGCGGGTTTCAGTGCGCACCAAATCCAGCGCGCTAGGTTTTCGCTGGTGGGGTTTTCAAGGCCGGTAATATCGTTGAGATAGTGATGATCGAGCTGTTCCCAGATGGGTTTGAAGGCGGCTTTGATGTCGGCAAAATCCATCACCCAGCCGCTCTGCGCATCCACGGAGCCTGAGACATGGATAGAGACTTGAAAGGAATGACCGTGCAGGCGGGCGCATTTGTGCCCTTCGGGGACATGAGGCAGGCGGTGGGCGGCTTCAATGGAGAATTCTTTGTAGATTTCCATGCGGCTCTCGAAGCGAAAACGGGGTAAAGGGGCTGGTGGCGCGCGATTCTAAAGCAATTAGGTGGAAAAGCGACCATAAAAAGGCGGCAAAAGGCTGGATACGGCTTGCCTGATGGCTTGGCTTTTCTTACAATACGCGCCCTTCGACCTGCCTCAAAAGGCGGGCGTTATTTGGAGTGAATAGACATGTACGCGGTTATTGAGTCTGGTGGCAAGCAACACCGGGTTGTTGAAGGTGAAGTTCTCAACGTCGAATTGCTGGAAGCAGCAGCTGGCGAAAAAATTGATTTCAGCGAAGTGCTGATGGTGGGTAATGGTGCAGAAGTGAAAATCGGCGCGCCATTTGTAGCCGGTGGCAAAGTGACTGCTGAAGTGGTGGGTCACGGTCGTGCGGACAAAATCCGTATCATCAAATTCCGTCGCCGCAAGCACTATCGCAAGCAGCAGGGTCACCGTCAGTGGTTCACCCAAATCAAGATCACCGCAATCAGCGCGTAATAGCAGCGCAGCTACAGAGGTAAACAGACATGGCTCACAAGAAAGCAGGCGGTAGTACCAAGAACGGTCGCGATTCCCAGTCCAAACGCTTGGGCGTGAAGATGTTCGGCGGCCAGAAAGTTGTGGCGGGCAACATCATCGTGCGTCAGCGCGGCACTGAGTATCACGCCGGTGCGAATGTTGGCATGGGCACAGATCACACGCTGTTTGCTACAGCAGCTGGTGAAGTGAAGTTTGAAGTGAAAGGTAAGCACAACCGCCGTTTTGTCAGCATCATCGCTGCTTAATTGCTGTTCTGCTCTGAGAAAGCCCCGCAATGCGGGGCTTTTTTGTTTTAAGCTAGATCGACTCAAAAGCACAAAAATAGCCTTGTTGCTGGATGTATCCCCATGAAATTTGTAGATGAAGTGCCCATCTCCGTACACGCGGGAAAAGGCGGCAATGGCTGCATGAGCTTTCGTCGTGAAAAATATGTGCCGTTTGGCGGGCCAGATGGCGGCGACGGCGGCGATGGCGGCAGTGTGTACCTGCAAGCGGATGCCGCACTCAACACGCTGATTGATTACCGCTACCAGCGTCGGCACCGCGCCAAAGACGGTCAATCTGGACGCGGCGCAAATTGCACCGGTCACGGCGGTGATGATTTGGTACTGAATGTGCCGGTGGGCACCACGGTGATCGACGAAGACACCGGCGAAGTGCTGGGCGATTTAACGCAGGCCAAGCAGCGCCTGCTGGTGGCACAGGGCGGTTTTCACGGCATTGGCAATGCGCGTTTTAAATCCAGTATCAATCGTGCACCGCGTCAGACCAAGCCGGGGCAGCCGGGTGAAGCGCGTAACTTGCGTCTCGAATTGAAAGTGCTGGCCGATGTGGGTTTGCTGGGCTTGCCCAATGCGGGCAAATCAACTTTGATTCACGCCATTTCTTCCGCGCGCCCCAAGGTAGCGGATTATCCGTTCACGACTTTGGTGCCGAATCTCGGTGTAGTCAGCGTCAGCAAAATGCGCAGTTTTGTAGTGGCGGATATTCCAGGTTTGATCGAAGGCGCCGCTGAAGGTGCGGGCTTGGGTATTCGTTTTCTCAAACACCTCACGCGCACGCGCTTGCTGCTGCATTTGGTGGATGTAATGCCGCCCGATGGCTCTGATCCTTTTGATAACATCCGCGCGATTGAAAAAGAGTTGAAAGCGTTTAGCCCCACGCTGGCGGCGCGTCCGCGTTGGTTGGTGTTGAATAAATTGGATTTGATTCCAGCGGATGAACGCGAAGCGTTTTGCAAAAAATTGTACAAACGGCTGAAGCTGACAAAAAAAATGCCGCACTTCGCCATTGTTGCTGCCAGCGGTGAAGGCACGCAGGATTTATGTGAAGCCATCATGTCGCACATTGAGTTGGAGCGTGACATGCAGCAAGAAAATCCAGAATTGGCGCGCGCCGAGGCGGATATTCAACGCGCCATGCAAGAAGAATCCCGCGAGGCGATTGCACAGTTGGCAGAGGCGCGCAAACAAGCGCGTTTACAAAAAGACAATGATGACGACGAAGATTGGGATGAAGATTGGGACGACGGCGATGTGGAAGTGCATTACGTCCAATAAATAAAAAACAAGCAAAAGGTTAGGGGCGGTGAGAACAGAAATACAGGAAGCCAAACGCTGGGTAATTAAAATTGGCAGCGCGGTGTTGACGGATGATGGTCGCGGTTTGGATCGCGACAGCATTCAGCATTGGGTCGAGCAAATTGTCGAGCTGCGTCAGCGCGGCATTGAAATCGTGTTGGTGTCTTCCGGTGCCGTGGCCGAAGGCATGAGTCGCTTGGGTTGGAAGAATCGCCCGGAAGCATTGCACGAATTGCAGGCGGCCGCCGCGATTGGCCAAATGGGTTTAGTGCAGGCTTATGAATCTTGCTTTCACCAATATGGTATTCATACGGCGCAAATTTTGTTGGATCACGATGACTTATCGAATCGTGAACGCTATTTGAATGCGCGCAGCACCATGCAAACGCTGATTGAGTTGGGTGCGATTGCTGTCGTCAACGAGAACGACACAGTGGTTACCGACGAAATTCGCTTTGGTGACAACGATACTTTGGCAGCTCTGGTTGCTAATTTAGTGGAAGCCGATTTACTGATTATTCTCACCGACCAAGACGGTTTATTTGATAAAGATCCGCGCAGCCATGCCGATGCCAAATTAATTGCTAGCGCGCGCGCCAGTGATGAAACGCTAGAAGGGATGGCGAGCGGCACGGGAGGGCGTTTAGGTCGCGGCGGCATGAGCACAAAAATTCGCGCAGCAAAATTGGCGGCGCGTTCCGGCTGTCACACGGTAATTGCCAGCGGACGCAGAAAATCTTTGCTACGCACTTTGCATGAAGAAAACACGCCGATCAGTTTATTAGTGGCGGATGAAAAACCGATGGCGGCGCGCAAGCGCTGGTTGGCAGGGCAGTTGCAAACGCGCGGCACAGTAGTGCTGGATGCAGGCGCGGTCGATGTGGTGCGCAGCAAAGGCAAAAGTTTGCTGCCCGTTGGCGTAAAAGCTGTGCAGGGTGATTTTGAACGCGGCGATATGGTGATTTGCGTTGATGAAAGCGGCAACGAAATTGCGCGCGGCCTGATCAATTATCGCGCAGAAGAAGCGCGAAAAATTATCGGAAAATCAACAGCGGCTATCGCAGCAGAGCTGGGCTATTTCAGCGGTGAAGAACTGGTTCATCGCGATAATCTAGTTGTGAATTAACACAGGGAATACACATGAAGTCGCTGTTTTTATGGGGATTGGTCGCTGCACTCGGCACCAGTGCTTTTGCTGTGCTCGCTTTATCGCAAGGTGAAACCGTCAACGCACTGTGGTTGGTGGTTGCGGCGGTGTGTACTTACAGCATTGCCTACCGTTTTTACGCGCGCTTTGTGGCGCAACGGGTGATGGAGCTCAATGATCGTCGTTTAACCCCAGCTGAACGCCACAACGATGGTTTGGATTATGTGCCCACGCACAAATGGGTGCTGTTTGGTCACCACTTCGCCGCGATTGCTGGCGCTGGCCCGTTGGTCGGCCCAGTGTTGGCGGCACAAATGGGTTATCTGCCCGGCACTTTATGGATATTAGTGGGCGTTGTACTCGCAGGTGCTGTGCAAGACGCCATCATTCTTTTTATTTCCACGCGCCGTGATGGGCGTTCACTCGGCGAAATTATTCGCATGGAAATGGGCAACACCGCAGGCGCGGTGGCGATGCTCGGTATTTTGGCGATAGTGGTTATTTTATTGGCCGTGCTCGGCATGGTGGTGGTGAAAGCGCTGGCCGATAGTCCGTGGGCAGTCTCCACTTTGCTGGCAACAATTCCAATTGCTTTGTTGATGGGCGTTTATTCGCGTTGGTTTCGCCCAGGAAAAATTGGCGAAGTATCGCTGATAGGCTTTGTATTGTTGATGGCAGCGTTGTACGGCGGTCATTGGGTGGCAGCGCATCCGGTGTGGAGCGCACTGTTCACTTTGAAAGGTGAGGCGCTGGCCATCGGTTTAATTGGCTACGGTTTTATCGCTGCGGTGTTGCCCGTGTGGTTGTTGCTGGCGCCGCGCGATTATTTATCCACTTTTTTGAAAATTGGCACCATCATCGCGTTGGCAATCGGCATAGTGATTGTTGCGCCGCCGTTAAAAATGCACGCCATTACGCAATTTGTGGATGGCACGGGGCCAGTGTTTGCCGGTTCGTTATTTCCATTTTTATTTATCACCATTGCCTGCGGCGCTGTCAGTGGTTTTCATGCCTTGGTAGCCTCTGGCACAACGCCAAAAATGTTGGAGCGTGAGTCGCATATTGTGGCGATTGGCTACGGTGCGATGTTGATGGAATCGTTTGTCGCGGTGATGGCGATGATTGCAGCCTGTGTATTGGAGCCTGGAATTTATTTCGCGTTAAACAGCCCCGCAGCAGTGATTGGCACAACAGTAGAATCTGCTTCGCAAGCGATCAGCCAGTGGGGTTTTGTTGTCACGCCAGACATGCTCACGCAATTGGCGAAAGATGTGGGCGAACATTCGGTGTTGTCGCGCACCGGCGGTGCACCAACTTTTGCGGTGGGCATGGCAAAAATTCTTGCCGATATGATCGGCGGCGCGTCGATGATGGCGTTTTGGTATCACTTTGCGATTTTGTTTGAAGCGTTATTTATTCTGACTACGCTGGATGCGGGAACGCGTGTTTGTCGTTTTCTGATTCAAGACATGCTAGGCAATGTAGTGCCTGTGCTTGGCAATACGCGCTCTTGGGTTGCCAATATTTTGGCAACGGCTTTGGCTGTGGGTGCTTGGGGTTGGTTTTTGTATCAGGGTGTGACAGATCCGTTTGGCGGCATCAATAGCCTGTGGGCGTTGTTTGGCATTGCCAACCAAATGTTGGCGGGGATGGCGTTAATTCTGGCAACAGTGGTTTTAGTGCGCATGAAAAAAATGCGCTTCGTGTGGGTGACGGCCTTGCCCGCCGCTGGTGTGTTGTTAGTGACATTGTTGGCGGGTTGGCAAAAAGTTTTTTCGCCCGATACCAAGATTGGTTTTTTGGCGCAGGCAGAAAAATTTTCGGCGGCCTTGGCGCGCAGTGAGGTGCTGGCGCCCGCCAAAACTTTACAACAAGTCGAGCAAATTATTTTTAATAGCTATGTGGATGCAGCGATGGCGCTGTTTTTTATTGCCGTGGTGGTATCGATGCTGTTTTTTGCGCTGCATGCAATTTGGCAGGCGCACCAGCATCCAGCGGTGACAGCCAATGAATCGCTAGTGGTGTGGCGCCCTGAGCACGAGTGGCGCAACGAGGCGGTGTGGCATGAATAAAGAAGCATCACTACAGCGCGTAATTGTTGGCTGGCAGCGCATTGCACAAACCGCGCGTTTAATGGTGGGTGTGGGTGATTACCGCGCCTATGTTGCACACATGCAAAAGCAGCATGCGGAAGCGCCAGTGATGTCAGAGCGGGAGTATTTTCGCTACAGCCAGAATAGCCGCTACGGTGCAGAAGAGGGCAGCATCAAACGCTGCCCTTGTTGATTATGCGGGGGGGGGTAGACTGGAGGCCGAATTTAGCTTTTTGCTTTATCCTCTTAGAAGAAAATCAAACTTAATAAAGGGAATATTGCGATGAAAAAAATGAAAATTGCTGGTTTGTTATTGGCGTGTGCGCTGCCGCTTTCTGCTAATGCTGCGGATGTGTGCTTGAGTATTAATAACGGAGTGATGTTAGTGAAGTTTAAAAAGCCATCAGTGGCTAAAGGGACATATACAACAAAGCTCGATCCCGTATTGTACGTACCGGAGTATGGTTTGGTGGGTATGGGTTCGGGGACTATCGTTGTTCACACAAATGGAGAAGTTGATTTTGGCCTGAATTTGTCTGCTGGAGGTAGCGCGCCAATGAAAAATGATGGCGAACTGTCAGCGACAATATATGTTGCTCGATATAATGTGGACAAGAAAACTTTCACTGGGGGGGCGGCCGGTTCATATGAAGAGGCGTATATTTACGATGAGATTAGTAATGAATCCATCCTGTCTACTGAGAGTGTGGTAATAGCTTCTGTTAGCTGCAAAACACTCCCTGCTTTCTAAAATAAGTTATGTGTTGATAGAAATAAAAAAACCGGCATTGCCGGTTTTTTTATGCTCAGAAAAAGGCGGTAATAGATTTATTCAATAGCCGGCGCGACAGGAAAGGTGCGCATAATTTTTTCAACTGCAATGCGCAGTGCAGCGCGGCGTTCGGCTTCGTTAGAGCTGCCTTTTAGGATGCGTGCAGCAGAGCTGTGCCAGACAGTTTGACCTTGCGTGTTGAAGGCTGCCAAGTGCAATTCGCCACGGTTGTATAGCACAGCGTGAGTTTTTGGTGCTTGCAAGCCTTGGAAAGTGGGTGATTTATCTTTGTCGAATGTCCAGCGCAAACCGTAGTCATTGGCTTCGGAATTATCAAACGCTGGTGCGTCGTTTTCTTCGGTTTCTTCCTGTGTTACCACCACGCGATAATCCAGAGTGATATCCGCATCGCCTTTGGCTACACGCGTAAAGCCGCGATCGTTCATCAGCATGTCGACATACTCACACACCACGCGGTTGAACTCTTGTGTGTGGCCGCCGGTAGGGACAGTTTTATCCATGCCGGAAAAATCCCAGCGATAGGTTTTTAATTCTTCAAAATCGGCACTGGTGTCCGTGCTGTGTGTTTCTACATCGGTACGGCTGGAACTGGAGCACGCGGAGATGGCAAAGCATGCGCACAAAATCAGCGCAAAGCGCATGATCATTTTTTGAAAAGTGGCGGTGATGGTGTGTTGTGCAGAGGATGTCATTAGCGGTTACCGCGATTGGTGGAAGTGTTAGAAGTGTTTTCCGTGGTTGTAGGTGTTGCTGTTTCTACCTTAACAGTTACAGGAATCCATTTGTTAATGATGGCGCGCAATATGCCGTCTCTTTGCATGATGGCGAGCTGTTGATTGACGGTCTGCAAGAGAGCGCTGTTGTTTTTGTTCACGGCCCAACCTAAGCGTTCATCCGTCAATTCATTGTTGAGGCTCATGAAATCTTGGCGTGTGGTATCGGTAGCAAGTGACCAACTGGTTGCGGCATCGTGAATAACATAATCAACGCTGCCATTTTTTAATTTTGCCAAGGCTTCACTGATCGAGTCACAGCGCGAGATAGCCGCATTGCGCAAACTGTCATTGGTGAATTTTTCTCCTGTGCTACCAGCTACGACGGCAACGCGCGCATCGGGGCGAAACAGTGTGCCTTTGTAACCAAAGCGGCTGGCATCGGCGTAGCGAATAATCGCCATTTGTCCGGCGCTGAGATATGGGTTGCTGAAACTCACCAACTGGTTGCGCTCTGGTGTGATGGTCATGCCGGACATGATGATGTCAATTTTTCCGGCTTGCAGTGCAGGAATGAGCTGATTAAATGGCATCTCAACAAATTCTGCTTGGCGGCCGATTTGTTGTGCAATGGTTTCACCAGCGGCGATGTCGATGCCGGTGAGTTGTCCGTCTTGTTTATAAGCCAGTGGTTGATAGTTTGGTGAAACGCCAATGCGCAGCACTTGGTTGGCGAACGCAGAGCCTGCTAATGCGAAGCTGGCGAGCAGTAGAAATAGTTTGATGAACTGACGCATACGATGGTTCTCCTTGAAGTGTTTTCAGTTAGCGTTGTGCATTCAGCGCGCAATAATAACGGGTCTGTTGTTAAAAAAAGCGCATCGACAGATCAATCGCGCGGCAGTGTTTGGTCAATCCGCCAATCGAAATGAAATCAACACCGGTTTCTGCCGTGGCGCGCAAATTGCTCTCGTTGATATTGCCGGAGGCTTCCAGCAGGGCGCGCTGCGCAGTGCGCTTAACCGCCTGTGTCATGTCATCTAAGGAAAAATCATCCAGCATGATGATTTCACAACCGGTGCGCAGCGCTTCATCCAATTCATCAAAGTTTTCCACTTCCACTTCGACGGGTTTGCCCGGCGCAATGCGGCGCGCTTGTTGCACGGCAGCTGTGATGCCTTTGCAGGCAGCGATGTGGTTTTCTTTGATGAGAAAAGCGTCATACAGACCGATGCGATGGTTGTGGCAGCCGCCCACGGTCACGGCATATTTCTGTGCCGTTCTCAAACCGGGGATGGTTTTGCGGGTGTCGAGCAGGCGCACAGAGGTTCCAGTAACCAGTTGTGCGTAGTGATGGCAGGTGGTGGCGGTGCCGGCCAGCAGCTGCAGAAAATTCAGCGCGGTGCGCTCGGCCGTCAGCAAACTGCGCGCCGCACCGTGCAGCGTAAACAGCGTGCTGTCGCCCTCTACGGTATCGCCATCATGCACGCGCCATTCCACGCGAATGTTTGCATCAACTTGGTGCATCACTTCATCAACCCAAGGCCGCCCGCACATAATCATCGGTTCGCGGGTGATGATGCGCGCTTGGCCGCTCTGCTGTGCAGGGATGAGTTGCGCGGTAATATCGCCGGTGCCGATGTCTTCCGCGAGCGCGGCGCGCACTTGCGCGATGATGTCAGATTGCAGGTGTTGAATTCTGTGCATGGCTGGCATTGGCTGGATTGGTGAGGCCGGTATTGTTGCAGATTGATGGGTGTTATGCATGGCGGTTTGGGTGATAACTTGTTGAACAATCAGGAAAACTTATCGCTGCTGATATTAGCCGGCGGCCGTGGTGAGCGACTGGGCGGGCAAGACAAAGGCTTGCTCACTGTCGATGGCAAAACTTTTGTGGAGCGCTTGCTGCTGTGTTTTGCACCGAAAGTGAGCGCGGTGTTGATTTCGGCCAATCGTCATTTTGATGACTATCAAACAATTGCTGCGCCGTGGCACGCGCAAGTTTTGCCCGATACAAATGCAGGATTTCACGGGCCACTGGCGGGGATTTTGACCGGATTGCAGCACACAGTAACGGATTGGTTGTTAGTGCTGCCCTGTGACGCGCAAGTATTGCCAGAGAATTTGCTTGAGAAATTGCGAGCGTGCTGTGAGCAAACGAATGCGCCCGCTGTTTTTGCGGTGGTTGGTGAGCAGCCGCAGCCCTTGGTGTGTTTTTTACAGCGCTCGTTGGTGAACAAACTGGAGCAGGATTTTTTGGCGGGCGAACGCTCGGTGGTGCGTTGGTTGATTTCAGTTGGTGCAGAGCGCTGCCTATTTGACGATGATGCAGATGCACAGTGCTGGAGTGTCAACACGCCGGAAGATTTGGCGCGTCTGATTGCGCAACCTGTAGTAAACTGAAAAACAGAATAAATTTTTTATTATTTAACCTAGGAAGCCGCCCATGAAAACCCTTCGCCACGCCCTTGTCTTCATATCCGCCTTACTCGGCACTTCATCACTCCACGCCGCCCCTGGGGATTTGGATCTCAGCTTTGGTGGCGGTGGTAAAGTCACCACAGCGATTGGTACGGGCGGCGATTTTGGCTATTCGGTGATCCAGCAGGCAGATGGCAAGCTGGTGGTGGCGGGGAGTAGCTGGAACGGTAGCAATGCTGATGTTGCGCTGGTGCGCTACAACGCCGACGGTCCCTTGGATACCGGCTTTGATGGGGATGGCAAAGTCACTACAGCGATTGGTGGGAGCGATGATGTAGGCTATTCAGTGATCCAGCAGGCGGATGGCAAGCTGGTGGTGACGGTGATTAGCTACAACGGCAGCAGTTATGATTTTGCGCTGGTGCGCTACAACACGGATGGCTCCTTGGATACCGGCTTTGACGGGGATGGCAAAGTCACCACGGCGATTGGTGCGGGCGACGATTATGGCTATTCGGTCATTCAGCAGTCGGATGGCAAGCTGGTGGTGGCGGGGACTAGCTACAACGGCAGCAGTTATGATTTTGCGCTGGTGCGCTACAACGCCGACGGCTCCTTGGATGCCAGCTTTGATGGGGATGGCATAGTCACCACGGCGATTGGTGCGGCCAATGATTATGCACAATCGGTAATCCAGCAGGCAGATGGCAAGCTGGTGGTGGCGGGGTATAGCTGGAACGGCAGCAATGATGATGTTGCGCTGGTGCGCTACAACACGGATGGCTCCTTGGATACCGGCTTTGACGGGGATGGCAAAGTCACCACGGCGATTGGTACGGGCTACGATGAAGGATACTCAGTCATTCAGCAGGCGGATGGCAAGCTGGTGGTGGCGGGGACTAGCTACAACGGCAGCAGTAATGATTTTGCGCTGGTGCGCTACAACGCCGACGGCTCCTTGGATGCCAGCTTTGATGGGGATGGCATAGTCACCACGGCGATTGGTGCGGCCAATGATTATGCACAATCGGTAATCC
Source organism: Cellvibrionales bacterium (assembly GCA_016713115.1). Classification (NCBI taxonomy): domain Bacteria; kingdom Pseudomonadati; phylum Pseudomonadota; class Gammaproteobacteria; order Cellvibrionales; species Cellvibrionales bacterium. The sequence goes on along the minus strand of JADJPU010000001.1, from coordinate 66,462 downwards.
AGCAGGCAGATGGCAAGCTGGTGGTGGCGGGGTATAGCTGGAACGGCAGTAATGATGATGTTGCGCTGGTGCGCTACAACGAGGACGGTTCTTTGGATACTTCGTTTGATGGCGATGGCAAAGTCACTACGGCGATTGGTGCGGGCGATGATTATGGTCGATCGGTGATCCAGCAGGCGGACGGCAAGTTGGTGGTGGCGGGGCATAGCTACAACGGCAACAATTATGATGTTGCGCTGGTGCGTTATGACAGTGGCCAGCTCATTACTACAACCAATCTATGGCTCAAAAAACTCGCCACCAAGGTGGGTGCTGGCAGCAATGACGACCGTTGGAGTGCGCAATACCTGTACAACGCAGACCGCCGCAGCGGGCAGGTGTTTGACCCTGCCACTGATGCGCTGGATATAACGCTGGCAAGCAGCAATATTCATTTACCAGCCGGCTCTTTGCTGAGCAAAGGCAAGGGCTTTGCGTACAGCACAGCCAAAGGCGTGGTTCCGGCAATCAAAGTGTCCTTGATGCCTTCCACACAAACCCTCACGGTGTCGATGAGTGGCACGGAAATTGGCGCTACTTTGCCTGCAACAGTGGCAAACACGGTGAACTTGGGTAGTGAGCAGCGCGTCTTACAGGTGGAGCTGGATGCCAAAGGCAAGTTCCTGCCCACGACAGCCTATAAATCAGAAGCCGTGGTGGTGACTTCTGCCACCGTCAAAGACAGCGGCACCACCAAAGACAGCTTGGTGTTGAAGTTGAATCTCGCCGACCCTGCATTGTTGAGTGCGTACGATTTTGACACCCCATGCCCGCCAGCCAACAAACACTGCAAGCAGCCGGAGGTGGCAATCACGCTGTATGACGAGAACGGTGATGTGTTGTTGAGCAAGACACTGACCAGCCTGCTGGCTACCACGCGCACGGTTTCCGGTATCACCAATATCTACAGCATGAAGAAAATCGCCGCCGATGCCGCGCCAGACAACATCCTGTCTGCCTTCAGCTTTGCCAGCAAAAAAGGCGCTCTCAGCCTCACCTTGAAAAACCTCGTGCTAAACGATGCGTTGGATTCCGCGCAATCCCAACTGGGCGTCGCCATCACCATCGACGGCAAAATTTACTTCGCCCGCGTGACGCTGTTTGAAACCAAAAGTGGCAGCCAAACTTGGAGCACCAAATACAGCACTTATGCCACACCAACGCCGTGAGGGCGTGGGTTTTGGCGTAACCCGCTACAAAACGAGACAATGCCCGTATCGAAAGATGCGGGCATTTTTGTTTTTGGTATGTTTTTTGCTGCGTTCACGGGCAAAGCAACGCAACATTGGAGAACACCATGCACGACTGTAGCAGCGGGCAAGCGCTGATCTCACTGGAAAAGGCGCTGGCACATTACGCAATACTGCCGGTGCTGGAGCCGGTGACGAAGTCACTGCTGCAAGCGAACGGTGAAGTGTTGGCGGAACCGGCGTATGCCGCCTGCGATTTGCCGCCGTTCACACAGAGCGCGATGGACGGCTATGCCCTGCGCCATGCAGATCTCGGCAGTGCGTTGACCGTGGTGGGCGAAGTGGCAGCGGGGGATGTGTTTTCGCGCCCTTTGCAGGCGGGCGAAGCCGTGCGCATTTTTACCGGCGGGCGACTGCCGGAAGGCGCAGACACGATTGCGCGGCAGGAAATTGCCCAGCGCGACGGCGCGCAGTTGTCGATCAATCAGCCTTTGAAACAAGGGCAAGATGTGCGCCTGCGCGGCGAAGAGGCCAGTTGCGGCACGCAGATATTGGCGGCTGGGCAGCGGCTCACGCCAGGGCGCGTGGCAGCACTGGCCATGGCGGGTGTTGCGCGAGTGACAACATATCGCCGACCGAGAGTCGCCGTCATCATCACCGGTAAAGAAGTCGCGCGACCGGGTGAACCGCTGGCGGAGGGTGCAATCCCCGATGCCAATGGCCCTTTGATCGCCAGTTGGTTGGCTGCACAAGGCTTGGTTTGCACAGAAATGCTGTGGGTGGGTGACGATTTGGCGGAGCTGGTAGCTGCGTTAGCGCAAGCCAGTGCCGCAGCCGATTGGGTTATCACCACCGGCGGGGCATCAGTGGGGGATTACGACTACCTGCCCGCAGCGGCAGAGCAAGCGGGTTTTACCTGCGATTTTCACAAAGTGGCACAGCGGCCGGGCAAGCCAGTGTGGTTCGGACGCAAGCCCGCTTGCCTGTTACTGGCGCTCCCTGGCAACCCTGGCGCGGTGTGGGTGGGCTTGTATGTGCACGCAGCGGCCATTCTTGCTCGTATTGAGGGCGGCGTTGCACCAATTTGGCAGCGCGGGCGGCTGGCGAAATCCATGAAGGCGAATCCATCTGTGGCGCTGTTGCAGCGCATGCAACAACAGCAAGACGAAAGTGGCGTGGTGTGGCTGGCACCGCTGCCGCATCAAGGATCTCATCAGTTGAGCAATTTGGCCGAGGCCAATGCGCTGGTGTGGTTTCCTATCAGCGCCAATCGTGTAGAAGAAGGCACGGTGCTGCCATTTTTGTGCATTGGGTGAGCCTTGGGTCTTACGAGTATAGATCTTGCGATAAACTGACAGTAATCCGTGGAGTATGAGTGATGAAGTTGTTGGTAGATCGTCATGGTCGCACCAAGCGTAAGCTGAGGTTGTCGCTGACTGATCGTTGCAACTTCCGTTGCCGCTATTGCATGCCCGACGAACCCACATGGTTGCCGCGCAAAGAGTTGTTGAGTAACGCTGAGTTACTGCGCTTGGCGGCACTGTTTGTGGAGCAGGGCATCACGCAATTCCGACTCACTGGCGGCGAGCCGCTGCTGCGCATGGATCTGGAAGATGTGGTTGCCCAACTGAACGGGCTGCGCGCCAAAGGCTTAGAGCGCATTTCGATGACCAGCAATGGCACGCTGTTGGCGAAGCGCGCGCAAGCACTGGTGGATGCCGGTGTGGATGATTTCAACATCAGTTTGGATGCGCTGGATGAATCTGTTTTTACGCGCCTGACCAAGGCCGATATCCACCCCGTGTTGGCCGGTATTGATGCCGCACGCGCCACCGGTGTCAGCGTCAAAATCAACACCGTTTTAGTGCGCGGTTACAACGACGATCAAGTGCTGCCGCTGTTGGAATGGGCGATGGCAAAAAATCTGCCGCTGCGTTTTATCGAATACATGCCATTGGATGAGCCGGGGCGCTGGCAACGGCAATCCGTGATGGATGAAGACGCTGTGCTGGCAATACTGCGCAGCCGTCACCGCGTGGAAAAACTGGCGCGCAGCAGTGATCCCGCCAGCCCGTATTTGGTGGATGGTCATTACCCGCTGGGCATCATTAGCACTGTGTCACATCCGTTTTGCGCCAGTTGTGATCGCCTGCGCCTCACGGCCAAAGGCGAGCTGTACACCTGCTTGTTTGCCGCCAACGGCACGCCCTTGGGCGAGCCGCTGCGCCAAGGTGCCAGCGATGAACAGTTGCAAGAAAAAATTGCGCAAGCGGTGTGGCATAAACAAGCCGGTTACGCCGCCGTGCCGGAGCCGGTGGAACGGCCTATCCGAATGTATGCAATGGGAGGTTGAGTGTGAACGCCGAACAAAAAACGGTGACATTTGAATTATTGGCGGGCATAGAACGCCAAGCGGGTTGCCGTTATATCGATGTGCAAGTTGACAGTGAACACGCCACTGTTGGCGATGCTTTACGCGTGCTGCAAAACGAATATCCAAAATTGCATGAAGCGATTGAACGCTGCGCTTGCGCGGTGGGCGATGCCATTGTGCGTCGGCAAGCGACATTGCCCGCGAGCGGCGCGATTGTTTTACTGCCGCCGGTGTCTGGAGGTTGATGGCATGAGTGAACACATTCAGCGCATGGGTGAAGCGCCGTTGGACATCAACGCGCTGCTGGCTTTGAGCGAGTATCCCGATTGCGGCGGCTTGGCATTGTTTGCCGGTGCAGTGCGCAATCACCACGAAGGTAAATCGGTGCAGCGTTTAATTTACAGCGCGTATTTGCCGGTGTGCGAGCGTTTATTGGCAGACATAGAAGCGGAAGCGAAAGCAAAATTTGGTGTGAGCTATATTGCCGTGCGTCATCGCGTGGGCGAATTGGCCATTGGCGAATTGGCGATCGTGTGTGTGGTGCAAGCGCCGCACCGCGCAGAAGCGTTTGCCGCCTGCCGTTGGGCGGTGGATGCAGTGAAACACGGCGCGCCAATTTGGAAAGAAGAGTTTTATACCGATGGCAGCAGCCAGTTTGTGGAAGGCTGTTGTTTACACAATCACGATGATGAAGAAGTAGAGCATCGTCACCATCATCACAAGGAATGCGCATGAAAGACATCACGCTAAAACCTGAGAGTTTGCGTCAAGCGATAGCGACTGCCACCTTAAAAGCACCGCCAGAATGTATTGAATTATTGCGCCGTGGTGAAACAGAAAAAGGTGATGCACTGAAAACGGCACGCGTGGCCGGCATACTCGCGGCGAAACGCTGCGATGAAATGATTCCGCTGTGTCACCCACTGCCGATTTACAGTTCAGAAATTACTTTTGTGTTGGATGCAGCGGCTGTGCATATTCAAGCCAGCGTAGAAACCATTGCTGCGACCGGCGTAGAAATGGAAGCGCTGTTGGCGGCGAATGTTGCCGCACTCACTATTTACGACATGTTGAAGCCGCACACCGAACAGGAAAATTTATTGCTGACCGATTGCAAACTGTTGCAAAAAACCGGCGGCAAATCGCATTTCAAACGCAAATTAAAGCGGCGTTGTTCCGCGATGGTGATCGTGCTGTCGGACACCGTGGCGCAGGGCAGAAAAGAAGATACAGCAGGGCGCAGTATTTGCGAGGTGCTGACCACAGCGGGCTTTGATCCAATTGGCTATTGCGTATTGCCCGATGAATCTGCTGAATTGGAAGCAGTGCTGAAAGAAAACATTGCGCAGCAGGTGAGCTTGATTATCACCGTGGGCGGTACAGGTTTAGGGCCGCGAGACAGAACGGTGGAAGTGGTCACGCCACTGCTCACGCAGGAAGTGCCAGGCATTATGGAAGCGGCGCGTGTCTTCGGACAAAAACGCACACCGTATGCGATGTTGTCGCGCGGCGTGGCCGGTTTTGCCGAGCAAAGTTTGGTGGTGACTTTCCCTGGTAGTCGTCGCGGTGCAGAAGAATCCATGGCAGCTTTATTGCCAGGCTTGGTGCACTTGTTGGATGTTTTTGTTGGCAAACCACACACAGGCGGGTATCAATAAATGAAAAATTTACAGGGAAAAGTGGCGGTGATTACCGGTGCGGGCAGCGGCATAGGCCGTGCGTTGGCACAGGCGTTTGCGGCGGAAGGTTGCCACATGGCACTGGTGGATATTAACGAAGGTGGTTTGCAAGAAACGGCGGCTTTGCTAGCAGGAAAAAATGTGCGCGTGAGTACGCATGTGGCGAGCGTTGCAGATCGTGAACGCATGGCGGCATTGCCTGCCGAAGTGGAACAACAACACGGCGCGATTCATTTGTTATTCAACAATGCAGGCGTCACCGTCAATAAAAGTTTCGCTGATCACACACTGCAAGATTTGGATTTTGTTTTGGGTATCAATCTGTGGGGTGTGTTGTACGGCTGCCATTATTTTTTGCCTTACATACAAAAGCAGGGCGAAGGCCACATCATCAATACCTCCAGCATGACGGGTTTTCTCGGCTTTCCCAATCAGAGTTCTTATTCCCTCACCAAGGCAGCGGTGAAAGGTTTCAGTGAAACGCTGTATGCAGAGTTGGCGCACTGCAATATCGGCGTGACCAGTATTCATCCAGGGGCGATTCGTACCAATATTTTGAACGCCACCATGGAGCGTTCCGGCGCAGACAACGACACAAAGCGCATGGCGGCACTGGTGGCGAAGTTTGGTAGATCACCGGAGTATCTCGCTCAAAAAGTGCTGAAGGCAGTGAAAGCTAATCGCATGCGTGTGGTGATCGGGCCCGACGCGTGGCTGTTTGAAATCGGCAAACGCCTGTTTCCGCAGTGGATACACATTCCCTTTCGCATAGCTTTGACCAAGGCGGCGGCTAAAAAAAGTGATCGTTTGGCGTAGCACACTCCTGTCTATACAATGCGGCAATGCTTTGATTTAACGGCACACCAGTGACAGAAGAACCCTACATCCAGCTCAATAATGTGGCCTTTGCTTACGGGGATCGACCGATCCTGAAAGATATTGATCTGAGCATCCCCAAAGGCAAGTTGGTAGCCATTATGGGCGGCAGCGGTTGTGGGAAAACGACATTGCTGCGTTTATTGTCGGGGCAACAGCGACCGCAACACGGTGAAGTGTTGGTGGGTGGCGAACGCGTTGATCAAATGAATACCAAGGCGCTGTACCGTTTCCGTCGCAAGATGGGCATGTTGTTTCAATTTGGCGCGCTGTTTACCGATTTATCTGTCTTCGATAATGTGGCTTTTCCTCTGCGTGAAAACACCGATCTGCCGGAGAGTGTGATTCGCGATTTGGTGATGATGAAGCTCTCTGCCGTGGGCTTGCGCGGCACACAAGATATGAAAACTTCCGAACTGTCTGGCGGTATGGCGCGTCGCGTTGCCTTGGCGCGTGCGGTGGCACTGGATCCCGCATTGATGTTGTACGACGAACCGTTCACCGGTTTGGATCCGATTTCTCTGGGTGTTATCGCGCATCTCATCAAAAAGCTGAATGCAGCACTGGGCACAACAGCCATTATGGTGACGCACGATATTCACCATTCCCTCGCCTTGGCAGACAAGGTTTGTTTTATGGCGCACGGTGAAATTGTTGCCTCCGGCACACCGCAAGAAGTGCTGAATTCGACAGATCCTTGGGTGAAGCAATTTGTGCGCGGCGCGGCAGACGGTCCGGTGCAGTTTGCGTTTCCTGCCAAGACAACCATTGCGCAAGATTTTGGAATGGAGCAGCAGCATGGCCGATGAGCGCAACTTACCCAGTGGTGTTGTGAACACGCTGCGTGAGCTAGGGGCGTGGTTCATCAATACACTCTGGAAACTCGGGTTCGCCAGCCGTTTTCTAGCGGCGGTGGTGATGCAGTCGGGACAGTTGTTTCTGCGTCCTCAATTACTGATCCGCGAAATCTTTTTTGCCGGCGTGCTCTCGCTCATCATCATCGTGGTGTCGGGCTTGTTTGTCGGTATGGTATTGGGCTTACAGGGTTACAACACGCTGGTGCGATTTGGTTCGGCGGATGCGCTGGGTACGCTGGTAGCGCTGTCGCTGTTGCGTGAGTTGGGGCCGGTGTTAGCGGCGCTGTTGTTTGCCAGTCGTTCCGGTTCGGCCATGACGGCGGAAATTGGTTTGATGAAAGCCACCGAGCAGTTGGACGCGATGGCGGTAATGGGAGTGAACCCGCTGGCGCGCGTAGTTGCACCACGGTTTTGGGCGGGCTTGTTTTCACTGCCTATATTGACGGCGTTGTTCAATGTTATGGGTATCATTGGCGGCTACTATGTCGGCGTGGTGATGATCGGCCTTGATGAAGGCTCATACTGGGCGCAGATGCAAAATGCAGTAGATTTGCATGACGATGTGATCAATGGTCTGATCAAAAGCCTATTTTTTGGTGTTGCTGTAACCTTGATAGCTGTGTTTGAGGGTTATGACGCTGAGGCAACGGCGGCGGGAGTATCTGCTGCCACGACGCGCACAGTAGTGACATCGGCACTGGTGATTTTGGCGATGGATTTTGTACTCACAGCATTTATGTTTTGAGATAAGAAATACAAAAAGGTAATGACGAAATAATGAAACGAGCAACAATAGATTTATGGGTGGGTGTGTTTGTGGCTATCGGCTTATTGTCGGTGGCTTTTTTGTCGTTGAAAGTTGCCAATCTTACAGGCAGTAGTGGTGAGAAAACTTACACACTCTATGCAGATTTTGACAATATCGGTGGTTTGAAAGTAAAAGCGCCGGTGAAATCTTCCGGCGTGGTGGTGGGGCGTGTGGTAAGTATCGGTTTGGATAAAACAACTTACCGTGCACATGTCACCTTGGCGTTGGATGCCAACTACGAATTTAGCCGCGATGCGAGTGTCGAGATTTTAACTTCCGGTTTATTGGGTGAGCAGTACATCGGTGTAACGCAGGGCGGCGATGAAGATGTGCTCAAACCGGGTGAGAAGTTTACTTTGGTGTCTTCGGCCTTGGTGTTGGAGCAGTTGATCGGCAAGTTCATGACATCCATGGCAGAAAAGCCGGCGACAACAACGCCTGCACCAGCGCCTGCACCAACAGCACCGTAAGCGAATTGAGATTTGTGGAGTAAATAACAATGCAAGTGAAATGGTTGCAGTTTTTTTCAGCGGCTTTGTTGGTTTTGAGTGCTCATGTGTATGCACAAGAAACACCGGTTTCCATCGTGAGCGCCACCTCGGAAGCAGTTCGCACTGAATTGCTAAAAGAAAATGGCAGCAATACCGATGCGGTGCGAACGGAAGTTGAGAAGTTGGTGCATCCGCGTTTTGACTTTGCGCGCATGACAGCGCTGGCTGTGGGCAAATACTGGCGCACAGCAACGCCTGAGCAAAAAACAGCTTTGAGTGACGAGTTTCGCGTTCTGCTGACGCGTACTTACTACACCACCATGCTGCGTTATCGCACAGTTAAAGTGGATGTCAGTCCAGATGCGCTGCTGGAAAATGAAGGCAAACAGGCGACTGTAAAATCCACAGTCACCATGGGCGCAGGCCAGCAACCCGTGAAAATTGATTATGTGTTGTATAACACCGAGAAAGGCTGGCAGGTGTTTAATGTTGTAGTTGAAGGTGCAAGTTTGGTGACGGTGTATCGCAATCAATTTGCTGATGAAGTGAATAAAGGCGGTATCGCTGGTTTGATTCAGTCGTTGCGCAACAAAAATGCGCAGCCAGCGCAGCAGTCGTAATAGGTATTGTTGTGTTAGAAGCGGTGTCTGCTAATCACTATCGCATACAGGGTGATATCGGTATGCAAAGTAGCTCGTTGTTGTTGCGTGAGTTATTGGCTTTACCAAACGCCAACAAGGGCTGTGATGTGTATGTGGATGTGAGTGCGCTGACATTTGCAGATTCGCTACTACTAGCGGCATTATTGAACTTGCAACGGCAGCAACAAAAACAACAGCAGCGTTTATGGGTCAGCGGGTTGCAGGAAGGTATATTGGGCCTTGCTCGCGTTTACGGTATTGAAACTTTATTAGAAGATATGATGGAAGTGGCATAGCAATGATAAAAACTTACGGTAAGTATTTTTTATTCGCGGCTTTTTTCTCGGCAATGACCGGCTGCGCGGGCGCGGGAAGTAATAACCGTGATCCGCTGGAGCCCATGAACCGTGCAATTTATAAATTCAATGACAAGGCAGATGCCTATGTGATGAAGCCAGTTGCAGAAGGCTACCGTTCTGTGACGCCGCAGCCTGTGCGTACAGGCGTGAGAAACTTTTTCAATAACTTGGATGATATGTCCAGCACGGTTAATTACGCGCTGCAAGCAAAGCCGCTGCCTAGTTTTTACTCCTTTTCTCGTGTGGTATTGAACTCAACAGCGGGTATTTTTGGCTTTTTTGATTTGACCGGCGAGCAGCAGCGCCGCTTTCCCGGCACAGACTTTGGGCAGACATTGGCTCGTTGGGGTTGGAAAGATAGTAGCTATTTGGTGGTGCCATTGTTTGGACCTTCAACCATTCGTGATGGTATCGGTACCTTGGCAGATTTAGCGTTCCGCAACGGAGTGATTTACGACAATCCGCACGATGATCGAATTTTTGCCTCGGCAGCAATGGACGCCGTGAGTACGCGGGAGTCGCTCCTAGGGGTGGAAGATACTATTCAAGGTGCGGCCTTGGATCCTTACGCGTATACCCGCGATGGCTGGCTGCAAATACGCGCAAAAACCACGGGTGATACGGTAGAAAGTGCGGATCCTGCTGACGAAAATATTGATGATCTGATGCAATGACCACGGCGCGTACTTCGCTTATGCTGAACGCAGTACCCCAGTGGATGCATAAGTGAAGGAACGCGACTATGGCTGTCTCTATCGCTGAAAGAACAAGCAACACACCGCAACAGCATTGGTTCTCACTGGCTAGTGTGTATCTGCACGATCAATTGCGTGCTGTTTTTGACGCCTGCGAAGAAGAGCTGCTGCAGGATGGCGAACAAACGGTCTTCTGCTGCGAACTGCGTCGTGCTCGGCGATCGTTTGTCGATAACTATTTAAACCAATTGTGGCTGCGTTGCCAAAACCCGACAGAAGTATGGGTAATAGGTGGCAGTAGTGCAGCGCCGCGTGCGCGTACGCTGATTTATCTCACCGATGCAGACAGAGCCGTGCGTGCGTTGTATCAAGATCAAGCGGTGCGTATCGGCAATTTGGTAGCAGCATGGCGACAACAGACGGGTATTGTTAATTCGGTTTTTGATTGTCCCTTTGCTCCGCATATTTTAACGCGATTGTTTTTTCTGCTGCTGCCGGAAATTCATCTACCGTTGCGTGTGCGTTGTAAGCTGGCCTCCAAATTTATCGAAGATCTACCGCGTTTTTCAATGACCTTACAGGATGCCGTGTTTAGCGCATTACAGCGCCGCGGGGTATCTGACACGGCACTTGAGCCTGTGGCAATGCCTGAATGGTGGGAGGTGCTGGAAAAAATGCGCCAACCTTCGGCAACGGCGCTGGCCCTCATTGCGCCGCCGCGCTCTGTTGAACGGGTATCGGCGTTGGCGCAACAAATTGCCGTCGCAGCGCTAGATAATGATGTTGCAACTGTGCAAACACTCTTGGCGAGCCAGCGTTCAACAACACTGTTCTCGTGGTTGTCTGAACGCATTGCTGATGCAAACGGCCAAACACCGCCGTTAGGTAAAGAAGTATTGTGTCTGCTAGCGGGGCCGTTACTGCAAGCGGCGTGTGAAGAATCGTTTGTTGATTTTGCGCATCCTGCCAGAAAAGTTTTGTTGGAGTGGAGTCATTGGGCACCGGGCTGGCAGGACAGTATAGGAATTGATGGTGTGGTGCCGGAGTTTTGTCGGGAGTTATCTACGACTTTGGCAAAACAATTAGCGCAAGGTGCGACATCGTTATTACAGGAATGGTTGCAGTTACAAGATTATTTGCAGCAATTGCGTTATCGCGTGCAGCAAGATATGACAACCGCTGTTGCCAGCACGCGCTTGTCCTTGCAGGTATTGGAGGTGCGCTCAGAAGTGGAGGCACTGATTGCCACGCGTGCCAATTCAGAATTTTGGCCGCCAGTGGTCATCGAAATTTTGCATGACTACTGGTTGAGCTTGTTGCTGTCTATACATTGGCGCGAAGGAACAGCTTCTGATAATTGGTTGAGTGCGCTCGCCGTTGTTGATGATTTATTGGCATCTGTGCAGCCCGCGCAAGACAGACAAGCGCGTATTCGCGCCATGCAGCACATTCCTGTCTTGTTGCAGGAATTGCGCAAAGGTTTTGATCAGTTAGGTTGTGATCGCCAAACCTACAGTGCGTTGCTTGATCGCTTACAAGCAGTGCATTTGGCAATGGCGAAGGACGAAGCTTCTTCTTTGACAGAAAAATTTATTCGTTGGCCAGCGGCAGCGTCGAAGCCTGCACAGGGTGATCCTTTTGAGGTGGGTACATGGTTGCGCGGCGAAGATGGGCGAGTGCTGGCGGTGGAATTTTCAGACCGCTGGTGCACGGCGCTGCGCGATGCGCACGATGCTTCTTTGGAGTGTCATAGCACAGCGGTTCTGCAGGCTGCGTTTTACGAAGGCAACTTAGAAGTGTTGCCTGTGCCGGCATATTTACAATTACTTGCGTCGTAAATGGAGGCAGTGTTGTTTAACGAGGGTTGGTTACGAGGTGTGCGTCATTTGCCCTCGACAAACTGCAATCCGCGTCCAGTGAATGCCTGTGTGGATTTATTAGTGATTCACAATATCAGCCTGCCGCCGAACCAATTTGGCGGCGGTTATGTGGATCAACTTTTTTGTAATACTTTAGACTGCAATGCGCATCCGTATTTTGAGCAGCTGCGTGAACTGCGCGTATCTGCCCATTTTTTTATTGGACGCAACGGCGATGTGACGCAGTTTGTTTCACTGGATCAACGCGCTTGGCATGCCGGTGTTTCTCAATGGTTGGGGCGAGAGAACTGCAATGATTTTTCCGTGGGTATTGAATTAGAGGGTACGGACACTATTCCGTATACCGACGAGCAGTACACTGCCTTGCAAAAAATTGCGCGCGAGGTGATGCAGTATTTCCCAGCGATTACCGTGGATAGAATTGTGGGACACAGCGATATTGCGCCGGCGCGAAAAACGGATCCTGGTGCAGCTTTTGATTGGCAGCGCTTCAGCAATAGTTTGGTTTCTAAATAAATTGATTTGTGTGATATGGCAATGAATTCTTCTGTAGATATAGATGCTTTGCGCGCTGGCAATCGCCGTGCATTGGCAAAAGCTATTACCTTGGTTGAAAGTAAGCGCGACGATCATCGCGAGCAGGCACAGCAGTTGTTGGAAACGGCGTTGCCGCATACGGGCAACAGCATTCGTATCGGCATTACTGGCGTGCCTGGTGTGGGTAAATCCACTTTTATTGAAGCCTTTGGTTTGTATTTAATTGCACAGGGAAAAAAAGTGGCGGTGTTGGCGGTGGATCCCAGCTCCCCTGTTGCTGGCGGTAGTATTTTGGGTGACAAAACGCGCATGGAAGAATTGTCGCGCCGCGATGAAGCCTTTATTCGACCATCACCTTCGGAAGGTTCTCTCGGTGGCGTGGCACACAAAACTCGCGAAACCATGTTGCTGTGCGAGGCGGCGGGCTACGATGTCATCATTGTGGAGACGGTAGGTGTCGGCCAGTCTGAATACGAAGTGGCCAGCATGGTGGATTTTTTCTTGGTGTTGATGCTGCCGAACGCCGGCGATGAATTGCAGGGCATCAAGCGCGGCATTATGGAATTGGCGGATGGTCTTGTGGTGAATAAGGCGGACGGTGATGCCTTGGTGTTTGCCGAACAAACACGCAGCCACTACCGCAATGCGCTCAAATTATTAAAACATCCCGATTATTGGCAGCCGCGCGTAGTGTGTTGCTCGGCACTGCAACATCAAGGTGTGGATGCTGTCTGGCAGATGGTGCAGGAATACTACACAGCCAGTCAGGATGCCAGCGCATTCCTAGAAAAACGCGCAAAGCAAAATGTCGAATGGATGAAAAAACTGCTGCACGAAATGATCGATGCACGCTTACAAAAAAATCCCGCACTGGCTACGCGTTTACCGTCGTTGCAGAGTGACATCGTAGCTGGGCGTGTTACCCCTTATAGCGCGGCGCGGGAGTTGATAAGTTTTCTATAACGATAGATTGAGTTCAATTTTTTAGCAGCGATTGCCATTCAAACGCCGCATCACCAATCACATAAAAAAACGGGTTCAAAATATCGTCTTTGGTGTTGTAGCGCATCACAGCTAATTGATCGGTGAGTACTTGACCGCCAGCTGCTTCAACCACGGCTTGTGCGGCGGCGGTGTCCCACTCCGAAGTGAGCGCAAGGCGCGGATAAATATCAGCAGCACCTTCGGCAACTAAACAGAGCTTCAATGAGCTGCCCATGTTTTTCAGTGCAACTTCGCCGAGTTTTTCGCTGATTTTGGTGAGTAGCGCGTCAACGGCATCGGCGCCGTGTGAGCGACTGGCAACCACCGCAACAGGTTCGTTGTGGCGATTATTGATAGCGCGTGTGCGTATGGTTTTTTTCTCGTTTTTTTCGTATTTGAATGCGCCCGCACCTTTAACGCCGCTGTAGCTGATGTTGAGTGCTGGCACATGTACCACGCCCAGTATCGGCTCGCCGTTATCAATCAAAGCGATGTTGACGGTGAATTCGCCGTTGCGTTTGATAAATTCTTTCGTGCCGTCGAGCGGATCAATAATCCAATAGCGCTGCCATTGTTGGCGCTCTGCCCACGCGGGCAATTTGCCTTCTTCCGACAACACAGGAACGCCAGCAATCAATTTTTGTAACCCGGGTTCTAAGATAGCGTGTGCCGCGAGATCCGCTTTGGTGAGCGGCGAATTGTCGGCTTTCATATCCACGCCAAAATCTGCTGTGTCGTAAATTGCCATGATGGCATCGCCAGCGGCACGGGCGAGTTGCAGAACATCAGGCAGTAATTTTTCTAACAACAAAAGATCAGACATCGTGTGTTTCCTGTTGAAATGAGAGAGTGATTATTGGTTTTAAGCTTTGATGTGATGCAGTGCGTCGCGTTTCGCTAATTCGGGAAACCATTTCATCCACAGTGCGGCAACGATTAAGGTGCCAAAGCCGCCGACGACTACAGCGGGTACTGTGCCGAGCAGGGAGGCTACGACGCCGGATTCAAATTCGCCGAGTTGGTTGGAAGTGCCTATAAATAGTGAGTTCACGGCGTTGACGCGGCCGCGCATATCATCAGGTGTTTCTAGTTGAATCAATGTGGAGCGAATCACCACGCTCACCATGTCTGTGGCGCCGAGTACCAACAATGCGAGCATTGTCAGCCAGAAGTGAGTTGATAAACCAAAGGCAATCGTCGCCGCGCCAAAGCCGGCAACGCAGGCGAATAATTTGCTGCCAGTGCGTCGTGTGATGGGGTGGCGTGCCAGCCAAAATGACATCAACAATGCACCCACAGCTGGGGCGGTGCGTAGCAAGCCTAAACCGAATGGACCGGTGTGCAAAATGTCGCGCGCAAAAATAGGCAGCAGAGCCGTGGCGCCGCCCAATAAAACGGCGAACAGGTCGAGTGAAATGGCGCCAAGTACAATCGGGTGTTTGCGGATGAAATGCACGCCGCCAAACAGCGACTCCAGCGTGGGGCGTTCGCGCAGTGCGGCGGGCGCGGCGGGGCGGTACTGGATCAGTGTGATGCTGAGACTGGCAGCGGCGTAAGCCAGTGCTGCGGCGATATACACCGCCTTAGCGCCAGCCACATACAGCCAGCCACCAATGGCGGGGCCGAGGATAATGGCGGTTTGCATGGCGGCAGCGGAGAGGCTGACTGCGCGTGGCAGGGTTTTGCCATCGACCAATTGAGGCAGCAGGGACATCAGAGTCGGTGACTCAAACGCGTGTGCTGAGGCATAGCAGAGAATCAGCGCGTAGATCAGCTCGCGGGTCAGCCAGCCCTGTATGCTGCCCAAGGCGAGTATGCCCACCACCACCGCTTCAATCGCCATGCACAGGCGCGCCACATTGCGGCGGTCAAAGCGGTCGGCCACTTGTCCCACTACCAGCACTAGCAGCACTTGGGGAATAAAGCTCACCAAGCCAATCATGCCCAAATCAAAGGCACTGTTGGTTAGGTCATAAATTTGCCAGCCCACACCTACCATCAGCATTTGTGTGGCGGCCATGGATGCCACGCGAGCAAACCAGAAAAGTTTGAAGGAACGATTGAGCATGAGGGATCCGAACAAAAAAGGGCACCGCTGCAACAAAAGGGTGCGACAAGTTGCAGCACTATAAGTGAATCACCATAATAACGCCTCTTTCAAACCAGACCACAGGTGCAGCACCATGGCCGAAGAACAAAAACGCCCCAAACCCGCAGATTATTTCTCAGATTGGAAGCAGCGCGAGGCGTTGGCGGAAGACATGATTCCGTTGATCGGTAAATTGCACCGTGAACACAATGTCAACACCTATATTTACGGGCAGCAACTCTACAGCCGTTCCGTGATCGACATCATGAAAGCGCACCGTTTTGTGCGTCAGGTCGAACAAAACGAATTGTCTGAATTCAATACTTTCCCTGTTGTAAAAGCACTGTCTGCGCTGAACCTCGGTCGTGCGCATGTGGATGTGGGTCGTATCGCCGTCAACTTTATGAAAGACAGCGGCGGTTTGTCGGTGGAAGATTTTGTAAAACGCGAATTGGCGGATGCTATCGGCACCGATGTAAAACCGATTCCAGAACCGCGCGATGTGGTGTTGTACGGTTTCGGTCGTATCGGCCGCTTGATGGCGCGTTTGTTGATTGAAAAAACTGGCGGCGGTGATGTGTTGCGTTTACGCGCCATCGTAGTGCGCAAAAGCAAAGGTGATGGCGATTTAGAAAAACGCGCCTCACTGCTGCGCCGCGATTCTGTGCACGGTCCTTTCCGCGGCACCATTCGTGTGGATGAAGAGACCAATAGCTTCATTGCCAACGGCAACGAAATCAAAGTGATTTATGCCGATAATCCAGAAGACATTGATTACACCCAGTACGGCATCAACAACGCGATTATTGTTGAAAACACCGGCAAATTGACTGACGAAGCGGGCTTGTCTAAACACTTGAAAGCCAAAGGCGTGAGCCAAGTGTTGCTCACCGCTCCAGCGAAAGGCGACATCAAAAATATCGTGTTTGGTGTGAACCATGAGCAAATTCTGCCAGAAGATAAAATTCTATCTGCCGCTTCTTGCACCACCAATGCGGTAGTGCCTGCGCTGAAAGCGATCAACGATAAATTTGGCGTGAAGTCTGGCCATATTGAAACTGTGCATGCGTACACCAATGACCAGAACTTGATCGACAACTACCACAAGGCCGAGCGTCGTGGTCGCAGTGCGCCGTTGAACATGGTTATCACCTCAACCGGCGCGGCAAAGGCCGTGGCGAAAGCATTGCCAGAATTGGCAGGCAAGCTGACCGGCAATGCGATTCGCGTGCCGATTCCTAACGTGTCGATGGCAATTCTGAACTTGGAATTGAACCAAGAAACTACGCTGGAAGAGTTGAACGAATACATGCGTCACATGGCGCTGCATTCACCACTGCGCAAGCAAATTGATTTCACTAACAGCACGGAAGTGGTGTCTAGTGATTTTGTTGGCTCGCGTCACGCCTGTATTTTTGATGCGAAAGCGACCATTGTGAAAGGCAATCATGCGGTGATGTATTTGTGGTACGACAACGAGTTTGGCTACTCCTGTCAGGTGCATCGCGTATTGGAGCGCTTGGCAGGCATTAACTATCGCGTTTATCCCAAAGAGTGATGCCATCACTTTGTGTGGAGAGAAAGCCCGCTGCTGCGGGCTTTTTTGTCTCTGAGTGTTTGATTGCGTGTTTGATTGCGTGTCTGATTGAGTAATACATGAAAGAACTGACGATTGAATCATTGGCGCACGATTTGCGCGGTGTGGCGCACGCTGAAGGTGTGGTGTGGCTGGTAGATGGCGCATTGCCGGCCGAACGAGTGTTGGTGCGTGAACGCGCGCGCTATAGCAATCGTGTTGAAGCAGAAGTGGTAGATGTGCTGCAAGCATCACCTACACGCATTGTGCCGCCTTGTGAATATGCAACAGTTTGTGGCGGTTGTGATGTGCAGTACATGGATTACGCAACGCAGCTCGTCAATAAAGAACAGGTGTTAAAAGAGCAATTAGCGCGCATTGAAAATATTGCCGCTGTGCAATGGCTGCCAACGCTGGCTGCAGAGCCGTGGGCGTATCGTCGTCGTGCGCGCATTGCCTGTCGTTGGTTGGCAGATAAAAAACATTTGGCGCTGGGATTTCGTCAGCGTCACAGCCAAACAATCGTTGAAATAAAACACTGCGCAGTTTTAGTGCCGGCTTTGCAGAAGTTGTTGCCGCACTTGCGGCAGTGTTTGTCGCGCTGGTCGCAGCCAAGGCAGTTGGGGCACATCGAATTATTAGCGGCGGATAATGGCATAGGCATGTTGTTGCGTGTAACTGCAGCACTATCGCCAGTAGATCAGGCCTTGTTGCAGGCATTTGCTGTTGAGCAGGCGGTAACGGTGTTTATCCAACAAGAAGAAAAAAGCTCCGCTCAGTATGCGTTTGGCAAAGAGCAGGTGTTGTTGCAGCACGAAAAATCTAAGACTGCGTTGGCGTGTATGCCG
Source organism: Cellvibrionales bacterium (assembly GCA_016713115.1). NCBI lineage: Bacteria > Pseudomonadati > Pseudomonadota > Gammaproteobacteria > Cellvibrionales > Cellvibrionales bacterium. The sequence continues at coordinate 48,539 of JADJPU010000001.1, read as the reverse complement.
GGTGATTTTTTGCAGGCCAATGGCGCAGTGAATGCTTTATTGATTGATGCTGTGCTGTCGGCAATGGATTTGCGAAAAACGGATCTGGTGCTAGAGGCTTTTTCTGGTTTGGGGAATTTTACCTTGCCCATTGCAAAGGCGGTGAAGCAGGTTTCTGCGCTAGAAGTCAGTGAGACAATGGTAAGTCGCGCTAAAGCCCAAGCGATTGCATGCGCTGTCACCAATGTGTCGTGGCTGGTATGTGATTTATCGAATAAGAAAAATATTGAGAAAGTCACCTTAACTGCTAACAAAATATTGTTAGATCCGCCGCGTGAAGGCGCGCTAACTTTTTGTCAGCAAGTGAAGTTGGATGGTGTTGAGCGTATTGTGTATGTATCGTGCAGTCCATCTACTTTTGCGAGAGATGCGGCTGTTTTAGAGCGGCGTGGCTTTGCACTTGCTGAGGTTGGAATGGTGGATATGTTTCCACAGACTTCACATATTGAAGTGTTAGCAGTTTTTACAAAAAGACATTTATCGATAAGTAAAAAAACAAAAGCGGATCATCAGCCAAAGAAGGCGCTGAAGAAACTCAAGCGCTAGGCGTAATGCTTGGCAATGTCATTTGGCATTGCGTTGTGTTGTTGTATATGCCTAATAGGGTGATGGGTTGGCTGGGATTTAATGCTTGTTGATGTGCATAAGCGCGAAAACGACTTTGTTGTACATCTTGCTGTGTGGTAGGCAGCAGAGAGTCATCCGCACCGATCAAGATGCCAAGCCCTTTAATGATTCCGTCTTGCATGATTACAACATCTGTAGCAGCCTGTTGCTCAGTAAGCAGGAGTTGTCCGTCAAATATCCACGCTTGGGCGGTGTTGTCGAGTCGCGGTGAAATATTCCCTAAACAGGCGGGCTCCTCTGTGATTGTTAGTTGTTTGCCTATGGGAAATTGTGGCAGGTGTTGGAAATAACCCAGTGAGTGGCTGCGTAAGAAAGTATCGTTATCTTTTACGGAGTTAATTTTATTTTTAATCAAAGGGTGAGATAGCGTGGCGAGAATATACGGCGGCTCCAATACGCCAGCGCGCGCTGCCGTGTGCGCTTGTTGTATGCGTGAACTCAATACCACCATGCTCTTGGCGCTGACCGGTTGTGCGGGAAGAAAATAGTACGCAAAAGTAATTGTCCAGACGCCAAGAAAGACAGTGCGAAAGTTTGTATTGCGTAAATCCGACCACAGCAAACCAAACAGCGATGGAAGCCATGGCAGAACCAGTGTTTGATAGCGTTCGGCAATGGCGGAGTTGGGATAGATCACGCGGCCGAAGGCAGTAAAAATGGCGCTGACAATAATGCCGGTCGATATAAATAAGCAGAGCTTTTGCCACGGCGTTAGCGCGATGTTGTTGTGAAATAACCGCAGCCAGTTAAAAGCAGTAACGGCAATGCCAATAATTGCCAGTGCGCCTCCGGCAATAGGCCAAGTGCGTGATAGCGGACTGGATAAATAGCGTGGCACATAAATAGCCATATCGATCAAGGTATTGTTGATGATGCGAAAAGTAGTTTCGAGATTGTCGCTGAGCATCAGTGCGCCAATAACAACATTGGCGCTGTTTTTGTCATTGTGAATATAAAAAAAACAAATTATTCCAATGGTGATAAGCAGGCCGTAATGCAGGGGTTTACGGTTGTGTTGTATCAATAGGGTTAACACGGCAATGAATAACGGCATGATGCCTGTGAAATTGCACAGAGCAGCAGCACTGCCGAAAAGAAGTACGAGCAGCCATTTCTTGGCGTTGTCTTTGTAATAGGCCAATACATATAGACCTATTAGTCCTAAAAAGTTGGACATGTACCACTGCACATCCATTGCATACAAAAAGTTGCTGACTTGGGTGGTGCTAAATAGCGCCAATATAAAGAGACTGATGACGAGGATGCGCTCGCTGGCGATGAAAGATTGCCAGCGTGTGGCACGCCAAATGAGTAAGCCATAGCCAAACTGACAGAGTAGGGCGATAGTCGTCGTTAATGCATTGCGCCCGCCAAACCAGTAATAGTCAGCAAAAAATAGGAGTTTTGGGAAAAAAATCCGATGCGCGCCGCCGTAGGCATCAAGTAAGTAACTGGCTGACCAAATGCCTTGGAATTGTTTTTCGATGTCGTCAATAAATTCCCATAAATCACGAAAAGCGCCTTGCCAATGCAGAATTACAGTCAGATACAGTGAGAAAGCTGTGATGCAGAGTGCAGCCAAGGCATACAGGCCGGCAAAGCCAGTCAGGATGGCGTTGCTTTTCAGAGCTTGATTGCGTTCAATGCGGCTACTGTTCATTGATAGTGCCGTTGTTTGCGATGGTCAAAAAAATCATAAGTTTAGTATTCGATTGCTATTCTGCAGCGTGCTGCTGCTTGTTGTATCAGGATTAAATGGTGTGGCAGCTAGCACGACATCACAGCCCAATGTGTTGTTAATTGTTGTTGATGATTTGGGTGTAGGTGATTTGCATAGTTTTACACCCAGTGTGCAAACACAAACGCCGACAATAGATGCGTTGGCGGCGCGCGGAATGCGCTTCAGTCGATTCTACACAGACAGCACTTGCTCAGCTAGCCGCGCTTCTTTATTGACAGGGCAATCACCGACTAGGCTGGGTTTTCATCCCATTGCGCGCGGCATTTCTCCTGAAATTATCACGCTGCCAGAATGGTTGCGTGATATGGGGTACAGCACGCATCTGGTGGGCAAATGGCATATAGGCGAATTGAATACTGATGCGCTGCCTGCTGCACAAGGTTTTGATTCTTTTTTTGGCTATCTCAATCAATGGTTCTTGCAAGGGCTGGATCAAGACGGTAAACCGGTGATGCGCGCACCGGTGTATGAAAACCCTTGGCTACAAGATGAAAAGAATGCTTGGCAGCAACATGCAGGGTATTTGCCAGACATATTGACGCAGCGCGCAGTGAATGACATTGCGGTTTTGGCAAAAACGGATAGGCCGTGGTTGATGTGGTACGCCACGCCACTGCCACATGGGCCTTTACATGCGCCGCCGGAAGAGAAAGCAAATAATTTGTCTGACGATGAAAAATACCGTGCCATGTTGCGACATCTAGATCGCAATGTCGGTGAATTATTGGCGGCTTTGCACAAAACAGACCAGCAGGACAATACCATCGTCATTTTTCTCAGTGATAACGGCGCGCCAGAAAAACGCGGTGGTAGCAATGCAGGTTTTGTGGGTGGAAAAGCACATTACAGCGAAGGCGCGGTGCGTACACCGATGTTTTGGGTTGATCCAAAAGTAATGCCTAATTCCCTGGATGAGCGTGCCATCACAATTGCCGATGTGTTCCCTACCTTGGCGGCGCGTTTGGGTAAGCCGCTACCATTTACAACCGATGGCGTGGACTTTAACGCGTTTGAAAATATTAAAAAAATTATTGATCGCCCGCTGTATTGGATGACGCGCAGCAGTAGCTCGGTTTTATCGGCGGATAAGCACTGGCGCACTACTCAGGAGTGGACTTTTCGGTTGCTAGAAAAATTTCAGTTATGGCGCATTGATGCGAAATCTTCTCAAGATGAAACCGCGCAGAAGATTTTGCATTTCAGGGAAATAGGAAAAATGCAGCATCAGTTTGTTGCGTGGTTGAATGAGGTTTCTAGAACGCCCATAAGTGTAGAAAAGATGCCGAATGGTAGCGAGAAATTATCTGGCAGTGATTTTTTGCGTACGCCTCTGCGCGAGTGGGATTTTTATATCGCGGGGAGTGCATCTGCAAATATGACATCAGAGCAAGTGTTAGCAGAGCAAGCTGGGGTGTGGTCGCTGCGTTACAGTCCAGAGAAAAAAAATCTGGTTGTTGATATGTATGGACATCATTGGGCGGTGCCATTGGATTTATCGACATCGTGCACGCTGATTGGACTAAATGCTGATTTGTATGATCGCTATACCAATCTCGGGCAAGCAATCAATCCAACAGAGCTTTTACTTTCCATCAATGGAAAAGAGTTGGCGCGAACCGAGTGGCAAACCGATTCTTTGGCAGGTGTGAATGTGAGCGAACCCACATGGGTGGGTATTTCGGCGGCACAAAAAAACCGCTGGCAGGGAAGCTGTCAGCGGCTGTATTTTTCATCGAGCCAATATTGTGGGAGAGTGGCCGTATTTTGTCGATGAGGCAAAGCTCAAAGAGGAACTTTGCGCGCAGTTGCAATGAGCTAAGCGGGGTGGCTTAGCGTTGCAACAGAGCCAATTTGCCAGGCTTACCGTTCCACTCTTCCGCATCAGGCAGAGCCGGTTTCATTTCGGTGATATTTGGCCACTGCTTGGCCAGTTCGCCGTTTAACTCGATAAACGCGGCTTGGTCGGCTGGCAATTCATCTTCTGAGTAGATGGCGTTTACTGGGCACTCGGGTTCACACAGTGCGCAGTCGATGCACTCGTCTGGGTGGATAACCAAAAAATTAGGGCCTTCATAGAAACAGTCGACTGGGCACACTTCTACGCAGTCAGTGTGTTTGCAGTTGATGCAGTTTTCGCCAACAACAAAGGCCATTGCAATGTCCTCAAATACGAGAGAAAGAGATTTCAGATAGGGGCAGCATTTTACTCATCTTGTGTCAGAGATAACCTACGATAAATGGCTGAAATGCTTGAAAAATGATACCTAATCCAGCTCATTTTTTAGCCGATAGAGCAGTTCTAAGGCGGCTTTGGGGGTCAGCTCATCAGGATTGGTGCTGCGCAGGGTGTCTACACAGCGCGGTTGTGGTGCGGCAAAGAGATCCGGCTGGCGTGGTGAAGGAGCTGCGACCGTAGAGGTAGGGTTTGATGTGTCAGATGATTCCAGCGCGTGCAGTTTGTCTTTGGCGGCCGCCAACACCTCGCGCGGAATGCCGGCTAATTTCGCCACCTGCAGGCCGTAGGATTTACTGGCCGCGCCGCGTTGCACTTTGTGTAGGAACACAATGCCGTCATGGTGCTCACTGGCATCAAGATGGGCATTGCCGACCCCAGTGCACTCATCTGGCAGGGAAGTTAACTCAAAGTAGTGTGTGGCAAACAGTGTAAAAGCGCGCACGCGTTCAGCGAGAAAATGCGCACAAGCCCAAGCGAGAGACAGACCGTCGAAGGTGCTGGTGCCGCGTCCAATTTCATCCATCAATACCAAGCTGTTGGGCGTGGCGTTGTGCAAAATATTCGCGGTTTCTGTCATCTCCACCATAAATGTTGAACGACCGGAAGCGAGATCATCTGATGCGCCGATGCGCGTAAAAATGCGATCCACCAATCCAATTTGCGCGCGTTCTGCCGGTACAAAACTGCCGATGTGAGCGAGCAAAACAATCAGCGCAGTTTGACGCATGTAAGTAGATTTACCGCCCATGTTGGGGCCGGTGATGATCAGCATGCGTTGTTGCTCATCCAGTACGAGATCGTTTGGCACAAACGCTTCACCGTGCAGTTGTTGCACCACTCGCTCAACAACCGGATGGCGACCGTTAATGATGTCGATGCCGGCATGTTCCGACAGTGTTGGGCGACACCAGTTGAGTGCTTCTGCTCGTTCGGCTAGCGCTGCCGTGACATCCAACTCTGCAACCACTTGTGCAGAATTTTGCATCGCCAATAAATGTTCATGCAGACGATCTAACAGCGCTTCGTACAATTGTTTTTCACGCGCCAGTGAGCGGCTTTTTGCCGAGAGTGCTTTGTCTTCAAATTGTTTTAATTCTGGCGTGATGTAGCGCTCTGCATTTTTTAATGTTTGACGACGAATGTAATCATCAGGCGCCAGTTTGGATTGTGCTGTCGGTAATTCAATGTAGTAGCCGGAAACGCGGTTATATCCTACTTTGAGGTTTGGTAAACCCGTGCGCTCGCGCTCGCGCAATTCCAGTTGCACCAAGTAGTCACCTGCGTTTTCGCTGATAGCGCGCAGTTCGTCCAATTCTGCATCGTAACCCTCGGCAATCACACCGCCATCGCGAATCACCATCGGTGGATTTTCAACGACGGCTTTTTCCAGCAGGGAAACCGTGTCTGGAAATTCACTGATGCGGTTGGCAAAGTGAATCAATGATTCCGTGCTGTTGAGCAATTGTGTACGCAGTGTGGGAAAACAGGCTAAAGATTGTGCGAGGCGCGTGAGGTCGCGTGGTCGGGCAGAACGCAGTGCGACACGCGAGAGTATGCGCTCAACATCACCGACTTCTTTTAAAACTTCACGCAGTGGTTCGTAACGGTAATTTTCTAGCAAATCAGCAACGCATTGTTGTCTTTGTTGCAGGGCGTACAGATTAGCCAGCGGGCGATGTAGCCAACGGCGCAGCAGGCGCGCGCCCATTGCTGTTGCACAGGTATTAACGACAGAAAATAAAGTGTTTTCTTGTGTGCCAGCAATGTTGGTATCTAATTCAAGGTTGCGGCGTGTGGCGGCATCCATTTCTACGGCTTCGCCGCGCCTCTCAACGGATAGCGCATGAATGTGCGGTAGGGCAGCGCGTTGCGTTTGCTTGACATAACTCATCAAGCAGCCCGCTGCGCGCAATGCCAAAAGCATGTCAACGCAGCCAAAGCCAGCAAGATCGTGCGTGGAAAATTGCTGCGTTAGCAAACGCTGTGCGGTATCAAAATCGTATTCCCACGGCGCCAGTTTTCGTATGCCAGCACGGCGTGTAATGACATCGGGCAGTGAGACATCATCTTGTATCAATAATTCTGCAGGGTTGAGGCGTTGCAACTCACCAATTAAGGCCTCAAGGTGTTCTGATTCTTGCACAGTGAAGCGGCCGCTGGTGATATCCAACGCGGCGATGCCAGTTTTTCCTTCGCTGTGAAATAACGCTACTAATAAATTGTCGCGCGCTTCGTCCAATAAAATTTCGTCACTGACGGTGCCAGGGGTCACAATGCGCATCACTTTGCGCTCAACAGGGCCTTTACTGGTGGCGGGATCGCCAATTTGTTCAACGATAGCTACTGATTCGCCGAGGCGCACCAAGCGCGCCAAATAATTGTCAGCTGCATGAAAAGGGACGCCAGCCATCGGAATAGGACTGCCGGCAGACTTCCCACGCGCGGTGAGTGTGACATCTAATAATCGCGCGGCTTTTTTAGCGTCATCAAAAAATAATTCATAAAAATCCCCCATGCGATAAAACACTAGTTCATGCGGGTGCTGCGCTTTGATAGCGAGATATTGCTGCATCATCGGCGTATGCAGTTGGTTGTCGGTGTCGGCGGGTATGCTTGACATGCTTATAGGTGCAGAAAAAGTTAATGACTAGATTGTACGCGAGGTTTAAAACGAAACAGTCGCAACACTAACAAAATGCAGGCAGAAACCAAGCCGGCAATTAGCGCTAACCAAAAACCAGCCGCCCCCATTGCCGGCAGCAGTAGATTGGTGAAAGTTAAGGTGTAACCGAGCGGCATAGCGATGCCCCAGAAAGACAGCAAAATAATGAGCATGGGTATGCGTGTATCGTGAAAACCGCGCAAACCACTGATGGCGGCAACTTGCAGCACATCAGCAACTTGAAAGATGGCGGCTAGCTTTAATAACTGCACAGCCACGGCAATTACTTCGGCGTCTTTGGTGTAAGCAGAGGCGATAAATTGTGTTCCCAGTGTCAACAGCGGTACATAAACCATGGCGATGCTGAGCGCGAGCAGCAGGGTGCTGCGCGCCAATTGATGTGCGGTTTCTACCTTGCCTTGGCCAACCAAAAAACTCACACGCAAAGTCAGAGCCATGCCGAGACTTAATGGCACCATAAACATCAAAGAAACGAAGTTGAGCACTAATTGGTGACCAGCGACAACAATGGGTCCCAGCGGTGCAAGAAATAAAGCGATTACGGTAAACATGCTGACTTCAAAAAACAAAGTGGAGCCGATGGGGATGCCCAAGCGCAATAATTTTTTTATTTCATGAAAATCAGGCCGGTGAAATTTTTTGAGTGGCGATAGCTGTTGAAAGGTTTTGCTGCGATGCAGATAAATTAATAAGACAATAAATGCCATGATATTTGCTAAGGCGGTTGCCCAGCCGCAACCCACACCGCCCATGGCGGGTATGCCAAATTTTCCATAAATAAAAATATAGTTGAGCGGCATGTTAATGAGTGTAGATAGCAGAGAAACACTCATGATGACTCTGGTATGTCCTAAACCATCGGTAAACCCGCGCAGCGCAACAATTAGCAACATGGCGGGAACGCCCCAGAGAAAGCCATGCAAATAGCCTTGTGTGATTTCTGCGGTCGCTGCATCTAGCTTTAGCCATCCCAGTGCAGGTTCAACAGAAAAAGTAAGGCCATCATGATGGCTGCGGAACACAGTGCGATGTAGATGCCTTGCCATGTCACGGGTGTAATTTTGTGCAGTGTTTGTGCGCCGCGATGTGTGGAAATTGTCGGTTGCAGTGCAGTGAGTATGCCGATAAAAAACAACAGAATGGGCATCCAAAAGCTGTTGCCGATAGCAACGCCAGCGAGGTCGCGTGCGCCGTAGCGACCGGCCATGACGGTATCAATGACGCCATTGGCCATTTGTGCCAATTGTGTAATTAGAATGGGGCTGCCTAGTGAGGCAAGCATTTTCCATTCGCGGAGTGTTTGTTGGATCAGTGTGGGCATGGCAATAGCAGTGCAAGAGTTCGGCGTTATCATAGCCTGCCTCGCACACCAAAACTGCCGGAGATTCCGAAAGGAACAAGGATTTACTTTAGGTGATAAAGCAAAAAGCTCATGTCATTGTGGTGCAACGACAGACTTTGGATTGGTCAACATTGACGGAGGAGGCTTTTCGCCCCTTGTCAGCAGAATTCTGCCGTTTGTGGGGTAAGCCCACAGATTATGTGTTCTGTTTGATGCAGTTATGGAATGCCACTTTTGCTGTGGATTATTTTCAAACGCGTGCTGCCTTGAAAGGCATTGCGGAAAAAAATCTTGCAGAAACAGACGCGCAAATTATTCCGTATCAAGGCTATAACAATATTCCCGACACTAACGGTTTTTATGTGTTTTTAGATGATGATGATTGGGTGGCGCCAGATATTGCAGCGATATTGTCGTTGCAGTCACCTGCACAGCAAAAGGCTTTGTTGTGGCGCACGATCAGTATTGGCAGCCCGCAACAAGAACATCCGGTTTTTGTATGGGGTTTGAATGGCCGCTGTATGACCAATAATTATGCTGTTAGTGGCGTATGGTTAGACCATCTGAAAAAGATCAATCAGGTGGCTCAACATGCAGAAGCTGAAAAAACTTTGGCAAGTTTTGCTGGTGTTGAACAGCTGGATGCGGCATTGACGGCTAGCAATAAAAGTCCGTGTTCTAGTGTTTCTTTGGATCGCGGCTTGCAGGGTGATTTTTCTTCAGAAAAATTAGCGAGTTTGGTGGAAGCTTATTTGCAAAAAATGGCTACGCTGACCCCAGAGCATTTGTGGATGGGGGAGTGGTCTGCGCCGTGGATTGCGCAGACCGTGGCGCTGTTTCGACGAGTTAGCGATAGCCGCCTTGCTTGAAGTAATGTGATTATTTGATGCGCATGCCCGGTTGCGCGCCGCTGTCTGGCGTCAGCAGAAAAATGTCTTTCCCACCGGGGCCTGCTGCCATCACCATGCCTTCGGACATGCCGAACTTCATTTTTCGCGGCGCGAGGTTGGCAACCATCACGGTCAGGCGACCAATCAATTGTTCAGGTTGATACGCAGATTTAATACCGGCAAAGACATTGCGTTGTTCCTTGCCGAGATCGAGCGTTAATTGCAGGAGTTTATCTGCGCCCTCTACATGTTGTGCATCAATAATTTTGGCAACGCGCAAATCGATTTTTGCAAAATCATCAATCTCAATGGTTGGTGCAATGCCGTCATCGGTAGGCGCGGTTACTTTTTTATCTTGTTTCTTTGCTGCGCTCGATTCCGCAGGCTTTTCTTCCGCCAACATTGCTTCAACTTGTTTAATGTCGACGCGTTGCATCATTGCTTCAAACGGAAGAATGCTGTGATTCAGCAGCGGCTGCAGGTCGTCTTGCCACGCTAGCTTGCTGTTGAGAAATTCTGCAGCTTTTTGTGCGGTGACAGGTAATACCGGCTGCAAGTAGATCATCAATACGCGAAACAAATTAATGCCCATAGTGCAGACATCCAGTGCGGCAAATTGATGGCCTTCTTTGGCAAGTACCCAAGGTGCTTTGTCGTTGATGTATTGATTGGCTTCGTCGGCCAGTGCCATGATTTCGCGCATGGCGTGACCAAACTGGCGTTTTTCATACAGCGAGGCGATGTGCGCACTTTGTGCAATGGTGCGTTGCCACAATTCTGGCGCATCGAGATGTGAAGAAAGTGTGCCGCCAGCTTTAGTAATGAATCCAGCACAGCGGCTAGCAATATTGACCAGTTTTCCAACCAGATCAGAATTGACGCGCTGCACAAAGTCAGTCAAGTTGAGGTCGATATCGTCGACGCCGTCGCTGAGCTTGGTGGCAAAGTAGTAGCGCAGATACTCAGGCTGCAGGTGTTTCAAATAGCTCTGTGCACGGATAAATGTGCCGCGCGATTTTGACATTTTTTTCCCATCGACCGTCAAAAAACCGTGGGCGAAAATTTGTGTCGGCGTGCGGAAGCCACTGTTATGCAGTAATGCAGGCCAGAACAGCGCGTGAAAATTGATAATGTCTTTACCGATAAAGTGATACAGCTCGGTGTCGGATGTTGGGTTCCAGTATTCGGTAAAGTTGAGATCGTTTTGCTGACACAAATATTGAAAGCTCGCCATGTAGCCAACGGGTGCGTCCAGCCACACATAAAAAAACTTACCCGGTGCGTTGGGGATTTCAAAGCCAAAATAGGGTGCATCGCGTGAAATATCCCAGGCTTGCAAGCCGCCATCCAGCCATTCAGCCATTTTGTTGGCAACTTCTTCTTGCAAGTGTCCGGCGCGTGTCCATTGTTTGAGGAAGTCTGTGCAGGCGGGAAGATCAAAAAAGAAATGTTCGGATTGTTTGGCGATTGGCGTGGCGCCGGAAATAACGGACACAGGGTTGAGTAAATCCATCGGCGAGTAAGTGGCACCACAGGCTTCGCAGTTGTCACCGTATTGATCTTCTGCTTTGCATTTTGGGCAAGAGCCTTTGATATAGCGGTCTGCCAAAAACAGATTTTTTTCTGGATCAAATGCCTGCGTGATCGCTTTGGTTTTGATCAACCCCAGATCGTTGACTCGATTGTAAATCAGTTCGCTATAGTGACGATTTTCTTCAGAGTGCGTGGAGTGGTAGTGATCAAAGCCGATCAAAAATCCCGCAAAATCTTGCTCGTGTTCTTGGCGTACATCGGCGATCAGTTGTTCCGGTGTGATGCCGAGTTGTTCGGCTTTTAGCATGATGGCTGTGCCATGTGTGTCGTCGGCGCAGACATAGAGGCACTCCTGCTGGCGTGCCTTTTGAAAACGCACCCAGATGTCGGTTTGTATCGTTTCCAATAAATGGCCGAGGTGTAGCGAGCCATTGGCGTAGGGCAGGGCGCTGGTGACGAGGATTTTGCGTGCTGTTGTCATGGAATAAGCCGGTATTTGCACTAAAGCAGAAGGGGCAAAACTATAGCGGTTTGACCGTGGATTTTCGAGTCGGTCTGCTAGAATACTGAGCTTTCATCAAACGCACAGGATAAAGACGCATGGCAATCAAGGCAGACAAGTGGATCAGACGCATGGCGTTGGAGCACGGCATGATCGAGCCGTTTGAAGCGGGTCAGGTGCGTGAACCGAATGCGGGTCGCAAAGTGATTTCTTATGGCACCTCGAGCTATGGCTACGATGTGCGTTGTGCCGATGAGTTCAAAATTTTTACCAATGTGCATTCAGCGACGGTTGATCCAAAATATTTTGATGAAAAAAGTTTTGTCGATATCAAGAGTGATGTGTGCATCATTCCGCCTAATTCATTTGCACTGGCGCGCACCGTGGAATATTTCCGCATTCCGCGCAATGTATTGACGATCTGCTTGGGTAAATCCACCTACGCTCGCTGCGGCATCATCGTGAATGTCACGCCGCTAGAACCAGAATGGGAAGGGCATGTGACGCTAGAGTTTTCTAACACCACCAATTTGCCGGCAAAAATCTATGCCAATGAAGGTGTGGCGCAGATGTTATTTTTTGAATCTGACGAAGTGTGTGAAGTTTCTTACAAAGATCGTGGTGGAAAATATCAAGGGCAGCGCGGCGTGACGCTACCCAAAGCTTGATTTACAGCGATTATGGTTTTTTGCGGTAGATGATGTAGGCCGCTTCGCGCTGCTCTGCAATTTCGTAGTGGTTGTTGATCCATTCGTACAGCGGTTTAAATTCTTTCAGGCGATTGCCGCCGCCTGGATGCAGAAATTGTTCGAAGTACACAATATAGACAGGATTTTTTTGTTGTAAGTTTTGCAAGAAATCTTGACGCAAGGTTTGTGTTTCTTGCGAGTCAGGTTGCATCCACAGCGGTACATCAATCAAAAAACGCGTGGCAGAAGTGGCTTTTGCCATCAATAACGCTGCTTGACCATCGCCTGCCATATCCAACACTTGTACAGTGTCTTCTGGCTGTAAATGTTGTGCTTGGAGATAGTTGGCTGCTTGCCGCGCGCGCCAATCTTCCGGCGCGGTAATCTCTTTTTGATGCGCTTGTTGCATGAGTGGCAGCGTCCATGATGCAAGGCTCCAACCAAGTCCAACGCAGGGAATCAATAACAATATTGCCACTGTTTTTTTCCATGTCGCAGATTGTTCGGTTGGTGTTGTCAGCAATAGCGCGAAGCAGAGAAAACTCCAGTAGGCAGAAGGGAACATGTAATTTAACCAAAATTTTCCTGCAATGGCCTCATAGAGCGTGAAAGAAAAAGTTATCGCGGCAAGCTGAGTGATGCGTTTGCAGAGAACGCTATTCTTGTGATGTAAAAACCTTGCCCAGAGTAGTCCAGGTGCTGCAAGAAGTAGCGACATTCCGCCCCATTGTGCGTATTGAGAAAGCAGCATCTGCCAGCGTTCGGCGCTGCTGCTGTAATGCCATAAGTCATAGCGGCTATTGGCATAAATGGGTAGGTAGTGGCGATAAATATCAACGAAGCTGTCCCAGCCACCCTGCGTAATAGCCCATGAAAAAGGGATCAATGCCACAAAGAGCATGCTTAAAAGAAACAGGGCTATAGTAATTATTTTTTTTCCCGCACAATTGCTGTGCAAAACCCATAGCAAAACCGGCATCATGACGATGGTATTGGGTTTCATGCTGCAGGCGATGGCGGTTAATACGCCTGAGAGAATAATGATGTTTTTAGTAATTTTGTTGTCGCAGACAATAGCAAAGGCAAGGGCCGCTGGAATAAGTGCCAGCACATCACGCTCTAAAACGAACTCGCCGCCGTTGACCCAATACAGTAAACAAAAAAGGCTGAAGCCGGTAATTGCAGCGGGTTTTGATAGAGGGGAAATAATTTTCCAGCTGGCAAAGCCAAGCGTGGTTAGCAAAAACAGATCTACCCAGCGCAGTGGTAGTGCTTCATAGCCAAGCGCATTACCTAATATGCTGTGAAATAAATAGGGTGCAGGAAAATTTATATCAAAAATATCGCGATATAGAACAAAGTTTTTTTCGTTGATCAGCCATGCGCTGTAATGCAGCATCGCCAAATCAGCAGTGATAGGGTGGTTCAGTGAAAAATAAAAAGTAGCACCGACGGCAGCTAAGAGTGTGGTCGCCAATAGCCAATGCAGGCTGCGCGTGATAGAGAAAAACATAGTTATTTTGGTTTTTTGTCGATGGGTATATTTAAGTCTTTCCCTTCAAAACGAAAAACTTGAGGTTGACTCTCGCGCTGTGGGCGCGATTTTTCATCCTCTGTGGTAGGCATCCAATCGACAAAATTGCGCCAACCTTCATAGTTTTCTGAGCGCGGCCGTTCGATAAGGTAGTAATAAACGGCGAGTGAGTTTCTGCGTCTATTTTCCGGGCACTCCAAGGGAGTTGGATGACCATGGTAAGTGTTGGTGCCAGTCAAGAAAAAAGCTGCGCGATTAAAAACGGGTGCAATTTTTGCTTCGCACTGGGTGAGATTTTTATCCCACAGCTCTAAATGTCCGCCCCAATCTTCCTGCCAATCGCGGTTGAGGAAGTAGATCATGTTAAAAATCTGATCGACTTTCTTGTTGGGATGCCGTGATTTGTCGGCATGAATCATCAGCTTGCCGCCGCGCCCAGTCGAGTGCAGACCGCAGCCTCTGTAGTGCGGATCGACGATCAAGCCTGCTTGGCCGGTGAGTGTCGTCATAAAACGAATGAAGGTGGAGCTGTTAAATTCGTGCATTACATGACGAATAAACGGCGGGAATTGCTGTTCATTCGAGTGACCGAGCTTGTGCATGGTTTGCAGGGTGGCACGGTCGCCGCCGCGCTCCCAAGCAATATCTGTCGGGCTGGGGTATTCGTCTGCTAACAGATGGGCGACATCCTCTGGTAGAAAATTATCGATGTAACAATGCCGAAAGGGTTTTGCATTTTTGAAGGACTCTGCGTGTTCCAGTGCCAAGGCCTGCATGCGGTCGTGGTCTAGGTAGAACGCTGGAATCATCTTCATCATTTGCTGCAACCCTGCCAAAAAAAACTGTGTTAAATATCTGCCGCCTGTTGCGCTGCATTACCTGTATAGCTGGCAGGTGATAGCTGTTTTAATTCCTTTTTGGCATCTTCAGGAATTGCTAAAGTGTCAATAAATTGCTGTAAGACTTCGCGCGTCATGGCTTGGCCGCGTGTGAGTGCTTTTAATTTTTCATATGGCTCGGCTATACCGTAGCGACGCATCACAGTTTGAATCGGTTCGGCTAACACTTCCCAGCTGTTGTTCAGATCTTCAGCAACGCGCAGTTGATTCAACTCTAGCTTGCTTAAACCTTTGAGTGTGGCTTCATAAGCAATCGCGCTATAAGCAAAACCTACGCCCATGTTGCGCAGCACGGTAGAATCCGTGAGGTCGCGCTGCCAGCGAGAAATTGGCAGTTTGTTGGCTAAGTGTCCAAACATGGCGTTGGCCAAGCCCAAGTTGCCTTCGGAATTTTCAAAATCAATGGGGTTCACTTTGTGAGGCATGGTGGAAGAGCCGACTTCACCCGCGATTACTTTTTGTTTGAAGTAACCGAGCGAAATATAGCCCCAGATATCGCGGTCGAGATCAATCAAAATGGTGTTGAAGCGGCTGATAGCATCAAACAGTTCTGCCATGTAGTCGTGCGGCTCAATTTGTGTGGTGTAGGCATTCCAAGTTAAACCCAACGATTCCACAAAAGTTTTTGCATTGGTTTGCCAATCCACATCAGGATAAGCAGACAAGTGGGCGTTGTAATTGCCGACAGCGCCATTAATTTTTCCCAACAGTGGCACAGCTGCAATTTGCTCGCGTTGGCGGCGCAATCTTGCCACGACATTCGCCAATTCTTTGCCCACCGTGGTGGGTGATGCCGTTTGCCCATGTGTGCGAGCGAGCATAGGCGTGGCAGCAAATTCACGCGATAAGTCAGTGAGTTTTTGAATGATTTTGTCTGCCAGTGGCAACAAGGATTGTTGCAGTCCGTCGCGCAGCATCAATGCGTGTGACAAGTTGTTGATGTCTTCGGAAGTGCAGGCAAAGTGGACAAATTCACTGGCGGCTTCCAACTCGGCATTGCCTTGCATTTGTGCCTTGATGAAGTGCTCCACCGCTTTGACATCGTGCTTAGTGGTGCGTTCTGTTTGCTTGATGGTCTCGGCGTGTGAAGTGTCGAAGTTGCGCAATATGGCTTCGAGTTGTGCATTGGCTGGTGTGGAAAAAGCAGGAAGCTCTTGGATTTGGTTGTGATTGGCTAATTGCTGTAACCAACGGATTTCAACCAATACACGAGCGCGGATCAGGCCGTATTCACTAAAAATGCTGCGTAGGTTTTCCACTTTGCTGCCGTAGCGGCCGTCGATTGGAGTAATTGCAGTCAATGCAGAGAGCGAGAAAGGAGAGTTGCTCATGTAGGGTTTCCAAATGTTACCAAGAGAGAAGGTGGCGCATTGTAACTGATGGCTAGAGGGCTATTTTTAGGGATTGTGAAACGCCATGTATCGCCAATGATGTTCCACAGTTAATGGTGACTAACGCGGTTATGCACATGTTGCGTCGTGAGAGGGTAAAAACGCTAAGATGGGTGTGTATAGTCATGTTGTTTGTTACAAATTCCATGTAACTTATTGAATGTAAAGGAATTATGTCTCATGGTTGTTTTTTGAGCAATTTGTGGAGGAGGCTTGTATTGTCTTGTTTTGGGCTGCATTTTATGAGGCAACCCACAGACTTATCCACAGATACTGTGGACTAAGTAAAAGCCCTAGTTAAAAAGTGTGATGCTATTGGCAATCGTTCGAGTGGCATCATCATGTACAATCACGCGGGTCTATTTTTTCAGAATATTTAAGGTGGCAATCGTGTCAGAAGTTGATGCCAAAGAGCTGTTAAAGCGTGGCAATGACCCGCTGGTGTGGGATCTGGAGAAGATTCAAAACCGCTCGCGCGCTATAGCTTTCATTATGCAGTTCAAGCGGACGCTCTGCGTCTATTCCGGCCCCGTGCAGCAGTTGTACAGCAACTACGACATTTTTCTGCCAGAGCATGAGGATCGTAAGCTCGTTATTCTGCCGAACCCTAATGCGCACCATGACACCTTCTTCAAAATTCCAGATAGCGCCGTTACGCCCACTGGTTTGAACATCATTCCTGGCGCTTTGATTGGCAAGCAAGGGCTTTATATCGCGATGCCTTCGCGCAACCCCAATGAAGCGCCCAAAGCCATGCCGTTGACGGTCGGTTTGCACGCCATCATTAAGCGTCATACACCGGAGCGCCCCTTTCTGCCAGTGCTGACTAAAGGTGACTTGCGCGAATTTCAGTCAGATATTCCCTGTGTGCATTTGCATAAAATTAACCTTGATCGCATCAGCGGGCTATCACGCTTGGAGTTGCAGGGCATAACGCGGGCTGTCAGTGACAAAATTTCCATCTACCTGTATCCCAAGAAAAGTACCGCTGTTCCCGTCGCGGCGGCCGCGCGACCAGCCTAATGGCGCACAACTTTCTGTTTATCAAACAGTGGTTGGCTTTTAGGGCTGGCATTTGCGGCATCAAACCCTATAATGCGCCCGCGTTTTCCAATGCCGTTTATGTTTCTTAATACATTGCGGTATCAGCTATGGTGGCTGTAGCTCAGTTGGTAGAGTCCAGGATTGTGATTCCTGTTGTCGCGGGTTCGAGCCCCGTCAGCCACCCCATTTATTTCGTTCCCCTCCCTGTTTTGCTAGATTGCAGCACTTTCACTGGTGAAGTGCTGTTGTGATGCAATTATCAGCGTCCCGTTTATCTCTTCTTTCCTTGTTAGGCTTGTTATTACTGGCCGTTGCTTTGCGTTGGGATGTGTATCCCAAAACCTATTTTGCTGATGAATTGATACCGCTTGCTGTGATCAAGCACATGCAGGTGAGCGGTACGCTAGACACCAATTGGGAACATGCCGATTGGCGCGGTGATTTTGCCGGTGGTTTTTACAAGCTAAAACAGTACAACTTTTCCAGTTATCACACGGCCTTGTATTTATTCCAAACCATAGCAAATGGCTTGAGTAAAGATGTGTCTGCGCTAGTTGTTTATCGCGCCTTTTCTCTTTTATGTCAGCTGCTGGCTATTTTTTTTGTTTATCGTTTTACCAGAAACCTTTACGGTGAAAGAGCGGCAATATTTTCTTCTGCATTTCTTGTGATCGTTCCGCAGGCAGTGGTGGATGCGCATTATGCAAGACCAGAATCATTCGTCATGTTTTTGGTGGCGCTAGCCTGCTGGCTGGCTTGGAAACATTGTGAACAAAAAAAGCAGTCTTATGCACTTTTGGAAGCTGTTGTCTGGGGCGTGGCGTTTGCTTGCAAGTTTAGTTTTATGCCGATGATCATGCTGGCGTTTGCGGTTAGTTGTGTAATTCAAAAGCGTTGGATGCATGTGTTGTTGTGGCTGATATTTTTTGTGCTTGGCGTGGCGATTTCCGCTCCCTATATTCTTAAAGATATATCAGGGTTTCTGCACGGTGTTGGCTTGTTGACAACCCAGTACGCGGCACAAGAAGAGCAGGGTGGATGGATGGGTTTTCCATCTGCGCGGCAAATAATTGTCTACCTTGCTGTGTTCTTTACGGTGCCTGTCTTTTTGGTGATGCTGGCATCTGGGTTGCGAGATCAAAAAATTGAGCGTTTATTTTTTGCGGTAGCTGTTGCGGTGTCTGCATTCTATCTATTTGTTTTTGCCGCGCAGGGCGTGTTCTTTGAAAGAAATTTTAGCCACTTGCTACCCTTGTTGGCAGTTTTGTTTGGTGCGGGTTCTGATGTGTTGTTGAAGCGCATGAAAGGGAGTTTTTCGCTGCTTGCTATGAGGTCGCTGTTATTTCTTTGTGTGGGCTGGTTGCTGTATTTGTCTGTACAAATTGACAAAGAGCTATTTCTGGGTTTGGCAGGAAACAAACAGCGCGTAGCTGATTATGAATCAGAACTCTTGCGTGAGTTTTCGTCAGAAAAAGTAATTGCATTAAATGTGATGAATATCGAGGGTGCTGCACGAGTATCTGAAACAGTTCTTTTGCGGGTACCAATGCCGAAGGTTGATTCCACGGCGCTAATAGAAGGGGTTTTGCAGGAGGGCGGGTTTGAGCTCGTGGCAGCCATCAACCTTCCATTAGCGCTTTTGCCGTATAGTCAGTTGCAGATCAATCAGTTGCCGCCAGCCTATGCCTATTATAGAAAGACAGATAAAGAACTTGAGGTAAAAATTCCATGAAGAATACTCGTTCTCCATTGAGAGTGTTCTTGTTTTCACTGCTGTTTTTATTTTTATTGTTGTTTGCGGCTATTTTGGCGCTGGAAGTTGTTGTGCCACTAATTTTTGGTAAATGGTGGTCGTCTATCGATATAGTCAGCAATCCCGATCATCGCATGACGCGTGAGCAGTACACCGATTTAAATTCGGACAGTATTCGTTCTGCCGTTGAGCCCAGTGCGGTGCGCGATGAGGATTTTAATGTCGTCGTATTGGGTGATTCGTTTGTTTACGGCATGTGGCTGGGCAGGCAGGACACACTGCCTTATCGTTTGGAAGAATTGGCGCGCAAAGCCGGTTATAACAATGTGCGTGTATTTAATTACGGCTGGATATCGTCATCGCCCTATTTATCACTGCGGTTACTCAAGGAAATTGGTAAAAAATACAAGCCGGATTTGGTGATAGAAGTGGTGGATATGACCGATTTTTGGGATGACACCTTTTATCGCCGAGCTGCTGAGCGACAAGGGTTTTTTAAAGTTGCACATTGGATTCCTGCAACATCCATGGTGTTGGGCAAGTGGGGCAGAGAAGTGGTGAAAGCAGATTGGTTTACTAAACCTTTGTGGGGTACGCCGTGGCAGCGTTATTTCCCCATGGAAAGGCCACTCAGTGAAACGCGCCCGTATTTAGATGCGCTGACTGGCAATCTGGATGAAACCCATCGTTATGCAGAAGATGAACTGCAAGCAAAATTTGTGACATTTGTTATGCCGCGCTCCGTGCAATACAGCAAAACGGAAACGCCAAAGGATCCTTCTGATGAGTACACGCGGCTGGGTGCTTGGTCATTGGAGCCTTTTCGTTACTTTGCGGAAGTTGCGCCCCAGAAGCCGTACCCGATCATCTCTTTATTGGACGATTTTCGCCAAACTCAGGAGTTTCCCCTGACCATGGAGAGTGATCCGCATCACACCTCTCTGGGAAATAAGGTATCGGCACAATTTATTTGGCAGCACCTTCAACAGCAAGGTCTGTTTTCTGGTGTGCAGACTGACGCTGGTACGATGTCTCGCTAATTGGTTTACTCCTGTCTAGCAGGTAGTATCCGGCACCAGATTCTTTCTCTTTATCTACTACAAACCTTAGGAGTTTTTATGGCTATTTTTGAACGGATTGCGGAATCTGCTGATGGTCGCCGTCGTCTGGCGTTAAAGAACCCAGCGACGCTAGAAGGTATTGGTGAATTGGTTTGTGCTTCTGAAGCCGATGTGCAGGCAGCTGTAGCAAAAGCGCGCCAAGCGCAAAAAAGTTGGGGTGCAAAATCGGTTGATGAGCGCGTTGCGTATTTGTTGAAGTTGCGTGATGTGATTTTGGATGAGCAAGATCGCGTAGTAGAAACGGTTATTCGTGAAACAGGAAAACCTTTACAAGACGCGCTGACTTTTGAAGTGTATGCCGTTTGTGATTTTATTTCGTACTGGTGCAAGCAAGCGAAAAAACTCTGAAAGATGAAGTGATGCGTGCGCCGGGCATCATGGGTTTAATGAAAAAAGTGCATTTGACTTATAAGCCTTTGGGTGTAGTGGGTGTCATCACACCGTGGAATGGCCCTTTTGTGTTGACAGCCAACCCAGGTGTCCAAGCCATTCTTGCCGGTAATGCAGTTGTCATTAAAGGTTCCGAAGTCACACCGTATTCCGCAAAATTGTTTGAAGAACTGTGCGTAAAAGCAGGCATTCCAGACGGCGTGGTACAGGTATTGATGGGCGATGGTCAAACCGGTTCGGATTTAACGCACGCGGATGTGAATAAAATTTCTTTCACCGGCTCTGTGAATACGGGCAAAAAAATTGCAGCGGTGTGTGCGGAGCGATTAATTCCTGTCACCTTAGAATTGGGCGGCAAAGATGCGATGATCGTGCTGGCAGATGCGGATCTCGACAAAGCGGTGCACGGCGCAGTGTGGGGTGGTTGCGTGAATACCGGCCACTTCTGCTGCGGTATTGAGCGCATTTATGTGCAAGCGCCGGTTTATGATGAGTTTGTGCGTCGCGCGACAGAAATGGCGAAAGCTATACGCCAAGGACAAAAACACGGCGTGAACGAAGATTTAGGCGCAGTATTCTGGGATCGACAATTGACGATTATGGAAGCGCATGTGGAAGATGCAAAAAAGCGCGGCGCAAAAATTTTAGCGGGTGGTCGACGCAATCCAGACTTGCAAGGTCTTTACTATGAAGCGACTGTCATGGTGGATGTGCAGGAAGATTTTGATGTGATGGCACAAGAAACTTTTGGCCCTATTCTGCCAATTGTGAAATTCAATACGGTAGAAGAGGCTATCGAAAAAGCCAATAACTCAATCTACGGTTTGCACGGCAGTGTGTGGACAAAAGATGTACAGAAAGGCATTGAAATTGCGAAGCGTGTAGAAACTGGCTCCATGGCGGTGAATGATATCGGCATGATGTACGGTGTTGCCTGCGCGCCTTTTGGCGGTGTGAAAGAAAGTGGCGTAGGCACTGTGAATGGACAAAATGGTTTGCGCGGTTATTCGCAAGCAATGCCTATTATCGTCGGTCGCTACGGCGGCATGGACACTGGCTACCCACACGAGCAGAAAAAGTTTGATCAGATGAAAAAGTTGATGAACTTTATGTGGCGTAACCCTGTGGGGCGTTTTCTGTTTCGCAACTAAGTATTTTGAAGTCAATGTGTTTGTTCGTAGAGGTTTTATGCGTCGTCTAGCGGTATGTTTGATGTGGGTGCTGTGTTGCAGTGCCGTGTATGCCTCTATCGATGCCTACGAATTTCAAAATGATGAGCAGCGCCATCTTTATCAAAAACTCACGGAAGAGTTGCGTTGCCCAAAGTGCCAAAATCAGAACTTGGCAGATTCCGATTCACAGATAGCGGCTGATTTGCGCAAAGAGCTGTATCAGCAATTGTTGTCTGGAAAATCCGAAGGCGAAATCGTCGATTTCATGCGCGACCGATACGGTGATTTTGTATTGTATAAGCCGCGCATACAGTGGAATACCTTGTTGTTGTGGCTTTCACCGCTAGTTTTAGTGTTGATTGTACTCTTGCGACTTGTGTTGGCGAAGCCGCGTGTGGCAACCGGAAATTCCGCTGCAGCTGTGGTTGCGCAGTCAGCCAGTGCAATAAATAAGCAGTTAATTCATGGGCGTTGGATCAATGGTATTTCTCTGTTGGCGCTGTTAGCTATAGCTGCAGGTTCCTTGCTGATTTATCGCCAGATGGGATCGGTACGCGCTTTGCAAATAACAGATTTAGGGCGCGCTGTTTTTTCACAGCAGTTCACGGACGATGAGCAAGTACGACAACAGTGGCTGCTACTGGGCGAGCTGGATGCTTGGCTTGCGGATCATCCGAATGATGAAGGTTTTATCTATATGCGTGCGCGCTTGTTGTCGATGGCAGGTGAGTGGGATAGAGCAATTAATGATTATCAACACCTCGTTACTAACTTTCCTGATCAAGACAACTTCTTGGCGGAGTATGCTCAAACTTTGTTTCTAAAAAATAACCGAGAACTGACCGATGATACCCGCGCTTTTTTGAACAGTGCTCTGGCGTTAAATCCACACAATGTTACGGCTTTGGGCTTGTTGGGGATGTATGCCTTTGAACAAAAAGATTACCGCGCGGCAGTAGAAAAATGGGAGCGCTTATTGCAAAGCATTCCGCAGGGAACACCACAAGCTGCAGCGATTGCAGACGGTGTTGCTAGAGCGCGTGAACTGGGTGGGCTGCAATCTACAGCGCTTGTGGCAACAGATTTGCAGCTGCGCGTGCATGTAAGTATTGATGCGGCGGCAGGTGCTAAACCCGATAGTGTGGTATTTGTGTTGTTGCGCGCTAAAAATGGGCCGCGTATGCCTCTGGCGGTAGTTAAAACTACAGTGGCCGCCTTGGCAGATGGTGTGGTATTAGATACAGCGACTTCGCCGATGAAAGGCCAGATAGATTTATCTGCAATCAACACTTTTGAGGTGGTGGCTCGTTTGTCACAAAGTGGTCAGCCAGTGCCGACTGTAGGTGATTGGGAAGGCATTAGTGAGCCGTTGCAAAGAAACGCGCTTCCTGCTGAACTGCGCGTCATCATTGCACAAAAAATTCCGCAGTAAGTTTGTTCGATAAGGAGATAACACCATGAAGCTAAAGGTAGTTGGTTTGGTAGTAAGTTGCTTGATTTTTACGGCGACGACGCATGCCGATAGCACGCAAGAGATCATTGGCAGCTTGGTGAAAGATGTGAAACCGGGCTTGTGGGAAGTGAAACAAAAAACGGCGGTTGATGGTCAAGAGTTACCTGATATCAACAAAATGTTGGAAAAAGTACCGCCAGAAATGCGCGCGCAGGTTGAGGCGATGATGGAGAAAAAAGCCGCGCGTTTGGTGTCCGGCAAACCTATGCAGGTTTGTCTGACAAAAGAGCAGTTGGAAAAACAAGCCGCTGAAAATGATCCGGAAAATCGCTGCCAGTTCAATGACATCCAGCGCAACGGCAATGTCACGCGCGTTAAAGTGCAGTGCAGTAAGCCTAAAGCGAAGGGCGAAACAACCATCACGCGCCTGAATACGGAAGCGTGGACTTCGGCCACGCAGATGATGGTTGAAGAGCAGAGCTCAGCTCACGCCGTCAACAGTGAAGCGGATGCGCGTTGGGTGTCGGCTGATTGTGGTGACATCAAGACCCCTGAGCAGCAGCAGGCGACGCTCACTAAGGAGCAGCGTGCAGAGCAGCGCGCCGCAGCGGCCAAAATCTTGGAAGCCAAGCTGAAAGAAGAATCTGGGCAGTAAGCGCCACCAGAGTGGGAGCTGCGCTTGTTTCGGGTGCAGCGCTCTCCTAAAATCGCGCTCCTTCAAATTTTTGCCCGTATTTTGGCGGGCTTTCTGGAAGCATCATGCCTGTTATCACGCTACCCGATGGAAGTCAGCGCAGTTTTGATCACGCCGTAACTGTGGCAGAAGTGGCTGCGTCCATTGGTGCTGGGTTGGCGAAAGCTGCATTGGCAGGGCAGGTCAACGGCAAATTAGTCGATACTTCTTTTCTTATCGAGAACGATAGTGCCTTGGCTATCGTGACAGAAAAAAGTCCAGAAGCCTTGGAGATTATTCGTCACTCCACCGCGCATTTGTTGGCGATGGCTGTGCAGGCCTTGTTTCCGGAAACGCAGGTCACTATTGGGCCTGTGGTTGATGATGGCTTTTACTACGATTTCGCCACCGAGCGCGCTTTTACACCCGATGATTTGATTGCGATTGAAAAACGCATGGAAGAATTGGCTGCGGCAGACCATGTTGTGCAGCGCGTCGTGATGAGTCGCGATGAAGCGGTAAAAACATTTGCTGCGATGGGCGAGCACTACAAAGTAGAAATTATCAACGAGTTGCCAGCGGGTGAAGAAATTTCTATTTATCAGCAAGGCGAATGGAAGGATTTGTGTCGCGGCCCACATGTGCCATCCACAGGGAAATTAAAAGCCTTTAAGTTGATGAAAGTAGCTGGTGCCTATTGGCGCGGCGACAGTAAAAACGCGCAATTACAGCGTATTTACGGCACGGCATGGCTGAATAAAAAAGATCTGCAAGCGTATTTAACGCGCATAGAAGAGGCGGAAAAACGCGATCACCGTAAACTCGGCAAGCGTCTGGATTTGTTTCATATTCAAGAAGAAGCACCGGGCATGGTGTTCTGGCACAACAACGGTTGGATCATCTACAAAGAAATTGAAAACTATATTCGTGAGCGTTTGCGTAAAGCGAACTATCAGGAAGTGCGCACACCGCAAGTGGTGGATTTGACGCTGTGGGAGCGCTCCGGTCACTGGGGTAAATATTCGCAAAACATGTTCATCACGGAATCGGAATCGCGCGATTATGCGATCAAGCCGATGAACTGCCCCTGCCATGTGCAGATTTATAACGCAGCGCTGCACAGTTACCGCGAATTGCCGCTGCGCATGGCGGAGTTTGGTTCTTGCCATCGCAACGAGCCGTCGGGTGCGCTGCACGGCATCATGCGTGTGCGCGGCTTTGTGCAAGATGATGCGCATATTTTTTGTACAGAAGAACAAATTCAGCCTGAAGTGACTGCGTTTATTGATTTGCTGTACTCGGTGTATCAAGACTTTGGTTTTAGCGATGTCATCATCAAATTGTCTACTCGCCCTGAAGAGCGCGTGGGTTCGGATGAAATTTGGGATAAAGCTGAAGCGGCACTGGCGGATGCCCTGAATGCCAAGGGCCTGCCTTTTGACTTACAGCCGGGCGAAGGCGCTTTCTACGGGCCAAAAATTGAATTTACCCTGAAAGACTGCATAGGCCGGATGTGGCAGTGCGGCACCATCCAAGTGGACTTCAACATGCCGGGTCGCTTAGGTGCTGAATATGTGGACGAACACAGCCAGCGCCAGACGCCGGTGATGCTGCACCGTGCCATTCTCGGCTCGTTGGAGCGCTTTATCGGCATTCTGATCGAGCAGTACGAGGGTGCTTTCCCGCTGTGGCTGGCACCTGTGCAGGCCGTGGTGATGAATATCACGGACAAACAGGCCGGATACGCCACAGAATTGGCAGAATTTCTTGAAAATCATGGACTTCGTGCGCATGCCGACTTGAGAAACGAGAAGGTAGGCTTTAAAATCCGCGAGCATACGATCCAGAAGACGCCTTTCCTGCTCGTCGTGGGAGACAAGGAGTCTGAATCTAAAACGGTGGCCGTGCGGGCGCGCAACGGAGCAGAGTTGGGAACCATGAGCTGGGATCAGCTATTGGCTCATCTGCAATCCGAGGTGCTTCAGCGTGGTCGCGTGCGTTTATAAGGCAATAATCGGAGAAACAAGTTATTAATCAGCCAGTTGAGAACAAAGAGCGCGGCGCTGCCAATGCTAACAAGCAGCGCATCAATGATGAAATTCGTGCGCGTGAAGTGCGTCTGATTGGCGCAGATGGATCACAAGTAGGTGTTGTCAGTTTGCGTGAAGCGCTGGCGGCGGCTGAAGAGGCAGAGTTGGATCTGGTAGAGATTTCTCCCGATGCCACACCGCCTGTTTGTAAAGTGATGGATTACGGCAAGTTTTTGTTTGAACAGAAAAAGCAAAAAGCTGAACAGAAGAAAAAGCAACACCGTGTTCAGATTAAAGAAATCAAGTTTCGACCAGGGACGGAAGACGGAGACTATCAGGTAAAACTACGCAACCTGATGCGTTTCTTGGAAGACGGGGACAAGGCCAAAATTACGCTGCGTTATCGCGGTCGTGAAATGGCTCACCAGGAATTGGGCATGGAGATGCTGAAACGCATCGAAGCTGACCTGGCGGACTATGGTGCAGTGGAGCAATTTCCAAAAATGGAAGGGCGCCAACTGACGATGGTTTTAGGACCCAAAAAGAAGAAATAAGCCGTTGTTGGCTTGTTTTTATCATTAACCAGAACACCGCTGTCAGACAGACAAGTGTTCCAATGCGGAGTTATTTGCAATGCCTAAGATCAAGGTACATAGCGGAGCGTCAAAACGCTTCAAAAAAACAGCGGCCGGTTACAAGCGCAAGCATGCTAACAAGAGCCACATCCTCACCAAGATGACCACCAAGCGTAAGCGTCAGCTGCGCGGCACTGATCTGGTTCACAAGTCAGATGTGGTGTTGGTCGATAAAATGATGCGTAATCTGTGAGGAGAACTGAACTATGCCACGCGTAAAACGCGGTGTTACCGCACATGCTCGTCACAAGAAAACCCTCAAACTCGCTAAAGGTTACAGCGGCGCTCGCTCACGCGTTTATCGCGTTGCCAAGCAAGCTGTTACTAAAGCGGGTCAATACGCTTTCCGCGACCGTCGCGTCAAAAAACGCGATTTTCGCTCGCTGTGGATTGTGCGCATCAACGCACAAGCACGCGCTGAAGGCATCAGCTACAGCCAATTTATTGCCGGTTTGAAAAAAGCAGGTATTGAATTGGATCGTCGCGTAATGGCAGATATTGCTGTGCACGACAAGCCTGCTTTTGCAGCATTAGTAGAGAAGGCCAAAGCTGCACTGGCTGCCTGATTTACTGTTCTGCCAGTAGCACCAGACGGCCCGCTTTTGCGGGTCGTTTTGTATCGGGATATTGAATTTTTCGCAGCGTGTTTGTGTAGCAGCGTCGAGCAACGAGTAAAAAACTATGGATCATTTGCAAACTTTGGCGGACGAAGCGCAGCAAGCCATTGCCGCAGCAGAGAGTGAGCGCGCGCTGGATGATGTGCGCGTCAACTATCTCGGCAAAAAAGGTGCGTTAACTGCATTGCTAAAAAATCTGGGGCAGTTGTCAGCAGAAGAGCGCCCAGCCGCAGGTGCAAAAATCAATGTCGTAAAAGAAGCCATTCAAGCGCAAATTGAAGCGCGACAATCTGTTCTGGCATCTGCTGCGGTGGCGGAGCAGTTATCGCGAGAAACGATTGATGTGACCTTGGATGGACGCGGGGAAGAAATCGGCTCTCTACATCCAGTAACCAGAACCATTGCGCGCATACGCGACATTTTTGCGCGCGTCGGTTTTGAATTGGTCGAAGGGCCAGAAATTGAAGATGATTTTCACAACTTTGGCGCGCTGAATATTCCCGATCATCACCCCGCGCGCGCCATGCATGACACGTTTTATATCAGCGACAACACCGTGCTGCGCACGCATACCTCGCCCGTGCAAATTCGTGTGATGGAAAAGTTTGTCGCTGAAAAAAGCGCGCAGCCGATTCGCGTTATCTGCCCTGGCCGTGTGTATCGCTGTGATTCCGATTTAACGCACACCCCGATGTTCCATCAGGTAGAGGGTTTGTTGGTCGATAGGGGCGTGAGCTTTGCTGATTTGAAGGGACTGATCGATCAGTTCCTCAAAGCCTTCTTTGAGACAGATTTAGCGGTGCGCTTTCGTCCATCCTATTTCCCTTTCACCGAGCCGTCGGCAGAAGTGGATATGCAGTGCACACACTGTCGCGGCAAAGGTTGCCGAATCTGTAAGCAGACCGGCTGGTTAGAGGTGATGGGTTGCGGCATGGTGCATCCCTCGGTATTTGCCAATGTGGGCATCGATAGCCAGCAGTACACGGGCTTGGCTTTCGGTATGGGGGGAAATTTAACAAAAAATTGCTTGAAGATCATGTCGATTGCAGCGGCTTAAGTGCGCAGCAGTTGGCGGACACAATCACCATGGCGGGCTTGGAGGTGGATGCCGTTACACCGGTAGCGCCGCCTTTTTCTGGTGTGGTCATAGGTGAGATTGTCGCCATCGAACAGCATCCAGATGCTGACAAGTTGCGCGTCTGCCAAGTGGCAGGGCACCCAGATGGCGAGCTCAAGCAAGTGGTTTGCGGCGCGGCGAATGCGCGTTTGGGTTTGAAGATTCCCTTTGCCACGCTGGGTGCGGAGTTGCCTAGCGTCAAAATCAAGCAGGCCAAGCTGCGCGGTGTGGAATCCTGCGGCATGCTGTGTGCGGAGCAAGAACTGGGTTTGGCGGATAGCAGCGAAGGCTTGTGGGAACTGCCAGCAGATGCGCCGGTGGGTGCCTGCATCCGTGAATACCTGCAATTGGATGACCACATCATTGAGGTGGATTTGACGCCGAATCGCGGTGACTGCCTCGGTATGCTGGGTTTGGCGCGCGAGGTGGCGGCGTTGACTGGCTGTAATAAAAAAGTATTTGAAATCAATAAAATAGAAGATAAATCTCAAGCTATAACTAGCGTTAAGTTGAGTGCCCCTGCGCACTGCGCGCGCTATGCGGGTCGTGTGATCCAAAACATCAACAGCGGCTGTGTAACGCCCTTGTGGATGGTAGAGCGCCTGCGCCGTGCCGGTGTGCGTTGCATCGACCCTGTGGTGGATGTCACCAACTATGTGCTGCTGGAGCTGGGTCAGCCCATGCACGCTTTTGATTTGGACAAAGTAGAAGGCGGTATTGAAGTGCGCTTGGCGCGTGCGGATGAAACCTTGGTATTGCTGGACGGCCAAACCGTTACGCTGAAGCCCGATTCGCTGCTGATTGCCGATGCCAAGAAGCCTTTGGCTTTGGCAGGCATTATGGGTGGCGCGGAGAGCGCGGTGTCTGCCGAAACGCGCAGCGTGCTGTTAGAGAGTGCTTGGTTTAACCCTGTCAGCATGGCGGGCAAAGCACGCCAATACGGGCTGCATACGGATGCTTCACACCGCTTTGAGCGTGGAGTTGACTTTAATATTCAGCTTCAAGCTATTGAATTAGCTACAAAATTACTGCTGGATATTGTGGGCGGTGAGGCGGGGCCCATTGTTCATGTGGTTTCTGAAGAGCTCTTGCCTGAGAGCGCGTCGGTGAAGCTGACACGCAAGCTGTTGGCGCAGTATCTCGGCGTGGAGCTGCCAGAGACTGAGGTGTTGACGATACTCGCGCGGCTGGGCTTTGATCCGGTTACAGAAGCTGACGGCTGGACGGTGCAAGCGCCGAGCTGGCGCTACGACATCGCCATCGAGCAGGATTTGATCGAAGAAGTGGCGCGGGTTTACGGTTACAACCGCTTGCCGTCACGGGCAATCAAGGCTGATCTCAACTTGGTTGGCGTGCCGGAAACCTCGCTGGCCGCCGATGTGCCGGCTGCCGTGTTAGTGGCGCGCGGTTATCGCGAAGTCATCAGTTATTCGTTTATTGCGCCAGAGTTACAGGCGATGTTTGAGCCGGAGCAAGTGTCGGTCAGTGTGCGCAATCCAATTTCGGCAGACATGTCAGCCATGCGCGCCAGCCTGATCCCCAGTTTGGTTAGTACGCTGCAATACAACTTGAATCGCCAACAGGATAGAGCGCGCTTTTTTGAGTCTGGCCTGCGCTTCCGGCTGGAGGGCGGGCGGCTTGAGCAACAGCCCGTGCTGGCGGGTTTGCTGTACGGCAATCGTCAGCCGGAATCTTGGCACGGCGGCTCGGCTGACAAGATTGATTTCTATGATTTGAAAGGCGATGTGCAGGCACTGCTGGCGCGCACGGGCAGGGCGAGCGATTTTTCGTTCGCTCCAGCGCAACATCCTGCGCTGCATCCGGGGCAGACGGCTGCCATTGTTGCAGCGGGTCGTCAGGTGGGATTGATCGGCGCTTTGCACCCAGAGTTGCTGCGTAAGCTGGATATTCCCGGCACTGTGCTGGTGTTTGAAATGGAGCGCGAGGCTTTGCTGGCGGCGCGCCAGCCTGCGTTTGCAGCCGTGTCGCGTTTCCCCGAAGTGCGTCGCGATTTGGCTGTGGTGGTAGATCGTGCGCTGCCAGTATCCGTGTTGTGCGACACCGTGCGAACAGCGGCAGGCGATTGCCTTATCAACCTCAAGGTGTTTGATGTATATGTGGGCGAACATATTGAATCTACAAGAAAAAGTGTCGCTTTGGGCTTGACCTTTCAGCAGGCTTCGCGCACTCTAAACGAAGTCGAAATTGTTGAATGGGTTGATGCCGTTATTGCTGCTGTAGGGCGCGAACACGGTGCCACGTTAAGGAATTAACAATGTCCGAAGCACTGACCAAAGCTGACCTTGCCGAAAAGCTTTATGAAGAGCTAGGGCTGAACAAACGCGAAGCAAAAGAAATTGTCGAAGTGTTTTTTGAAGAGATTCGCACTTCATTAGCGCAGAACAAAAATGTAAAATTGTCTGGCTTTGGAAATTTTGATCTGCGCGATAAAAGTCAGCGCCCAGGTCGCAATCCAAAAACCGGTGAAGAGATACCCATTACCGCACGCCGCGTTGTCACTTTTCGGCCAGGCCAAAAATTGAAAGCGCGCGTAGAAGCATACGAAGGCGAAGTTGATCAATCGATCGGCTCGTAGCAACAAATAGGAAATTGAATTAGATGATGTTGGAACCCGGCAATAACGACGAACTCCCACCTATCCCTGGGAAGCGCTATTTCACCATCGGGGAAGTGAGCGAGCTCTGCGATGTAAAACCGCATGTGCTGCGTTACTGGGAGCAAGAGTTCCCGCAACTGAAGCCGGTGAAGCGTCGCGGTAATCGCCGTTACTACCAGCGTCAAGAAGTCATGACCATTCGTCAGATTCGTTCATTGCTGTATGAACATGGTTTTACCATCGGCGGCGCGCGTCAGCGTTTAACCGACGAAGGCACGATTGTGGATGAAAGCGCGGAGCGTTTTCGCACATTGGTGCGCGAAATGATTACCGAACTCGAAGACCTGCTTGCTGTGTTATCACCACAGCCTCAAGTCCAAAAATAATACGGACAGTTTTACGGGGCGTAGCGCAGCTTGGTAGCGCACTTGACTGGGGGTCAAGTGGTCGGAGGTTCAAATCCTCTCGTCCCGACCAATTCAACATCCAACCCCATCCTAGAAAGTCTTGTAACCCAGCGTAATTGCTGGGTTTTTTGTTTTTTATGCTCGCTTTATCAAATGTCTGTTTGATGCTGCCACCCTAAATCAGTATTAGGTAGAGCGCTCTAATCTTTTCGGCATAATGGCGGCTTTCAACAAGGACTGGGCACATGCGCTGGCTGGCTGTGACATTGATAGGCTGTTTACTGGCTGGTGTGGCCAGTGCGGACAGCCTTCGCGACCAAGGAGGCAAAGCGCGCCGTGCAGGTGATTTTGTGCATGCGGAGGCTTTATTTCGCCAAGCTTTGCAGGCGGAGCCTAATCACGCTGCATTGTCGTTAGATGTTGCCACTGTATTGGTAGACCAGCAGCAGTATCCTCAGGCGCAGCAATGGCTGCGTCGCTATGTGAAGCACTTTGGTGAGAGCGAAGCCTATTGGCTGACGATGGGGTATTTCTACGATCGCCAAGCGCGTTTTTTTGACAGCCTTGATTGTTACGACCGCGCACTGCGTATTAACCCGAACAGTGAAATTGCCATGCGCAATCGCATCCAAACGGTTGACACTTTGGGGATGCCAGATAAGGCTCTCTCTCTAGCTCGTGTAAACGCGCATGTAGTAACAAAAGAGGAGTGGATGCGTTTGTATGCTGACAGTGCCGCCTACGCAGTGCGCATTGCCGGTATGGATGAACCAGATCGTCAGCGTCGCTATCAAAAAATCAAAACAGCCATTCATCGTTGCGATGATGCTCTGACCTATGTGCGAGAAAACTTTCCAGATCGAATAGCTGCTCAGCAGCAATTGCGCATGGATCGCATCTTGGTACTGGGCTTGGATAGTCAACATCAAGCGGTTTTGGATGAATACATATTGCTCCTAAAAGAAAACGCAATTTTGCGTGATGATGTGCGAGTGGCGATTGCTCAATCAGCATTACATGTAGAGAAGCCGGAGTTGGCTGAAATAATTTTGCAGCCGTTAATAGATAAAAAACACAAGATGGCAATGCGCGAACGCTAATGTTTTATGCGCAGTTGGAAAGCGAAAAATTTGACGAAGCAAAAAAGACAATAGATGCACTCATTGCCGATGAAAAGACATTTCGCTTTGGGCAAGCATCCAATATTGTTGGGAAAAACTGGTCTCGTGTTAATGCGGATACCAACCGTGTGATGTGGGAGGCTTGGGGAAATACATTGGATCTTGCACAAGAGGAAATGGTAGCGTATCAAGCCAAAGCGCCGTTTAATCCACATTTGCGTTCGGCATTAGGGGGTGTCTACCAGTTGCGCGGTTGGCCGAGGCGCTCCGAAAACATACAGCGAGATGTCTTACAGCAATCGCCTGATCTTTACAGCGCATGGTCTGGTGTTGTTGGCAGCCGAATGGCTTTGCATGATTTTTATGAAGCGGGAAAAATTACGAAAAAACTAGTGCGGAGTTACCCTGAGCTGAAATCTTCCGAAAGCCTGCAAGAAGATTGGCGTGTGCACAACATGCAAGAATTATCGATGACATTTTCGCTTGGCCACAGCAAAAGCAGTGGCGATAGCTCGGGCAATGCAGGTGCGTACGGCAGTGAGGATTTTGATGCGGAAGTGTGGTGGTACTCCAACCCTATTGATCAGCAGTACCGTGCGTTTTTTCACACATCATCACACACAGGTACTTTCGAAGAAGGAAAAGGGCAGATTGATCGTTACGGCGTAGGCGTGGAGCAGCGCGATCACATCAACAATGTGGCTTTTCGAAATACAGTGGAAATCAATAGCAGCTACAGTTCTGATACCGATTTGGGATTGGCGCTGACAACAGAGTGGCAATTAGATGATCGTTGGTCGGTGGAGGGCGCTGCAGAAACTTTTAGCTGTCAGCTCCCCGTGCGGGCGTATAACGCGGGAATTACTGCGCATTCATTGGAAAGTGGCGTGAAGTACCGCGTCGATGAAGGCGAGTATTACCGTACTGGCTTAACCTACGTTGATTTTTCAGATGGCAATCAACGGTGGATGTTTGGCGCGCAGGGCTATCAAGTTGTGTGGAGCAATCCGCATCATCAATGGGCGTTGTTGGAAACTGTATACGCATCGAGCAATTCCAAAAACAATACGATTTATTTCAATCCAAGCAATGATCTTGATGTGGGTCTGGCTGCGGAGTATCAAGGCATTATTCGTCGTCGCTATGACTTTGAGTTTCGTCACACGTTATTGGTTGGCCTTGGCGCATATTCACAAAATGGTTTTGGAACGGATCCGACAGCGCAAGTTACTTATCGCCATAATTGGAAACGAGATAAGGAACTTGAATGGTTTTATGGAGTGGGTATGAATTATCACTCATACGATGGTGAGCGAGAGTTGCGTAGCACAGCTTTCGGAGGGTTTACATGGCGCTTCGATTGATGCAAAAACATTGTTTTTTAATGGGATTGTTGCTGCTGATTTTTTTGTTGCCAGGAACAGTGCTTTCTACTGAGCTAATTACATTGTGTTACCACGATGTGCGTGACGATGTGGATGGTGATTTGGATCGCGACCCCAATGCAGTGAACAGTAAGCAACTGGCAGAGCAGTTTGAGTGGTTGCGCCAAAACGATTACCACCCGGTATCGGTGGATCAGTTAGAAGCTGCGCGCAACGGCAGCAAGCCATTACCAGCTCGCGCTGTTTTACTCACCTTTGATGATGGTTATGAGAGTTTTTACTCTCGAATTTTCCCTCTGTTAAAACTGTATAACTACCCTGCAGTGATGGCCTTAGTGGGTGGCTGGCTGGATGTTAAAAAGAACGGATCTATTCAATTTGGCACTGAGAAAAAAGATCGCGCTGGACTGCTTTCTTTTGAGCAAATTCGAGAAATGCAGGGCAGTGGCTTGGTGGAGTTTGCTTCGCATACCTATAATTTTCATCAGGGGGTATTGGCCAATCCGCAAGGCAATGTTCAGCCAGCAGTAGTAACGCGAGAATATTTTCCTAAACAAAAAAAATATGAAACGGATGGGCAGGTAGCGAAGCGTCTACAGCAAGATTTCCAACGCAGCCGTGATCAGTTGAAAAAAATTACCGGCGTTGCCCCGCGCGTCATGGTGTGGCCATATGGGGAGTGGAATGCCTCGGCTGAAAATGCAGCGCGCGCTTTAGGGTTTCGTTGGTTTTTCTTGCTGGGGCGCAATGTTCAGAAAACTTCTTTCCATACCAGCGGGCGTATTCAACGTCACTTACTGGTTTCAAACCCAAGCTTGTCTGAGTTTGCAGACATGGTGCGCCCCTTTAAGCCGCCAGTAGAAACTCTGCGTGTGGCACATGTCGATTTGGATTATGTGTATGACCCTGATCCTGTCCGTCAGAGTGCTAATTTAGACAAGCTGTTAGATCGCATTAAGCGATTACACATCTCAACCGTCTATTTACAGGCTTTTGCGGATCCAGATGGTGATGGCAATGCGGATGCAGTGTACTTCCCAAATCAAACTCTGCCTGTGCGTGCGGATTTGTTTAATCGTGTTGCTTGGCAATTAAAAACCAGAGCAGGTGTTTCTGTTTACGCGTGGATGCCGGTACAGGCATTTGATTTAGGCGCGAGTTTTTATCGCGAACACGGCGTTAGGCAATGGCGAGCACAAGGCGCTCCTATCGTCGCATACTCTGCTTATCGTCGGCTGTCATTTTTTGATCCTGTTGCGCGGAAACGTATTGTGAGTGTGTACAGTGATCTCGCAAAACATGCCTCTTTTCAAGGGCTTTTGTTTCATGATGACGCGCTGCTGGATCAAGATGAGGATTTCCATCCCCAAGCAGTGCATTGGTTTGGATTGCAGGGTTTGGATTTAACAAACTACGCGCAATGGAAAGGTGATGCCGTTCAGCGGCAACGGTTTACGGCGTTGAAGGTGAAGGCTTTAGAAAACTTCACACAAGAGTTGACGGATGCCGTCAAAATGTATCGTCCAGAAATTAGAACCGCACGCAACCTCTATGCTGAAACAGCACTAAACCCACAGAGTGCGGATTGGTTTGCTCAGCGGCTCGATACTGCGTTATTGCAATATGATCATGTGGCTCTGATGGCCATGCCTTGGATGGAAAAGGCAGAGAATCCTGCGGTTTGGACGGAAAACCTGATTAATAAATTGTCCGCGTTATCACCTGCACAAAAAGAGGGTTTGATTGTTGAATTGCAAACCAGAAATTGGCGGACAGAACAAGCAATAGAAAATCATGCATTTAAGCAGCAAGTGAAATTGTGGAAGCAAGCAGGGTATAGACACTTTGCTTGGTATCCTGATGACTTTCACGCCAACATTCCTGATTTCGACACGGTGTTTACGTCGTTATCGTTGCAAGATTATCCCTACACGCAGCGGTAATAATGATGATGTTTGAGCGTATTGTTGATGCACTGCTGGCGTTTACATTTATGTATCCGCTATTGATGGCGTATCTGTGGATGTTTGGCGGTATTTATTATCGACTGCAATGGGAAAAGCATGATGGGGATGATTGGCAACATCCCAAACCCTTGCCGTTTTATCCGCATGTGACGGTGATGTTGCCCTGTCACAACGAAGGCGATTTGGTGGTAGAAACTTTGAGTTTTCTGCTGAATTTGGATTATCCCAATTACGATGTTATTGCCATCAATGATGGCAGCACAGATAACACAGGCGAAATTTTGGATGAGCAAGTTAAATTACACGATAAGTTGCGTGTCATACACTTGGCAACCAACCAAGGCAAAGCGATGGGATTAAACACCGCAGCCCTAATGACAGACAGCGAATTTTTAGTGTGTATCGACGGCGATGCCTTGTTGGATCGCAACGCATTGCATTGGTTGATGACGCATTTTATTGATTCGCCGCGTGTGGGTGCAGTGACAGGAAACCCACGCATTCGCAATCGCTCTTCGCTGTTAGGGAAAATTCAGGTGGGCGAGTTTTCCTGCATTATTGGCATGATTAAGCGTGCGCAACGCATATATGGGCGAGTTTTTACGGTGTCCGGTGTAGTTGTTGCGTTCCGCAAAGCTGCGCTCCAGCGTATAGGTTATTGGAGCCCAGATATGATTACGGAAGACATTGATGTCAGTTGGCGTTTACAGCTCGCACACTGGGATGTGCGTTATGAACCCAATGCGCTGTGTTGGATTTTGATGCCAGAAACGCTGAAGGGCTTGTATCGTCAACGCACGCGTTGGGCGCAAGGCGGTGCGGAAACTTGGCTGCGTTATTTGCCAAAAATGATGCACTGGAAAAAAAGACGCTTTTGGTTGGTGGCTCTGGAATACATTACGAGCGTTATTTGGAGTTACACCTTAACGGCCATTGCGTTGCTTTGGTTGCTCGGAAAGATCGTGCCACTGCCCGATTATCTCTACATTAAAACACTCTTGCCTGGTTGGACTGGAGTCATCCTCGGCTTTACCTGTTTGTTGCAGTTTTTAGTGAGTCTCATCATTGATTCCCGTTACGAGCGGGGAATTACGCGCAATTACTATTGGATGATTTGGTATCCGTTGGCGTACTGGATGCTCAATGTCATCACGACGGTAGTTGGTTTCCCGAAAGCAATTTTTAAGAAAAAAGGTCAACGCGCCGTATGGAAGAGCCCGGATCGCGGCCTACAGAGCCTCGACAACTGATTATCGAATCGCCTTCTGTACTTCGGCTGAAAGATCGAATTGCAGAAGTGGGATTTACATTATTTTTCTGGTTGCTCATGCTTTACCTGTGGCAGCCTTTTCTCAGTTTTTTGGCGTGGATGTTTCAAGCCTATGTGTTTTATCGGCATATGTTTGATCTTGGTGGCTATCAGGCATTTATGGAAAACGCCGTTAATTATTTGCGATTAATTTGGATCATTGACGGCACTTTTTTAATCTGGGCATTGCTCAACAAAGCGCGTTTTCGAAAAGTTGAACGCCGCAGTCGTGTGGAGAGTACATCAATTTTAGAGCATGCGATGTATTGCAATGTTGACGCCAAGGCAGTGGAGCAATGGCGCACTTATCGCCAAATGGTCGTGACATTTGGTGACGATGGTTATATTTCTGGCGCTACAGAAGAATCACTGGCTGCGTTTCAACAGAAACATTAGACCTGCAAACGATAACCAACAGCCGTTCCTTGAGGTCGATCCCTTTTTTCCAACCTATGGAAATAATTCTGGTTACTGTTTTTATGGGCTTTTTTCGTTATTCAACAACAGGAATCTCTATGTTTTCTAATTTGGGTGTTATTGAGATGATCATCGTTTGCGCCGTGCTCGCGGTGGCGAGTGGGGTGGTTGGTTTTTTTGTGGGTGTGCAGCGCAGAGATAAAGAAGCAAAAGCAGAGAGTGTTGTCTTACAAACAAAAATAGAACAACTGCAGCAGCAGTGTAATTCTGCTGAAGTGCGCTACGAAAAATTAAAGGCGCAACAAGATGAACGGGAGGCGAGTCACGCCCGCGAGGCAGCCAATTTTGAACAGCAAAAGAACAGCCTGAGCGAGCATTTCAAAGTGTTGTCTAACGAGATACTGGAAGCGAAGGCAAAAGCTTTGCAGGACAGCAGCAAGCTCACGCTCAATGCCGTGATGTCACCGTTTCAGCAGTCGATAGACAGCTTCAAAAAAGAAGTGCAAGAAATTCATCATCGCGAAACGACACAGCAAGGCGAGTTAAGAAAGGAATTGGAGCAGTTGAAGGAGCTCAATCAAAAAATCACGCTGGAAGCGCATGAGTTATCAACGGCACTGCGCGGTCAAAAAAAACTGCAGGGCAATTGGGGTGAGTTGGTGCTGGAAAATGTGCTCGACCGCGCAGGGCTGCAGTTGGGGAAAGATTATCAGCGCGAAGTCAGTATTACAGGAGAAGAGGGTAGGCAGCGCCCAGACGCTATTGTGTATTTACCACAGGGTAAGCATTTAATTATTGATGCCAAAGTATCGTTGAATGCCTATGTGCGCTTTGTGAATGCCGAAGATGAGATGGAGCGTGCAGCGGCGTTAAAGGAGCATGTATTAGCGGTTGGCAATCGCATTAAAGAATTGGCCGATCGCGAATACTATCGCTTGCCCGGATTGAATGCGCCTGACATGGTGTTTATGTTCGTACCAATTGAATCTGCTTTTGTAGAAGCGCTGAAAGCCGATGAGCAATTATTTCAACGCGCAATAGAAAATAATGTGTTGGTGGCGACGCCAACCACGCTGCTAACTAGCCTGAATATTGTGCGTCAGCTGTGGCGTTTTGAAGATCAAAATAAACATACCGCAGCCTTGGCCAGTAAGGCAGAGTCGGTATTTAATAAACTGAATTCCTTTCTGGGTAGTTTTGAAAAAGTAAAAAAAGGTATTGATGCTGCCTCTGATGCTTACAGCAAGGCGGAGAATCAGTTAGTAAGTGGTAAGGGTAATTTGATCAAGCAGGTGAGTGACTTTAAGAAATTGGCGCCGGCTATTCGCGCGGAGTTGCCAGATCATTTTGTTGAAAAGGGCGCGTTAGAGATAGATTTTGTTGGCGAGGATGAGGTTCAGTAGTCTAGAGTTTCGCTGATGTGATGGGCCAATAGTTTTTGGCCGTATGGCGTATAGTGGGTATCCAGCCATAGGTCAGTGCGCGGAAAACGCTTGCTATAAAAATACGAATGATGGATGCCGCCTTGCTGTAAACGGTTGGCAAGTTGATGGATAAGTAGCGATGGCTTTTCGTCTGTATTGACGGTCATTAGAAAAACAACATGGAATCGTGTATTTCTTTCTGCACAAAATACTCGGATAGATTGCAGCAGTTTCTCGGTGATTGTGATGCCATGTTGGTCGTAATCCGTTAGCGAAATCGCTTGTGATTGTTTGTTGGTGTTCTGGCTTGAAAAAATAATGCTGCCTAAGTTGTCGAGAACAAAATTGAGGAGCTGGCTTTTTTGTGACCAGGTGCGTTCTGGTGGTGGCTCTGTGATGGAAATCTCCTCTGGCATGATGTGTGGCACAGGGGTATTGGTTGGTTGTAGTTTATTGTCGATAACTTGAAACATCGGTTTTTGATAGCTATATCTTTCGGTGGCGATGTTGTCTTCGAAGTCGTTGTAATACAGCAATAGCACAACATCATCGTAACGATTGTTTGGAAATTGTGCCGTAAAGCGTTGTAGTGTTAGCCATTCTTGATCGGTGCCGTATCCCGGCACGCTCAAACTGTAGATATTGGCATTGGGATGTTGTTGGTTAAAAACCGAAGCGGCTGTTTCGTTATTTTCTACGCCCCATCCCCAACCGTATGAATCGCCCAGCAACAAGATGTTTCTTTTATTTGCAACGAAAGGTGGTGATTGATTGCGATAGCCCAAAGCATCATGAGCAACATGCACGATAAAGTCTTTGCTTATGTATTCAGATTGCGCGTTCGGTGTTCCTTTCCATCCCAATTCGGCGTCATACATAAACAGGCCGTTGCGTAGAGCGGGGCGTTTTCCTACGCCGTAGTCTGGACATGGCATCCAGACTCGAATAGCCCATTCTGCTAGCAGAAGACTGATGGCCAGTGAGGAAAATACAAGGGTGGTGTTGATCAGGAGTGCTCGCAACAGCTCGAGTATTCGATTTTTTTTGAAGTAGCTGAGGGGTAATGCCATCCGTAGCCTGAATAATCAAGCAGCCGCGTGAAACAAGGGCTGCTTGTGGTGAGATGTGTGGGGTAGGTTGTGCGTGGCTTCGCGTAGGCACTGCTTCGCACAAGAGCCGCAGCAACCGCAGTCCGCTCCTACGCCCAACTGCTCGCGCAGGTCTTTCATCGTGCGGGCACCGCCCTGCACCGCATCGCGGATGTTCTTTTCGGTGACAGCTCGGCAGACGCAAACGAACATACGAATAACCCAGTAAACATCAATGAGAGTTATTCTCGTTCGCGTTACTGGGTTTGTCAATCGTTGCTACCAATGTGGGATTGTAGGTAGTTAGCGGAGCCTACCTCACCGATCAGGCTGTGCTGAGTTTCCAGCCAATCGATGGTTTCTTCGCAGTGTTCCAGCAGCTCTTCGAGCAGTTCGCGACTGACATAGTCCTGCTGCACTTCGCACAACTGAATGGCCTCGACGAGCAGAGGGCGCTGACTGCCGGCTTCGTATTTCAGGTCGCCTGCCAAGCACTCTACGGGGGTCTCGCCGATCAACAATTTGCCGAGGTTTTGCAGATTGGGCAGACCCTCTAGGAATAGGATGCGCTCGATCAGTTTGTCAGCTTCTTTCATCACGCGGATGGATTGCTTGTACTCGTGTTCGTTGAGTTTTTCTAAGCCCCAGTTACGCAGCATGCGCGCGTGCAAGAAATATTGATTGATGGCAGTCAGCTCGTTTTTGAGCACTTTATTCAAGCACTCAATAATTTTTTTATCACCTTTCATGGCGCGTCTCCCATTTGTGATTGTTGATAGTTTTGTAGACCAACCATCTCAATCAAGCGAATTTGTTGTTCCAGCCAGTAAGCGTGATCGACTTCGGTGTCATCCAGTTGCACGGTCAGCATTTCGCGCGTGACATAGTCCTGTTCTGTTTCGCAGGCAGCAATAGCTTTTTTCAATTCGCCGACCACATGGTATTCCAGTGCAAGATCAGACTTCAGCATGTCAACCACACTTTTTCCAATCGTGAGTGGATTGCGCTTTTCCATTTGCGGCTTACCTTCCAAGAATAAAAGGCGCTGAATAATCGCTCGCGCGTGCAGTTTTTCATGTTCGGATTCATGCAGGCTTTTTTCAGCGAGTTTCTTCAAACCGAAATCAGCATACATTTCACCGTGGATCAAATATTGGTCGACGGCGGTTAGTTCGCCAACCAATAATTCATTCAGAATATTGATAATTTTTTTATTGCCTTTCATCGCTGCAGTCCTCGAATGGGAATGACTCGTATTATCACAAGTCATTGAATTTCATGGCTCATTTAGCGACTTTGCGCAGCGTGTTGTCAAGTTTTTTGATGGCGCAATCTTTCGAGTAATGCAGAAGTATCGCTGTTGCCATGTCCCATTTTTTGCAGGGTTTCATACCACAGATTGATTTGCGTTACGCCAGGCAATTCGCAATGAAAATCTTTCGCAGTTGAAAGTACGATGTCGAGATCTTTTCTTATTAAATCGACAGAAAAACCAAAATTGTATTCACCGCGCAGCATGGTGTGAGCGCGATTGTCCATCTGCCAAGATTGAGCTGCGCCTTGTGAAATCACTTCCAGCATCGCATCGGTATCAATGCCAGCCTGCTCGGCAAAAAACAAACCTTCGGCTAGCCCAGCAATCACGCCAGTAACGCAAATTTGGTTGACCATTTTGGTGAGCTGACCTGCGCCACAGCCGCCAATCAACTTAGCGCGTTTGGTATAGGCGGCGATAACCGGTTCTATGCGCGCAAAAATGGCAGCTTCACCGCCCGCCATCACGGCGAGCTGGCCTTTTTCTGCGCCTGCTTGCCCGCCCGAAATAGGGGCATCCGTAAAGTGCAGCCCGTGTTGTTGCGCGGTTGTCGCGAGTTCTCGCGCCACGCGGGCGGAAGTGGTGCTGTGATCCACTAGCACTGCGCCGGGTTTCATGTGAGGGAAGGCGGCGTGAGCCACTTCGCGCAGCGCATCGTCGTTGCTGACGCAGGTGAACACCATGTCCGCGCCGAGTGCGGCGGCGGTTACGGAATCCACACATGGCAGCTTGTACTGTTGCTGCCAGCGTTCGGCGCGCTCGGCGTTGCGATTGAAGGCTTGTACTTTGTGCTGCGCGCG
The DNA here is from genome assembly GCA_016713115.1 of Cellvibrionales bacterium. NCBI lineage: Bacteria > Pseudomonadati > Pseudomonadota > Gammaproteobacteria > Cellvibrionales > Cellvibrionales bacterium. Next base: position 6,578 of record JADJPU010000001.1, on the reverse strand, counting down.
CACCAAGTGGCCTGCCATAGGGCCGCCCATGGTGCCGAGTCCAATCCAGCCGATGGTGAGTGTCATGAGCGTGCCTCGCAATGGGGTAGAATCTGCATTCTGAACTGTATCCACCAATAGGAAAACCGCACATGGGTCATATCGCTGTTTACAACGCCACGGCAAAAATTCCCGCTGAACAAGCTTGGGAAAAATTGAAAGACTTATCGCTGGCGCACAACTATGTGCCGAACATCACCAAGTGCACGATCACCACTGCGCAGAAAGAAGGCGTAGGTGCCAGCCGCCGTGTGTCGGGCCCACAACAGGCTTTGGATGAAACGGTTGTCGAGTGGAATGAAGGGCGTGGCTTTGTGATCCGCCTGCACAACGGCAGCAAGCCAGCCAAACCTTTTGGTGAAGCAAAGTTTACTTATCGCATCGATAAAATTGATGACAAGTCGTGCAAGCTGACTTGCACCATGACTTACGAAATGGGCATGGGTGTTTTTGGCAGTATTTTGCACGGTTTGTTTATCGGCAATTTAATTCGCGGCAATATCCGTGATGTCGCATTATCAATGGCGTATTTCTACGAAACTGGCAAAAAGCCATTGAAAGAAGATTTAGTGCGTTTGCGTGCGGATGATAAGAAGCATGCCAAGCCTTTCCCTTGATAAGCTAAGTTTTGATAAATATTTCCACGAGGAGAATTGTTATGAAAAAATCATTGAGTAAAAATTCTTTGCTGGCTGCAGTAACAGTTGCGGGTTTTGTGTCTGCGCCATTGCTCAATGCATCAAGCAATCCGTTCAGTAATACAGAGCTGGCTTCAGGGTTTAACTTGCATGGTCATCCAGACTTGAAGTCGGGTGGTGACGCGGAAAAATGCGGCGAAGGTGATGCAAAGGTTTGCGCAGAAGGCAAATGCGGTGAAGATAAAAAAGCCTGCATGGAAGGCAAGTGTGGAGAAGGTCAGTGCGGCGCTCAGTGTGATGACGGCAAGAGCGAAAAGCCCAAAGCCGATGCACCTAAAACAGAAGCACCCAAAGCACACGACGACAAAGCGGCCGCAGAAGGCAAATGTGGCGAAGGTAAGTGTGGCGAAGGCATGATGAACTGATAGGTGTCTTTGGCAGAAACAGCAACGCCCGCTGGAGCTGGTCTTGGTATACGGCGTGCGTTGCTGAATGATTTATCCAACGCAGGAAGCGTTGTCGATTTCTTAGAAGTCACGCCGGATAACTGGATCCACACTGCCGGCACCTCACTCAAAAAACTTCATGCACTAACCGCGCGCTACCCAATGTTGGCGCATGGTTTGTCGCTGTCGCTGGGCGGAACAGATCCGCTAGACAGCGATTTCATCGCGCAATTAAAAACTTTTCTGGATGCGCACCATGTGCATACCTATAGCGAGCATCTCAGCTTTTGCAGCGCAGAAGGGCATCTGTATGACTTGATGCCGATTCCCTTTACCGATGAAGCGATAAAAAATACTGCGCAGCGCATCCGTCAAGTGCAAGACATGCTGGAGCGGCGCATTGCAATCGAAAATGTCTCCTACTACGCCGCACCGTTTCAACAATTATCAGAAATAGATTTTATTAAAGCTGTGTTGGATGAGGCGGATTGTGATTTGTTGCTGGATGTCAACAATGTGTTCGTCAACAGTATCAATCACGGCTACAAGGCAGAAGATTTTATTCGTGCCTTGCCTACAGAACGCATTGCCTATTTGCATGTGGCCGGACATTACACGCAAGCCGAAGATTTGCGTATCGATACGCACGCCGCGCCCGTTTGTGATCCGGTGTGGGATTTACTGGCATACACCTATCAGCAACATGGTGTAAAACCAACGGTGTTGGAGCGCGATTTTAATTTCCCGCCGTTTGCAGATTTATTGGCAGAAGTACAACAGATACGCGCTATTCAGCAAGAGGTGCAGAGCGATGGCTGATCTGCGTGAACAGCAATTGCAGTTTGCTAACCATCTGCGCAATCCTGAGTTATTTTCTGCTCCAGAAGGTATGGATGAGCGGCGTTTGCAGGTGTATCGCGATTTGTTTTTTAACAACATCATGCAATTGTTGGCGAGCACTTTTCCGGTGATGCGCAGTATTTTGGATGATGCTCAGTGGCGGGCATTGGTGAGAGATTTTTATACGCTGCATCGCTGTGAAACGCCGCTGTTTCCTTGGATAGCTGGAGAGTTTGTTGGTTATTTATTCGATGAGCGAGACGGTGCAGGCGATTTTCCTTTTCTGCAAGAGTTGGCGCATTACGAATGGAGTGAGATTGCGCTGCGTCATGAGGCAGATTGTGCGGTAGAAGTTGCGCGTGTAGGCGATAAACCTGTGTTATCGCCATTGTGCTGGATGTTGAGTTATCACTACCCCGTGCATCGCATAGGCAAAGATTTTTTGCCGCAGCAAGCAGGAGCGCTGCCTACTTGTTTGCTGATGTATCGCAATGCAGATGATGAAATAAAGTTTGTGGAATCCAATCCTGCAACCTTTCGTTTGTTGCAGTTGTTGATGGATAACGAGTTAAAAAGTGTGGAAGCGGTTGCAGCGCAGCTGGTAAAAGAAATGCAGCGTGCAGATGCTACTGCATTATTGACGATGGTAAAAAATACGCTGGCGCAATTCGTCAGTGATGGTGTGCTGCTGGTTTGATTACATTCTTGTTTTATAAGTCGGCGCCAGATAAAACCCGCGCCGCGCCGACATCTTTTTGCGGCGCATCAAAACTCGGAATGCCAATTATTAAATCCGCTTTGCCATCGCTGTTGATGTCGCCAGTACTCACGGCTGCGCCGAATAAATCACCGAATGTATCGCCGTACACTGTTTTGACCGGTGCGTAAGTCGCGCCATTCCATACCGTGGCGCTGCCCGTTTTTTTGATGCTGTTGCTGTCGTTTTGCGATGCGCCGGCGATGATGTCCAGCGTGCCATCGCCGTTTACATCACCCAGCGCCACGCTGCTGCCCAGCCAAGCTTTTTTCACCGCGCCGAACTGTTTAGTCGATAACAATTCGCCGTCGCTGCCGCTAATCACACTGATGCTGCCGGTATCTTTGGTGCGGCTGTCTGCGTCATCATCCAGCGGTGCGCCAACAACAATATCCGCGTAATCGTCGTGATTGATGTCCGCACTCGCTACAGCTTTGCCAAACCGCGCTTTTTTGTTGGTGCCGAGTTTTTGCAGTAATTCCGTGCCGCCACTGTTGTACGCACGCACGCTGCCCACGCCGTTTTCATCTGGCGCACCGACGATGATGTCGGCCACACCATCGTTATCCACATCGCCCGCTGCCACGGCAGTGCCTGCATGTGCGTTTGTTGATAGTCCGTAAAAACGCTTGCGGCTTTGCAGTGTGTTGCCATCAAATACCGTGACGCTGCCCGCTGCTTTTTGTGACGAGGCAGGGCTTTTATCTTTCGGTGCACCGATCAACACATCGGCGTACTCATCACCATTTACATCACCCAAGGCTACCGCCGAACCAAAGCCGGTGTTTTTCGTCGCGCCCCAGAAGGTATGCCTGCGCTCGCTCACACCGCCGTACAACACCGTGACGCTGCCAACGCGCAGTGCCGTGGCGTTGGGCGCGCCGACCAATACATCCATAAAACCATCGTTGTTGATGTCTGCGTTGCCAGCCACTGCAGTGCCCATGGCATCGTTTGTGGCAGCGCCATTAATCGCTATCAACACTACACCTGTTTTGCCAGAAATCACTTCGGCACGGCCTGCGTTTTTGATAATTTTTAGCGGTGGCGCAGCAGGAATGTCGTACCCCGGCATGCCGATGGCGTAATCGCCATAACCGTCACGGTTTACATCACCAGCAAATGCAACCGCTGAACCGGCTTTAGCGCTTTTGATTGCGCCGACAATATCGTCGGGCATTGGCACCGGGTCGTCACAGGCATCGCCAGTGCCATCTGCGTCGTAATCGAGTTGGTTGATGTTGGCGACGAGCGGGCAGTTATCCGCAGCGTTATCTAGACCATCGTTATCGGTATCGCCATTCGGCGTGTTGTCACATACATCACCAATGCCGTCAGCATCCGTATCGGTTTGCGCGGCGTTAGCTGTAGTTACGCAGTTATCAGCATTATCACCAATGCCATCTGCGTCAGTATCAACGGATTCCGTTGCGTCCAGCGGCAATGCGTCGGCAATATCGGCAACGCCATCGTTGTCATCATCGCTATCGCACGCGTTGCCTTTTATATCGCTGTCTGTATTCAATTGATCGGCATTGGAAACAACCACGCAATTGTCTGACACATTATCAATGCCATCGTTGTCTGCATCGCCATTGGGTGTGGGGTCTGTGTTGTTGCCGATGCCATCACCATCGGTGTCAACAGATTCAGTCGCATCCAGTGGCAATGCATCGGCAATATCGACAACACCATCGTTGTCGTCATCGTCGTCACACGCGTTTCCTTGTGCGTCACCATCCGTGTTTAGTTGATCGGCATTAGCAACAGTAATGCAGTTATCCAATAAATTATTGACGCCATCGTTGTCTGTATCGTTATTGGGTGTGGCATCACACACATCGCCTATGCCATCAGCATCCATATCGGTTTGATTTGGATTGGCTACAGCAACACAGTTATCTGTGTTGTTGCCGATGGTGTCGTTATCTGTATCCGCAGATTCATTTTCATTTAGCGGAAATGTATCCGAAATATCCAGAACGCCGTCATTGTCATCATCGTCGTCGCAAGCATTGCCCTCCGTATCCCCATCATAATTTTCTTGATAGGTATTGGCTAACAGTGGGCAATTATCGTCACCATCGTTAAAACCATCACTGTCGCGATCGCCTTCGCAAGCATCACCTATCGAATTGGCATCGGTATCTTCTTGAGATGGATTGAATATCCATGAGCAATTATCTACGCCATCTTCAAAGTTATCGTTGTCATCATCGGTATCGGCGTTATTGCCGATGCCATCGTTGTCAACATCAAAAGATTCAGAACTGTCGAGTGGAAATACATCAGCCATATCGACAACGCCATCGTTGTCATCGTCGTTGTCGGCGTTATTGCCTACACCATCGACATCCGTATCCAGCGTTTCGCTAGCATCAAACGGAAACGCATCACTGGCATCAGGCGTGCCATCGTTATCGTCATCGGTATCTGCATTGTCACCAATGCCGTCGTTATCAATGTCTTGAAATTCAGAAGGGCTGAGCGGAAACAGATCGCTGCTATCCAAAACGCCATCGTTGTCATCATCACTATCAGAAAAATTGCCAATGCCGTCATTGTCGGTATCAACACTGAGAGCGATACTGATACTTAGAATCGAGGAAATGCCGCCTTTCAACAACAAAACATAAGCCTTGATACCTGATTTGATCAGTGTCGGCGCTCCTGCTTCTGCACTCTCATCAAGTCGAATAGAAGATACATTGAGGTCATTGCTATTGACTGTTCCATCACCATTGGCATCCAACACTTTTTCATACAGCTGACCACCAGAGAATGCATCCAACACATTGAGATAGCCAGAACCAAGGCGGCCGCCGCATTGATCTCCGCCTGGAATGATTGATGAAAAAATAATGCGATCGTCATCCAGCACGGGAGCGGTCACTACTTTTTCACCCAGTTTGGTTGCGCCGACCATCAAGTCGATATACCAGCCCCACTGTGAGGAATAATGAACTGCATTGGTAGATGTACTTCGGGCTGCATAGCCTTCATTTGCGAATACCTGTTGCTCTAATTCTGAACGCTTCAGGTGGTTGTCACTGCCCGTGTCTAATACGCCGTAAAAACTGTCAACTTGCGGAGCAGAGTTCGCAGAAAAACTCTTATCGGTGTTCTCAAAATATTTTCCAGTGCCGAAATACAGCATGGTTCCCAAGCCGTCGGGATGCTCGCCCAGTGTGATGCCACCTGTGATGGCTTGCTTGATGCCAGTTGGATCTGTGGCGGAAAATAATTGTGTTCCGGCGGGAAAAGCACCGGCAAGACTCACATCAAATTTCCAGAGGTTTCCTTGTATATCGCCTGCGTAAATGGTTGTGGCGGTGCGCTGTGCATTGAGCTTGATTTGCACCGTCATCATGCCATTGGCTGATGCTGTGTCGCCTGCATCGGTGAACAGAATGTGGTAGTCAGCAGGGTTGGCGAGATTGACCACGAATACACTGGCAATATCGGATGTGCTGTCTAAGCCATTGGCGAATACGGCATACCATTGGTTGTCTGCAAAACGCGCAATGATGGGTTTGCCGTAAGTTCTGCCCAATTCAGCATGAGAAAATTCCCATTGCACATCAGACGCAGTAAAACTGGTATCGCTTATATCCAGTGCATAGACGCTGCGTCCACCTGCACCCAATGCCCCTACTAGATAGGTTTTCCATGAACCACCCCAAAACACATCGCTGGCAGTGGCATCGCCATCGACAAACAATCGATGCTCATAATTTTCTTGTGTGAGGTTAAATAATTTTTTCTCAGTTTCTCCAGCGTCTTTTATGTAATTTTTATTAGTGTCGTTCCATTCTTCATAAACGCCACTGGGAATAAAAGCCATCAGTTCTAAGCCGG